>CAZYNP010000003.1:0-38563 GCA_964647995.1 uncultured Cytophagia bacterium
AGTTGAAATAGTCAAAGCCAGCAGGAATTGATCCTGCTAAGCGGGATGTTATTTTAATAGTCGGCCGTTTTCAAACCCTACTCTGCTTTTTTAAATCAAGCACTTAGTAACCAACTGAATCCACCATCGATTGAACCTTATTAGCTTCTGGTTGTATTTTGCTTTCCAAATGCTAAACCGGAAATCTTGTTCTGGACATGAGTGACCTGAAATTATTACTTGAAAACCATAATACCGAAATTGCCCCACGAAACGAACAAAAATACGCTGAGAGCATTTTTTATCATTTCAATTTCGGGTCATTCCACATATTTCGTGGGCAAAGAGCGATCATTTTTAATCTTCATGGTTCATTTTAGAAATTCAGGTGTTATTTGAAGTTTGTGATTTGGAATGTCCTGAAAATCATTTGAGCAAATTTTTAAGATATTTAATATAGAACACCGGGAGTGTCACGAATGAAAAATCTACTTCGAATCAAACGCTGGCAGGCAGGCCTCAAGCAGTACGAATTGGCAGAAATTCTACAATGCAGTCCTCCCTATCTCTCGATGGTCGAAAACGGCCGGGTAGAAGCAACCGATGACTTCAAACGCCGGGCGGCTGTTGCGCTGAAAACCACGGTGGAAGACCTCTTTCCCGACAAAGCAAGGCTGTTGCGGGTATTTACGTAACTGAACTTTGAACATCAAATAGCGGGATTTGGCAATCGGAGTTAGCGGTTCATGCTTATCCGAAAATTCCCTTGCTGCTAACCTCCAACCCCAAATCCCAGATGCTACATTCCGGATCTCGAATTTGCCATCCCCTAATCCCATATTTCTGTTTCCCAACCAACCAATTTCGAGCAAAGCATGTACACCGAATTCTATGGATTGAATGAGCTGCCGTTTCAGCTCACTCCCGATCCCCGATTTTTGTTTCTGAGCGCCAGCCATCAGGAGGCATTAGCGCAAATGCTCTTTGGCATTCAAACTCGCCGCGGGTTCGTGGTGCTCACCGGTGAGGTCGGTACCGGCAAAACCACCTTGATCCGAGCGCTCCTGAAGCAATTGGAACCGGGCACGAGAACCGCCTATCTCTATCATGCCATTATCGGCGCCAAAGGATTGTTCCAATTTATCTGTCGGGAATACGGCATTGCCACCTCGGGCAAGGAAACCAAGAATGAACTGATCGACCGGCTCTCGGAGTTGCTATTGGCAGAGCAGCAATCCCAACGCCCTGTAGTTTTGATCATCGATGAAGCCCAGAATCTAAAACCGCACATTCTGGAAGAGATCCGGCTGATCTCCAATCTCGAAACTACCGAAATGAAACTGATTCAAATTTTGCTGGTGGGCCAGCCGGAATTCGATCGCACCCTGGATCGACCGGAGATGCGGCAGTTGAAACAACGAGTGGCGCTGCGCTATCACCTCATTAAACTGGATCGAACGGATACCGAGCGCTATATCCATCACCGACTCCAGGTGGCCGGGTATCACCCATCGGCAGCTATTTTTCCGCCGGAGTCCATTGATGAAATCTATCACTACACGCATGGTCTACCTCGCGCCATCAACATCCTGTGTGACAATGCCCTGATCATGGGCTACTCCATCGCGGCTCGAAGAATTACTCCAGACCTGGTTCGCAAGGTGGAGTTCGAGGACATGTATCAGGAGTTGACCACGGCTCAAAAAACGATAGACTCCGAACGAACCGCGACCGCTGAGGAAATCTCATTGGTAACCATCGAAACCCGGAGCGAAAATTTGATCGTTAGCGAACCACTGGCTGATCGACCGCCATCGAATGGGCATCATCAGTCGCTATTTAGAAAAATAGCCGGCGGGCTGAATTTCTTCAAAAAGCGAAAACGGAAGAACTCTCTTTTGCAACCTTAAGCTGGCTTTGAGCTGATTTGATGGGAGACATCAGGATTTTCAACCATACCACATCAATTATCACAGGGGGGGTAATATCGAATCATAGGTTCAGCGTATGAATTTTATTTACGAGGCATTGAAAAAGGCAGAGCAGGAGGGCAAGCGAACCCCATCCTGGATTTCTCAGACGATGCCCGCTCCGCCCGCTCCAGCGCCGCCCCACCTGTTGCTTCCCGAAACCATTGTGCGGGAATTTTCAATGCTTCGACAGCGCGTATTGCAATCGCAGGCGGAACAGGGAACCCAGGTGATCGCCATAACCAGTTCCATCGCAGGGGAAGGGTGTTCCACGGTTGCCTACTTTCTGTCGCTGCTACTTTCACAATCGGTCAATGGCTATTTGCCGCATCCGGAGCTTCCGGTCGACAAAACCCATGCAACGAAGCCGGCGCCGAAGGGTGTGCTGCTGATGGATGGGAATCTCGAGCATCCCGCTCAGCATCGCCTGTTCGATGTGGAGTTGCAGCCTGGCTTAGCCGAATTTGCCCTGGATACCCGATCCAGCAATCTTTGTACCCGCAACCTACTCCCCCACCAATTTGATCTGGTCACCTCGGGCAGCGCCAACGGTTATTGCCAGGACATCTGGCATTCAGCCAGGGTGAAGACGCTATTTGAGAAATTACGCCAGCGATTTACGTTCATCATTATCGATGCGCCGCCGGTGCTCCACCATCCCGAAACGCTGTCGCTGGCCCGGCTAACCGATGGCGTGCTGTTGGTGGTCAAAGCCAACCAGACGCGGTTGGAAGTGATTGACGAGGCGAAGCTCCGGCTCCAGGATGCCGGAGCGAAGCTGCTGGGCGTGGTGCTAAATGAGCGGCGGTTTTTTATACCGGAGGGGATTTATAAAAGAATTTAACAGGCTTCGAGTTGAATCATAAAAACGAAAATAAGACAGGAATTAAGCCGTAAGGCTTTTAAGACAGGAATTAAGTCGTAAGACTTTTAGCTTAAATTTAAAACGATAAAAAATCCCTGAATTTTTTAAACCCGAAATGGATAAAGCAATTCAGACATATCTTTTCAATCGGATTTCAACTGCCTCAGATGCAAATGAAAATATTTGGGCTCATTTAAAATCGCGCAGCTCTATCTTAATTTATGCTGCGATTGGATGCTCTATTGGCCTCTTTGCACTTTCATTTTCAATCAAGATTACCCTGGGTCTGCTTATTTTATTAATTCTGGGCTTCATCGGATTGATAAAACCGGAGATTGTCGCAATAGTCCTCGGCTTTCTTCTTCCCTTTCATCTGGAATGGGAAATGCCGCAGCTTGCTGGCATCAAAGTGGGAACCACTTCTTTGCTGGTTGCGGTTGGTTTCATTAGCATCCTATTGAATCGATTTTTAAATCGAAAAACCCCACTCCCTCGGATTCCACATATCATTCCTTGGTCATTGTTGGCGCTGTTCATGTGCGCCGCCTATATTCATTCGCCATATTTCAGTTCAGATCCAGCGAAAATTCCCTGGCACTTGTACCGATCGGTGTTAAGGTTTTTGCTAATTTTCCCATTAATATTTGTACTTTTGCGGACAAAAAGCCAGTTGCTCAGCAAAAACATGATCTGGATGATATTGGTTTCTACCACGATTGCCGGCTTGGGGGGCATTGTTCAAACGACTACTGGTACGCCCTGGCATTCGTTCCATTACGGGATCAATTTAGAAAGCCTATTGCTTTATAAAGACCTATTCACTGCCGAGAATGTGACTGGCGTTTTACGCGCTTTTGGTCCTTTCACCCATCCTAACGCTTTCGCGGGCTATCTCGTTATTACCATAGCTATCTCGTTAGGGATTCTCTTTTGCACGCCACGAGATCGATTCTGGCATGGTACACTCGTCTCTTTAGCCGTTCAAATTACAGCCTTGCTATGTACAATGTCTCGCGGCGGATGGGTGGCTTTTTCGGGATCGACAGTGCTCATGGGCATCTTGGCGAAAAAGAAAAAAGTCATCGGCATGGGTGCTGGCATCCTCGCGCTGGCGTTCATCCTCATGCCATCGACCCAGAAAAGCAAAATTGCTTCAAGGGCTCAAAGCATCTCAAAGCCTTCACAGGTTGAGGAATTTACATTTCGACAAAAAAGATGGGACACTTTTTTGGAAATCGCTTTTAAAAATCCAATATTAGGAACAGGCATGGCGGTGCTGGATAATCCTAACGAAGGTGAAGTCGGACAGACACCGCATAATATGTACCTCTATTTCGCTGTACAAAATGGCATCCCGGCGCTGATTCTGCTTGTCTATTTCCTGGGACAGCTCTGCTATTGGGGTTTCGTCACATTTCAGCGAACTCAAAACCACTGGTACAAGGCCATAGCCTTGGGAGGTTTGGGCGCAGGGATCGGACTATTCATTCATGGCGCAGTGGATGCTGTTATCGGACTGGAGCAAATTTGGACTGCCTTTTGGGTATTATTTGCCATGATTATTTTCGTCGCCGAACAAAACAGGGGATCGACTAAAATTTATCCTAACGGTTATCAATAACGCAATTCTCTCTTTTGTTGTATTGAAAGCAATCACACGGCTATGATGTCTATTTCCCATTTGCCGATGAGTAGATGGATAATTTTACAGGTAATTATGCAGTTGTCATGACCAAAAAATATTGGAATATGTCCAATTTGCAACATAAAATAAAAGTGCTGGTGATTGCTAATGGACATCCAGCCCCAGCAATAAAACATTTTTATCCGTTCATTGCTGCCCAGGCCAGAGCACTTTCGAGACATGTCCAATTGAACATTATTGTTCCGATTGAAGTGCTGTTACCCATTCCCCGTCATCGTGAAAAGCTAAAATTTAGCCATCAGTTTCCAGCTAAATGGCAAGTTGATGGATACTCGGTCAATTTTCCAAAATCTCATCGCTATTTTCCTGGGGTGAACAAATATATTGCTGATTACCTGATGTTCTTAGCGGCCTTTGTTACCATTCGGCGCAATAGACTTGAATTCGATCTCATCCATGCGCATTTTGCCCATCCATCGGGATATATTGCAAGTCGCCTTTCGAAGATATTTAAAAAGCCCTATCTGCTTACGGTTCACGGCTCAGATATTTTAGAAAACTTTGTCCCAACGCATATCGCACATCGACGAAAGCACCATCGGGATCTCGGATTGTTGCGCGCTGAGCGTATTATCTGCGTCAGCCAGCACCTCAAACAGGTGCTGATGGCGCAAGGCATGTGTCAACAAAAAATTGTGGTTATTCCCAATGGCATCGATACCAAGCTTTTTTCCCCCTCGGACAATTCCAATAGTAAATGCGATATTGTTTTTGTGGGAAATCTAATCGAATTGAAAGGCATAGATCTGTTGCTCCAGGCGTTTCGGCAAATTTCAGGATCAGGATTAAATGTCCATTTAAAAATAATAGGTGAGGGCATTTTGAAGCGCGAACTTCATTCATTAGCCAATCAATTAGGAATCAGCGATCGCGTTCATTTTCTTGGACCCATCGAAAATTCAGTTATCGCTAAAATTATTCCAACAGCAAAGCTGCTTTGTCTTCCCAGCAGACAAGAAGGCTTTGGTGTCGTTTTGATCGAAGCCCTTGCCTGCGGTGTGCCAGTTGTTGGCGCCAGAACAGGGGGCATCGTGGACATCATTACATCGGATGACATCGGATTCTTATTTGAGCCAGGGGATGCCAATGACCTAGCGCTAAAATTGGAATGGGCGCTAAATAAAAAATGGGACCAAAACGTCATTCGACAGGCAGGATTGAATTACTGCTGGGATCGCATCACGGATCAAATCATCGAACAATACCGGGCGGTGCTTGAGCGATGAGCCTATTCAGAGAAAGCACGGTTTCATTCGTCAGCTTGATCGTCGCCAACATCGGCTATCTCATTATCGGCGTAATGATCGCTAGGGCACTGGGTCCCGAAGGCAAAGGCGCCTGGGCGATTATTTTAATGATTATCGATTACCTGGCGCTGCTCTCTAACCTGGGACTGGACGCCGCCAGCGTCTATTATCTGGGCCAGGGAAATCACTCCAAAGGGCAAATCCTTTCGGTCATCCTTTATGCGACGATAGGGCTGGGCTTGATCGCCCTGTTCATTTTTACGCCCATCGTCTGGTTATGGGGCGACGCCATCTTCGCCAAAAGCGAACTTGATCTGAGCTTATCGCTTGGCGCAGTATTTATTGTGCCGCTTGTCTTAGGCCTGCGGCTGATCAACTCCTATTTTCAGGGCTGTTTGAAAATCGTGAAATATAATGTACTGATCCTGATTCAACTTTTCTTTCAAATCATCGGCCTGTATTTCTGCCTCATGATTTTGAAGTGGCAAATTTGGGGCATTTTTATTTCTTATGTGGCATCGCTTTTCATCGCCATTGGTACAGGAGCAATTTTTGTTCAGGCCGAAGGAACGCGGATTCAATTTAATGGGACCAAGGAGCTGGCCCAAAAAATGTTCCGCTATGGCTTCAAAGGTTATGTTGGAAACCTGATTCAATTTATGAATTACAAGATCGATCTTTTTTTGGTCAATCTATTATTGGGATTGAGTGCCACTGGCATCTATTCGATTGCCGTCAATCTGGCGGGATTGTGCTGGTTCATCTCCTATGCCATGGCCACCAGCCTGTTCCCCCGCGCCTCGGCTTCGGGTAAAAGCAGCGCCAGGCTGATTACCCGATCAGCGCTGATTTGCTTGCTATTAACGGCGGTTTCAGCAGGAATGCTTGCCCTGTTGTGCAAGCCAGTCATAAGATTGTTGTACGGGAACGAGTTTCTGCCAGCCGCAAACGCCATTTACTTTCTGCTGCCAGGGGTTGTCATCTTTGTTTACACTCGCATTGTGGCAACTTATTTTTCAGGCAATGGCAAGCCGTTAATTAATTCCGCCATCAGCCTGGCTTCGTTAGCAGTCAGTATTCCATTAAACATGATATTGATTCCCTGGCTGGGATTGACGGGGGCGGCTCTGGCGATCACCTGCGCTTACACCGTGAGCAGCGCGCTCAGCTATATCTTGTTTAAATACTATCCGCTGGATAAACGATTGATCGATTTATTGCAAAAAGTAATTCGATTCAAACAGGCATTGCAGATTCAACCATGAAAAAAGTACTGATGATTTCATATTTCTTCCCGCCTATGGGGGGAGTTGCCGTTCAAAGGATCAGCAAGTTCTGCAAATTTTTGCCTGAATTTGGTTGGCAGCCGATTGTGTTAACAGTAAAAAATGGCTATTGGACAGTGTGGGACCCTTCCAATCAGGACTACAAGACTGGCCATGAAATCGTTTATCGAACGCCATTTTATTCGCCATTTACACTGCTCAATAAGCTAAGCTTTGGAAAAAACAATTTCGGTACAACTAGCGAAGACAAAAGCAAGGGAATTGAACGACCATCCTGGCGGAAAAAATTGATGCGAAATATTTCTATGCTCTGGTGCATCCCCGATGAATTTATTAGCTGGTTTCCCTTCGCTTATTTTTACGGATTAAGCATTATCAAAAGGCATGGGATCGATCTGATTTATGCCAACGACAGTCCGCATACTTGCTCGATTATCGCCCTCGTATTAAGCAAAGCGACTGGCATTCCATTTATAGTGGATTTCAGAGATTTATGGACAGGGAATCCTGAATTTGTTCCAAGAAACAAATTAGATAGATTATTTCAAATCAGGCTTGAGAAAAAAGTTCTTGAAAGTGCCAGCAAGATCATTGCAGCGACCAAGGCTTTCGTTAATGTACTCGCTACGTCTATCACTAAAAATCGTCAATCGAAATTTGAGGCAATCTATAATGGTTTCGACCCTGATGACTTTACGAATAATTTAAGCAATGAATACTTCAAAGAAAAAAGCAAATTTAGAATTGTTTATACTGGAAGTTTTTTTGGCCCATATTTAAGTCCTAAAAATATTCTTATAGGCTTTTCTAGATTTATTGGAAAATTTAAACTGTCACCATCTGATGTTGAAATCATATTTGCTGGGTCTAATAGCGAAACTTTGAAATCCTTAATTTCAAAACTTAATCTTAGACTATACATTAATCAATTAGGTAACCTATCACATAGCAGCGCTTGCGAGCTCCAAAAATCAGCCGACTTGCTATTATTGATTATCTATTCAAACGCTGGGGCAGAAAAAAGGGTATCAGCAAAGTTATTCGAATATTTGATTGCCGAACGACCAATTCTTTCAATCGTGCCAGAGGGAGAGGTATCTGAGATTATCCATAAAACTGGTGTAGGAATGGTTGCCAATCCCGATGATATCGATGATATAGAAAGATGCCTTGCTGCGCTATACGAAAAGATTCATATCAAAAAAGAGCCGTTTCAGCGAAATGAGCAAGAGATCAATAAATTCAATCGACGAGACCAAACGAAAAGGTTGGCGGAAATTTTCGATGAGGTCGTGGCAACGAATAAATGAGTAAAGAATTTTTTATATGGTTGGGTTAGAAATGGACCAATCGTATCAACAAAAACCAAAAAACAGATTGCCCTGTATCGTTACTACATCATGGGATGATGGCTCAGTTCTCGATTTGAAGCTAGCCAAACTGCTTGACAAATATAGTTTGAAAGCTACCTTTTATGTGCCAAAACATTATCTTTCCCAGCCACTCTCAGAGAGAGATATCCTTAACATTGCGGAACGGCAAGAGATTGGTGCTCATGGAATAAATCATAATGATTTAACACAATTGACGATGTCAGAAGCTTTCAAAGAAATCAGAGAAAGCAAGGAATTTCTCGAATCTATTCTGAAACAGGAAGTCAACCTTTTTGCCTATCCATTAGGCTTATATAATCAGGTTGTCAAACAGGGTGTCCAGCAAGCTGGATTTATTGGTGCTCGAACCATTAAACCATTTCATTTTTCGCCTGACTACGATCCTTTTGAGATGAACGTTTCGCTCCACGTGTACCCATTTCCCCTGGGTCGAAAGGGGACCTGGAATTATCCTTTTTCTCGGACATTAATACAACCAATTAGGCTTGCCTATCGCGATGTTTTTCGATTGGGTTTGCCATTGAAATCACTGTTCAGTTGGAAAAACTTGGCAAAAGAGATTTTTAATTATGTTATTTATCATGGCGGAATTTTTCACCTCTGGGGGCATTCCTGGGAGATCGAGCAATTTGATATGTGGAAATCGTTGGAAGAAATTTTCGAATTTATATCCAGGCGGCAAAATGGTCATTATTTTACCAACTCAGATTGTCTGCAATTGAAGGATGAAAATATTATTCATCAATGAAGCGTCTGGTTTTGCAGGAGGCTTAGAGCAATATCTTTTTGCGTTGAGCAAAGCCTTATGGCAACAGGGGCACCATTGCATTTTGATCTATTCAAAGAACTCTGGGAAAAATTCAGACCAGTTCGGCCGTTATTTTTCTAGCAAATATCAAATCAATTTTTCTAATTCGCCTGATTTTGATTACCCAGCCTGGCAAACTATCCTTCACGATGAATCACCTGATATCGCATTTTTGCATAAGGTTTCTGATTGGCGGATTATTAGCGAAGCGAATCGGTCGCTGCCAACGGTTCGAATGATCCATGATGTTCAGCCATTTTGCCTGAGCTCCAGAAAATATCATTATTTTTCGGGCAAGCTATGCAATCGAAAAATTGGCTGTCACTGTTACCTTTTCCCTGGCTGCTATCGAATTGCCAGAGGCAAATTGGCTAGGATAGCCCACAATAATCTATGCAGAACAAGAAAGGAATTAAAGGCAACCAGTCGTTTAGATCAAATCATAGTTGCCAGTCATTATATGAAAAACCAACTGACATTGAATGGCTGCAAAGGAACCCGACTGATCGTCTTACCATTATTTGTAGAAAGTTTGACCTGTGGAGGAAGTGAAATTAGCAACAAAAACAATCTTATTCTATTTATAGGCAATATTAATAACGGCAAGGGACTTGATCTGCTTTTGAGAGCTTTGAAGTTGGTAACTGCGCCATTTAAGTTCGTCATCATTGGCAATGGGAAGGCGCTTCATGCTAACCAGAAATTAGCTGAGAAGCTGGGACTGGCATCTAAAACCAAGTTTGCTGGCTGGCTGCCACAGCAGGAAATCAAAAGCTACTATCAACAGGCCGCTATGCTGGCTATGCCCTCACGGTGGCCAGAACCTTTTGGTTTAGTGGGTCTGGAAGCGATGGCCCATGCCGTCCCAGTTATTGGTTTTAAGGTCGGCGGCATTCCCGATTGGCTCGAAGACGGGAAAAATGGATTCCTAATCGAGCGAGGAAATATTCGGCAAATGGCTGAGAAAATCGATCTGCTTTTGACTGATAAAGCTCTGAACCAACGTTTGGGTGAATAT
Source organism: uncultured Cytophagia bacterium (assembly GCA_964647995.1). Classification (GTDB taxonomy): domain Bacteria; phylum Zhuqueibacterota; class Zhuqueibacteria; order Thermofontimicrobiales; family Thermofontimicrobiaceae; genus Thermofontimicrobium_A. Next base: position 10,273 of record CAZYNP010000003.1, read on the forward strand.
GGGAGACAATGCGCCATCACGAAATACAATGTGGACAATTATATAAATAAACTGATAGCGATTTTCGAACAAGCTATTATGAACAGACGCGGTTATTGATTTTTTTAGAAAATAAAATTATGTCATGGCATAAGGATCGATATCGAGCAGATCTGCGGAAAATTTGGCATTGGAGTCGAAAGCAAATTTTCAAAGCCTTGAGTATGCTCTTGTTCTGGCTGCCGCGCAGAGAGGTAAATTTGGGTGAAATCAAAAAGCTGCTCATCGTAATCGTTGGTAAATATGGCATTGGCGATGTCGTATTATGCACGCCTGGGATTCGTGCGCTGAAGGAAAATTTGGGCGCAACTGCTATATCTATATTGATCGATAAGAAAAATGCCGTGATTTTAGAGGATTGTCCTTTTATCGATCAATTGCTAATTTATGATAAGCAGGGATTGCACCGAAATTTAATTTCGGGGCTGAAATGGATAAAACAACTTCGCAAATTCCATTTCGATCTGGCAGTGGATTTTTATAGCTACCAGGGAATCATTAGTGCGTTATTGACTTTTCTCAGTGGGGCAAAGCATCGGATTGGGCGGGATACAGATCATCGCGGATTTTTGTTTACTAAAAAAATTGCACCCAGCCCTCCTCATAGACACCAAATTGATCGAATTTTAGAAATAGTGGAGTCTCTTGGTATTGCAGTGAAACAACGCCAGCCCGAGTTTTTTTTCTCTCAACAGGAATGGGCAAAAAGCAAATTAATACTTAGCCATCTTGATGTCAATCAAAATGAACCATTCATTATCATTCACCCTGGAACGGGCCACTATGTTGCATCGGCCAGAAAATGGCGAGACGAGCGCTTTGCCCAATTAGCGGATCGAATCATCCACGAGTTTTCCATCAATGTGATTTTCACTGGCAGCGAAGATGAAATTGTTACCGTCGAGAGGATCCGATCGCTTATGCGGCATCGAGCTCATTCAGTTGCAGGCAGATGTTCGATCAAAACGCTGGCAGCTCTTATCCAGCAAGCAAAATTATTTATCTCTGGCAATACTGGTCCCATGCACATTGCTGTTGCTGTGGGCACGCCTACGGTTTCTATTTTCAGTCATATCGACCCCGATGACCACCCTGATCGCTGGAAACCTCGTGGAGCGAACCACATTGTGATTCAAAAAGATGTTGGTTGTCATTCCTGTGAGCGACGTAAGTGCCAAACCTTTCGCTGCCTGGATGCTGTTACAGTGGATGATGTTTTTGAAGGGGTGAAAAAACTTCTGAACAATATAACTAACATGGCCATTATCCGCCAACGAGGAGGTAGCATTCCCGTGAAACACCCAAGAAAGTTAGTGACCATCCTAGGGGTGAACATCGACATCGTAACACCAGCGGAATTGATCGAGAGGATTAACATATTATTCGATGAAAATGATAAGTCAACTATATTCTACGTGAATCCAGATTGTTTGAACAAGGCTTATCATCATGCTCGTTACCGAGCGATATTGAATTCTGGTAGTATTGTCTATGCCGATGGGATAGGGGTGGTTTTAGCGGGACGGCTGAGCAACCAGCATTTGCCATGTCGCATTACTGCCATCGACATTTTTCATCAGCTTTGCGAAATCTGGCAACATCGTGGTGTTCGTTTTTACCTTTTGGGCGCATCCCAAGAAAATATTCAAAAGGCAAAAGCGAATTTGCAGGCTGCTCATTCTAAGCTGCGCATCCTGGGCCATCATCACGGCTATTTCAGAGCTGGGTCAGAAGAGAGGAGGGTAATTGAAGAGATCAATGCCAAATCACCAGATATGTTGCTGGTCGGCCTCGGTGCGCCGCGGCAAGAACTATGGGTGCATCAGCATCTCCAAAATCTCAATACCAAAATATGCTGGTGTGTTGGGGGACTCTTTGATCTTTTATCTGGCAATCTAAAACGAGGCCCGAAGCTGTTACATCAAAATAATTTTGAATGGATGTGTCGGTTAATGATTACGCCTCGGAAAGTGTGGAGAAGATATTTGATCGGAAATCCGCTGTTTCTTTGGCGTGTCATCCATGATGGTCGACAACTTCAAATCAACCTTGCACCAAAACATTTTTAGATTTTTTAAAGAATTCTTGTGAGGACCATGTATAACATAAAATTGGCAGCGAAAGCGATGCTTCCTCGATCGTTACATTCCACTCTCCGTGGCTTTTATTATCGACTGAAAAAAGTCTACTATCTCGCTTTCGGTCGCGCTATCTGCCAGGGCGAGACATATAAGGCCCGGGGGCGTCGCTTGAGGGAGGGATCTTTCGAAAAATATTGCCATGGCAATGGCATTAATATCGGCTATGGCGGCGATCTGCTGACGGCAAATTGCCAGGGGTGGGACTTTGAGCACAGCGATGCGCACACAATGAAGGGATTAAAGGCTGCCCAATTTGATTTCGTCTATTCGTCTCATACCCTGGAGCATCTGACAAATCCAGAGTTAGCGCTGCAAAACTGGTGGAGAATCTTAAAACCAGAAGGCTATTTAATCCTTTATCTACCTCATCGCGATTTATACGAAAAGCGCCATCGCTTGCCCTCGCAATGGAACCCAGATCATAAGCATTTTTTCCTGCTGGATCATGATGATCCTCCAGATACGCTGGGAATTATTCCGTTGATCGACAGAGCATTGGAGAACTATAAAATCGTAGAAGCAAAAATCTGTGACGCTGGCCATACCATTACTGATCCGGAAAGGCACAGCGATGGCGAATATTCTATCGAAGTTGTCATTAAAAAACTACCAGATCAGAGGCTATAATGTATCCGCTCTCAATTGATAGCAATCATGCAGAAATAGAAAAACTATTGAAGATACTGCATGAAATTCCCGAGCAGATGTGCTCCAGTCCACAACCAGAATTTTTGTATACATTGGCCAAATCCGTTCCGACAGACGGGACCATTGTGGAAATTGGCACCTGCGCAGGGAAATCACTCATTAGCATGGCGATGGCGCGGCGCTCTGTCATTGGCAGTCAGGTTCATTCGATCGATATCGAAAAACATCCTTGCGTCGAGAAATATATTGAGAAGGCTGGGGTAAAAAGTTGGACTCATTTGATAATCGGCGAATCTACCAAAGTGGCACAAAGTTGGACAAAGCCCATTGACCTGTTGTTTATTGATGGCGACCATCGTTATGTTAGCGTAAAACGAGATATCCTGGCCTGGAGCAAATGGGTAAAAGTCAATGGCATGATGGCGTTTCACGATTATGGCAATGGAACAGGTGTTCCCAGGGCGATAAGGAATGAAATTTTAAGCCATCCATGGCTGTGGCAGGTAATCAGCGATCGGGAATATGGCAGCATTTTTGTCGTCAAGCGTTTGCTCTCAGAAGAAAATTGCAAATTAGAATGGCGAGAACAGCGCCTATGGTGGCCACGTTTGAAAAGCGACCTTTCTAAAAATAAATTAATTAAGACTGGCTATGATTTTCTATCGAAAATCAAATAGCCTTTCCCATTATGCAGTTTTTTGGCACGAAAATCGGTTCAATGCAATTATCCATATCTCTGATAAAGTTTTGGATGGTTTTAGAGGAGTTGATGATCATGCCTCAGAAAAGATTTTTGCTGGTTTTATGTCTTCCCCTGATTATGATGTACCAATGCCATAAGGGCGCGCCGAATAAGCCAGATTCGGGAGGCTGCTGGACTCCCCAGAACAATGGGCTTCTTTGTTTGCAAATCCGAGATATCGCTATTGATATCAATGATAGCAAGCAAATATTGGTTGCCACTGCTCAAGGGATATATAAAAGCAGCAATGGCAGTCAGAGCTGGGCAGAAAAAAATATCGGCCTAACCAAATTGGACATTACTGATATCGAGATCGTTCCTCCCGATGGACGCATCATTTTGGCTGGTAGCTGGGGCGGCGGAATTTTTATGAGCGACAATAGGGGGGAAAGTTGGATGCCTATGAACAATGGGTTAGATGATCCGCGTGTTTTTATGATTAGAGCGACCTATGAAGCAAATCCGAGCTACTATGCTGCTACGGAAACTGGTTTATATAAATGGACGAGCCATCTCGGCAAATGGGAGAAGCTGTTGATTCCTGGCGCTGGAGGGCCGACGACGTGCATTGCTATTCAAAAAAATAATAGCAATGAGATATATGCTGGTGTTAAATACACTGGCATCTTCAAATCGATAGATGGTGGCGTTAGCTGGGAACGGAAAGATAATGGTTTGCCCTGGAGTACAGAAGGTGCGTTCGCAACCCCAACGGCCATTCACATTGACCCAATCAATGATCAGTTATTGATTATGACTGCTGGTTGGTCTGGCCTTTATATAAGCGCAAATGCGGGAACAAGCTGGGAAAAAGTAAGCGCTTTGCCAGGCGGCTATGAATTGAAATGTCTGGCCATTTGCCCCAGCGAACCTGAAAACATATTTATTGGCACCACAAGCGGGGTGCTTTGGTCAAAGGACGATGGAAATTCCTGGGAAGTGCTCAACGACGGACTGACGAATTTAGATGTGCGTGCCTTAGCCATCGATCCAAAAGACCCTCGAATTATCTATGCGGGGACCATGGGCGGAGGGGTTTTCAAATATGTCAGAGATTGAACGAAATAAGCCTGGCGCTCATCAGCGGGAGATCTATCTATTATTGGCAATAATAATTTTTGCCCTGCTTTTACGTCTATTTCGATTAGCATATCAAAGTTTCTGGACGGATGAAATAATTACCATCAAGGCGTCCCAAAATTCGGTCGCTCAACTGATTGTCCATCCGACCACCAATAATAACATGCCTCCTCTCTATTTTTTGATGACTCATTTTCTATTAAAGATAGATCATCATAACCCTGAATTATTGCTTCGCTTTCCCTCAATGCTCTTTGGGGTTTTGAGTGTAGCCGTATTTTATTTTATTGTCAAAAGATTTTTGGGAAGCAAGGTGAGTTTGGTCGCTACGGCTTTTATGGCTATCTCACCATTTCATATCTGGTATAGCCAGGAAGCACGACCCTATTCATTGCTGCTTTTTTTGTCGCTGCTCTCCATCTGGTTGTTGCAAGAGCTTATCTCAAATCCGCACAGTAGCTGGCGGCAAATAGGTTTTGTTGGGTCGGTTGTATTGACATTTTATTGTCACACCATAGCCATTGCCTTTATTGGCGCTTTATTCATTTATGTGCTGATGTTTTATTTTAAAATCGATTGGAAGTATTGGTCAAAAATTATCATATCGATTATCATCCTCATGGTTCCCGCTCTCTTGTATTTGATGCTGAATCCTCCCGCTGCTGGCGGAGATCCTCACCGAACGACCAATATTTTATCGTCGCTGGCCTATACACTATGGACGTTCAGTACAGGATTTTCCCTGGGGCCATCTTTAAGCGAGTGGCATGATCAAGATAAGCTAAAAATATTGCAGCCACACATTCACTTCATTTTGCCGATCATGTTGCTTGTCTCGATGCTATTTTTGGTGGGAACTGCAAAATTGTACAAGAATGATAAAAAAGCTTTTTGGTTTGCTATTCTGCTTTTTATTTGTCCGCTGTTGCTTGGCATTGTGGGATCCTTCATCAGTTCAGTCCATCCGTTTAATGTTCGCTATTCTATTATTTCCTATCCCGCATTTATTATTCTCATTGCCTTCGGATTGATAGCAATAAAGAATTTCAAAGTACACTCGTTCGCTTTTGGTTCTTTAGTTCTCATTTGTGTGCTATCTCTGAATAACTATTATTTCCATCAAAAATATCATCGGGAAGATAATCGATCTGCTGGTCAGTTTCTAAAGACCCATGCGATGGGTAATGATCTGGTCATTTGTAGTGCTGGCTATACCGCTTCGAATTTGAGATATTATTGCAGCAGAGAAGACATCCATTTCATTGGATACCCAGCAAAATATCAGTTGGTCGATCCCGTGCAGATAAAATCGGATTTCGATAAAATCATTGCCGAACGAGATCGCTTCTGGTTGTTTCTAAGCAGAACCTTTCATAGTGACCCGCATGGGCATATTATCAAATATTGCAATGAAAATTTCTATGCCCAAGAGCTGCATGAAAGCATTGGAGTAAAGTTGATCTGTTATCAGAAAGCCAGCGAACTTGAATGATAAAATTGAACAATGCCTGAGTTGACCAAAACTAAAAAGTGAACGGCATACCAGAGGTATTTGATATTATATGCTAACATATTTCATAAGAGCCTTGCGCCCCCACCAATGGACCAAAAACTTCTTGCTCTTTGCCGGATTATTATTTTCGCATCACCTGTTATCACTGGTATTATTATTAAAAGTTGTGGCGGCATTTGGGACTTTCTGCCTGCTGAGCGGGGCGATTTACATCATCAATGACCTGGTCGATTTGAAAAGCGATCAGCAGCATCCGCTGAAGCGACTGCGTCCCATTGCATCTGGGAAAATCAAACCAGCCGTTGCAAAAATGCTGGCGGCAGCGTTGCTGGTGATCAGCCTTCTGCTGTCGTACTGGTTAGATTTAAAATTTTCGCTGGTGTGTATTACCTATGCTGGAATGATGCTGAGTTATTCGCTCTATCTCAAGCGAATTGCGATTCTGGATGTGATCATCATCGCCATGGGCTTTGTGCTGCGGGCAGTGGCTGGTGCAATGGTGATCGCTGTACCTGCTTCCCCCTGGTTGTTGGTTTGCACCTTTTTTTTATCATTATTTTTGGTGCTCGCTAAACGCCGACATGAGTTGATCCTTCTGGGCAACAATGCGTCCCATCACCGTCAAACCCTGTCGCATTTCAGCCCCCTTCTTCTGGATCAGATGATTTCGGTAGTAACTGGAGCGACACTGATCGCTTATTCACTTTATACCCTGGCACCACGGACCGTGGCTCAGATCGGTTCCAGTGCACTGATCCTCACCATACCATCGGTCATTTTCGGCATTTTTCGCTACCTCCATCTCATCTATGAGGACCACCAGGGTGGTTCTCCTGAAATTGCTGTTATTTCGGACATGCCGCTGGTGATCGATGTAGCGTTGTGGCTGATGTTAGTGGTGACTATTTTGTATTTTTAAATTGGCGCTTGGCTTCTGGCAATTCGCATTTCGCAATTCGCTTGCAGCCATTGATTCCAAATTTATGCATCAGCCCGAGTCGGCAATCAGCAGTGATCAGTGATCGGTGATTAATGATCAGTAGGCAGTTTCAGTGAACAGGGACAATGGGATTTCAATTCTGTTGGAGATATGATTTTCGTTTTAGTTCGTTCAAAAAAGTAAGTTCGATTTCGATGCGGATAAAGCAGGCACAGAAATTCATTTTGTTGATCGCAGTTTTCATTTTTGGAAGCGATCAATTGGCGGGACAGACAGTCCAGGAAGGCGGGATTCGAATTATCGAATCGACCGGTGAGCATATCATATTCCAGGTAAAAATTGATTCGATTTTTATCAGCGAAAAGACCAGCCGTCAGCAAAATTATCAACAGATTTCGATCTCAGGATTTCATTTTACGAGCGAGCCAGGAAAGCCTCAATTACCGAAGACGGGAATGCTAATGGCCATTCCGCCGACTGGTGGGGTGAATTCGCAAATCATCGAATCGCAGATCACCACCCGATCGGGGCTCACTATTTTGCCTGCGGCAGAGCAAATTCTGGATGAGACCAAGCAGAATGAGCCGCAGTTGGCCATGGATAATGAATTCTACCAGCAGGATGTGTGGTACCCTGAGCACGTGGTTAAAATCAGTGAGACCGGATGGATTCGGGATCAGCGGGTGGCTGTGGTTCAGCTTTGCCCGGTGCAATACAATCCAGCGCAGCGGTCTTTGAGAATTTACACATCACTCATCGTTCGTTTGGATTTTGAGGGAGGAAATCCCCGGGGCGTTGCAGATCCATCCGCTCCAGCGTTTGAAAACATGCTGCAAAAAATGCTCCCCAATTATGAATTGGGAAAAAACTGGCGGGCTGGCAAAGCTCGCCAATTGGAACGAGGGGAATCAGGATCATCCCTTGCCGCGGGCACGAACTACAAAATCTATGTGTACGAAGATGGGATCTATCGCCTCACCAGTGTCGATCTCGAAGCCGCAGGCATTTCGCTCACCGAAATCGATCCGAAAACATTGCGGCTGTTTCATCGTGGGATCGAACAGCCCATTTACGTGCGTGGGGAAAACGATGGCCGTTTCGATGCCGGCGATTATCTCGAATTTTATGGGCAATTTCATCGCGGCTCGGATAGTTATCTCTCGCCCTATTCGGATGGCAACGTGTACTGGCTCAGTTGGGGCGAACAGGCGGGCCGACGGCTGGCGGAAACGGATGCCGGGCTTTATAGCAAAAATTCCAACCCGTTGGTCTCCCCTACCGCGTTCCAATTCACCCAGCATATCGAAGAGGACAAGCAGTTCGATCGCTTGCTATTGGTGACCGATGAAAAGCAGGATCACTGGTTCTGGGAAAGCATGAACGCCTTGCGCAGCTATGAGTACAAATTTCATCTTTTTCACCCCACGAGTACAGATATGGCCCACGTAAAGGTGCTGCTGCACGGCTCCACCCACGCAAATAGCTATCCAGACCACCACACCGTGGTGAAAATCAATGGCCAGCTCATTGAGGATGCCACCTGGGATGGTCAGGTGGTGCATGAGATAACGGCAGCGCTCTCGAATCAGGTGCTAATTGACGGCCAGAATACATTGAGCTTCACACTGCCCGGAGATACCCCAGCCGGCGAGGTCGACCAGGTGTTTTTCAATTGGGTCGAGATTTCGTATTGGCGTCAGTTTCGAGCCCAGGGGGATTTCATCGAAATTCCCTGGGAGACGAATGACCGGGTCACGCACCAATTTCAGATCAGCGGCTTCAGCCAGCCGGAGATCACCATCATCGATAATCGGGGACGCCGACTGGTCAATTTCGATATCCAGAAAATCGATTCCAGCTACCGGGTCACGTTCCAGGATCAACCAGTGCTGGCCGGGCTGCGCTATTATGTCTATGCGCCTCCAGCCATCAAAAAGGTCGCTAAGCTGGTGCCCGATACCCCATCGAGCCTGGCGTCGCCGCAAAATGAGGCCGATTATATTGTGATCACCCATGAGCGATTCCGCGAAGCAGCCGCCGCGCTGGTGGAACATCGGCAGGCGCAAGGGTTACGAGTGGCATTGGTCGATGTGCAGGATATTTACGACGAATTCAATGATGGTATCTTCGATCCCGGTGCCATTCAAAAATTTCTCCAGTACGCCTATGAGAACTGGCACCCGCCGGCGCCACTCTATGTGCTGCTGCTGGGCGATGCCACCTGGGCTTACGACAAACCGCTGGCCCGAAGCTGGGGCAAAACCTACTATATCCCCAGCATCATGAAATATACCTACTCCTGGGGACTCACCTCCAGCGATAATGCTTTCGTCTGCGTCAGCGGAGGCGACCGACTGCCCGATATGTTCATTGGCCGGCTGCCGGTGAATTCTATTGAGGAGGCGGAAACGGTCATCCACAAAATCATCCAATATGAAAAGCAGCCGGTGATGGGCGATTGGCGGAAGCGCATCTGCCTGGCCTGCGGGGATGACCCGTTCTTCGAGCAGTCGGCGGATAATTTATACCGCGATTACATCCCCAATAGTTTTGAGGTGCCGCGGCTTTACACCAATCCTCGATCCAAATATTTCGGCAGCACCCAGGAATTGGTAGGGCTGTTCAATAATGGCGTGGCGTTGCTCAATTTCATCGGTCATGGCGGCGGTGGCGTGTTCTTCGATGCCGATCTGTTTTTGCTGGAAGACATCTCGCTGCTCAAAAACCCCCATACCCTGCCGGTTATTTTCAGCCTGACCTGTTTCATTGGCTATTTCGATAACCCCTGGACCCCGTCGTTGGGCGAAGAGCTGCTGCGGGCTCGGGACAAGGGCTGTGTGGCCACTTTTGGTGCGGCGGGACGGGCCTGGCTTTACGGCGACTATTTTTTGAATAATGCGCTGTTCGAGGCGCTGTTTACAAATAATCATCGTCATCTGGGGCAAATCACCACCCAGGCCAAATGGCGGATGATTGCCTGGACTGGTAGCTATTGGGACCATGTGGAAAATTACAATTTGCTGGGTGACCCGGCAATGGCAATCGGTCTGCCAACCCACGAGATCAGCCTCAATGCTACGCCGACTTCAGTTCGGCCAGGTAGTTCCCTGTTAGTCCGCGGCAGCCTGCCCCAGGCTCTTAATGGTCAGGCCAAAATCAGTCTGATCAATAATGAAAATACCCTGATCCAGGAGCAAATCGCCCCGGTTGCGGCAGGCCGGTTCGAAGCACAAGTGTCAGTGCCGCCAACCGCTAACGCTGGCCTGGCGATGGCCAAAGCCTATTTCTGGAATGAAACCAGCGACGGCATTGGCGCTGCGCCACTGGGCATCGAAGCGCCAGCCTTTCTGGAAGTCGGAACCATCCCATCCGCTCCAGGTCATCGGGATTCCATTTTCTTTCAGGCCAAAATTGATATAGCATCGGATATCGCCCCATTGGGAATCGATTCGGCGATTTGTCAGTTCAGTTATACACAGGCCAGTTGGGAAAACCGCCACATGAGCCGGTTGCCCAATGGCCAGTATCGAACCCAGCAGCCCATCGTTGCCACTGAGGGGGCCAAAATCTATTACCGGATCCTCACCTATTATCGCACGGCCGCTAATTCCAGCTCGCATTCCATGACCAGCCAGGTTTATTCGTTCACGGTCAAACGTCGCGCCGACCTCCGTTTCCTCGCGCCGGAACTACTTGTTTCGGGCCGGGAAACGGTGAAGCTCCAGACCAAAATTTTAAACAAAGGCGAAAGCGATGCGCGAAATTTCACCGTGGAACTTTTCGATGGCGATCCCAATATCCCAACCAACCGAATCGGCGAGCCATTGCGGATAGCGCAACTGGCAGCCGGGCGAGATACCTCGTTAAACTTCGCCTGGCCAGGCCAACCAGGAAGCCGACCTAAATTATTGCTCCGGATCGATGCAGAGAACCATGTGGTGGAATTCAATGAAGGCAATAATGACTTCCAGAAGGAGTTGCAATTCGTCACTTATCCTTATGGCAGTGCCGGGCCTGTCGCCAGCCGGGATAGCGCCTTTGCCATTACCATTGCGCCCGCCTGCGTGAACCAGAATTTTTCACTGGAAATTTTGGCACGCTCGGCAACAGAAATTAACGGCAGCTATCCGTTTCCCCAAGGCTTTACCCTGGTAGGGCCAATCGATAGCCTCGTGCGCAGCTATTGCCTGCAACCGGACAATCCGGACGCCCGGATCCTCCAGCCCTTTTCGATCCGTTTTCGCTGGCCAGGAGCGCGATGGGAAAATCTGCCTCGCATTTATAGCTGGGATAACGAGCATCAGCACTGGAGCCATCGGCCAGCCCAACTGGATTCCAGTTCGGGCCAGCTTGTTGCCACGGCTCAGGCCACTGATTTCCTATTCGGCTTATTCGCGGTTACCGATCAGACCGCGCCAAAATTGGCCCTTCGCCTCGAAAATCAGCATTTCGCCAGTCAGGATTACGTTTCCTCTAACCCGATTATCAGTGCTACTATTGAAGATGAATCCGGGATCGATCTCAAAACCCAGCCGCCAGAAGTGCATTTGAACGAGCAACTGGTGACTATTAGCGACGGATCGCTATGGTTCAGTCCGCAATCCAATAAAATGGCTATCCTGCGCTACTCCCCCACTCTCTCGCCCGGGGAGCATACGATCACAATCAAAGCGGCGGATCTGGCGGGTAACTGGACCGAACAGACATTGCTGGTTACGGTCAGCGCCGAATTTGCGCTGCAAACTATCGCCAATCATCCCAATCCCTTTGGCGATGAAACCATCATCGCCTATACCCTGACGGACGAGGCGCAACTGGTATGGCTTCGAATCTACACTGCCGCAGGCCGACTGATTCGGCGTCTCGAGTTTTCCAATGAAGTGGGGTATATCGAGCATGTTTGGGATGGCCGCGATGAGACCGGCGAGGAAGTGGCCAATGGTGTCTATTATTTGAAATTCACCGCTCAGCGCGGCAGCCAGAAAATCGAGCGCGTGGAAAAAATGGCGAAATTGAAGTAGAGATCCGGATGATGGGACGATTGAGTCATTTGACCATTGGGTGTCCTGGCGACAGTTGGGTAATTTGGCCATTGGGTGATTGGACCTGGAGGATGGGGCATGACGGCTGGGGTAAGAAAAGAATAAAGGATGCAGCACGGGAATTTTGGGTAGCAGCTTCCAATTCCTGATCTCCAAAACTCCAACAAACCAATACTCTTTTCCCTCGATCTCTTGTTTTGGCAGCGGCAATGAAAATCACAAAGCGGATAATGATAATTTTCATACTGGGAATTTCCAATCAAGCCATGGCCGGAAAGTATGCCGCGGAGTTTTTGCGGATCGGAATCGGCGCTCGAGCATTGGGCCTGGGAGGCGCGTATGTGGCCATGGCCGATGATGGCACGGCCAGTTACTGGAATCCGGCCGGGTTAGCCGATCTGACCCGGCATCAGGTGCTTTTCTCGCACATTCAACTGTTCGACAACCTGGCCCATCACCATTTCGCTAATTGCTCCATTCGGTTAGGGCCGAACATGGGCCTGGGACTAAGCTGGATTCGCCTGGCGGTGGATGATATTCCTCGCTACGAAGGACTTGCGGGCTCTCGTTACGACCGTTTTCTGGATCCCAACCTGCGCTCCACCGGCATCCCCTCCGGCTATTTCGGTGACATCGAAGATGCGTTCCTGGTGTCCATTGCCAGAGCCGTAGATTTCGATTTACTCATTGGCGCCAGTCTGATACCAACGGTAATCGTCTCCCGCTTGAGCCTGGGCGTGAGCTATAAATTTATCTCCCAAAAATTGGATCAATCCGAGGGAAAGGGTCAGGGATTGGATCTGGGGGTAAAACTCAGCCTGATGGGCTCGGCCAGCGAGGGCCACGCGCAGCAGCGAAGCCTGACCCTGGGCATTAATCTGCAGGACCTGGCGGGAACGCCGGTGATCTGGAACACCAGCCAACACACCCGGGATCAGTTGCCCATCAATTGGCTCATGGGGGTCTCTTATTCCGAACCCATCGCCTGGCTGGCCGGACAGGCCACTGTTTCCCTGGAGCGAGACCACAGCTACGAGACCTTTCGTCGTCTCGGCGCCGAATTAACGTTGTTCAATCTGGTCTCGCTTCGCTGCGGTTTGCAAAATGATCTCTGGGCCGCTGGCGCCGGTTTTCGGCTTTATGGGTTGCGATTGGACTACGCCCTCGTGAACGACGAGTTGGGCAATAGCCACCGGATCAGTGGCGCAGTGGAATTTTAATCTGCAATAGCCGCAGCGGTTCCCCGGCTGACAGAAATTTTCAATTTCTCATCCAAATAAAGCGGCAGGTAAATTGCCCACAACTCGGCCGTCCCCTTCAAAACCCACTCGTTAGATTCAACCACTGCCTTCCAACCACGACTCCCAACTGTCGAATAAAGTTCGTTTCGAATGACAGTCATCTCTCCCACTCGACTTTTCCTGCCCCAAACAACCCGAAGCGAATATCATTTTCATTGAGAAATTATTCAGCCCTATTGCACCCTTCGCGTCAGCCGGGAGCTATTGGCATGGGTAATCCTCTCGCTGGATCAACAGGCCAATTGGCGGATCCGTGCAGTGATCAGGTATCATCGGGTGGGTCCGCCAATCGGCAGATTTGGTCAGTAGCCGACGGGATCATATTCGGCGCTGATTCGAATCCGGTTGATTTTGTTTCTCAAGCGGCAGCCGGCTTCTTCAGCGCCAGCATGTCAGCGGCAAGCCCTGGAATGCACGCTTCCACGATCCCCATCTGCCACGCCTCTTTAATCGGATCCGGCAGGTCTAAGGGCTCAGCGATCGCGCTCAAGCCCTTATCCGAAGAGTAGATTTCGGCCGCGGCTTTGACAAAGCCTTCGTTGAACTCATAGGCTGAGGCATAGGATTTAATGGCATGGAGCAGAATTTCATCGCAGCGCCTGGCTGAAAATTTGGCCACCTGTTGCGCCGCCAGGATGCTGAATAGGAAAAGGGTCTCTTTCTTCAGGGATAGGGTGTACAGCATATTCCCGCTTTGAAATTGATAGGCCTTATCCACGAGCTTGCCTTTGATCCATTTCAGGAATTCAAAAAGCGCTGCGGGATGTGCGGCCAGAACATTGCGGCAGCGTTCAAAGATAGAATTGCGGATAATATCTGCCTGCAGATCGAAATCGCTGGGCGTCATGCTGTTCCATAGCCGACGGCCGAATGCCGCCACTTCTTCTGGATGCAGCTCATCCCAGTGCACCAGGGCCGCCAGGAAATATGGATCAAAATTGTCATGATTGTAAAATTGGTAACCATGCACCCGCAAGTAAGTTTTGAACATCTCCTCTTTCGACGTCGTCTTCATGTAATAATTGTAGAGGGAATCGCGCTTTTTGGTGCCCAAAGCATCATCAACTGTTGGCTTGGTCCAGAATGAAGCGGAAATGGCGGTAGCGCCGTTGTTGGTGCTGGAGCGTAAAAAATTCATCCATTCATCTGCCGTGGAAAGCATGATAAAATGGCCGATGGGATCAGCTTTGGCATCCGGAACAGGCAGCATTTCGCGAGCGGTTTCCGGATATTGGCAAATAAGCGCCCGGCTCATGTCCGGCAGCAGACGCGCTTTATGCTGCGACTGTTCCACCAACTCCCAGGCAGTTTTCGGCAATCCCCGGCTGATCAGCAGCACAAAAAACCAGGCTTCGGCATCTCCGGTGTTGGTCACCTGGCGCAGCATTTCTTCGTACGCCGAGCGGATCTCCTCGGCCGTATCCCCGACCATGGCATACCACTGCGCCAGCGCAAAATCACGGAGAAACTTGGGTGTCCCCTCGGCAATATATTTTCCGGCTTCCGGCTGATGGTTCTTCAAATTCGACCAGCGATTGATCACCTTTCCGAGCACGCTGAATCCCTTCATGAAATCTCCGCTAAACAAGGCCTCATTTTTGACCACGGAATGGTAGAGCTCCTTCATGAGCGAGATTCCCGCGTTCAGATCGTCCCGGCTTACATTTTCGATCAGATGCATGTATTTGTCCAGGGCGGCAGTTTGCTGATCTTCATCCACTTTCTCCTCCGAGGAGGAGATCGTGGAACGCAACTTGCCAGCCACTTTTCCGATGAGTAATTCGGGTAAAACCACCTGGGCATCCTTTGCGGCCAGAATCTGCTCCACCACCGTATCGATGCCATCGAATGGGCCAAGCATTTTTTGGGCCAGTTCCCATTCCTCGACCGAAAATGGCTTCTCTTCGTGCCATTCGAGGATCAAATTTTTCCTGGTGTTGGTGTCGATGCGGCTCAACAGTTGCAGGGCATATTTCCGATCCAGCGGCGCCCAGGCGTTGACGAGCGCCATCCAGGCTGGCGCTTTGCCCGATTTCCACCATTTTTTCTTCAACAAGGCCTCACACCCCTTCAGCATTTGCTGCGATGCTTCAGGTTCAGTGGCACCTTTTTCCATAGCTACTTTGATTTGTGATATCACCTCGGCGACAAAACCCTTTTGCTGAACAGCGTCACCGGGCTCGGCCAATGATTGGAGCGTGGCAAAATCTTTCATCGAATTGACCGGCAAATCTTTTCGGAACGACTGTAATTTGGCCCAAAACTCATCGAACAATCCCGGTGAAAATAGCCTGGACAAAGTACACAGTTTCAACAATAAATACGCTCGGGGTTGGGGACGAAAAATTGGGTTCGCCAGAACTTCCTGGACGGCTTGCAATTGCTGGGACATGGTGACTCCTTCCGTGTGTGTGATGGCATTCGATGCAGGTATGACAATTGATTACAGGAAAGCTGATTTTCATGCCACCTGGTGGCATGAGCGGCAGGGAACCGCCAGACTGATTTCAAATCAGGGCATCAACTGGGTGGGCTAATATGACCATCGGTGGCTTCCATTGACCGGCCGCAGCCAGGCGACCGGTCAATGGCATTGTCGACTTTTCGATAACGACCGGTCGCTGTTAAGCCGCCGGCGAGTGAGTTATATTGATAGAGCTACCTATTATTTTTAAGTTGGATCGTAATGACCCAAAAAACATCAAGATTTGCCCCCCAAAATACGCCGAGAGCGACGAAATATAGTTGACACAACTACATTTCGTGTAGCTGGATGTATTTGGTAGAGCAATTTTTGATAACAATTTTTATTTCAAAATTAAGTACTATTCGATCACCTCAAATTTGCCTTGCAACCGAATGTCGGCTGAGGAACTTCCAATCAGCACCTCGAACAAGCCCGGTTCGACGCGCCAGTTCATCCTGGCGTCATACATCGATAGGTGCTCGGGCGTTAACACAAAGCTGACCTGTTTCGACTCCCCGGGGGCCAGCGTTACCCGTTGGAAACCTTTCAGTTCCTTCAACGGTCGAGAGACGCTCCCGATCACGTCATGCAGATAAAGCTGGACCACCTCATCACCAGCCATCGGCCCGACATTCTTGATCTCGCAGCTTACGGTCAGGTTCTGATCGCTGCGGAGGGTCTCCGGCACCAGCTTCAGATTTTGGTACTCGAACCGGGTGTAGCTCAAGCCATGACCAAAGGCAAATTGGGGTGCTCCCGTCATATCCACATAATCGTAACCCCGGCCGGTTGGTTTGGTATTGTAATAGAGCGGCACCTGGGCGACGGACTGTGGAAACGTGATCGGCAGTTTGCCACCGGGATTGTAATCGCCAAACAGCACCTCGGCGATGGCAGTTCCACCTTCCTCGCCGGGATACCACGCTTCGATGATGGCAGCGGCATCATCGATCCATTGTTGCATGGTGACCGCGCTGCCCGTCATTAACACCACAATGGTCGGTTTGCCCGTAGCGCTAACCGCCTGGATGAGCTGTTCCTGCTGGCCGGGAAGATCGAGATTGGCGCGATCCCGACCTTCGCCTTCGATGAGGCCCAGAAATAGCAACGCCGCATCGGCATGCTGCACCGCCGCCACCGCCTGCTGGACGTTTTTGTCAAAATCGGGCCGATAGTCCCAGCCCAGGCTGGCAAACGCACCACCACCATTTTCATAGTACTCCATGCGAACATCGTAGGCTCTGCCGGCTTCTAACTCCATCGCAATTACATCAGCAGTAGGACCCCGATCTTTCCAGTATTCGATCACCAGCTTGCCATCGATATAAAGCCGTACCCCGTCATCCGTCATTACACCGAGACGATATTTGCCAGAAACCGGCGGCACAATTTTGCCGGTCCAGCGCGCAGAAAATTGCTCGGTGCGCACGGCTGGATCGGGAGAACCGCCGCCCCAATCGAAATGCACCTGCCGGTCGATACGCACCAGCACCGGTTGGCCCGAAAGATCCATGTTGTTGAAGTATTCCGCCTTCAGTCCTTGCTCCCCGGGTTTGGCGCCGGCCGGGATCAAATGCTCGGCTTGAATTTGCGGCAGCATGGGCATGCCAATAAAACCGCCCTCTTCAAATATGACTTTGGTAGTGGCCGTAACTTTATTTTTGATCCCCTCCAGCGGGGTCACCGTTTTCATACCAAAACCGCTGTAACCGCCCAACGGCGCGCTATTGGCATGGGGACCAATGACGGCAATGGTGTTGATATTTTTGGCTAACGGCAGCGTCTGTCTGTCATTTTTCAAGAGAACAATTGATTCCCGGGCAGCCTGGAGCGCCAACTGACGATGAGCTGGGCTATCATTAAGTTTTGCCGCTGCTTTGGGATCGACATAAGGATTATCGAATAGGCCAAGTTTGAATTTGGCGGTGAGCACCCGACGCACGGCCTGATCGATGGTAGCTTCGGACACCATTCCCTGCTTGACGGCCGTCAGCAATGGCTCGCCGTAGATGTAAATATTAGGCAATTCCACATCCAGCCCAGCCTCGATGGCCTGTTTGGCGGTTTCCAACTTGTCGGCTGCGGTTCGATGCAAATCGAGAATCCCGGCTACTGAACCGTAATCAGATACTACGAATCCCTGGAACCCCCATTCCCGACGCAAAACATCGGTGAGCAGCCACTTATTGGACGAACAGGGAGTGCCGTCATACGAGTTGTAAGCTGCCATGACCGACGTCGCGTTCCCCTCGTGAAAGCAAGCTTTGAAAGCTGGCAGGTAGATTTCCCGCATCAGCCGCTCCGAAAAGTGGATGGGATTGCTATCCCTTCCGCCATCGCCGACATTGGCGGCATAGTGCTTGGGCGTGGTAATCACGCCCTCCTGTTCGAAACTTCGGCAGAAGGCCACACCCATGCGTGCGGTGAGAAACGGATCTTCGCCATAGGTTTCTTCCACACGGCCCCAACGCACGTCACGGGCAATATTGACCACCGGTGACAGCACCTGCCGGATGCCGCGACTTCGGGTTTCTCTGGCGATGGCTGTGGCTACCTGAGCCATCAATTCGGTATCCCAGGTCGCCGCCAAACCAATCGCCTGGGGAAACGCGGTCGCGGCGTTGCCCACCAATCCGTGCAACGCTTCATCGTGCATCAGGATAGGGATGCCCAGCCGGGATTTTTCCAGCGCCAGTTTCTGGAGCCGATTCATTTTGGCTGCCGCTTCGGAAGCGGCATAGGGTCGCAAAATGCAGCCCAGGCCACCGAGACCTCGCTCGATCAGGCCCGTCGTTTCGACTTCTGAGATCATGCATTGCAATTGCCCGACCTTCTCTTCCAGCGTCATCCGCTGCAATAGATCCGTCACCCGCTGATCAATGGGGAGAGCGGGATTTCGATACGCGGGTTTATCCACGGCCAGTGCCGTTTGCGCCAGAATCAAAGCAGCAATAAAACAAAAAATCAAAAAATACCGCAGAGAGATTTGAAATGACATGTTCCCTTCCTTCACTTGATTCGATCCTCCATGATTCTATTTAATTATTACAGGCATCATATTGTCATTGGCCTTTGAATTGCCATTCCGAATCCGCCACCGATTTTACCTTTTGAGCTTATGGTTGCATGTGGTGGCCCCAACTGCGAACCTGAGAACTGCTATTCTGGCCAAGAGCCAATTCTTTAATCGAATTACTTCGCCTCAACCTGGTTTAAATGATAGCTAAAATTCAAAAACGGAAACGATCGTCAATCATCGCCCCACGAAACACACGAAAAAACAATAAAAGCACTTTTTATTTGTAGACCTCTTTGTCATTCCGTGCATTTCGTGGGCCACGAGTAATCATTTTCCACCGTCAGGGTTCATTTTAGAAATTTAGGCGAAAAGTTATAACAGATACTTCAGCTCTTCCTGTCGCTGGGACTAATCTCATCTCCAGTTGACAACCATGGCCGCCGAACAGCAGCGGATGGGAAGAAATGATATGACGATGTAATCTATTTAATGCTCAAAATATTAAAATCGAGCCAATCATTCAGCTTTTGGCTTTGGCAGAGAACACTATCGACCGCTGCAATTTTACTCCATTAAATGCAGCAGAGAAAGTCCACCGCTATGAAAACCGACATAATTTTGCGATTGCGGTTGTAGGCGGAGCGCGGTCACCCGATTGGCCGGTAAGCCGTCTTCGTAGTGATAACCGTACCACGTGCCATCACGGCAAATTGCCAGCCCTCGGTGCGTGGCACACCAGATATTGCCATCGCTGTCCTGCTGCAGCGCCGTGATTCTGCCAACGGTTAGCGGATCATCCGGATCGAATGTCAGCACTTGCGCCGGTTCATCGTTGGCATTGAACCGGCACAGACCTTCGGCGGTACCGAACCATTTGTTCCCGGCAGCATCGATGAGCATGCAATAGACCGTATCCGAGAGCAGTTGCTCGTTTCCGGTAAAGGGCAGCCAGGTGGAGCCACCAACCTGTCGATAGACTCCCTGGTTGGTGCAGCACCAGAGCGATTGATCCGGCCCCTGATAAATGTAATTCACGAAGTCATCCTTCAACCCATTATTCAAATTAGCCAGCACCTGCCAGCCATCTTTTCCCCGAATATTGATGCCCTCGTTCGTTCCCACCAGCAGTTGCCCCTGCTGGTCCCGGAGCAGGCTGTTGATCACATTGCCGCTAAGGCCGGAGCCAACGTTCACATCCTGGCCCCATTCATCCTGGCTCAATCGCCGAAGCCCCTTGTGTGTGCCCACCCAGAGGCAATTTTCCACCGGATCGTATTGCAGGGCAGTGATCTGGCGGTACTTCCACAAATCCAGCCCAATCAGTTTGAAGGAATCGGTTCGAGCATTCCACTTCAGCAATCCATTTTCTGTTCCAATCCAGAGAATGGAATCGGTGGTTTCGATGCACGTGACGCAATTGATCAGCTCGGGGATGATCTCCACTGCCGGAGTGGTCGCCGATTGGCGAGTGGCTGTTGCGCTATCCGGCGCCTGAGCCTGTGCAGTGACAGGATGTTGGCCGGTCGGGATGGTTTGTGGGTCATTGCTGGCCAGCAGCGGATATGGCCAACCGGAGGTCGGAGCAGCGGCTTGGTGCACGTCAGCTATTTTTGGGGGAACGACCACATGCAGCCAGGGGTGAAAGGTTATATTTTTCTCCACAAACAGCGCAGGCTTTTGGGTGATGTCCATGCGATAAATTTCGATATCCACGCGGCGATTGAGGGTTCGCCCCTGAGGCGCTTGATTATTGCCATATTCGATATTTTTGGCAATCAATGGCGCTGTCTCTCCTTTGCCAAATTTGAATTTCGAGGCAATATTGGGATCGGTGGGCGAGATCGGATTGTCGATGCGCGACTTGATTTTCGCTTTCAAGCTATCCGTCAGCCGATAGTCGATATCGATGATTTTGGCCAGCCAGGAGGAGAGCTCCAGCGCCCGCTCGGCAGATAGGATGTTATTGCGCTCCTCGGTGCCGATGACATCGGTGTGGCCGTAAAATCGAATCCGCAGCCGACCATCCCGCTTCATATTGTCTTCCACCTGGTCCAATTGTTCGATATAAAATTGATGCAGCGGATCGACTTTATTGAACTTGGCCAGGGCAAAAATCCGCTTTTCTTTGACAATGATATCCCGACCCACAAAGAACTGGCGGCCGGGAGCGAGATAATTTTTGCCATTGGCAGCAACGATCTGGACATCCAGATGATAGGATTTATTGAAGGCAATCATCTGATTATTGTCCTTGATGCCATCCCAGAGCAGCGTAAAATCCCTCAGCTCATTGACCGGCAACGTGTCCACCTGGATGATTTTGATGGGGAAAGGATCTTGAGCGTAGTCCTTAATAAAAATGGTAAACTGCTTGAGCGGCGCAGCCGTGTGAAGCCGACATCGAATGGGAATTTTCTCCGAGAGGATTTCATTTCTGCTGCGCGCGATGCGATGCGGAGCAAAGAAGCGCTTCTCATACTCCACCTTTTTGGTCGCCGGCAGATTATCGGGTAAGCGAATTTCTACGCGGCGATTTTCCTCGGAAACCATGGCCTGATCCAGCGGATCAATTACCGACGAAGTCCGCTCCAACCTTGGGTCTGTGTCCCGGTGATCCTGCAATACGATCACCTGCGATTGACTGGCACCATACTCGATGAGTTTTTGCTTGACCTTTTCCGCCCTCAAGTATGACAGGCGGCCATCGCCGGCGACCGGCTGCTCCGAAACTGGGTCCACGTAACCGCGCAACCAGATCTTCAGTCCCGGGTAATCTCGCTGCAATCGATTGCCGAATAGCTTCAGGAGCGAATCAGGATCGGTTTCATTGCCCATGCGCGAATTCCTGGAAAAATCGGTGCTATTGGGTTCAAAAAAGATGTAAGGGATCGTTGGCAATTCGATATGTTCATAGCTCAGTTCTTCCAATTTGATGGTATCGGGCACCGACACGATGCCATAGGGGATGGTTAGAAACGGGAGGCACAGGACGTTATTCGCTTCATTGCGCTCAGCGATGGATTGCTCGAAATCGGCAATGGCGGCAATGCGGTGCTGCCCCAACTTATCCGCCCACCATTTGCCAATCAACCGAAAGGTATCGGCCGCAGCCAATTGGGGGATCATGCCCGAGCAGATGATTTTGGCATCGGTGCTATCGTAAATGACCACCCGGCAGGGCTTTTTGATCAACCCGATAAATTTGCTCTCCAATTCGCCCTGGAATTTGGAAGTGTCGAATTGCGAAGCCGCAGCAAATTTCAAGGCCACCGGTTTGATGTCGGGCAAATTGCGATTGCTAAATTTCCCAATCTCATCACTGCCCGTGGCAATAGTGATGTTCAGGTTGCGGTCAAAAGCAATCACGGCCCAATAGAATGTCTGAAAATCGGCATCCCGCTGGTAATAAAATCGGGCTGAAGTGGCCGAAGTCATTTGATGGAAAATTACCGCATTCCATGGCGCGTGATGTTTCAACTCGCCAATGATCTTTCGAGCATTATTTTTAACCGAATCAATTTTAGCGTAACTGGTATCCAGAACCACGAGATACTCCACCCGGTCATGGTCATCGTAGTCGAATGACTCCTCCCAGGTGAGCCAATAGTTGCTCTCACTGGTAAATTGAGCATCGTATTCCGGCAGGAGACGGCGGAATGGTTCGGGGCGATTTGGCTTAAGGGTGATGCTAAACAGCTCGGTATTGCCCAAAATATCCGGATTGTAATTATTCAGACCCAGATCCATTTCCGAAAAATATGAGTTCCGGGCCATGGGGGTGACATCCAGGCCATAGCCGATGCTGAAGGCAAACTTGCCCAGGTCCTGATCGATGAGTCGGTATCCCCCGCGCAAACCAAACCGATGAATGCCCAGGTGCAGCCAGTATTCCAAACCGAAATGATGTTTCAAATGGTTATCTCGTGGCTGAGAAACATCATAAGCCAGCGTAAGGTCCTGATTTTCGGTGAGAAAAATTTTAAGGGCAGAACCGCCTCGCAGCGTGAGCGGCAACAGCTCGGCATCGTGAATGAATTGCACCTTTTTAAGCGTTACATTTTGAATGGTGGTTCCAATCGACCAGAATAGCCGATCAAACAGCGAAGTTTTGAACATAAGCCCCCAGTCAATGCCGTGGGCATTGGACGTATAATCGCCCAGGCGACTATTGACATATTTATAATTCATCCCCATCGCCAGATTGCGGGACAGCCAATCGAAGCGATAGGCAAAGGGCAGAATGACGGCAAAATCGGAAACGTCGCTCGCAGCAATGGCCGGCATTTTGCCATCGGTGCTATCCCACTCCTCGAGCGAGCCCAGCCGCAGCAGTCCAAAGCCCAGAGCAGCTTTGCGAGAGCCCAGCAGACGCAATTGATGCGAGTAGAATAGCGCTTGATAATCGAAATCTGCGAACAGTTTTTGATAAGTAAATGACAATTCCCAGCGTTTGATAAACCCCAAACCGGCAGGATTCCAATAAATAGCGTTCACATCATCACTCAAGCCGCTGAAAGCCGAACCCATGCCAATGGGCCGGGCACCTGCCCCCAATTTCAAAAAAGTAGCGCCAGAGGAACCAATATCTTGCGCCGAAAGCAGCGCTGGATTTATCAACAAAGCCAGAAAGGCGAGCAACAAAATGATTGATGTTTTCATGTTTGCCTCCTGCTCTTTTTTACTTCACGATGATAACTTTTTTATAGCCGTTATAGAATTTAGCTGTGGCGTAGACAAAATAGACCCCGCTGGCCACCGGCGTCCCAGCTTTATTGAGGCCGTTCCATAAGAACGTATAGGTATCACCTCGCTCCACCGGGCCCTGGTAAACCGTGGCGATAAATTCACCGGCCAGATTATAGACCTTGACCGCCAGATCGCCAAATTCGCCAGAAGTGAAAATGACCTGAAGCGGCATCTGGTCGGATGGAACCAGATTCTTGTCCAGGGTTAGCCGGGTGATTGGCAGCGGAAAATCGACATTGTCCGCTCGGGCAGCATCTACTTTTCCGCCATCGTACGTGATGGAGGCCTTGAAATTCAATGGTAATGGTGGCCGAAGAGAGGCTGGCAATTGTTTGAAGGCGTAGATGCGCAAATTCACCTCTACCGTGCCCACAAAATTCGGCATCAGATCGCCCAGGGCTATCTGAAAACTGGTAATGGTGCTATCAGTAAAAGAGTAACTTACCCCCTGCGCTGTATAGAACAAAGCAAAGGTATAATCTGGCAGTTCGATGGCCATCATTGCATTAGTGGCAGTGAAATTTCCCCGGTTACCGTACGGAATCTGGTACTTAATTTCATTTTTAAGCAGCGGGCGTTGTGGCGTCAGGCCAATTGGTCCCAATGTGACTTCGGGATAGGCGTTGACCGAAATTTTCCATTCATCTCGATTGTTGCTATACTCCTGCTGATTCGCCTCAACCGTATCCACCGAGGCGATCAATTTGACCGGATAGTCACCATATTGAGTGATTTTATCGAAGGTGAGGCTAAAATTTTGCTCGATGCTCTGTTGGAAATCGAGTGCCAATAGTGGCCAGATAATGCGTTGGTTGTTCATGATAATTGCATTGGAAAGCTGGCCCAATGTATATATATTTTGACCCTCGATGATGAGCGACAAATCCACCGGCGCGGTGATTGGGCTGGAAAGATTCTGGCACTTGAGCCTGAAGGTCGCTGTCCCGTTCGGGTCCAGTGAAGTACGATTATTGGTTTCCTGGAGATCCACCGCCAAATTCGGTGTGCCATCGATGAACACGGTACATCGACTGATATTGTCGGCCAACTCCGCCGCTTCGGTTTCCACCGAGTCAATTGTGGCCACGATCGCAAAATTGGGATAATCCCGGTAGGGCAGCCTGATTTTATCGAACTTCAGCGTGAAGCTAACTGTTTTCGTCTCATCTTTGCTTAGCGCCGGGAAACGCCACGTTAGCATCGTGGTATCAGGATTGGCTCGCCCATTTTGTCCAGAAAGCGACGAAGTCAGCGTGTAATAGTTGAATCCATTCTCGCCATCCTGGATATACGCTCGGACATGAACGCTATCCAGCATGGCGGCCGATACATTGGCGCAGGTCACTTTGAACGTGCGACTGTCATTGGTCATCGCGGTAGCCTGGTCTGCTTCGATATTGACAGCCAGACCCGGCGTTCCATCGATGTGCACCGCCCAGGTGGTTTGATTGTTTTCAAGATTTACATCATGGTGGGCACTATCCGCCAGTTGCCCCAGCGTATCGATGAGTGCCGTAAACCGAATCGAATAATCCTGAGTTTTTTCCAGATGATTAATCAAAACGCTAAGTCTCAGCTCGGTGCTATCCTGGGCGGCAAGCAGCGGCACCGTCCAGAGGATGGATTCATCGCTGGTATTATTCCCGCCATAACTGAAGTCCTGGATGGTGTAAATGTTTGAGCCTGCGTTGCCGTCATCGATTTTTACGTTGATGTTCACATTTTTCAAAGCCACCAGCGATCGATTATATCCTCGAAGGGTAAATTCTCGGCTTTCGTCGCGAACCATGCTGTATTCTGCCGGTCCTATCTGCTGGATTGCCAGATCGATTTTGGGGGTAACCCAAACCGCCTCTCGGGCGGTGTTATTGATTAAGATGATCTCCTGAGTTGCAGAGGTCACCCGACAGCAATTATAAACCAGGCTATCCCTGTCGGCTACCAAATCCACCCGAACTCGAAATCGTAGCGTATTTGAATAGCCATTGGGTATTTGAGATGGTAAGTACCAGCTAACCAGAAGTCGGCCATCAGGTAATGAATCCAATGTTGGTGTTAATGAAGCGTCGAGGAAAGAAAAATTAGCAGGCAAGGTATCAAGAATCACCACCTTTTCCGCAGGTATAGATCCTGGCCCTGCCTCATTAGCATAACCGA
The DNA here is from genome assembly GCA_964647995.1 of uncultured Cytophagia bacterium. Taxonomy (GTDB): domain Bacteria; phylum Zhuqueibacterota; class Zhuqueibacteria; order Thermofontimicrobiales; family Thermofontimicrobiaceae; genus Thermofontimicrobium_A. The sequence continues at coordinate 36,108 of CAZYNP010000003.1, forward strand.
TGGTGTAGTTGATAATATCACCGGGATAAACTTGTTCCACACCATCGGTTTTGCTGATACTTAGATCGGGATAATTAGGAAGGCCTTTCTCTGACGGAACATAAATGTTGGTATGGGATATTTGCGAAACCGGCGTTCCACGGGCGCGTGCAGCGATATCGTAGGATAAATAAATGGTATCCTTTGGTGCCCGATTTATTAGCAACGTGATGTTGATAGTCCCTGAATCGGAAGGAGCTAATTTGTTAATATGCCATCGCGCCTGAATAGAGCTATCGGGATCGACTTCGTCTGGTTTTCGATCCCAGCCGATCAATTTGCTGTAACTTTCAAATCGATTAGGGAAAAACGCGGTTATGTCAAAATCACGTTGAGTGAGAAAACTTAAATTTTTGTAGGAGATGGCAATTGATACTTTGTATAAATACCTAACCGTATCCATTTCGACGCCGTCGTCGATGCGATCCGGAAACGGTGCAATCACTTGCATTTTGAGCCCGAACATGTCGCTGGTTAGCTCAGTGGAATCAGCGAACGCTCCATTCACCAGGCATACGAGGAATGCCAGCAAAAAATACCATGCAGACTTCATATCGCCCTCCGATTTTTACTGACCTGAAATCTGTACCTTTTTGAAGTAGTGATACATCTCAAAAAAATAGTGCAACTTAACGGATGAATTGTAGTTCGTGATGAGAATTGTTCGGAAATAAGAAAATCAAATTGTCCGGAAATTTAAAGCGCGAGTTAGTCGATATAAAGCAATCGATAATCAAAGAGAGATAGGAAATGAGTGATGAGATGCTAAGGTTGTCCGTGCATGAGCGATAACTTTGAGCATGCATAATGTATATTTTTTTAGATAAGCTATCACGCAAAAACACCCGGGCTTAATATAAAGATTAATTAGCAAAATGTCAAGCAAGAAATTAGAAAAATTAAATTGTGTTAGGTTTTCGTAAACTTATGGCCTTTGGTAGCAGGCTAAAAAAATTTATAAAATCCAAAAAAATTGCTTGACTTTTTGATAATAAATTATTATCATTGATCAAAGATGTTACATTAAGTTCATATCCTTCAACCAGATCGCTTTTTTATCAATAAATGCTTTTTGGGAACAGCATATTCATATTTTTAGCAAAAATATTTTGTGATGTTCTTATTCAGCGTTTTAAACCAACCTCAAACTGCACGTTTTTAGTGGTGCTGACCAGCTTTAATCCGTTGCAAGCGTGCGCATATCTCCAGTATCGCTGTTCAGCCATTATTTCAAAATGATAATTTTCAGGCAGACTTATATCTCAAAGCCAATGGTTTAGCCAAGTGAGCTTTGTGCATCGTTAGAGTTTTAGTATTTGAAAATAAAATTTGTACCCTGAAATTCTAAAATGGAAATGATTATCGATAATTGCCGCATGAGACACACGAAAATGCACCAAAGTCACTTGTTATCTTTTCAATTTGTATCATTCCGTGTATTTCGTGGGACAAGAGTTATCATTTTCAATCATCATGGTTCATTTTAAAAATTTAGGTGTAATATAATTTTCGCAGATGGCACTAACAGGTTGCCATTGTGAAAAAGATGAATCCTGCAAAGCACGGTAGCAGCCTGAAAACAGCATGATTTCTGTATCGAGGCCTGATAGATCCTGAGTGGGACGGAAAATTAGAATAACCTATCGGTCTGTAACTACCGTTGGTTTTGAACAAACCCATACTGGTGTGAGGTCGTGTATGAAAACTCTAACCAAAATATTAGCACATCCCATGAAGATAGTGGTAATATTTTTGATTTTCAGCCTTGCTGAAGGAGCTCACACAGCAACCAGCGCATTCTCCCAGGACATTTCATCGGCCAATTCCAGGCAGGACTCTGCCGTCGCCAATTCAAGCGTCAAACCCGCCAATGCTCCGGCAGATATCCAATGCGACAAAAAACCACCCCATTTTATTCTGGTTCATCCACAACCAGACACCATTAATGTCGACCGAAATACGCTTATCAAGCTTTACGTGCTGGACGACTATACACCAAAACCAAACGAATGGGACAAGTTTGGCGTCGATACCAGTCGTGTCTTCATGCACCTTAAATCCCGTTTGTTTGAAGTGGATAGCCTGCGGCCGAAAATAGAGCTGAAAAACGACGTCTATAAAATCTATTGTGAATTTCAGCCCCCTCAGGCATTCGACTGGAACGATACCGTGGTCTGCTCGGTCTATGTTTGGGATCGGTCCTACTTGCAAAATTTTGCCGACACCGTCTTTACATTCTATACTGTTCGAGATATCATGCCGCCGCTGATCGAACCCATCGACCCCCTGGCGGGTGCCGCTAATGTTCCCTTGACCACCAACATCACCTTTGCGGTGACCGACAAGGGATCGTATCCTGATCCCGGTGCCATTTTCGTTACCGTGACCAGTTACAACACCGGTCAGCCAATCCTCGG
>CAZYNP010000003.1:38663-74910 GCA_964647995.1 uncultured Cytophagia bacterium
GCTATGGCTTTCACATTACTACGGATAAAACGCCGCCGGTTATCGAACCCATCGCCCCGCTGGCCAACGAAGACAACGTACCAGTAAACAGCCCCATTCTTTTTAAGGTCTGGGATACCGAATCGAGCGTGGCTATTCCGTCGGTGTGGCTGAAAATTGCCAGCAAAAATATAACCGTGGATCATGTTGCACCCGAGGCCACCAAGCTCGATGGCGATACGGTCTATTTCCGATATAAACCAGCCACCGATTTCGCCTTTGATGACCAGGTGAGTGTCGGCATATACGCCGCCGACAAAGTTGGCAATAGTAGCACCAAGAGCTATGGCTTTCATACTCAATGTCAATTACCCGACCTGGCTGTTGTGACCTTTAACACATCGACCGGGAAAAAAGTGTTCGCAAAAGGCGAAACCATCGAATTGAACTCGGTCATCATAAGCCATAAAGCCGATTGCAACCATTCGTTTACCGTGCGTTTTGATCTGGATGAACATGTTACGCTGGACACAATGCAGATAGCCAACTTGAGCAAAGATACCCCGTATAGTTTAGCCCCAATCTCATTTGTAATGCCAGACAGCCAAAATCACAAAATCAGGATCGAGTTGGATATATGCGATGAAATTAAGGAGGAATCGGAATCAAATAATGCATCGAGCATTGACATCTATCCGCCTTCGCTGCTAAGCGTCACCCCCAATCCGTTTACGCCAAATGACGATGGCACAAACGATGAGGCGGTATTCAACTTCGAAACATTTCGGATCGACGGAGCTAATTTGAAAATATTCGATATCCATGGTCATAAGATTTATGAACAGGAGTGGGCTTCGTCGGTCAAGAGAATAAGCTGGAATGGTCGCGATGGCACAGGCCGACCGGTTCTGCCGGGAGTCTATCTCTATATTTTCTCAGATAGATCAAAGCCGCTCGCTCGTGGATGTGTTGTGGTGGCAAAGTAACTTGGAGGTGTGAACCATGAAAAAAACAATTTTAATCGCAGGCATCCTGTTGATTTTGGCGGTTCAGTTACCGCATTTGGCCGCCCAAAACATTATCCGCGCCAATCCCGCGGATATCATGGATCCGCAAGCGATGTTCATCAATCCGGCCATCATCCCCTATCGCAATCTGACGCTGAGCCTGGGAATGAAGGTGTATCATCTTGGCTTCTTGAATGACAATAGCACGGGATTGAAATACAGTTACAGTAGCAATAGTTTCCCCAACCTGCTGCTGGATAATGTTGGCGTGGGCGTTACGTTAGAGAGTTTCAATACCCCTTATTTTCGAACTGGCGGTATCGGCGCCTCCGTGGCCTATTCTATTTTGCCCAGCATTGCAGTTGGCCTGAGCGCTCATGGCAATAATTTGAGTTACAGGGAGGGAGAGTTCGATGGCATCGATCGGAGCGATCCCGTATTTGCCCGCGGTACTGGTCAATGGAATATCAGTTTCGATGCCGGCATGTTGATTCGCCCAACGGACAATTTTACCGTTGGTTTGAGCTGCAACAATCTAAACCAACCCGATTTATCGCTGATCAACAGCGGAGCACGCGTGCCGCTGGAACTGAATTTTGGCATGAAGCATTCTTTCAACATGTTTAGCACTGCGCTATTTGGCCATTATGAATCGAATGATCTTGCACTGGGTGTGATGGGAGAAGTTAGGTTTGGTCATCGGGGCCTATTGAAAGCCGGCTATGCCACCGAAGGCCTGCTGTTTGAGGGACTGTTGAACCTGGGCAATGGTTTTGCGGTTACTTATCGAATGGATTACCCCACCAATGAAGTGAACAATGTCAGTTTTGGTTCGCATCAGGTTGGCGTTTCCTGGAATCTGCGGCTCAATCCCGAATACAACTTTGCCATTCGGGCCTCGGTGGATACGGTGAAAGTGATTCGCGAGGTCTCGCAAATAACGATCAACAAAAAGGAGAATCGGGATCAGATATTTGCCCAATTGGATGATGATGATCTCATCTTTCCGGAACCCGGCAAACGTGACATCGAAGCCACGCCGCTTGAAGATTCGGGGATGTCGCTGGACGACATATTGAATGAAGCCTTGCCACACAATAAATATCTCGATGAATATCGCAAGAATTTTGAAGAGATGCGCGCTCATGTTCAGAAGTCCAATCAAAAGCTCAATGTGGACATCTATTTCCCGGATGCTACCACCGCCGAGCGCAGCGTGATCATCCGTAATTTTTTGGTGGATAGCTTGAACTTCAGTAAAGACGACATCCATTTACTGAAGGAGCCAAAAGGCAATGGCGACAACCACACCGCGGTCAAAGATAGCATTAAGAATCAGGTGGATAACTCCACAGATCGGGACAGCAAATCGGAATATATCACCATTTCCAGCGCACCTCGCGAGAGCATGGAACCAGCCCGCATCTATTTCAACATCAACGTCGCGGGGGTCACTAAGGTGCATAAGTGGCGGGTGTTGATCACCAACTTTTTGGGCGAGCCGGTTCATGAAATTTTGGGCGACCGTAACATCGAGAACGAGGTCGTTTGGGACGGTTTTACGGCTGACAATCGGTTAATGGATGTGGGCAATTACTATTACCAATTCCAATATTCGATCAGCGGCGACAAATGGATTCCCAAGAACCCCAAGCGCCAGAGGCTGGTTTTTGTCCAACTCCGAAAATACAAAGTGATTGAAATCACCACCGACAAGATCAGCGACCTCGATATGCTCAAGGCAATAGTGATCCGCTTGAAGACGCCGCCGCCCATGCCGGAGATGCCCGCAGCGCATTGATTAACGCCAACCTGTTTTTTTGATTGGTTTGAATAAATTTGAAGGAGAGACGCAAGCTATGAGGCACATGAAATTTTGGACCGTAATATTGATTGTTGTATTTATGGTTGTGGTAGTAATCCCAGCGCCAGCGCAGGATCCGCCGGGAACGTCCTCGACACCGCAATCAGGTCAGCAAAAACTGGATACCGGCAAGCGCGGCTTCAATATTAGCACTGCGTTCGAATTGTACCGCATCTGTGAAGCATTTGGACCGCCATTGTTGTTGACCTTTGTATTGGGCATTTTTTTCATCACTCAGAAATATCTGGTGCTCAGACGAGAACGAAAAGATGCCAGGAAGATACCGATAGCTGATATTCGGACCATGAGTTTCGAGGACCTGCAAAAAATGATGACCCAGGTTCGAGAAAGCCAGCCCGATGAAGAGGAGCAAACCGACGATACCAGGGAAAAAGTGCCGTTATTAAAACGAATTTTCAAACAAAAAAAAGCTTCCTCGTTTCAGTTGATCAACCGATTGTATAAGCTGTTTGAATCGCAACAATCCACCGCATCCTTTAATGGCGAGACCACCAGTTTCCTGCAAAACATGAAGGACAACTTCAATCCGTTCTCCACCCGAGTGGCCTTTCTCTCAGAAACCGCAGGTGCTCTGGGCTTGTTGGGGACGGTCTGGGGCATGTTTTTGGTCTTCTACAAAGGATCGCCGGACCCCGAAGACATCCTGCAGGGCATGGGCATCGCGCTGGCCACTACCATTGTGGGACTGGTGGTCAGTATCAGCATCAATTCCCTTACCACCGTGGTCAGCAACATGTTCGACAATCATCTGGATTTCCTGAATAACCTGGCCATTGTGTTTCAGGAACGGCTCATGCGCGAAGAGAGCCCCCAGGCCGCCAAGGGGCAACCGATCATTGTTGATCCTTCATACCTGGAAAACCTGCCGGCACCCAGCGTTGCAGCCGTGCGCAAGACACGGACCCATGTTCCGGTTGAAGAAGAAGAGGTGATTGAGAAGCCAAGCTCCAGGAAAAAGGAATACAATCCACCGGCTGAAATCAAAATCATATCTGGAGATAACCAATCTGGGGAGGTCAATGCGACATTAGCCGAGCCAATTATCGTGGAAGTGCTGGATGCGAAAGGCACACCATTGGAAAACGAAACCGTGGTGTTGACCGCCGAGGAAGGCGCCGGGGTGTTTCCGAATTTAAGCCGGACCCAAAAATTATTGACCAATGACGAAGGTCGCATTCAAACCCAGTTTACGCTGGGAAAAATGGCTGGAGAGAAGACGATCCATATTTCTGTGGAAGGTGCCAGTCTGCGCGGGGTGAAGCTGCTGGCCATTGCCAAACCGACACCACCAGCCAAGTTGGTCGAGTTGAAGGGCAATTATCAGACCGGAGAATTGGGCAAGCGCCTGCCACTGCCGTTGGCGGTAGCGGTTCGCGATAAGTTTGATAATCCCATTCCGAGGTATGAAATCGATTTCTTTCTGAAGCGCGGGACGGGCAGATTTCAAGACAGTCCCAATGCGCATTATACCACCTATACCAACGAAGATGGCCTGGCTGAAGTCTACTTTATCGTCGGCAACAACCGGGGCGCTCGTGAAATCGAAGTGGAGGCGAAAAAAGTAGAGCCGCCCAAGCTATTATTTGAAGTTTTTGCAGTATAGGCTCGCCATGCTGATCAGGGATTCGGTCGATGGGGTTGGATGATTGCCGGCATGATGAATGCACTAATAGACTAACAGAATTTCGTTTCATTGAGAATTCATTATCGAACAATTAATTCGAAGCTATCACACTAAATTTTGGGCAAATTTTCACAACGAATTCCTGGCTTCGGCGAGACAAGGGTGATCAACAAAGGTTTTCGTTTTTTTTATCTAAACCTAAATTTCTAAAACGAACCATGACATTGGGAAAAGATAGCTTTTGGGCCACGAAATACACAGGATGACACGGAATTCAAAAAATTAGATATTCCTTCCGTGTTTTTTGGTGCGTTTCGTGGGGCAATTTTAGAATTTCGGGACAAACAGAAGGAGCTGCAATGGGCAAAGGCGGGATCATCATCCGATTAATTGATATCACATTGCTGCTTTTATTTGGTTTTTTGGTTTCCAGTGAGATCAATAAAAAGAGCTTTGTGAAATTACCACAAAGCAACATCAAATTAAAGCGGGAGATTGATGACGCCGAGCTACTGATCGTGGGCATTAAACAGGATACCACGGTCTACCTGGAAGGTGAAAATCGGCCGATTGCGAATCTCGATGATCTGTACAATCTCATTCTAACGCGTAATCAAAGCTATAAACAGCTCAAGCGAAATTTTCGTGTTCGAATTCGATCGCACTGGAATTTGCCAATTAAGTACACCATGCGGATTGCTAACTTTTGTCGCAGTCATGATATTCCCGTTGGCATGGATATCCACAATATCACCTCGAAGCTATCTGATGCCAGTGGAGGGTAGATCGTATGCCAGCACCTAAGAAAACCGGGGGGCTCATTGTCCGTCTTATTGACCTGTCACTGCTGATGCTGCTGGGATTTCTGCAAACCAGTGATATTGTGCACAAGAGCCAGATCAAGCTGCCCGGTCCCAGTGCCCGTTCCAAGCAAATTCAAGAAGATCAAAAGAAGATTTTGCCAGTGGATGTACACGTCATGCGGGGCGATACCACCATGCCCGACATCGACCCATTGACTGAACATTCACTGATCAAGTTGGGTCAATTATACTCCTATTATGTCGTGTTTGAGTCGGACAAGGTGTTTCGCATTCGAGATCTGGACAAACTGGAGCAGCACCTGCTGATTACGCATGCGAGCTACGATTCGATCGTTGTCATCGTGAATCCGCACCCCAATTCGATCGTGCAAGGGACAATCAATTTAATCGACATCTGCCGCCGCCATAATTTCAATCGCAAATTTCAATACAACGAGGCGCTTGAATGAAACTTAGCTTTAAAAATGGCACCCTTAGTTGGGATCAGTTTGATGAAGATCGTTGGATCAGAGCAACGATCCTCACGATCATTATTTTACTCTTGACAATTCTGATCACCCGATCGATCCGGATTCCAGAGAATCCCAAAAAGATTGTCATCTCGGAAGAGATCGACTTCGTGAAACCCGAGATCAAAAAAAAGGAGATTGAGGTCAAAAAGATTCAGCAGCAAGAGGAGAAGATTACCGAAGAAAAAATTTTGGAGGAAGCACCGGAGATCGAGCTAAGTCTTCCGGTCGACATGCCCAAAAGCATTGTCAATTTACCGACCAACTTACCGGTCGCCGGTGAGCTCAAAATTTTCGAGCAAGAAAATCCGAATGTCGAGCAGGCGCAAGCGACCATGCAAATTACCGATGGCATTCTGGCGCCAGAATCCGAAGATAACGAGGCCCTGGATATTTCCAAAGGATTGCAGACCGAATGGAATGAAGATCGGGTGGCTACAACCATCATCACTCGCAGCACCGGCGACAGATCGCTCAGTGACAATATGGGTATTTCCACGGCCCCGGCCATCCGATTTAAAGAACAACGATTGTCCACCGACTTTAGCGGCTTCAAAGGTGAAATCAAATGGGAGGAACTGCGGGATCCAATATTTGATTGGATACGAAAAAATTCTTCGCCAATTGGCGATCTGGCCAGGCTGAAACTGACCAACAACGACATGACAGCACGCACGGCCCGAAAAAATATCGCCATCGAAAATGCTGGCTATATTCTGCTGCTGGCCAGCAAGGAAGAGAAAAAAGAGCTCAAAATCTGTCTGATCAATCGTCAGACGAACGAGTATGTGATGCTGGTGGACATGGGATTGACCCAGACCAGTACCCTATTTTACAGCGGGCTGATCCGTCTGGATGAGAACGATGAAATTGTCTCTTTTTCGAGAGGCACGGAAAAAAGCTCCAACGATCCCAAGGCTCAAGATTTCATGAAGATATTCTGGCAGTGGGCGAGAACCGTCACCGGCAAATAACAAAAAATTCATCGAAAACATACCTGCTTTTAGCAACTGGAATTAAACGAGCATTGTTGCTGATCCATTCTGGTGCCCACAGCCGCATCGAGCGGCGGTTGCTGGCGCAGTGGTCAGAGCGGATCGGCCCGAATAGGATAGGGTCATGTTTTCGATTTTTAATGCCTGGCCGGGACGATGATCCTTAATGTGCAAACCGCTGGTTGAATTGCCAGCAGCCTGAAGCTGCCAGGGATCATCTCAGGTAATTCAATTTGCAGCCTCGGTGGTTCAGGCTGTTTAGGATTGGATTTATCAGCGTATGCTAAAAATTGCCAGGCCCGTAATGTGCTGGGCGCCAACTGGCGGGTGATCGAGGCCTGGTTGAAGTCGACTCATTGATCGTTATCAAAATAAAAGTGCCAATTCGCACTTCACAATCGTTTGCTGGATGTTTGCAGGACTGAGGGTATGATCAAAAGAACATTCTTTATCTTGCTCGTATTTGTTTGGCAAGTATTCTGTGGCCCTGGCCTTAGCCAACCAGCCCAACCGGGTGCTAACACCAAGCAGCATCTGGCCGAGGTGGATACTTCGATGTGGAAATATCTGGCGGCAACCGATCGCTCGCAATGGACCATTACCAAAGCCGATTCGGAAACTGCCATCCGGATCCATTTCCTGAATGGGCGCAAGGTTTATGCCGAGGTGGAAAAGCTAAACCAACAAATCCAGAGCAAAAAAATCACGCTGAACCAGGTACTGGATGAACAAATTCGGTTGATGGAGCAGGTGCAGCAAAATTTCGAAGCGGGTTTACGACTCAATCCGTTCGAAATCTATCTGCGCAATTGGATCGCCGGTATCTACAATTATCTGGAACAATTATATGCCGCCAAAAATATGGATCAGCCGCGGCTACAAATATTATTGAACAGTCTCTGCCTGGAAAAAGACCTGAAAAAGCGAAGCATTCTGTATAGCAAAATTGCCGAAATTTACCTGAGCCATCAGGACTGGGCCCAGGCACGAAAATTTTTTCAGCTTTCAACAGACATGATGTTTGAAGGCAATGAAGCAGATATTGATAGCAGCCGATTATTCCGAAATCTCTATTTCCGCGGCCAGGCAGAACTAAAGTTATACGAGGGCGAAGCAGCCCGGCAGTCCATAATCTATGCCAGCATGATCGCACCGGACACAAAAACCTACCAGGATTTGATGAGCTTGCTGGAATATATCAATTGGGATGATGCCAATATCCGCGCCTCAGAACAGTTCATGAACGCCCGTCGGCTCGCGGCTGACAAAAAATATGCCGAAGCTGAAACGGCCTACTTTGAATTGAGCGCGATGGTGCAGACCGAACGCGCGCAACAGGAGACGCAGTATCGATTGGCGATGCTTCAATTTAACAATCTTAATAAAAAAGAAGACGCCATCGACCGGCTCTGGCGCGTGGTTCAAAAATGCCCCATTGATCCGGCCACCAGTGCTGCTGCTGATTCCATCGGACGGAACTATTGGAACGCGTATTGTCGAATGGGCCTGGCGCTGGCCAATAGCTATTTAGCCACGAATAAAAAATTGGCTTTCACCTATTATTATCAAACGTCTTTGGTCGCAAGCCCGGTGCGTGGGAGTGCCTTTCTGAGCCTGGCCCTGCTGTCGCGCAACATACCGGAAACCTGCCTGAGCTTCTGCGATCGCGCGGCCCAATATATTCAGCAGCTCACGCCGAACGAACAGAAGCTGCTCTACAATATCTATTATGACGCCAACCGCCGCCTCGGCCATTTTGAGGAAGCGGTGGCATGGTTTCAAAAATATCAGGAATTATGAGCCACCCTCAATCAAAGAATACCATGAGAGCACAGCGTATGCTAAAAATTCGATTGGTTGTGATGCTATCCCTGTTAATTGCTTGGGGCTGCGCCATGCAGCAATCCGTGGTTGAAAAGAGGGCGCCAGTTCTCGAGGTACCTCCGGGGGTCGATACGGCGACAGTGATCATTGTCGATTCAATTTTCGCTCGGGTGCAAATCCCGGAGAAAGACGAAAGCCTGGCTCGATCGATTTTTTCCGAAGCGCAATTGATCAATCATCTCGCGGATTCGCTCTGGGAAACCAGCATCAATGGCTGCACCAGTCGCGAGGACAGCTTGCTGACCTGGGCGCAGCTCTCGCGCGCCCAGACCTACCTGCAATCGGACCAGGTGCGGTTCAAGCCGCTGAAGAAAATGATGAAAAAGATGGGGCAGTTCCATCCCGAAGTTTTAAAAACCGTGAGTACCGAGCTGCAATTGCAGGCGCTGTCAAGCTATCAAAGCGCCATTCGGACCAATCGGTTCGATATCAATTACCGTCGGCGACTGGCTCAGTTTCTCAAGCAGATGGCCGACCGAACTCACGATCAAAACTATTTGCGCCAGGCTGCTGAAGAATTGGAGCGAGTGGTTTTCTACGTAAAGGGGGAGCAGCTATTGTATCTCGACCTGGCCGATACTTACTTCCGATTGTCCGAATGGCAAAATGCCTTCAAATATTATGAATTGGCCAAAAATGCTCTGAAGAAGACCGCAATCTTTCTCCAACAGAATCCCAAGATGTATTTCCAACGTCTGGCCGAGGTTCCTCTGGATACAAATCGGCTGGTCTCGATTCTCGACCGTCAGGGCTTGTGCAAAACGAAATTGTACGAAGCCCAGCCCGCGTTGGCGCTATATCGAGAGGCAAAGGCACTGACTCCGGAGCCCGATTATAAAACTGTTTTCGAGAGTAAAATCAAATGGATTCTATGGGACGATGGCAACATCCGGGCATCAGAAATTAGGGATCACGCGGACACCCTGCGCTTTGTAAAAAATAAATATCCCGAGGCAAAAGCGGTCTATCTGGAACTGCTGCCGCTATTATGGACCAAGCGCACGCGGGATGAGATCAACTGGCGGGTGGCGACGCTGGATTTCGATTATCTAGGTAATAAGGAAGAGGGTATCTCGCGGATGCACCGGGTTATCAAGACAACCGCGGTGGATAGCTTGACTGCGGCGCCTCTGGACTCCATGGCTCGGCGGTATTTCAATGACTATGGACGGTTTTGCTTTATGTTGGGTTCAGAGAAGTGGGAGAAAGATCGCCTGCAATCTTATATCTACTTCCAGCAAGCGGCGCAAACCAACTACAACGAGCGTCGCAAAGCATTTATCCAACTGGCTGAAATCTCAAAATTCGATCCGCATGAAACCATTGCGCTCTGCCAGCGCGCCCAGGCATTTGAGAATGAGCTGGATAACGCCGAAAAAGAGGTGCTCTATCGCCTGCTCTATCAATCGTATCGCAAATTAGGCGATTTCGCCAGGGCCAAAACATGGTATGATCGATGGAAAGGGCTGTAGATCTCAACCAATCATCTGAGGAGAGCATGACGAGATTTCTAAAATTGATGGGCATAGTTGGTCTGCTATTGGCCTATAGCTGCTCAGGTAGAATGAATGGCATTTCGCCTTCTCCGGTAAGCTCCGAAAAGAAGGTGTTCCAGATTCCGGCTGGGGTGGATAGCTCGGTGGCCCTGGCCGCAATGCGAAAGGCAGAACGACTCTTTGTTGATATCAGCCGTGAAAGCTACGCTGATACGTTATTTAAAACTGCCGACGATTATTTAAAAATCACCCAGGATCTCTATCGTGGACTCGATGCCAGAAAGCAGGCATTGGAAGAAAAACGGCAACAGCTCCGCGATCTGCTAAAGAAAAAGGAGGCTGAGGGAACTCAATCGTTGCAGGATCAACGGCAGCAGCAAAAAACCCTGGATCAAATCCAGGAGGATTCGCTGACCGTGGTCATTGTCACCAGTCTATTCGACTACTATCTCGATTTTTGCGACCAGATTTTGCACCAGGGCATCGAACTCAATCCGTTTGATCTGCGCGGCTGGCAGTATTTGGGCGTTTGCGGCTGGAATCGCAGCGTGATTTTTAGCGACACCATCGGCTATCACCAGGCGCTGCAAGCGTTGCTGAGAATTTTGGATTTTGACCGCGGCATCGCCTCGATTTACAAAGAAATTGGTAAAAACTATTGTCGGCTGAAAAAATGGGATCGAGCTTACGAATTTTTATCTAAAGCACACAAGATCTACCTGATCACTGCGGCGTTCGATAATCCGACCGCCACTTTGCCCGAACAGTATGCCAAATTGAAACTGCCGCCCCATATTGATCCCAAATTGTATTATGATCTTCTCTTCTACAAAGGCCAGGCCGAAATGTGGAATTACATGGCTGATTCCGCGTTGGCGACATTTTCCCTCGCCCAGGCCCTGGCGCCGACCAAAGACGACGCTGATGTGATCAACGACTACGTGCAGAATTGGATCAAATGGGATAATGGCAATATCTACGCTGCGGAACAGCGTTACATCATTGAGGATTCATTGCGACGGGGAAATTTCGCCTGGGCCAAATCCGCTTATTTGCGACTGATCCCCCAATTGCGGACACCCCGGGCACGACATTTTATAACCTGGCGCCTGGCCCGGACCGAGTACGATTTTCTTGAGCAAAAACAAGCCGCCGCGGATCGGCTTTATCATCTGGTCATGGAAGCCGATACCAGCAAAGGCCAAGCCAGTATCTATCGCCCGCCGGCGGACTCGCTGTATAAATTGTATTTTAAAAATGCCGGAGAAATTCTCTATGCGTTAGGCCAGGAATACATGCGACAGGGGATTCGGGATGAAGCGCGAGTCTGCTTTGCCAAAGATACCACTTTCGAATGGGCCGGCCGAATCAAGGCGCTATTGCCGTTAGCCCAATTGGTAGAAGTACCGGTGGATCTCTCTCCCGAAGCAAGGTCCAAACAGCGAATCGAGCAAATGGAAAAGCTATTCAATCGGGCAAAAACTTTTGCCCATGATCTGAGTGACAAAGAAATTGACTTTCTTTATGGCAATCTAAATCAAATCTATCGTACCACGCGGGATCAAAAAAAATTGCAGGAAAATTATCAGGAATGGCAACGATTGAAAGCACAGCGTAAGCCGTAATTTCCAGCCACAAGGCAACAACCAATAAGAGGTCAACCATGTTCAGAAGACGTTTGATTCAAGGCATTATATTCTTTGCCACCATTGAATTCCTCATCGCTCTGGCGGCCTGGAGCCAGTCCAGCTATACCTGGGACAAGGAATTGGTGCGCAAGGTGACCATCACTGACAAGAAAGTCATCGACAAATTGGTACTGGATCTATTTATTCCGGAATCTGATGTGGAGCACATCGAGATCTTCGACGTCGATGCCAATGGTGTTACCGAGGGCGATCTGCTGCGTGCCCATCCTTCGCGGAATGTCTACTCGCTGATGATGCTGTCTCAGGAAAGCCGCGACATTATCGCCAAAATCCCAATTCCAGAAAATACCGAGGAAACCGGCTATATTGTGAACATCAACAACCCGGAGACACCGGAACAGCGCATATTGTTTATCCTGGCCCAAACCATCAAAGCGCTTTATAGCACCGATAAGCCGCTGAAGCTATATTTCGAGCAATACGAAAAAGGCATGTTCCGCTTTGAATTCTACGGCTTCAGCCGCGCCGATTTGAAGGATGATCCCAATCTGGCCATTGGAAAAACTCAGGGACAAGCCGTGAGCGATTTGCTGAAGTTGCTGTACAAGGAATTCAATCAGGATTTCCCCACCTGGCAGCCAACTGTGATTCACATCATGAAAACAGAGCGCGATACCCTGATTGTGCCGGAACCTTCAGGCAAGAGGTAGCACCAGGCCGGATTGTTCAATAACAAAATTGAATTTCTTCATTTTCAGTCCATCATAATTTAAGGAGAAGGGTGGTTTTTGCGATGATCGATTGGTCAAATTAGCTATTAAAAATGCTGGTGTTATTGGTTCTGAATCGAGAGCAGAGTGGGGCTGATTTCTTTAAAAAAATGTAACGATTATTTTATGATTAACTTACTAAAAAATTAGCTGGATATACCAGACCGCTTATTCAAGAAAAACGCTTGCTTTTCTAAATTATTTTTAGTACACTTACCCTGAACCAATAAGTCCCAGAGAGTTCTCCCTAATCGTGTTTACCCAAACCCCCTAATTTGTGAAACGATTTAAAGCTGGAGATATCTTCTCCAGCAAAGAATTTTCCCGATCAACAAGTGATAGAAACAGAGATTCAGCAACTGGGGTAAGCATCATGAGAAGGATCAGAAAACTATCCATTTCCTGCCTGATTGCGATTTTCACATTTGGGATTTTGCTAAGCCATAGCGCGCGGTCAGGTGCAAGCGGTAAGCCATTAGCAATGGCTATTGCTGGCAGCTCTTCCAACTCCGCGGGCGATCGTCCTGCCACTAAAGTCGACCGCGAGCTGGAAGACACCATTCGCGAGCTCAACCGTTTTACGCTTAGCGATTCCCTGTGGAAAATGTGGCGCGCGATCGAGGATTCCCAATATGTGGTGGCGCGAATTGACACGGTCAGGGCACAACGAAGTTTTCAAGCTGGCGTGAAAATGGCCACAGAAGCCTTTGCCTTGCTGCAGCAGTTTAAACAGACAGATTTAGATTCCTTAGCCAGGCAAAGGATTATTTTGCGAGCTATTTTATCCCTGGAAAAGGCTCGCACCGAATTTGAGCAGACATTTAAAACCAATCCATTCGATATTAAAACTCAGAAATATCTGATCTGGGTCTTTCAAAATCTGGCGGAATTATACGATCATTGCGATAGCACGCTGCGCGCAATTCAAATGCTGGAATACTTGACCTATATTTTGAATGATGATCCTAAATTGTATTTTGCATTGGGCGAGAAATATTTCAACATTGGCAAATGGGACCTGGCCCTGGCCAAAGTTCGAACCTCGATCGATTTGATGTTAAATAACAATTGGGATAGTATTGATCGCAATCAACTGTTCTGGCATTACTATCTTCGGGCCAACGCCGAAATAAATCTGGATATGATTCAACGAGCCCTATTGTCGCTCAATTATGCCAAACTCATCGCCCCATCGGCGGCTGAAGCTGAAGATATCCAGAAAAAAATTGATTGGATCAACTGGGATGATGGAAATTTGTCGGCGTCGCGAAAATCCGACTCTCTGGATCTGCGAATGAATCAGGGCAGTGACAATTACGCCAAGATAAAACAGGACTATCTCAATTTGCTGAGCCAGGTGCGCACGGATAAAGCCAAAATGGATGTGAATTGGCGCATTGCTCAGCTCGAATTCAATTTTCTGCAACAGCGGGAAAGTGCTGTTGAGCGGATGTTGGAGGTCGTGAAACAAATCAAATTGGACTCCACCAAAAAGTCGCTGGATCCGAAATTTCAACGGTATATTGAAGACTATTGCCTGATGTGCTACGTCCTCGGCCAGGAGCATTTGGCCAAACAGGATCTTCGCAACGCGTTTGTCTATTTTTATCAGTCAACTGTTTACGATTGGAGCCAGGTAGGCAAAAGCTATTTTCAGTTAGCCAAACTGTCCGCATTGGATAATCTGACGGTTTTGCGATTCGGCCAGCAAGCCCTGAATTGCGAACAACAGCTCACGGAGGAAGAACGAACAGCATTGTACTATATTTTATACATCGCATACAAGCGGTTGGGACGATTTGAGGAGGCGCTATTTTGGAATCAAAAAGCCATAAATCACTCAGTGAACAATCACAACATCTCCGTTGGATCTTTGGCGCAATAATTGCGCTGCTGGTTTTTGGCTGCGCCACGACCTCGCGACATTCGTCCGCACCCAATGTGGCATCAGCACCCGGTACGTGGCATCTCCCCGGGATTGACAGCACGGTTGCCAAAAGTGCCTTCGAATTTTCCGATCGGTTGCTGGTAGATACCGACCGTCGGATCAAGGCGCGGGAATGGTACAATTACGCGCTGCTGTCCTATCATTGGGCGGACTCCATCGCTTCCTACCATCTAACCAATCGGCCCAAGGATTCCACGCTGATTGGCGTCTATCAAGCCTGGCTGAAAAGCCAGGGAATTGACAACGCCAATGACCTGGACGTAAATAGTTCAGCTACCACCTTAGCGGAACAAATGGTAGCGAAAATACTAAATCGGGCGCAGCAGCAAGCGCTCCAGGCAAAGGCGCTCAATCCTTACGACCTGGAAATTCGCGGTCTGCTGATTCAAATTTATATGAAACAGGGTGCGATGACTCATCACTCGCTCACCTATAATCTGGCAATAGAAGAGTTAAACAACCTGCTGTTGATTGACCGCAGCAATTCGTCGATCTATGAAAAGTTAGCAGAATGCTATTATGCGCTAAAAGACTGGAACCGGAGTTATCAGCATTTTCAGCAAGCGGAACAGATTTTGCTCATTCAAGCCCAGTTCAGAAACAACGCCACCGCCGAGACAACGACCGCTATCGATACTGCTCGCTGGATCTACTATTTGCGCAGTCAGGGCGAAACAAAGGCCAAATTGTATGACGCCGAGCAGGCGATATGGTATCTAAAAAAGGCCGGGGAGCTAACGCAATCCCAGGCCATTCAGGAAGAATTAAAAAAATATATTGCCTGGATTGAGTGGGATGATGGCAACATTCGCGCTTCGGAATTGCGAGATGTAGTGATCAATATCGAGCACCAGGGTGATCTCAAAAAGGCCCGGGGACAATACCTGGAATTGTTGCCGATGCTGAAAACGCAACGCGCAAGGAATGAGATAAATTGGAAAATTGCATCTATTGAATTCAATTCGCTCAAGCGAAAAGACACCGCACTCCGGCGAATGCTACAGGTGGTGCAACAAATCCAGCGACAGGACCAGGCAGATGAGCTGAGTCAAATCTATCTCAAGGACTATGCGGCCATGTGCTATTCTGTCGGCATAGATTATCTTCGAGATAACCAATTTCGTTTTGCTTATATGTACCTCAACCAGGCGTCGCAATACGAATGGGACCACCGCGGCGATTGCTACTATCAATTGGCCCTATTATCCCAGGCCAATCCCGCCGAAACCATTCGGAACTGTAAAAAGGCGCTGGAGTTCGTCGATCAGCTATCGGCTGATCAGGTAAAAAAAATTAATAAAATGCTGGCTATTTCTTATCTGCGCATGGGACAATTTGATATGGCTCAAAGCTATTATCAAACATTGACCCAAAATCAATCATTTTTGGATAATTAATCAGTAATGGAAGCATTGGGAAAAAAGTGCACCTTGCTTGCGGCAGGATGGCTGTTTTTTTTACTGCTCGCTTGCAGCAACCATGGGCGATATCCGCTGCCGGGCTTTAAAAAATATTCAGAATTTCCCGAAGGGCTCGATAGCCTGATTGTGGCCCGTTCGGATTCCATTATCCAATTTTTGTTTGTCGATTTTAACGCCGAGCGGCGAGCCAGTGAGCTCACCAAAGAGGGTCTAACGGCATTCGAACAGGCCGATTCGCTCTGGAAAGAGTGCCAGCGTAGCCATCGTGATAGCAGTCGGCAAGCAATAAACGCGGTGGCGGATAGCAATGCCGCGCCCCAAACTGCGGCCGACCTCTTCTATAAAAAAATCATCAATTATTTGCAGCAGGCAGAGAAGAACTTTTTGCAAGCTATCAAACTAAATCCGTTTCCGCTGAACATCAAAGATGGGCTGGTACAAACTTATCTTCTTTGGGCCGCCGTCGAAAAACCAGAGCTTTTCTATGAAAAGGCAGTGACGATATTGACCGATATGGTGGTCACCGAAAAAAGCGATCACCTGCTGTTTTATAAATTGGGCGACTGTTATTTTCGTTTAGGAAAATGGGAACTGGCGTTAGAAAATTATCGCCAGGCAGAAAAAATTTATAAAGCCACCGCCGCGTTCACCGATACCAGTGTGTTCGATTTTCTGTCTGATTATCTGCGACACGACGAGCTTTATTTCAATTACCTCTATTCACAAGCGGTCGTATTGGCGCGGCTATACAAAGCCTCCGAGGCATTGCGCGTGGTTGGCAGCGCCAAGGAAGTTGCCCCGACTTTGGAATTGAAACAACTTGCGGAAAGATTTCAAGATTGGATCAATTGGGACCGAGGAAATATTTACACCGCCGAACAGAAGAATCAAATCCTGGCCCTCATCGACCAGAAACAATATCAGGAAGCTGCCGTCAGGTTCGAGTCGCTCAAAAGTCAGTTATCCGATTCACTGGCCATCGCTGAAATCGAATGGCGCATTGCCGGTCTGGAATTCCGTTATTTAAATAAAAAGCCAGCAGCTTGCCAGCGGCTATTGAAAGTCATTAACCGCTATCGTAACCGGCCCATCCACTCACCCAGTGTTCAAAGAAACTATGAGCAATACATCACCGATTGCGGCACCATGCATTTTCATCTTGCGATGGAATTTATTGAACAGGCCGATTTCAAACAGGCCCAAAAATATCTGGAGCAGGGAGCCCAAATCGATTGGTACGGTAGCTACAAATGCAGCCTGGAATTAGCCCGCCTGAGCAGGCATAATCCGCATATATCTTTGGAGATCGTTGAAAAAGTGCTGCAGCAACAGCCCCAGCTTTCCACCGCGGAAAAACTGGCTGCGCTGGAGATCAAATTGAGCGCCCTGCGGAAATTGGGTCCTAAATTTCATGATCGAGCGCAGCAGACCTACAACTTGATTAGGGAACTGCAGAAAAAGTGACGCCCAATCCTTGCCTCCTCATTTACACCCACGATTCTACCATCCAGCAATTGCTGAAAATACGGATGAACTTTTTACTGACTGATTCGTCTAAAATAGTGAACAAAAAAATGGCGCTGCCGATCAATCGCAGAGGCTTATGCCTCTTATGACAGCAGCCGATAGGTTAGACAAAGACAATTTTAAAATTTGAAAGAGGTGAAGCTGATGTTACCGTCCACAAAATCATCGCTGATGATTATCGCCTTGTTGCTGATAATCATTTTTATCCTGCCAGGATGCTACACCCAGCTTTCCCGTCCGCGGGTGGATACCGAGACCACCTATTTTGAACCCGCTCCCGAGGACTCGGCCTATACTTACTATCAGGACGGTGGAACCGACTATTCGGCTCGTGCCGGGAATGTCTATATCTTCAACAACTATCCCTATTTTTGGAACAGCTACTATGATTTTTGGTATTCCTACCCTTATTACTGGCGCGACTATTATTGGGGATATATCGGCCCCTATCCCAATTTTTGGTGGGATCCCTATGCCCATTGGTATCTGCCGGGCTGGTACATAGGTTTTAGTTATTATGATCATTACTGGTGGAATAGCTACCCTCGTTATTACCATTACGGCAACTGGCGATCTGGCGGCGGATCAAAAAATTATAGCCAGCGGCCGTTTTCTCGACACTCCCCAGGAGTGGTTAACCGAGAACCACGCGATGTCAATTCGCAACGCTCGTTCAGTCGTCCCTATCCAACCCGTATCGAACGGCCTCCAGCCAATACGCCGACACCCGCTGTCAGCAAACAACGCCCCATCCCCAATCGAGTGTCGCGCATCGATGGTGATGCCATCGAAAAAAGAACTCCAGCACCGAGGGCTGCGGGTCGGGATGACGCAATCCCATTGCCTCAGAGTAAGGAAAAGTCACAGGAGCGAACCGTGCAGCCGGCAAAAGATGCACCACGTCAGTCGCGCGAGCAATCACCGCCCAAAATAAAAGCAACACCTGCGCCAAAAGTTCAGGATCAACCGGCGAAAAGAGAATACCGGGCGCCAGAGCCACCACGGCGTAGTTCCAATTCTGAGCATCGGTCGTTCAGTTCATCATCGCAGCGGTCGTCAACACCGTCATATACGCCGCGAAGCACGCCATCGAGCAGCAGTTCCCATGCGGCACCAAGGCCTGCGCCTGCCCCGCGCAGCAGCAATTCGGGCAGTTCTGGTTCTTCAAAATCAAATAAAAAATAATTGGAATATTCTTGACGGAGAGATCCATGAAAAGAGCTTTCATTGTAAATATCCTTGCCATCTCCCTGATTGCGGCAACTTTCAGCTACGGGCAAGATGAAGCGTTCTTCCTTGGCTACGCCTCGGGCGTTGGGGGACGAGCGCTATCGATGGGCAGCGCCTATGTCGCTGTTGCCGACGATTATTCAGCGACCATGTGGAACCCCGCGGGCTTAACTCAACTGCGCCGGATGGAATTGTTCACTTCACTGTCGCATTTGCAGTATTCCAACCAGGCCACTTATCGCGACAACACGACCACCGACAAAACGACCAAGACCAAATTAAATTCCATCGGTTTTGCTTTTCCGATTCCGACTTATCGTGGAAGTTTGGTGTTTGCTCTGGGCTACAATCGGATCCGAGAATTCGATGCTGGCCTGTCATTTGCCTGGTTTAATGATTCGACCCGGGTGCAACAGAACTATACCGAAATTGAAGAAGGCGGCATGAACAATTGGGTCTTTGCTGGCGCGGTGGAAGTGACTGAAAACGTCTCTTTGGGAGCTACGATCAACTTCTGGCGCGGCAAAGATGATTATCATCTAAACTATCTCGAGGATGATATTCTCAACAAATATTATTTCCAAACTTACAGCGCGGACCAGCAAATCACGACCAATTATCAGGCGACCAACTTCAAGCTGGGCTTGCTGTACAAATTTACCCGCTTCCTGCATTTTGGGGCCACAATTGCCACGCCGGTCACATTGAATGCTAAAGAGAGTTGGTCGGAAGCATTGAAACAGGTCGAAGACCCGGATAGCCCATCATCAGATTTTGAAAATACTGCCAGCAGCAATTGGAATTACAAATTAAAATCCCCCTTTGTTTTTGCGGCTGGTGCGTCATTTTCGTTGCTGCCGAATATCGTGCTGTCAGGCGATGTGGAATACACCGATTGGTCGCAAACCCGCTATGCCTCTCAGCCGCCAACGGATGAAAAATTTAGAAAAAATTTAGATTTCAAACAGGACTTCGAGGCCACTGCCGTATATCGAATCGGTGGCGAATTCACCGTGCCGTTGATCAATACCCAATTGCGAGCTGGCATAATGCGCCAGCCTTCGCCGTTGAAGCTGGCCTCCACCAAAGCCGATCGCAACTACCTCACCGTCGGCGGTGGAGTGCTGCTCGATAAACAGGTCAAAGTCGAGTTCGCCTGGGTCCATGGCTGGTGGGAACGCGACAGCAGTGGCTTGGTAAATAATTTGCATGAAAAGATCGCCATCGATAAATTTTTTGCCACGATGTCGATTCGATTCTGATCCAGATCATGACATGTTAATTCTCCTAAAATCTCTGCTCGTTATTGGGCAGGGATTTTTTTTAACTATCCTCGCTCGATGCCATTAAGACTGTTACACATAGTTTGGCTATCGCTCCTATTTCTGGCGCTGCCGTTGCTATTTGAGCTGCTGGCCGGCGAAAATCGCGTCCAGGAGGCAGAGAAGCACTATCAGCAAGGGCTGAGCTTCTATCAACAGGGGCAGTCCAAAGAGGCGATTCGAGAACTGCAGCTTGCCGTCAGCCTCAATAAAAAATTAGCCAAAGCCTACAACCAATTGGCCCTGATCTACATGGACGAGGGCTCGGTCTTCGGTCGCTTTCGCGCATCTATCGAATTGGAAAAAGCGCTGCGCATTGAACCGAAAAACACCGAGTTCCTGTTCAATCACGCGCAATTGAATCTTCAAAAGGGATTCCAATATGCAGCGGAACAAGATTTCAAAAAAATTATCAAACTAAATCCCGATCATTATCTGGCTTATTATCACCTGGCGCTTTTGAAAGAAGACGATATGCTGCACTACCAGGACATGATCAGCATCGACAGGATCAACGATGCCGTGATTTTTCTGAATTCTTTTGCTTATAAAGCGTATGAAAAGGCAGCCGACTACTACCGCCGGGCGATTAGCGTGAACCCTACCTTCAGCGATGCCTATTATCGACTGGCCATGATCTATTATGAATTTCAAAATTATGAGGAAATGGTGCAATTGCTCCAGAGCGCAGTTAAAATTATGCCAGAAGATAAAAACTGCCACCTGTTTCTGGGCTTCGCCTATCACTCGCGCCGTCAATTCGAGCAGGCTTCAGCAGAATTTGCAATTGCCAAAAACCTGATGAGCCAGCCCGAATTGGAATCATTGAACACCATTGAGCACTTGCTTCAGCCAGAACAACTGGAGAACTACCACAAGCTTTCCGAAAGTGAGCAACAACAGGTGCGCGATCTTTTTTGGCAGAGCCGGGATCCCTTCTATCTCACCTCAGCCAATGAGCGAGAACTGGAGCATTTCAGTCGGCTGGCGTATGCCAATTTGCGCTATTCTCGGCGGGATAAAAACATCGAAGGCTGGCAAACCGACCGCGGCAAAGTGCTCATTCGCTTTGGCAAGCCACTGAAACGCTATCGCACGCGACCTTATATCGGCGAGTTTCAGGGAAACGGACGAAATCCGCTCAACCATTCGCGGGAAATCTGGCTCTACCCGAAATTCCATTTTGTTTTTGAGGATCGCTTTCTCTCGAACAATTTTTCTTTTGCCTGGGGCGACCGACCGGAGAATGATTACCGGGAACTCTATGAAGACATGATCAAACGGCTGCCGGAATATTATGATTTCCTGCCCGATTCCGAAACGTTCCAGGTGCCGGTGGATGTGGTCGCATTTCAAGGCCAGGCTGGGCGCACCGCATTGGAGTTTTGTTATGGTTTGCCGCTGGATCAAATTGGTTCTGCCAGGAACCCGCGGCTAAATTTGCAGCAGGGGCTCTTTCTGTTCGATCAGTCATGGCACCTGATGTTGAAACGGATCACAGAGTTATCTTCGACCAAAATTCCAACCGATACGGTAAACCAGGTACGCTACTTAACTCGACACGAGTCCGTGGAAATTTACCCGGGCCAATATTTTTTAGCCTTAGAATTCGAGGACAGGCTCGCTCAGCGACGATCCCGAATCCACCAACACGTTGAAGTGGACACATTTTTCTCCAATCGGCTTCAGGTGAGCGATCTGCTCTTCGCCAAAGAAGTCAGGCCGCCGCAGCTCAACGTTCCGGCGGCACGGTCGGATTTTCAAATTAGGCCCAATCCACTCCATCTCTATCGCCGTGACGAACCAATTACGATCTATTACGAGCTTTATCAATTGACCCAGGATGATCACGGCAAGACGCACTATAAGATCGAGTATCGGGTGGGCGAAAATATCGAGGCGCAACCTAATTGGAAGAAGATGTTGACGAACATCGGCTTGATCAAGAAAACCGGCGAGGTTACTTCCAGCTATGACTATACGGGCGATTCGGCGATCGAACTGCAATATCTCAAATTCAAATTACCGCCCCATTTGACCGGTAAGATCAAATTCACACTGGTGGCTACCGACCTATTGAGCGGTGCCACCATCGAGAAAGACGGCAATTTTACAATTATCAAATAGGATCGACAATCCATGAAGAAGCGACTGTTGATAACCGGCGGCAGCGGCTTTGTTGGCGGCCATCTGCTGCAGCAAGCCCCACGCCATTACGAAACCCATGCGACATTTTTAACCCATCGGATGGCTGATAGCGCAGTGGTACAGCATCGAATCGATTTAGCCCAGGTGGAGCAATTGGAACACCTTTTGGCTGAAATCCAGCCCGAAATTATTATTCATACTGCCGCCATTTCCCAGCCTGATTTTTGTGAACAACATCAGGAACAAACCCATGCGGTAAATGTCGTAGCCACCGACGCCTTAGCTCGCTGGTCTGCCAGGCACCAGGCGCGCCTGATTTTCACCTCTACGGACATGGTTTTCGATGGGCAACGCGGCATGTACCGGGAAAGCGATTCCCCCTCGCCCATCAGCGCCTATGCCCGCTCCAAGGCCGCGGCGGAACAGGTTCTGCTCCAACAGCATCGGAATTGTGTGGTGGCGCGCGTGGCGCTGGTTTATGGTCTAAACCTGGTACGACCAACCAGTTTTTTTGAGAAGATGCTGCTCGATCTGAAAGCGGGAAAATCGGTAATACTCTTTTATGACCAATTTCGGAGTCCGATTTGGGTGAACAATCTGGCGGCGGCTCTCTTGGAGTTAGCTGAAAATCATTTTGTCGGGATAATCCACCTGGGCGGCGCCGAGCGCATCAGTCGCTGGGAGTTTGGCCTCAAGGCCTGCAATATTTTTCAGTTGCCTGTGCAAAATCTCATCAAAAAATCCATGTATGATTTGCCTGCCGCAGCCCCGCGACCGCGCGACATTTCCTTTGCAAGTGACCTGGCGCAGCAGGTTCTCAAAACCAGATTGTTGAATTGCGCAGAGGGGTTAGAGGCCATAAAACAAACCACTCAATTTCTGGCGAGCAATGGGTGAGCGACCCACTGAATTGCCACAACGGCTTGACTGCGGCTAACCGCCAATTGGGAAAGCGGCCGAGTCCACTTCGGAGATACTCTGGTGGGCCAGAGGAGACGCTCACCGATCAGCAATGTTCTTCCGCAGAATTCATTTCGCTGGAGTCAAAACGCGGGCATGACCATCAGTCGCCGGGAAGCGTTGACGCTGGTCCAATTTAATTCGCTGAAAAATTATCACCAAAGGCGCTGGCCATTCCAGTCGGCCAATGCCATTTTAACCTGAACGCGACCGGCAGCCAGTCTCAATCTAAAAAACCACTCTGGTGAACATCTGGCGTTCATGTCCCATTTTCTTGATAGTGGCATCCAATCCCATTTTGGCCCCTCGGCTTTTTTTCCCAGCAACATGCACCGCCGAGGGATCCAGCGAACTGGATGGCTGATCTTCTAAAACCATTAAATCGGTGCTGGCTTGAAAGCGCGTGGCCAGCGCCCATTCCACCTCCTGACTATTATGAATATCGATATCCTCATCCACCACGATGCAGTGTTTCAACGAGGGATGAGCTTGAAAAGCCGCAGCCATCGCCTGCGGTCCATCCCCCCCGGCTTGCTTGCGGATCTGAATAATGGCGTGCAGCCAGGAACAACCACCCGCGGTCAGACGAACATCCCGACAGCAACAGACCTGGTTGACCGCCCGGAAGATGTCCAATTCCTTGGGCATCCCCATGAGCACCTTATGCTCGGATTGCCCTGGCACCAATGCGTGATAGATGGGATCGGTGCGAAAGGCAACACGAGTAATTTCCACCACCGGTTGTTGACGCACGAAATCCCAGGTGCCGGTGATATCCACAAATGGCCCTTCGTTGGCATATTCGCCGGTAAAATGCCCCTCCAGCACTATTTCACAATCCTTTGGTACCAGCAACTCAACGGTTTTGCATCGGGCCAGTTGTACCGGTGCCAGCCTCGCGGCCAAATCCAACTCATCCACCTGCGCCGGGGGCGAGAATGAAGCTGCCAATAGGACTGCTGGCGCTGCTCCCAGACAAATTGCCACCTCGGCTCGCGCCTGCGTCTGCTGCAATGCGTGATGCAGCCCACGATTTTCCACCACGCGCACGCTGCCCCGCCTGGCATCCAGAATCATCATCCGATGATAGGATAGATTTCGCCCCCATTCGGGATCGTTGACGATCCAGACAGCCGAGGTAACATAATAGCCACCATCGCCGGGATAATGAAACAGGATGGGCAACCGGGATAGGTCAACCGCCGCCAACTCCTCTTGCCCATAAATCTCGCTGGCCTCGGCTAACGGACCGCTGGCGGAGTTCAATCTTTCGGATAGTTCCACTAAAAAACGATCAGCCGTAAGCTGTAGGCAATCGGCAAAGGTTTGTCGTGAGCAAAAAATATTTCCAGCGACTTTCATGCCCTGCACGTCATTGAATAGCAGGGGATGTGGATCCGACGCGATCAAACGTTTGCTTACCGCAAGATAAGGTGAATACGGGTCATCGATTACCTGCAAATGACCCCGATCCTGCTCATTTCTAATCCAGGTTCTGAAATCCATTTTTCGCCCCTCAATTGATCAGTTGAGTAATGGACAGAGTGCCGAGGTTCAATTGTTGCTGGATTTCTTCGAGTGCTGCCACCTTCCCAATATCCATCCAGATGTTTTGATCGGCAGGATAGCCCATTACTGGCAGTTTTTTTTCGATTAGATCGAGATAAATATCGATGATCGAAAAGCGGTCGGCTGGCGGCATGTGATCGAATATCGCTGGCGAAATCACATGAATACCACAAAATGCAACTCGAATGCTCTGCCCCTGGGGAGCGCGCTGGAGGCGCAAGCGTTGCTTTTCCACATCTTCGTGACCGCAGATAACCCGGTGCTCGTCCATGATGAGATACCGATTGGAACTTCGCTGTTGCACCGCCAGGGTCGCCAGCGCCGCCTGTTCGCAATGATGCTGGTAGAGCTTTGGCAGCTCAATCGTCGAAAGGATATCCACATTGTGCAAAAAAAAAGGCTGGCCATCGTCAAAAAACCGCTGGGCATTTTTCAAGCCGCCACCGGTGCCCAAAATTTCTTTCTCCACCAGCACGTCGATTCGAATGCCAAAACCATGGTGCTGATCAATAAAATCGACTATCTGGTCAGCAAAGTGATGGGCGTTGATAATGATCTCTGTTACGCCGGCCGCTATCAATTTTTGAATCGTCAACTGTAGCAGCGGGTAGCCGCTAATCGCAACCAGGGCCTTGGGTTGGTGGTCAGTCAATGGCTTTAATCGCGTGCCATAGCCCGCCGCGAGGATCATAGCCTTCATTTTCGATCACTGCCCCCGGTGCTTTTCTAATTCGATGTGATGCACGACCAATTCAATCGGGTATTTTTTGAGGTACTGGTACAATCGTTCAGCGCAATAAACCGAGCGATGCTGGCCGCCGGTGCACCCAAAAGAGACCTGCAGGTGCGTAAATCCCCGCTGCAGGTAATTGGCGATGGCGGCTTCGACCATAGCTTGTGCCTGGGCAATGAAGCGATGAACTTCCTCATGTTGCTCCAAATAGGCGATCACTTCCTGGCTCTGGCCGGACAGGTTGGCAAATTGCGGTTCGCGACCGGGATTGGGCAGAAAGCGGCAGTCGAATACAAATCCGCCCTGGTTGCCTGAGGTATCGGCCGGGATGCCCGACTTTTGGTAGCCAAAACTGTTGATGGTAACCGTTAATTTCTTTTCATCAGGCGACTGGCGCAAGGAGCGATCCTCGATGAGATTGCCAAAAATCTCTCGGAGCGTGGGCAATTGCTCCAGAATGGCGACTTTGTTATTGAGCAAAATCTCCAGATTATTGATGGCAAAGGGGATGCTTTTTAAAAATTCTTTTTTGCCCTTTACTGCGCTCAGATAGCCATAGGCACCAAACGCCTGCATCATGCGAATGAGGACAAAGCCATAAAAATATTTGTGGAAGCGCCGGGCATTGAGTCGGGTGATGCGGCTGGCATTTTGCAGGTAGACTTCCACCAGTTCTTCGCGAAAATCCTGGGGCACATTGGCCTTGGCATCGAATAACAGCGAAGCCAGATCGTATTGCAGCGCGCCCCTCCGGCCAGATTGATAATCGATGAAATGTGGCAGATTGTTTTTGATCATGATATTGCGCGATTGGAAGTCCCGATACAGGAAATATTGCCGATCCTCCTGGAGCAGAAACTTGATCAACTGATTGAAGTCCTTTTCCAGATTGGTATGGTCAATTTTCCGTTTATAAAAGTAATTCAGGAAGCGATGCTTAAAGTAATGCACATCCCATTGCATGGAATCGACACCAAATTCCTGATGCTGATAGCAATAGGAATAATCGAGACTCAGGCCGGCTTCGATCTGAAACTGCGGCAGATAGGCCACGGCCTGGCGATACATGGCCTTTATCGTATCATTGAAGCCCGACTGCTGTCGGATCCTGGTCATCCAGCTAAACAGCGTATCATCCCCCAGATCTTCTTCGAGATAGACGCCTTCGTCCAAATTGTCGATATAAATTTCAGGCACTCGCAAGCCAAATTTCCAGAAATGCCGCGAGAACTCCAGGAAGGCAGCGTTTTCCTGATGATCGACCCCGATGATCCCAATGACGGTGTGGTCACCCGCCACCAATCGATAGATCTTGCGCTCCGAACCATCGCTGCGCAGGGCAATGATGGTATCCACGGGGCGACCAAAACGCTGCTGGTATAATTTCTTTAACCGCTCCATACTCCTCTTTCGATTATTTCCAGGATTGCGATGTTTACAATGACACCAGATATCATTGATAATTTAATCAATTCAATTCAGGAATCAAAGCATTTTTTTTGAGTAGTGGAATGGTAAAGGAGAATTTTGTGATTGGTTTTAGTGGGACAAGAACAATTGGTGAAGTTACCACAGATCTGACCGTATGTCTGATGACGCACCACACCGATTGCGCGCATCATCCGGTCATCGGCACGCATGGATGATTGTCGGTGGTTGAAGAATGATGACTTTTTTTATTGCTTCTAACTGCCGAATTGCCTATATTACACCGCCACGGCCTGTTGCAATGGCCGGGTTTCTGACTTTGAGGATGCAATGGAGAGCGGGATTTTTTTCTTGCAGTTCTTGACATCGGACTGGAATCGTTCCAGCAGCCGCTGTTTATCATGAATGGCGCTTTCGATTTCTACCATCTGGCTATTGATCGAACTGCGATGGAGCTGATTTTGATGGCAATACCGCGATAGGATGCGTCTGATGGGGGTTATGCGGTTGGGGGATTCCTGGTGTTCAAGATAGTTGGTGATCAAATTGGATAATTGTTGTTCTAACTCTTTGGAGAAAAGTTCCTGTCGCTGAAAGGCTTCCTGTAGCGCAGTCAATTTGGATTTTTGAAGGCGGTATAAGCTGATTTCCTCATGGAATATGGATTCATATTTCAAAATGATCCGTTGATACGCTTTCACTTTTCTGTCCAGTTCGGCCAGCGATTTTTCGAGGTTGGAAATGTAATTATCCATCTGATTAACCTGCATGATAAGCTTTTCTAAGTTGTCTGGATCGTATTTGATAAAGCGACCAATGGTGTCGCCAGGTATCTGATCAGTACCTGGTTCTCTGGAAAGATTTAAATTGTATTGAAACACCAGGCAATCTCCTCACGTTCAATGAATCGGCATGTCGATTTGGGAATAAACTCACTACCCAGGTTGCTTTTGCCACTGCAAAACCTGTGCCACCAGCGCGCAACTGATCGCAAGCGAATCGCTGGGGGCTCTTGATGCTAAGGAGCAGTTTTGTCCTGGCTGTAGCCTATCGGGTCGGCGGGACAATGCGCCATCTCAGAGTGCAGTAAACTGGTTAAGTTTAAAAGGCTTAACTTGTGGAAAATGTAAGCTATTTATGGAATAATTTAAATCAGCCGTCGACCCGAATACAAATCGGTAATCTGGGCGATTCAATTTTGAACAATTTTTGCAGCTATCTTATTGCCTGTGCGCGACGTGGTTTTCGCGTTAAAAAGTGTCTCAATTGTGGTCGAAAATAGGTCATTTTAAAACAGATAGACCAAATATTGTGCACTTCGAGACAGGCCATTACCACATTTAGAGAAACCTGGTAAAGAGAAGGATTGGGAAAGATGCTCGCGCAATGGAAAGGCTTCTTGATTGGATGGTTATTGTTGTTGGTCATGATTGGTTCAGCATACTCATTGGTCGGTCCCATACGATTGTCCGAAAATGGAAATGTACTTTTCGTTTCCAGCGAAGAGATCAAACTGGTGACTGAGGATATCGAACTCTATCACCACCCGCTGGGGATTTGGTTGGTGGAGTATCGAGCGCAGCTTCAAAATACCCAGAGCCGCGAGGTAGCCCAGATGGTAGGGTTTCCGGCTGGCTACGACTTGCGACTCATTGAAGGCGACCTCTATTGTGATCGCTTCGAGAAATTTCGGGTTATGGTCAATGATCGCGAACTCAGCCGGATCGAGTTCATGCGTCGCTGCAGCAACTACGTTAAAAGCACCGGAACACGATGGAGCACCGATGAAGCGGGAGGTATCGGTTTTTTGAATACCTGGGAGGTGAAATTCAAACCGGAAGAAACCAAATGGATCACTGTCACCTTCAGTTTTATGGTCAAAAAAGCGCCCGCGATCTATCAGCCGAATAACAGGGAAACATGGTACGTGGATCTCATGAACTGGCTGCGGGAAGATTATAGTGCCCGCCAGGAAAATCAGTTCGCCCTGCCCATCAGTATCGGTTCGTTCTGGTTATTCTATCCCGATTCCATCGTCATCCGAACCTACGCTGCCAGGGACTGGCTACGCATTGTGGCGAAAGAAGATCGCATTTATGCCCCTGAATACATCAAACGATTTGAATTCGGAGAGCCGGTGGGCTTTTATTCGCCGCCGGAAATTCCCCTGGAATCCATAACCCTGGAGCAGCTTCAACCGATGTCGCCGAAAGAACTGACCGTGCTGCGCAACTCCTTTTTTGCCAAATACGGTCGCAAATTTGACGTGGAATGGCTGCGAAAATATTTTCAGAATCAACCCTGGTATGATGAAAATCCAGGCTATCACAACTGGTATTTGACGCCATGGGATCTCGAAAACATCAAATTCATCTATCAATATGAAAACGGCATAAAATAACCAGGCAATTGGTGGATTTCGATTTCAGGAGCTAAACATGGATAATGCCGGGGTCACATCTTCGCGCATTAAATTTTGCGACTTAAAATGCGAACATGCTTCGTTTCCCAATGAGACCGGTGTGGATGGGAGCCACAGTTGTCGCACCTTTGCCGCACTATGGTGCAAATTATTGGAACGCTATGTCACGAAAAATGCGCCCTGTGCCGCCCAGTTTGGAGCCAGACGACCCAAAACAGGCTTTTGAGCTATCTCGAACGACAGATTTCGGAGGGTGACGCACTGCCAATGAAGGAGGTGGTTTCAATTTGAAACATGTAAAATATGGTATCGGCTTGCTTGCCTTGAGCGCCTGGCTGCTGAGCCAGTGCACGCTACGCAATCCCGTGGCAACGCAAACAGCTCGTTCGAAATCGATCAAACATCAGACCGATATCGTAACCAATGAAATCTGGCGAGAGGATTCTACCCATATCGTCGCTACTTTGGTTGCCATCAGAAATGCAACCCTTCGTATTCATGCCGGGACAAAAGTCCAATTCGAAAAAGATGCTGCCCTGGTAGTAATGGACAACGGCGGTTTGATTGCTGATGGCACCGCGCAGCCGATTGTTTTCAGCCGCGATAGCGTTGAGAAAAGCCCCTGGAAGTACATCTACTTTGGCAGCGCGGCGCAGGATGATAGCTGCCAGCTCATCAATTGTGTGATCGAATTTGGGGGCAGCGATTCCACGCGGCGTAGCCAGATTTATTGTGAGAATGCCCGGCCAACCATCGTCGGCTGTCGAATCAGTAAGTCCGTTTCCAGTGGTGTTGCGCTCATTGGTGATT
This sequence comes from uncultured Cytophagia bacterium, assembly GCA_964647995.1. GTDB lineage: Bacteria > Zhuqueibacterota > Zhuqueibacteria > Thermofontimicrobiales > Thermofontimicrobiaceae > Thermofontimicrobium_A. The sequence goes on from CAZYNP010000003.1 coordinate 68,804, forward strand.
GCCGCGGGGTGGTGTTTTATAATAATGTGATCGATAGCTGTGATTTTGTGCCCGTTCAAACCCATGCCATCAATGTCTCCAGCCTCGGATTGAATACCATTCGCGATAATGGCCTGAATCAAATTCGGATCGTCACCGGAGACATCGATTTCAATGATACCTGGCGTCCCCTATCTGTACCTTATCGCTTGGCGGCTGGCTTGCAGATAACAAATGCCGCATTGACCATCGAGCCGGCGGTAGAACTCATCTTTGAATCCCAGGAAGCGGCAACGGTTGCCAACAATGGTCGGCTCTATGCTGTGGGAACCCCTTCGGAGCATGTTATCTTCACAGCTTCGGATATTGGTCTGTGGCGCGGACTTTGGTTTCACGCCACGGCGAACTATAAACAATCGAAGCTATCTTACTGTGTTATCGAAAACGGCGGCCAGGATAGTAATGCACCAGCCAATCTCATTCTGGACAATGCTTCTCCCGAAATCTCGAATTGTTTGATTCACAACAGCCTCGGCTACGGGGTATACATTTCTGGCCAATTTGATGCGGGAGCGTTTTGGAATAACCGGGTCACTGGCAATGCCCTGGCGCCGTTCAGTGTGGCGGCCAACAGCGTCCCCAATTTCCCCGGCAACCAATACAGTGGCAATGGGCTGGATGTCATTGAGATTCGCGGCCATGATCGCGAGGCAGATGTCACCAATGGGACGTTGTGGGAGAAGCAGAGCCTGCCCTATTATATCCGAGGCAAAATTAGAACTCAAACCGGCGCGTTGACCATTGCTCCCGGCGTCAAGCTGTTAATGACGGCCAACAGCGGGTTCGAAATTCTCACGGCTGGCGGCCTGATTGCTGACGGCTCGGCCGAGCCCATCGACATCACGGGTAGCCAATCGGTTGCTGGCTGCTGGCAGGGGATCTATTTTAGTCCCACAGCCGATGCCAACCAGTGCCAGCTTATCAACTGTCGTATCAGTTATGGTGGCGGCGATATCAGCCGACCCGGCATGATCTTCTGCGATAATATTTCCCCTACCATCAGAAATTGTCTCATCGAGTTCAGTCAGACCTGGGGCATCTATCTGAATGGCAGCGCCACGGTTGCCTCGCTGAATAGCAATCGGTTTCAAAATAATGGCTATGGGGACTATTTTAAACAGCCGTGATAACGATTCGCCGAGTGGCTGCGGCGAGGGATAGGGGCCTAACAGCAAGTAACATAACTCAATTGAGCAGTCGCTGCCAGCGACCGGCCAATTATTGAAAGACCAATGATGCGAAAATTGTTGATTCGAGTGCTCTCTCTGCGTCTGGAAGAATTCATCGCGATCCTGTTTTTTCTGCCGATGGTATATTTGACCACCAAAGCCTACCTCTATTTCCTCGAGCTGGACAAAGTGCCGCGGCGAATTGTGGGCGATATGCATCGTATTTGGATCACCATCGGTGTATTTCTGATTTTTTTGATCATAATCAAATTAAAACCGCAATGGCGATTCATTCGCGACTGGCTGCCCTTTGGTTTCTGCATTGCGATCTATACCAATTTGCATGACACGGTGCACTTTGCCAACCAGGCAGACGTGCAAGAGTGGCTAATCAAAATTGATCAGTGGCTGTTTGGAGTACAGCCCTGCGTGTGGGCGGAGCAATTTATTCATCCGACTCTGACCGATATCTTTATCGCGGCCTATGCGAATTATTTTGTGCTCAATATTTGCGTAGCAGTGGTGCTCTATTTGCAGAAACGCTATCCGGAATTTCGGTACACCCTGGTGACCACGATTATCTGTTATTATCTTGGCTATTTCTTATTTATTATTTTTCCAGCCGCGCCGCCACGAATTGTGTTGAAGCCGTTGTTTACCGTTAGCTTGCACGGCCATATTTTAGAACCCATCAAACACGCCATCGAGGTTTCCGCCCAGGATAGCCGTGGCGCATTTCCCTCGCTGCATTGCGCCGTGAGCTTCGTTTCCATGTTTTTCGGTTGGCGTTATGTGCGCTGGATGTTCTGGGTGATGGTGCCCATGGTGATCATGCTGGTTGTTTCAACCATTTATTTGCGGCATCATTACGTGATCGACTTGATCGCAGGATTGGGATTAGCCTTTATTGCCTTTTGGATCGGCCCGAAAATGGAGGATTGGTGGAATGAGTTAAGACAAAAGTATGTTCAAGGCCTCGCTTCAACCAATGGGCCGCTGGTTAGGGATCGACATAGGCAATGACTCATTGGGCTTCGGTTGTAACCTCAACAACCGGCCATCTTCGCTGGTAATTCCGAGATTCTGCCATAACCAAGCTAAATATTTTCCATTGGCCGAAATTTATCTTGACAATTTTGATAACATTTATTATTTTAATTGTTGAGATGAATTAATGTTGATGGTCAATAACTTTTTGGTGGTATCAAAAAAAACTCAGGGGAGGGGTTCTGATGCTGCCTAAAAACGAGTTATTTCGCCTGCCGCGAGCACGTCTCTTTATAATTTCCCTTAGCTATCGCTTTCCTGCAGTTGTTACTTACTTTCCTGCTAATTTGTACCAGACCAGTTGTGGACAAGTGCGCGCTATCAATAATCACATCCAATGTAAAATCAAAATCTGGCACCGGGGCAATCAACCCGTCTCGCCATTTCAATTTGGTTAGAAAGGAGCTCACCATGAAAACCAGAAATCAAACTTCAAAGTCTAATGGAGCTGTACTCCTGCTGGTATTCGTTATGGCATCATTCGCAGTTGCAACCACATTTTTAAGCAAATCACTGCAGGCCCAAACCCAATCCCCGACCATTGTCCGATTAATCAGCCAGGGTACCGATGATGCCGGCCCCCGTCCCAATGGCTATTTTTCAACCAATGCCAATGAAATCTATTTTGGGGAATGCAGCAATGGCGCGGGAATTGTCAGCGGCTTTCGTTTTCTGGACATTCAAATTTCGAAGGCGGATGAGATTATAAATGCCTGCATCGAATTCAACGTGGATGGACCTTATAGCAATGAGATCTGGATCAAACTCTATGGAGAACTGACCACGAATGCAGCAACATTCAGCAACAACAATATGCCCTCAGATCGACTCTTGACGGCCCAATTTGTCGAGTGGCGCTTGACCTCTGCGGAGCCATGGCAATGGGATACAAAACGAAAGAGCCCAGAGATTACCCCCATTCTCAAAGAAATCGTCAGCCAACCGGGCTGGACAGCAGGTAATGCTATTTCAATTATTGTGAAAAACATTAGTTCGGCAGAGCAACATCGGAGAGTTTACGCGTTTGAAAGAGAAGGAATCGCGAAGAGTGCCAAATTGATTATCAATGCACCGCCGCCTATCGAATATCATCTATATACCATCAGCCCGCGGGTCTGGGTCATTAATTTCGCCCCCCTTATTCCCTCACAAGGCAATCAACGGCTTTACAACGTACTCAGGTGGAATAATCCTGCTGCATTAAATGCGGGTTATCAGGCAGATATCGCAGCCATAAGCCACGGTTTGGTAACAAATAGACTGGTAAAGGTTATTGATGTAGACTTTTTTCCGGTGAAGGCGGATGGTTTTCAATATACGAACCAGGATGAGAATACACCAGGTTCATATTTATATGCGTATTCGGCTAATAGCTGGCATTCACCGGACGGGGTTGATTATCGGGCTATTGTCCGGGACTATGATCTGGCCCGAAAATTGGATGCGGGAGAAGTCGACGAAGTCTGGCTTCATGGTGGTCCTTATTTTGGCTATTACGAATCGAGGATGGCTGGCAAAGGCGGTTACTGGTGCAACTCCTCGGCGTTAGAACGTGTGGCCGCTTCAAAAATTTTCATTATGATGGGCTTTAATTACGAACGGGGGGTTGCAGAAATGCTGCACGATCTCGGTCATCGAGCCGAATCGATCATGACCCATGTTTATGGTAGTTGGTCAGCCGACCCAACCCATGCCTGGAACCGATTCACTTTGTATGACAAAATCAGGCCTGGCGCCGCAGCTTGTGGCAATGTGCATTACCCACCCAATGGGACAAAAGATTATGACTATGGCAATATGAGCTATGTTTGGAGCACGCATCGAGATTGGCTGGAGAATTTTCCCAATTTAACCGGCCAGAAGGAATGGGTAAATGCGACCGAATGGGGCGGTGGCGATATGCGAGCCTACCATAAATGGTGGTTTTTGCGCATGCCGCATGTTGACGGAGCTAATTCCGAATATGGAATGACTCGCTCCAATAATTGGTGGCATTATATAGTGGATTTCAATAATTATCCGGAAGCTGGCGGTGGCAGGGCGTTGGGCTGTTATTCTAAGCCATCATACACCACTGCGATGTATTACCGTATGACCACTAATTGCTACGACGACTGGGCACCACAAATAAATAGCAAAGGCCGTGTGGTTTGGTATGGTTTTGATGGTAAGGATTATGAAATCTATTCGAGCTATGCCAATGGGTTCGATTTCATCCAGGTTACCGATAATAATATCGATGACGAAAATCCAACAATAAATGAAAACGATCAGATTGTCTGGCAGGCTTTCGATGGGACTGACTACGAAATATTTACGGCCAATGCACACGGAACCAGTACCATTCAAATCACCAATAATCAGACCAACGATTGGCACCCAGATATTAATAACCTTAACCGCCTGGTTTGGGACGGCTGGGATGGCAAAGATTACGAAATCTTCAGTTGTAAAATAGATGGTACTGAATTATATCGCCTGACCAATAATCAAGCGGCTTCAGGCTATCCCCTGGAAGACGTTTGGCCGCAAATAAATGATCTTGGACGCGTCGTATGGATGGGCTATGACGGCAAGGATTGGGAAATTTATAGCGCGAATTTTGATGGTACTGATCGCCTTCAAATTAGTGCCAACAGTTACGACGACGAATATCCGCAAATTAATAATGCGAACCAGGTGGTTTGGCATGCCTACCACTCGAATATCAATACCGAAATTCACAGCTCGCTGGCTACCGGAGGCTCCGGCGAAAATATCCTATCTCAGAATTCGCTCGAGGATTGGTATCCTCGGATCAATAATGCCGGTAAGATCGTATGGATGGCTCATAACGGAACGAATTGGGATATTTATGCGGCTCAATTTGATGGTAGCAATCTAAATCGTATTACCAATGGCCCCACCGATCATCAATATCCACACATTGATGATGCTGGAACCATTGCCTGGCAAGGTTATGACGGCAACGATTGGGAGATTTTTGGATGGATAGATAATATCATGTATCAACTGAGTGATAACAACGTCGATGATCGATCGCCTCATGTTTGCAATAAAAATGTGGTCTGGCATAACAACTCAGGCGATTCATCAACGAGTGATATCCTGAGCTTTATCCTCACCCAACCGGTGCCCATCGAACTGGCTTCATTCGAAATCGAAGTAAACGAGAACAACGCTGTCCTGCACTGGATAACGGCTACTGAAACCAATAATTTTGGTTTTGAAATTGAACGAGGACAGGATAATTCTCCCTTGACCAAAATTGGCTTCATGCCTGGACACCAAACTACCGCCGATCCGCATGCTTACGAATTCTTCGATAGCAATTTAACCGCGGGGAGATATTATTATCGGCTCAAGCAAATTGATCTGGATGGGTCTTTTCATTACTCGCCTATCGTAGAGGCAGCTATCGGAGTACCGAAAACATTTAAATTGGGGCAGAATTTTCCCAATCCATTCAACCTGGAAACGATAATTAAATTTCAAATACCGGTACCGTCGGAAGTGACATTGGAAATTTTCAACCTGATCGGACAGCGGGTGAGAACATTGATCAACGAACATCAACCAGCGGGCTATTATCAGGTAATTTGGGATGGACGCGATATGAATGGAAGCACCGTAGCGGCAGGCCTCTATTTATATCAGCTTAAGGCAGGAAATTTTAACGGTATCCGAAAGATGGCAATCGTTAAATAGCGATTCTCAAATGGGCGCAATTTAAAAACCGATAATTCCAGCGTCCGCTAACTGGCCAATTTGCCAATCCTGGCTCTGGCCTTTGGGAACAACCTTAGGCGATACTGGCCACAAAGGCACAAAGACGCGAAGCGTCTGCGATTA
>CAZYNP010000003.1:75010-126639 GCA_964647995.1 uncultured Cytophagia bacterium
GCTAAAGACTTTGATGGCAACGGACTGCATTTTAGGCATATTTTCTAAAATGCAATTTGATTTCCTGGTGTCTTCGAGGCTTCGTGGCATTACCACTACTTTAGTTGACGCCAAAATCCTTGGGGTCAACCTTAGGCGATACTGGCCACAAAGGCACAAAGACGCGAAGCGTCTGCGATTATTTGTCTTATGAAACGAAGCTATGGCTAAAGACTTTGATGGCAACGGACTGCATTTTAGGCATATTTTCTAAAATGCAAATTGATTTCCTGGTGTCTTCGAGGCTTCGTGGCATTACCAGGACTTTTGTTGACGCCAAAATCCTTGGGAACAACCTTAGGCGATACTGGCCACAAAGGCACAAAGACGCGAAGCATCTGCGACCATTTGTCTTATGAAACGAAGCTATGGCAAATGAATTTGATGACAATGAAGTGCTTTGAGGCATGTTTTCTAAAATCTAATCTCATTTCTTTGTGTCTTCGAGTCTTTGTGGCATTACCAGTACTTTAGTTGACGCCAAAATTCTTCTGGAGGGTTAAATTGATCTGCTTAAATTAGTCCGCCTGCCAGCAAAGGGCCAGAACCTTTTGAGCGTGCTCTTTTCGATTCCAATGCAGAGGCCAGGTGAAGCGCCACACCCGAGTCGCAGCGAATGGCAGGCTTCGAGCAGGCTGCTCGTGCCAATCTGGATCGCGGTGCGAAACGAATTCGACCATCTCCTTGCTCCTAATAAAACTTCTGGCTGGCGAGGCTTGACCATTCCCATGTCAGTTGAATGTGCTATTAAAACTGCAAATGGATCTTTTTATAGCGGCCCAGTTCCGAGAGAAATGCCGAGAACAACAGTGCTCATCAATGCGTTTCCTGTTGTTGGGCTTTGGTTTCGTCCAGCAATTGACAACAGTCCAGGATGATCTGCATTGTCGGTTTGTTGATATTGGTTTGGGCGATGGCACTTTCTCGCTCAAACGCAAAGGTACCTTTCTGCCAGAACGCTACGATCTGGATTACCTCCTCCCCCATTTTTTCTTTCAGTCTGGCATAGGTAATATTTCCGTTGGTCAGGGCAATTTGTGCTTCCCAATTGTGCTGAAAAACTTTGAGCAAACCAGTTTTTTGATTGAGGTGCAGCATCTGGATGATTTCAATCAGCCGAAAATCTTCTAATTTGCCCACCAACGATTGGTTCGATGGTAGCGGCTGCTGCGAAAGTTGTCGGTGTCGTCTCATAAGGGTCTCGATTCTGGTACATAATTCGCGCATGGAAATGTTTGCTGGGACAATGTCATCGATCCCGCTGCGATAGCCGTTAATTCTCAATTCGGCGCTCCAGTCATCCGTCATTAGCATAAAGGGCACAGCAGCTAACTTTGGATTCTGGCGGATCATGAAACACAGGTCGATGCCATCCAATTTCTCTAACTCCAGATCGGAGAGAACAAAATCCGGCTGTGTCTGCCGAATCAGCTCGAAGCCTGTTTTGCCATCGGTGGCGGTGACCACATGATAGGCATTGTCCTCTAACTCGCGCTTGAGCAATTCCAGTTGTGGGGCATTATTCGACACAACCAGAAGCAACTTTTTGTCCATCTCCGCCTGTTCCTGGTTTGCTATGAGTGCAAAACCGTATTGAAGCTCATGCTCCTCACTCATCTTTCCAACAAAAAGGTCATTTCCGAATGATGGCAGCATGCGCTGCAATTTATGCGCCAGTTGATCATTCAGGAAACCGATGTTCCTGAAAGATCAGCGCCATTGGATTACGCTGGCCAACTTATGCTGATAAATAGTATATTTCAAAAATTTCACATCTATATCTAGTGCCAATGTGGATAACTTGTGCATAAAACGACCTGATTCAATGACCGGCGCAGCATAGTAGCGTCCGGTTAAACCACCAGATATAGAAGCCCAAATCACCTGCCCGACAATAGCTGGTGGCCCTATCTTTGATCATGGCTTAATGTTATGTTATCCATAAGCTAACGTGGCTTCAAAATTGAAACAAAAGCCACGGACCATCGCCCCTCTTCCCTACCGATTGTTGTTGGTTCATGATGCGGCGTCCACGTCACCGTAGCTTCAGAGCCAACCATCGACTAAGTTATCCAGTGGAATGTGGATAATTCTGTGCGCTTTTGAGAGCTAAGAGTTGAAATTCAAGAAATATTTATTGACTTTCAAGAGAAAAATTTGTTAATTATTATAACAAAAAAAAGTATTAAAATCAATAGCTAACTTTGATTGCAGTCTATGGATTGGTTCAGAACTGGATTATTATTCTCGGTATTGTTACTGATTATCATTCTGGCGGAATTAATTCGCAAACATCTTGCTGTCTCGGCAGAAGCCACCCGCAAATCGGTACATATCATTACTGGCTGGCTGATTGCGCTTACGCCCCTATTGCTCACCAGTGCCATGCCGCTGCTCATTATTTCTGGCAGCTTTGTGGTAGTCAATTTGATCGCCATTAGAAAGCATTGGCTGCCCGGCATCAATTCCTCGCCGCAGATAAGCTATGGCACGGTATTTTATCCGGCATCGTTCTTTATTCTAATTCTTCTGCTCTGGCACAATTATAAATCGGTACTGATAACCGCCATGCTCATCCTGGCCATCGCCGATGCCATGGCCGCCATTGTCGGTCGCTCAGTTGCCAACCCCAAGCGCTACCAGATTTCTGGCGAGACCAAATCCTTGCAGGGTTCGCTGGCGATGTTGGCCACCACGTTCATCATCGTTGTTGGGGCGCTGCACTTTTTTCTGCCAACGGATGGCATTTCGCTGGCCTGGTCGAATATTCTCTGGATAGCTGGCATTGCTGCGATCATGGCAACGGTCTGCGAATCAATATCATTCCGGGGCTCCGATAATCTCACCGTGCCGCTGGGAGCAGCTATGGTGATTCATTATATGCTGACTCATTCCACGGCTGATAATTCGAATGTTACCCTGGGCATCGCCATCGCTTTATTCATTGCCGGAGTTTCTTTCTTATTGCATTTTCTCGATGGCAGCGGCGCGGTATCGACATTTTTATTGGGGGCGATTGTTTTTGGAATCGGTAAATGGGAGTATAGTCTGCCCATCTTGCTGTTCTTCGTGCTCTCCAGTCTCCTGTCCAAACTGGGTAAGGAGTGGAAGCAGAAGTTTGCGGCGACGTTTCAGAAAGGTGGGCGCCGTGATTTCGGTCAGGTGGCTGCCAATGGCGGGGTAGCCGGGCTGATCGTGCTCCTCTGGAATTATATCCCCTGGGGAGGTTGGTATTTTTTATTCGTTGGCTCCATCGCCGCGGTTACTGCCGATACCTGGGCTACTGAAATTGGCGTGTTTTCGAGGCAGTCGCCGCGACATGTGCTCAATTTTCGCCAGGTTCCACCTGGCACTTCGGGCGGAATTACACTGCTCGGATTGGGCGCGGCGTTGCTCGGCAGTCTGGTCATTGTATTTGTGGGAGGCCTGGCAACGAATAATTATGCCCTCGTCAACCACGGTTTCCTATTGGCGTCGCTGATTACCGTGGCAGGCTTCCTGGGCAGTATCGTGGATAGCATCATTGGTGCAACCATTCAGGCGCAATATCAATGCCCAGCCTGCGGCAAAATAACCGAAAAAAAGATCCATTGCCAGCACCATCGTACCCAAGTGATCTCCGGCTACCCGATCATTGACAACGATGTGGTAAATGGCCTGTGTGCGTTAAGCGGTGCGTTCTTTAGTTGGATCGCTTATCGTTTTTCGATGTAGCGTTAGTATTTGAGGTCACCATGCCGAATAGAAAAGCGATTATTCAATTTATTAATCAGATGTACAACCAGCACCTGGATTCCGGTGAGTTCGCCAGGCGAATTCAGCGGTTAAGGAAATTGGGTGCGATGGCCACCGATGTGTTGCTCGATTTGATCAAGGCGGCCGATATGGACAAGAAGCAATTCTTATTCGGTGTGCTTGGCGAAATTGGTGATCGCCGGGTAATTGGTGATTTGCGAGATATCATTTCCAATCCGCAACAGGACGATGAGACCAAGCTTTTGGCGGCAGTGGTCGTTTCCCACTTGGATGATAACTTCGATGTGAGCCTCCTGGAGCGGCATCTGATGGATCCGCAAAGCCTCGGCGGCAAGGTGGTGGAAAACATGCTCAAAAAATCGGACGAACCGTCGTTTATCAAGATGTTCCTGGAAAATTTTCCCACCATCGAACGAGAGGGACAATTGGCAGCGCTGGAAGACCTCCTGGCGGTCGAGCGAGACTGCCGGCTGGTGAATATCGTGGGTCCGCTGAGTTTTATTGTCGATGACGAACTCCTACAATTCATCATTCCCATCCTGGTAAATAGCTATGACCGCCGAGCGTTTTACTATCTCCAGGAAATCGTCAAACGGTCGCCGGCGCCAGAAGTCCAGAATATGGCCCGACAGGCGATTTTCAAACTGGGCGTCAATCTTCAAAAAGGAGGGCTAACCGCCGGGACGCATTACCAATTTTACCAGGCGTACGCGACCACATGCGATGGTTCCGGCAGCAGCATCTATATTTTTGCGGTAAAAGATCGAGATCAGAAAATTCGGCTCATTGATTTCGTCAATAACGATCTTCAGGGAATAAAGGACGCCTTTGGAGGTTGTTTTAGCCTGGACGACTTCAATAAATTCATACGTCGCATCAAAAGCGAAGGCGCATTTCTCACCATCCCCGTGCCACCAAGGTTCATTCTCGACAAAGTAAAATTGGCGGAAGATCTGACCGCGCAATCGCATCGCACACTCCCGTTGGAATATTTAGCATTGCGCGACATCTTCAATGATCTGGACTACGAGGACCTGGATTTTCCGAAATTGCAGCAAGCATACGAAAAATTCAAACGAGAGGTAGGGCCAAAGAAACAGGCGTTGCTGCCGCAAACGAAAAATCTTTACAACTATGATGAAGTTCGCCGCAGTTGGTTCATCGATTATGAGTTGATGGCGTTTGCGATCGAAGAGTTTATTCAGATCGAGCAAGCCGCCGGTGATGATCTTTCATTTGAAACCATCAATCAGATCGAAGATCTTTATCGGCGAACCGCTCGAACGCTCTTCAAACCGGAATTTCTGGGCTTAATGGTGGAACGACTCAAAGATTATTCCTGGCTTTGCTTCGTGGGCAACAAAAAGGAGCGTGCCAAATTGGCTATTGTCATTATGGAGACCCTGCTCACAGTTCCGCCAGAGGATCACCCGTTTTTGAAGCGCATGCTGGAGCATAGCTTTGAAGTGCATCTGTATGAAACCGATGATGACTTCTATATCGAAGATAATTCCTTTCCCGATGACCAGGTTACGATGCCTGGTTGGGATGAATCGGCGGCCCAGGAGCCAGGAGCTGGCGCTGAGCCAATTATTTCCAGGTCGTCCCCCAGCAAATTTCGCGAGCTGAGCCAGCTTACCGAATTGGCGAAATTAAAATTTTTGGCTGAGCAGTTGCCCAATTCGCCGTTTCAGGCCGAGTTCAAACCACTGTTAACCTCACAGGACATAAGCTTCAAAATCCGCCAGGTCAACTATCTGGAATCGCTTTATGACGTCTTTGTAAGTTATCATCTCGGTGCGTTTGATTGGAAAGCCGTGCGCAAGGAACTTGGAATATGTCTACCTGCGACCTCGGAAATAAAAGTGTTACACGAGGTTCAGCAACAATTCACTGCCAATATGGCTCGACATGGCTTCGATGCGCGCGCCATCGAAACCGCCGAACGGCTCTGGGCCGAAGCAATCTTCCTGAGTCGGGATGAATTAAAACCGATGTCCAGACCTCATTCCTGGAGCGCAGGAGTAGAATTGTTAGTGGCATCGCTGCTGTTTAAGCCGACGCCGCCGGCGATCCTGGAGCGCGACTATGACATCAATTTCAGCACCATTCAGAAGCGCATGAACCAATTGGTACAAATTCTGAATTTGAAGGTGTTTTCTGATCCGAGCTACAAGTACGCGTTTTTGGATCGAAAGAAGATGCCTTTTTAAGTCAAATTGCTAATGCAAGGAGATAGATCATGACTACCATAGTTGATGTATTCGGACGAGAAATTTTGGACTCCCGCGGCAATCCCACCGTGGAAGTGGATGTGATCCTCGAAGGCGGCGCCATGGGCAGTGCGGCGGTACCATCTGGTGCCTCGACGGGTGAGCACGAGGCCATCGAGTTACGGGATGGCGATAAGCTGCGCTATCTGGGAAAGGGAGTAACCAGGGCGGTCGAAAATATTAATGAAGTGATCGCCGAAAAGATTATCGGTGAAGATGCGACCGAGCAGATTATTATTGATCAGATATTGCGCGAAATCGATGGCACTGAGAACAAATCGAAGTTAGGTGCTAATGCCATTTTGGGGGTATCGTTGGCCGTGGCAAAAGCCGCCGCAGCCGCCCTGAATCTCCCGCTCTACCAGTATATTGGTGGAGTTCACGCATACGTTTTGCCCGTGCCCATGATGAACATCTTGAATGGTGGCGCTCATGCCGATAATAACGTCGATTTCCAGGAATTCATGATCATGCCAGCCGGCGCCACTTCTTTCGCCGAGGCATTGCGAATGGGTGCCGAGACGTTCCATGCGTTGAAATCAGTTCTAAAAGCCAAAAATTACAACACTGCCGTTGGCGACGAGGGAGGTTTTGCACCCAATTTAGCTTCCAATGAAGAAGCATTGCAGGTGATCCTCGAGGCCATTGCCAAAGCCGGCTTCAAAGCGGGTGAGCACATTTTTATCGCGTTGGATCCTGCTGCCAGCGAATTTTTCGACCCGGCCCAACAAAAATACGTGTTGAAATCAGAACAGCGCACATTGAGCCCTGCTGAAATGGTGGATTATTACGCCAGGCTGGTAAAAAAATATCCCATCGTCTCCATTGAAGATGGCATGGCCGAAGACGATTGGGATGGCTGGAAAATTATGAACGATAGACTGGGCGGCGCCATTCAATTGGTTGGTGATGATCTCTTTGTGACTAACACCCGGCGACTGCGCGCCGGCATCGACAAAGGCATTTGCAATTCGATTCTGATCAAGGTGAACCAAATTGGCACTCTGACGGAAACGCTGGCCGCGATTGAGATGGCGCATCGGGCTGGATACACCACGGTGGTTTCCCATCGTTCGGGGGAAACCGAAGATACAACCATCGCTGATCTGGCGGTGGCTATGAATACGGGGCAGATCAAAACTGGCTCGGTCTCTCGCACCGATCGCGTTTGCAAATACAATCAATTGCTGCGAATCGAGGAGAGCCTGGGAGAGGCTGGTGTTTTTGCCGGCATGAGCGTCATCCGAAGAAAATGAAAACTACGCGTGATAGAAATTTCATGAAGCGGCCTCAAGGGACTTAGAAAGATAGTTCAGGAGATTCATTTCCCCTGGTCAGTGGCCCACGCGGCTGATGGTTACTGGCATGCAATGGTTATTTTCTGCGCAGCATTGGTTATGATAAAAAAGAAACGTGCGACAAGTTCGAGAAGTCGGCGGCGGCCGTTCAGATGGCGCCCCTGGCATTTTTTGATATTGGCGGGAATCGCTTTATTTGCGTACGTCTTTCTATTTTCCAACCATGGCCTGTTGCGCTATCTTTATCTGCTGCGGCGAAAAGAGTTACTCCAGCAGGAGATTGCCCTATTGCGCGACGAGCAGAAAAAGCTGCAGCAAGAAATCGAACGATTAACCGATAATTATCGTTACATCGAAAAGATCGCCCGTGAAAAGTATCAGATGGGCAAGCCCGGAGAGAAGATCTATTTCATCATCTCTCCTGACCATAAAAAATGATTGTTCAACGGCAGTTATAGCTCCGCCGGGGCAACATTGCGTTGCGGCGATACTGGCGCCAGCCCTGGGTGAGCATTCCTGCCGGAAGGTCGCCTCGATCGCGCGGTGCGAAAATAATTCGCACCATGCGCAATGAACAGCCGCTGGGCAATCAGAATTCCAATTCATGGCGATGTGTAAGAGACATGGGCAACAGAACGTTGGTATTGCTGGTTTTGATATTTGGTTCAAGCTCACATTGCCTGCACGCGCAGGGGGATGCGAGCCAGCGGCTATTGTACCAGATTGGGTTTCAACAAAATCTAAACGCCTATCAATGGCTCTCTTCGATTCAATATCAGCAACCATTCTGGAACCGAGGCTCGGTTGGCATTACGGGACACTTGAATTCGGCACTGATTGATTTTGCGCGCAACGATCAAAAGTGGAAAGAGGATCAGCGATTGAATTTTGATTGGACCTGGCGCTTTTCTCCGAAATTAGCGGCGCGACTATCAGTTGCTGGCTTCAAATTTTCTGATCGCCTGTCCGGTTTGGTCAGCGATATCAATACCAATTGGGCGACGGCAGGTTTGGTGGTACGTCCGTTGGCGGCCTTGCAATTGGTGTCTGATTGGGGTTTCAAATACGATGAGCGGTTGTCGCGCATCGATCGGGGGCTGACCTACAATATTGAATGTCAAACGGATCCCCTGATATTAAATGATTATGAACAGCAGATCAGCCTGCTGCATCGAGCGGATCGTTACTCCGTTCGGCGCAATAGCGATCTCGATTTTAAATATCGGGTGCGCAAGCATTTTCAGCACGATACCTACGATTCGCTGGCCGTCTATTGGTCCCAAAAAAGACGAGACAACTATGATCCCATTGAATTGACCAAAAGCTACTTTGAAAGTTTGGAGGACAAAAGCAGCGGGATTCAAAACGATTTAGTCTATGGTTTGCAGCCAGGAGTGCAACTTCGCTTTCGAACCGTTCTGGATAGCCGGGTGACAGGCATCAGCAAGTTTCAGCAACGAACCAAAATGGAATCGCGGGCCAAGCGCGAGTTTCATTCCCAAAATGAAATCGGGCTCATGATGCGCCGGGGCAAGATCCTGCTTGATATGAATCTCGGTTATGAGACCCACGATCAGAAAAACGAAGTACCCGATTCGCTACGGGCGCGGCGCTTCTCAAAATATTTCTATTACATTTCGCCGGACTATCAAAGCAATCGGCTGAATCTGGCCGCAAACACCCGCTGGTCGATTGGGAGGTCGGACACGCTGCAATTGAGCGCGGCCGTTAGCCGCTATCAGTACGATACACCGGAGACGAATATGGACGATCGGGACGAATTTCGATGCAACCTGAGTTTAGCTGAAATTCACCGCTTCAGTCCCTGGCTAAAATTAATGCTGAATGGCAGCATCAATCTCTATCATCTGGTTTACATTTTCAGTGAACGAAGTGCCAATAACAATTGGATGCGGATTTTTCGGTTGTATCCCCAAATTGTTTATCAGCCGAATCCTCGGCTCAGTCTGACCCAGCAACTGGAAGTGCTGGCAAATTATACGGATTATGATTTTGAAACGGCTGCGTCAACGGGCGATCTGAGAAGCTATGTCTTTCGGCGCCTGGCCATTAGCAATGATCTGAACGCCCGGGTGACCCGAAAAAGCAGCGTGCTGCTCAATTACAAAATTGAGCTGGAAGAGAATGGCAAATTGGATTGGGATCGCTGGATCGAGTATTTGCTCACCGAGCGGCAAAGTCATTGGCTAAAACTCAGCCTCCAGTACCAATTTCAGCAAAATTCGTTTATTTCGCCAGGCGTGCTATTGTTGACTCGCCGCGAAAGTTATCAGCCCGGGCTGGGTTTTGCCTTGGGCGGACGAGAAGGGTTGGGAGATATTCGTAGTTATGGTCCAACATTGAAATTGAGCTACCAACCCCATGCGCGGCTAAGTCTATTCATCGAAGCCATGCGCCGGGTGGTATTGACAGCCACAGTTCCGCGTCGTTATATTAATCATTTTGATGTCAATTTAACCTGGTACCACTAATCGAAGTTTCATGGAGACTAGGATGGCGATAAAAGATCAGACTGCCTATCGAATCGTGATCAAAAGCGATTTGCGAAATGTGGCGCGCGTTGAAAAAGTTACCGAAAAGATTGCCAATCACATGCACTTTACCGATGAAGAAAAAGATAGTCTGGCGATTGCAGTTACTGAAATTGTGGGCAATGCCATCGTCCATGGAAATAAACGTGATAAAAAGAAAAAAGTCACCGTCGACTTTGAATATAAAAACAAAACCATTGTGGTCACGATCCAGGATGAGGGCGAGGGCTTCGATGTTGCTGAAATCGCCAATCCCCTGGAACCAGAAAATTTGCTCAAAGAAAGCGGACGTGGCATTTTTATTGTGCGAGCGTTGATGGACACAGTCGAATTTAGGAATACCGGGACCGGGACGCAGGTACGGCTCATCAAGACAACGCGATCATAGCCGTGTTGAACCCACCTCTCCGCCGCGTCCCGTCGCCCGCCGCCGGAACCAACCTGTGAAAAAATGCCGGTGCTGACCGCCGATGATCGCGATGAAAGCGCCAGACAACATCTCAGCTCTCCCGCCTATGAGGCTCCATTGAGCCAGCTTCAGCCAAGCCCATCATCGTATAGCTATGGCTACTGCCGTGCCGGGGACACGGGCCGCTGCTGACGGCAGAAAGTCATCTGAATATTGCAGCCAGCCTGCATACGACCAGCGTTGCGATCGGTGGCTTATTCTTTCCGTTAACTGGCAGGTAGCCGATTCTTGCGTGTGGAATTTCGACGCCGAATTCGTTAGCGGCCGCCAAGCCTGTCGGTACTCTATTGGAATTGGTTCACGATGGCCAACGCGAGCAACCGATTGATCCGGTCCGATAATTATGGGTCGATTCTCCGAAGCCGTCGCATCCTGGTGGCTAAGATACCGATACCATTGAAAAAAAACCCGAAAGGAAGCCGCTTGCAGGAGTAAATGGGATTAGAATTCCTGCCTCATTTTGCCTGCCATCGTCGGCGTGCTAACGCCTCGGCGCAGTTCGGCCAATTCCTCGATGGCTTTTTTCTTTTTCTGAATTCGATCCAACAGGATATTTTCGTCGCGGCTGATCACCATCAGCGTGTTGGTATCGGCGATCTTGTTTGCCTGCAGGGCAATGGCCTTGTTGAGCGAAAGAATCCGCTTTTTGAGCTTGTCGATTTTTTTCTCCAAGACCTGGGTTTCTTCACTGTCGGTAACCATAAGCTCTCTCCCTGATAAAGATGAGAATTGAGGTTCAATGAACTATTGACTAATTTCTCAGCCATAGCAGCAATGACACACAACCAAATAATAAAGCTCATGGTTGGAAAGAAGGTGCCAGGAAGGCAGCACCAATGAACCGAGAACACCAATTGGTTTCTCGGCATCCTGTTCAAACGCTCCAACCATCCATCAGCTAAAAATTGACCCGAAAGACATAACCAAATTAACTAATTTCGACTTTTTAACTATCAGAATTAAAAATTGGTTTCGTATTGTGGCAAAACTAACATTAAATTCTATCATATAATATATAAATTTTAAAATGAATGTCAATAGAAATTTTGAATGTTAAAGAAAAAAATTTCCAAAAATACAGCCTATCATTAGACTAAAGGCGAAGGGGTTAACAAAAAAACATATCCATCGGCGGTTTAACAATCATGCAACATACGGGGAGCGACGGTTCAGGCGCAAAGTTTTTTTGGCCGCACGATATTTTTCTTGACAATTACTAAAAAATTGTTATATTAGGTAAAACAAAAAACCCCTTTAAGTCAGTCCCGCGAGATAGGCAAGGGGCGTCTGAGTTGCAAGCCTTCATGCGCCCCAAGGAAGGCTTTTTTTATGGGTAGTAGGGAAACGATGGAACGAAAAATCAAAGCCAGAATAATTGATGAAGTTGGATTACGAAGAACGGTGACCCGGCTGGCCCACGAAATTCTCGAACGAAATCGCGGGGCGGAAAATCTGGTAATCGTGGGGGTTCGCACGCGTGGGGTTTATCTGGCGCAGCGAATCATCCACGCGATCGAAAAGATCGAGGGCAAGAGATTGCCGCTGGGAATATTGGATATCACCATGTATCGGGATGACTTTCGGCAGCGGCTGAAACAACCGGTTGTGCAGCAGACTGACATTCCCTTTGACATCTACGACAAGGATGTAATCCTGGTTGACGATGTCCTTTATACCGGCCGCACCACCCGGGCGGCGCTGGAGGCACTGATGTCCTTTGGCCGGCCTGCCCGCATTCAACTGGCAGTGTTGGTGGATCGAGGGCATCGGGAATTGCCCATTAAGCCGGATTATGTCGGTAAAAATATTCCTACCTCCATTGGCGAAGAAGTCCAGGTAAAAATGCAGGAGATCGATGGCGAAGATAGCGTTTTGCTCGTCGAAGCTCCGCCAGATGCCAATGGAGCGTAGCTTGGAGGCAAAACAAGAGTAGGCAACGTGAGCTTGAAACGAAAACATCTCTTAGGATTGGAAGGGTTCTCAGCTGAAGAAATCAGTCTGATTCTGGATAGCGCCGAGACCTTCAAAGAAGTTCTGGAACGTCCCATCCCGAAAGTACCCACGCTGCGAGGAAAAACGATTGTTAATCTATTCTATGAGAGTTCCACTCGCACCCGCATCTCCTTCGAATTGGCAGAGAAACGGTTATCTGCCGATACCATCAATTTTTCCACCAGCACTTCATCTGTAAAAAAAGGCGAAAGCCTTCGTGACACCGCCCAAAATATCGAGGCCATGAAGGTGGACATGGTCGTGATCCGACATTCTGCTGCTGGCGCTCCCCATTTTCTGACGCACTGGATCAAAGGCTCGGTTATCAATGCCGGCGATGGTTGTCATGAGCATCCGACCCAGGCGCTACTGGATATGATGACCTTGCGGCAGATCTACCACGAGTTCAAAGGTTTGCGCGTAGCGATCATTGGGGACATCCTCCATTCACGCGTGGCGCGTTCCAATATCTTTGGCCTCACCACCATGGGAGCAGAGGTTGCATTATGCGGCCCGGCGACGCTCATACCTTACGAAGCCGAAAAGTGGGCGCTCAAAATTTTTCACAATGTCGACCAGGCGATTGCCTGGGCGGATGTGCTGATGGTGCTGCGCATCCAACTGGAACGACAATCGCAGAACTATTTTCCAACGCTGCGTGAATACCATAACTATTTCGGGATCACCCGGGAGCGGCTGGCTAAAGTCGGCAAAAAAATTACCATCATGCACCCTGGTCCCATCAACCGTGGGATCGAGTTGGACAGTGACCTCGCCGATGATCCGGAATTTTCCGTAATCCTAAATCAGGTGACCAACGGCGTAGCGGTACGCATGGCCATCCTTTACCTGCTTAGTGGCGAGGTCGTGAGTGAATGAGCATCCGATGGCCCAAAATACAATATAAAAACCACAATTCAAAATGCGAGAACAATTGACGAAAAGCCAGTTTCATCGAAAAGCTGCGGAGCAGAACGGCCTCAAGCCGGCCGCTAAACTTTTGCTGCGTCAGGCGCATGTCATTCATGGACCGGCCAGAGAAGAACACCCCGTCGATATATTCATCGAAAACGGGAAGATCGTCGACTATCAGCCTCACATCGCCGGATCCTTTGCTGAGGACGTCATCATCTTTGACTTGCAGGGCAAACTGGTCTTTCCCGGCTTTCTGGATTTGCATGTTCATTTTCGAGAACCGGGTCGGGAAGATGAAGAAACGCTGCACAGTGGCGCCGAGGCCGCGATGGCCGGTGGTTTTACTGCCGTGTGCACCATGCCCAATACTGAGCCCGTGACCGACAGTCGGGAGATCATCGAGTTTATCCATCGAGAAATGAAGCAGCACCTGGTTTCCGTCTATCCCATTGCGGCGATCAGTCGCGGACAGAAAGGTGAAGAACTGGTGGAGATGGCCGAATTGGTGGAAGCCGGTGCGGTAGGCTTTTCGGATGATGGCAAATCGGTTGCCAATAGCCTGCTGCTGCGCCGGGCGCTGGAGTATAGCCGCATGTTCGGAGTGCCGATCATCGAGCACTGTGAAGATGCCAACCTGGCGGCCGATGGCGCCATGCATGAGGGATTTGTCGCCACCAATTTGGGTTTGCCGGCCATACCGTCGATTGCCGAAGACATCGTGGTGGCCCGCAATATCATGCTGGCGGAATACACTCAGGGGAAACTGCATATCGCCCATGTTTCAACGGCTGGTGCGGTAGAGTTGATCCGCCGCGCCAAAGCGAAAGGCATTGCGGTGACGGCCGAAGCGACACCGCACCATTTCACGTTGACCGATGAATCGGTCCAATCATTCGATACCAATTTCAAAATGAATCCGCCGCTGCGCAGCATGGATCATCTGCGAGCCATCGTTGCTGGTTTGTGCGATGGCACCATCGACGCCATCGCCACCGACCATGCGCCGCATTCTTTGGAAGAGAAGGAGGTGGAATTCATTGCTGCGCCGTTTGGAATTATTGGGCTGGAGACGGCCATAGGGCTGGTCAACAAGCAACTGGTGCAGCCCGGAAAATTGAGCTGGGATCAGGTGGTGACCCGGCTGTGCCACAATCCCTATCGCATCATCGGTCAGCCGGCGCCGGAAATCAAGATCGGCGCCATAGCCAATTTGACGATCATCGATCCCGAGCAACAGTGGATCGTGGACAAAAATCGATTGAAATCTCGTTCGAAGAATACCCCATTTCATGGATGGGAGCTACCGGGGCGGGTATTTGCCGTAATGAATAATGGTTACTATTATCTCAATAATCTCCATTGAACTTTAACCACCGAGTCGCCTGACGGAGGCTGCACGTCATGATATCGAACTGTGCTCAGCAGATTTCGCCATTCATAGTAATGGAGGTTCTGGAACGAGCGCAACAGTTGGAACGACTGGGAGAGCACATCATTCACCTGGAAGTTGGCGAACCCGATTTTGACACCCCGGCCAAAATCAAAGCTGCTGCGCGAGCTGCGCTGGAGCGGGGCGAGACCCATTATACCCATAGCTTGGGCATCCCGGCCTTGCGGGAAGCGATTGCCAGCTATTACAACCGGCAATATCGGATCACGGTACAGCCCGATCAGGTGATTGTCACAGCGGGAACTTCTCCCGGCCTGCTGTTAGCATTATCGGTGCTATTGAATCCGGGCGATGAGGTCATTTGTGCCAATCCCAGCTATGCTTGCTATAAAAATTTTATCGCCTATTTGAATGCAAAGATCAATTGTGTGCCGGTCCATGAGGATGATGGTTTTCAATATCGTCCCGAAGAAATTCGGCGCAAAATGAATCCAAAAACGAAAGCCATCCTGATCAACTCGCCATCGAATCCAACGGGCACTATACTTTCCGCCGCGGTGATGGAACAGATTGCCGATTTGGGGCTGATGGTCATTTCGGATGAGATTTATCACGGGCTGGTTTATGGGGATTGCGCTCATTCCATCTTAGAATTCACTTCCAATGCCATTGTGCTCAACGGCTTTTCCAAGCTATTTGCGATGACCGGCTGGCGACTGGGCTATTTAATTGTCCCTCAAGAACTGGTGCGCCCCATTCAGAAATTGCAGCAGAATTTTTTCATTTCTGCCAACGCGTTCGTGCAATGGGCAGGAGTAACTGCGCTCTCGGAGTCGTTGCCCGAAATTCAGCAAATGGTGGCCACCTATGATGAACGAAGAAAATTTCTGATCCAGCGACTGCGAGAAATCGGCTTTAAAATTTCGACTGAGCCTACCGGTGCGTTTTATGTCTTTGCTAATGCCCAAAAATTCAGTGGCCATTCGTACCAATTTGCCTTTGAGCTGTTAGAGAATGCCAGAGTGGCGGTAACTCCGGGCATCGATTTTGGCTCGAACGGTGAAGGGTTCTTGAGATTTTCGTATGCCAATTCCATCGAGAATATTGCTCGAGGCCTGAACCGGCTGGCAGGTTATCTTCAGGCGAGAAAGAAAAATTCAATGGAGCTGTAATCTTGCTGTAACATTCAGGCGCTATCTTTTTTTTCATATTTTGGCAACAGCTTCGAGGACGGAGTTATTGAGGCAATTCGATTAAGCCAAAAAGTCAATTAATTGAACGACAACAGCAATTCACTTAACATAATTCAACATCAAACCTAAAACATCTATGGAGGGACGTTATGGGAAAAACCAAAAAATTTCTCATTGTCGTGTTCTGTTTGGTTGCTTTGCCGAGCTTGCTGTTAGCTCAAGGCTTGACAACCGCTGCCATGAGCGGTTCAGTGGTGAGCAGCAAAGGCGAACCACTGGCTGGAGCGAATGTGGTCGCGCTACATTTGCCCAGTGGCTCGCTGTTTGGCGCCGCCACCCGAGGGGATGGCTATTTTAACATCACCGGTGCTCGCGTCGGTGGTCCTTACACGGTTACGGCTTCTTATATCGGTTACAAAAGCCAGAAACTGGAAAACATCTATTTGAGCTTAGGCCAGAACTTGCGACTGGAGTTCAAATTGACCGAAGAGGCACTGGAAGTGGGTGCCTTAGAGGTGGTGGCCGAGCGAGATGCCATCATGAGTGCTTCCCGTACCGGCGCAGCCACTGCCGTCAGCCGTCAGGTGTTGCAGACGTTGCCCTCGATTCGCGGTCGTATCGAGGACTTTGTGCGCTTAACCCCGCAGTTCAATCCCAGCAGCGCCGGCTATGGCTTCTCCTTCGCGGGACAGGATGGCCGTCTGAACAATATCACGGTGGATGGATCCTATTTTAACAATTCGTTCGGATTGGCTGGCACCCCGGGCGAACGTACCGGTGTCGCCCCCATTTCGCTGGAAGCCATCGAGCAATTGCAGGTCAACGTTTCGCCCTACGATGTCCGGCAGGGTAATTTTGTTGGTGCTAATGTCAACACCGTCACCAAGAGCGGCACCAATGAGTTTTCGGGATCAATTTACGCGGCGACCCGCAATCAGGACTGGGTAGGAACTGAGGCGAAAGACCTGAAATTCGATCCGGGTACATTTAAGTACAATCGCTTCGGCGGCCGACTAAGCGGCCCCATTTTAAAGAATAAACTCTTCTTCTTTGTCGACCTGGAAAGCGACAAAATTACCCAACCCGGCACTACTTTCCGAGCCAATGCGGGCGGAGAGACAGTCCAGGGCAACACAACCCGGGTGCTGGCGTCAGACCTGGATGCGCTAAGCAACTATCTGTATACCAATTTTGGTTACACGACCGGTCCTTATCAGGGCTATAACCATGCCACCCCTTCAACCCGCTTCATTGCCAAGATTGATTATAACCTGGATCAGCGCAACAAATTGAGCTTACGTTACAATCACCTGGATTCAGAAACGGATGTGCTGTTGTCAAATTCTTCTTCGCTGGGATTTGGCAATCGGCGAAGCAATACGACCGGTCTGAATTTCCAGAACTCCAATTATATTATTATGGAAAATATCCGCTCCATCGTGGGCGAATGGAATTCCATGATCGGCACGAATATGGCCAATAATCTCATCGTTGGCTATACCTATAACGATGAAAGCCGCAAGTCGCGCGGCACATTCTTCCCATTCGTAGACATCAAAGAGGGCGGCTCGGTTTATACGTCATTCGGATTCGAGCCCTTCACGCCCAACAACGAGCTGCGCTACGGCAGCTATCAATTACAAAATAATTTTATGCTTTATCTACATCAGCACAGCCTGACCTTTGGCCTGAGTCTGGAACGTTATAAATCCGAAAACGTGTTCTTCCCCGGCTCGCAAAGCGTGTATGTTTATAACTCGCTGGCTGATTTTTACACCGATGCCAACGACTATTTGGCCAATCCCAATCGTACTGTCTCGCCGGTGACCCTGTCGCGTTTCCAGGTTCGTTGGTCGAATATCCCCGGACAAACCAAGCCAATCCAGCCACTGAAAGTGTTCTATGCCGGCGTTTACGCCCAGGATGAATGGCAGCTCAACAAAAAGCTGCAGATTACGGCTGGTTTACGATTGGATGTGCCGTTCTTCGGCGATACCGGTTACGAGAACTATAAGGCAGATGCGCTGACCTTTATGGATGAGAATGGCAAGACGGTCCAGTACAAAACCAAAAAGCTGCCCGATCCCAATATTCTCTGGTCGCCTCGTTTGGGCTTCAACTACGACCTGACCGGCGACCGCTCCACCCAGTTGCGCGGTGGTACGGGCATCTTTACCGGCCGTCCCGCTTACGTGTGGATTTCCAACCAGATTGGCAACACCGGCGTGCTAACCGGTTTCGAGCGGAAGGACAATACCACCGAGCGACCCTTCCATCCTGATCCGAGCCATTACAAGCCGAAAGAAGTGACCGGTGAGCCTGCGAAGACATACGAACTGGCGCTGACCGATCCGGATTTCAAA
Organism: uncultured Cytophagia bacterium; assembly: GCA_964647995.1. Classification (GTDB taxonomy): domain Bacteria; phylum Zhuqueibacterota; class Zhuqueibacteria; order Thermofontimicrobiales; family Thermofontimicrobiaceae; genus Thermofontimicrobium_A. The sequence continues at coordinate 93,251 of CAZYNP010000003.1, forward strand.
TTTCCGCAAGTATGGCGCAGCAACATTGGCGTGGATCAAAAGCTGCCCTTCGGCTTCATCGGCACCGCGGAATTCATGTACAGCCAGGATGTAAACGGCATTTATTACATCAATGCCAATCTAACCAACCCCGACACCAATTTCATTGGCGTCGATAACCGTCCGCGCTGGACCAAAGGCAATAAGATCAACGCCGAAGTGGACAATGCCGTTGTGTTGAAGAATCAAAACGTCGGTTATTTCTGGGACATTACCGTTGCCCTGGAACGACCTTTCGCCAATGGCTTGTTTGCCAAGCTGGCCTATAGCTACGGTGTGGCCAAAAACACAGTGGATCCTGGCTCCATTGCGTTTGGTTCGTGGAATAGCAATCCCCATTCCAGCAATCCCAATAACCCTGGCCTAGCGTTTGCCACTACCTCTCCAGGCCCGAGATTTCTGGGAACCATCTCCTATCGCAAAGAATACTTCAACTTTGGCGCAACCACTTTCTCGTTGTTCCTGGATGCCTATTCATTAGGTACAGCGAGCTACGTGTTTAGCGGCGACCTGAACGGTGACGGCGGAACGGCCAACGACCTGATCTATATTCCGAAAGACAAGTCCGAAATGAACTTCAAGGAATATACCTCCGGTGGGAAGACCTTCACGGTCGAACAACAGGCTGATGCCTGGGAAGCTTTTATTCAACAGGATGACTATCTGAGCAAGCATCGCGGGGAATATGCCAAACGCAATGCCATTCAATTACCAATGGTTTTCCGCGCCGATTTCAGCATTACCCAGGACCTGTTCACCGAATTGTTCGAAAAACGGAACAGTTTGCAGGTCAGATTGGATTTTCTGAACGTCACCAATCTGCTCAATAAAGATTGGGGCGTGGGACAGCGTCTGGTGACCACCTCCCCATTGATTATCTCCGGGAGCGCCGCGGATGCTTCTGGAAAGGCCGTCTATCAACTGAGAAATGTCGGCGGAAATTTGATCTCCAAGTCGTATGAACAAACCAATGGCTTCGCCGATGTTTTCCAGATCATGCTCAGTTTAAGGTATAACTTCAATTAAGATTTTGGGAATCGGTACCAAAGCCGCCTCCACCAGGGGCGGCTTTTTTATTTTTAGTACCAGCCTTTTTTGGTGTTGATTTTTGAAATTAAATTTTGTATATTTTTGCCCGTGTGACAGAACGATCGTTCATAGGATCAATAATGATGATTATGGCTCAAAATAAAGCAACAGGGAAAATGATCGTGGTCGAGCGTCTGGTTTTATTCCAACCAAACCTGATGTGGAGAATCGCAGCCCGGCTCCTGTTGTTGCTCCTCATGTTCATCACCTGTGACCGATTGCTGGGACCTGACCACACGCCACCCAAAGTGATCATTACCTACCCGATCAATGGCTCGATCGTCTCGGAATTGGTCACTATCACCTGCGTGGCAACCGATGACAACGGTATCAAGAAAGTTAGTTTGTGGGTCGATGGCAAACCAATCGCCGGCGCTGAAGATCAATACGAACCATACGAACTTATCTGGAATACAACCAGCTATGAAAACCATTCTTCTCATACCATTACCGTTCGCGCGACCGACACCAGCGATAACAAAACCGACAGCGAACCAATCGTTTTGACGGTGGACAACTCAGCTTCATATCCGACCAAAATCAACATTATCTCAATTAAATACCTGAATAATTCTTTCGTCATAACCTGGCGCAGTTGCCCGGATCTGGATTTTCTGACTTACACGCTGTTCGAATCCAACATCGAAAATATGCTGGATGAGCGAAGCGTATTTACTACCACCGATCGCCATGATACCACATACGTGGTTCAAAATGTGTCTGAGAACGAGACCAGATATTATCGTTTAGCCGTTTCCGACTCGGTCGGCCTGACAACCTTCAGCACAATTCGGAAAGCATCTGCTAAAGAAAGCTCGATTCCAACTGCCGGGCTGGTAGTCTATTATCCTTTTAATGGCAATGCGGATGACGAAAGTGGTAACCAGAATCACGGGATCGTCTTTGGAACGACCTTGACCAACGATCGATTTGGGAATCCCAATAGCGCCTATTATTTCGACGGACAAGATGATTTCATTGTAGTGAACGAATCGTTCACATTGGAACCAGACGATTTTTCCATTGCCATCTGGATGAAAACATATTCCTTGCGGACCAGCACCTACCAGACGTTGATCATCAAAGAAGATGGCTGGAATGACGGATTCAAGGTCGTGCTCCGATCTGAACTCAACGATAACCTGGCCAATACGATTCTATTTACGGTTTCCGGTTCAGTAGCCAACAATAACGGCATGGTAAATTTGCACTCCCAATCAACCATTGCCGAAAAGGAGACATGGTATCACATCGCAGTCACCTATCAGGCTGGAGGCATGATGAAAATTTTCATCAATGGCCGATTGGATATCAGCACAGCAGGGCCGTCCAGTTGGGATAAGGAGAATAGCTATGAATTGGTAATTGGCCGGCATAGCAATAACGGCGGCACAGCCTATGGCGGTTATTTTTGGGGCGTCATCGATGACATCCTGATCTATGACCATGCCTTATCTGAACAAGAAATCGAATTGCTGTATTCACAGCAACGGCCATAAGCTCGATGATCATTCGCAAATTCCAATTTACACCCAAATTTCGAACATGAGCTATGACCAAGGCAAATGATCACTCATTGCCCACGAAATACACGGAATAAAACGAAGTTCAAAAAAGTAATGCTAACAAAAGGTGCTTTCAGTGTCTTTTCGCGTGTTTGTTGGAGCAATTTTTAATAATCATTTCCACTTTAGAATTTCAAGCTAAAATCAAAGGCGTTCCATGAAAAATCTACTATGGCTGATCCGAAAATTAAAATCGCTCTTTATCCGGTACCATTTGCATGTGGTCGGTGAGCCGCTGTCAAGATTTTTCTTGCTGTTTAGCTATATGTCCCGGCTCTCCCGGTGGATTGCTCAGTCTCCCAAGCCATTATACAATGACTTCTATTCGCCAAAGCATAATTATAATAAACGCTATGAACTTTATCAATACATTATTGACCTTGAACATCTGGACGCTATCTGTTATCTGGAATTTGGCGTATCGCAAGGTCATTCTTTCAAATGGTGGGTCGAGCATATCCGCAATGAGAATTCGCACTTCGTCGGCTTCGATACCTTTTCTGGCCTGCCCGAGAAATGGGGCATTTTTGAGAAAGGAGTGATGTCGGTCGATGGCGCTGTCCCTCAGATAGACGATCCTCGCTGCGAATTTGTAAAGGGACTTTTTCAAGCGACCTTGCCGGCCTTTTTGAGAAACTATCACTCGTCACTGCGCAAGGTAATTCATCTGGATGCCGATATTTATTCTTCCACGTTATTTGTGTTAACATCGCTGGCACCGTTGTTGAAAAAAGATGACATCTTGATTTTCGATGAGTTTAATGTGCCGTTGCATGAATTCAAAGCCTATCTTGAATTTAGCAACTCCTATTACATTCGCTCCGAAATGATTGGGGCGGTGAATAATTATTTCCAGGTTGCTTTTAAAATCAAAGAAACGCCCACTGAAGCCATTTAATTATATCGTCAAGTACGTTATTGAGTTCTCGAATTGATGCTATTGGGTGATCATGAATAAGAAGCTAACATTATTAGTGACCGTAGCCATTGTTCTCATTCCTGGATTGATGTTGGGGCAAACTATCGAACGCCCCACCAAACCGATTTTCAAAGCCTCTATTGACGACAATACCAAATACACCACCATTGGCAATATCGGGCTGACCATCACCAATTTCGGCACCTTTGGTGATGGCTTCGTCATTCAAACGCCGGTGGATCAGCCATCCTGTGAATACCCGCGCGGCTCGGGCATCGAGCATCTCTTCGATGGAGGGCTGTGGATCGGCGGCATTCGTGAGGATGGCAAGACGATGGTGAGCACGGCTGCCGTGGATATCGCCAGCCTGGTGGATGTGGCCGCCGGTTTTGAGTTCACCAACTCCGCCGATCCCAATGATGTCGTCAACGAGCGCTCATCCCTGGTCAATTCGCCATTCTTTCATCCGCTGGCCATCAGTCATCAGGATTTTATCTCCGATTACACCGACTCCAATATCTTTGTGCCCGAGTTGCAAAATACTCGCATTCCCAATCATACGCCCATGGGCATGGCCGTCCATCACGAAAGCTATGGTTGGAGCTATCCCTTTGCCGACGATTTCATTATTATGAATTATACCATCAAAAATGCCAGTCGGGATACTTTTTTTGCTGTTTATGTGGGTCTGTGGGCGGACATGGTGGTGCGCAATGTAAACATTACTCCCCCTCGCATCGGCAGTCCTTTTTACATGCACAAGGGCGTCGGCTATAAAGACTCCCTGCGCCTGGCGTATGCTTTCGATTATAATGGCGATCCCGGCTTTACCGATCCCGGCCTGTACATCGGATTGAAGCTCCTGGGCGCTACGCCACAGGCCAACGATACGACGTATAAACTGAAAACCAATTACAACGTCTGGCTGTTTCGCAACACGGACAATCCAACCTTCTTCTCCCCTGCCGATGATCTGGCCCGGTACGACAAAATGAAGAACGGCCTGCCGCCGGCGGGTCTGAGCCTGGTGAAATCTGCTCCAGGTAACTATATCAGCCTGATCACTACCGGCCCGTTTCAGCGGCTGGATCCAGATTCTTCGATCAACCTTGCCTTTGCTATCATCTGCGGCGCCAAATACGGACTCGATCCGAACAGCGACGATACCGAGCAAAGCAAGACCAACTTTTACATCAATGCTGGATGGGCGCAAACAGCTTATAATGGTGAAGATCGCAATGGCAACGGCCAATTGGATCCCTCCGAGGACCTTAACGGCAATGGGGTGCTGGACGCTGGGGAAGACCTCAATGGCAATGGCACACTGGATTTGAGCGAGGATATCAACGGCGATGGCAAACTGACACGCTATGTTTTGCCAACACCGCCCACTCCGCCGAAATTTCGGGTGGTGCCGGAACAACAGAAAGTCACGATCTACTGGGCCAATAATTCGGAAAAATCCCGCGATCTGATTACCGGTAAGCAGGATTTCGAAGGCTATCGCATCTATCGATCGCGGCTGGGGGAAGACCTTCCCGGCCGAGATCTGCTCAGTTCGCTAACCCTCATCGCCGATTTCGATTCGATCAATGGCATTGGCTATGATACCGGATTCAAATTTATCCGGCTGGCCAGCGATTCCCTGGTTTACTTCGAGGACGAGATTGTTGGCAGCGATACGATTTTCTATCAATATCGTTTTGTGAATGACCAGTTGCTGGATGGCTGGCAATATGCCTATGCCGTTACCGCTTACGATCGTGGCGATCCGGCCAATAAATTGGAAAGCCTGGAAAGCAGCTTTCTGGTGAACATGGCTCGGGTCCTGCCGGGAACGCCAACTGCTGCTAACCAAGATCAAGCACCCAGGGTGGGCGTCTATCCCAATCCCTACCGCGGCCATGCCGCCTGGGACGGCAACCTGGAGCGGGATCGCAAAATCTATTTCTATAATTTGCCAGCCAATTGCGAGGTGCGCATCTTCACCCTGGCTGGCGATCTGGTGGACAAGTTTCGCCATCAAAGTCGAGTTTATGATGGCACCGACATTCAATGGTTTCAGAAATATGCCCGCGGCAACACCATTTTTGCTGGCGGTGAGCACGCCTGGGATCTGGTAACCAAGGACGATCAGGCCATTGCCACCGGGCTTTATCTATTCACCGTGGAAAATCTGGATACCGGGAAAATACAAACCGGAAAATTTTTAGTAATTAAATAACCGTGCTAACCGCCGTTATTTTCGCGACTGTGCCAGTGGGGAATCTGCATCGAGAGCTTTCGCTAAAACGCTGTCGACGCCTCAGAGATGCGATGATGGCTAAGCAGCAACTTTGTGCAAATGTGTTTTTGGTCGCAGCGCCTGCTTGCGGCGCTTCTGGACTAAAAACAAAATGGTGATTGATGCATCCCCGCCAAATTCGGCGCACCGGGCTTGCTGGCTGCTAACATCAATCAGCTTGAATTGGCGAATTCGCGATCAACGGCCGATTAGATTCCATTCGATATTTATTCAGAAAGCTAAAATTGTACCAACCAGGAGGCAAGGATGAAAAACTTGTTGCTAATTTGTGGATTGATGCTATTCAGTATGATTGCAATCGTTTCAGCACAACAGCCTGGCACTTATCCGAAAGTTTCAATTTACGATGTGCAATATGTTCCGCCCGAATCATTGGCGATTAACCAGGATAATTCTTCATTTCTCGGCGATACCATCACCGTGGAGGGGGTTGTGGTGAATGGCCCGCGTTCGATTTGGGCGGGCGCCCGGTGGTCGCTTATTCTGGTGGATGAAAAAGGCGGGCCATGGAATGGTTTACAGATCATCCAGCATGACACGTCCGTGGCGGCCACCAATATCACGGCGGTCAAACCGGGCTACAAGATTCGAGTCACCGGATTGATCGAAGAATTTTCTTATAATGTAAAACCCACTCAAACGCAATTGGCATTGCTGATTGCGCCGCCAGTGCCAGTGGAATTGGTTGGATTCGGTTACGCCATTCCTGGCCCAACCGAAGTGACCTGTGCCGACTTAGCCCTGGGCGTGGGCGAAAAATATGAGTGCTGTCAGGTGATCATCAAAAATGCCACGGTGATTAACAATGCGGCGCCCGGCAACGACATGCTGATTGCCGATGCCACCGGGCAGTTGAATGTCGACAGTTGGTCCAATCCGTTATACGATAGTTTGAGTACCGGCAAGTATCGCTGGCCGCAGAATGGCACCAACATCAATATCAAGGGCTATGTGCGGAATAATCCCAACGGCATTGGTCTGGAAATTGCGCCCATGACCTCGGCCGACATTACAATTTTAACCACGCCACCGTTGATCTCCGACATTGCGCGGCAACCGGCGGCGCCAACTTCCAATGACCCGGTGACGATTACGGCCAAAATCAAAGATAGCAACGGCACGGTCAGTCAGGCCATACTGCACTATCGCATTGGCACCACCCGCTGGCAGTCGGGAACGATGACCACCACCGATTCCATCTATTCCTATACCATTCCCAAATTACCGGATGCCACCTTTGTCCAGTACTTTATTCGTGCCGTGGACAATGTCGGTGACTGGTCCACCCTGCCCGGCGATACATCCACCAGTCGTTATTTTTATACGGTACGTGATAATGGCCTGACCATATCCGACCTGCAATGGACGCCGTTCAAAGATGGCAATTCGGGCTACATGAACATGCAGGTAACGGTCACGGGCATTGTGACTGCTTCGCCGGACGATATTTTGGGCGATTATATGTTGCAGGACAAAGCCGAACCCTGGTGCGGTATCTGGGTGAACGATGCGGCTCATACGCCACATCGTGGCGACTCCGTCCGAGTGACCGCGACCGTTGAGGAGAGTTTCAATTTAACGCGACTGAACTTCGTTACCGCCTTCGATTCGTTGGGTACCGGACATGCCATTGCCCCGCTAAAAATTACCACCGGCCAGGCCCGCACCGGTAGCCCGCAGGCGGAAAGTTACGAAGGGGTGCTCCTGGAATTCAATAACGTCTACATCAGCGATCCCTTCCCCGATCGACCCAGCAACTTCGGCGAGATCGAAATCAATGATGGGACCGGCGGCTACCGGGTGGACGAAAACGGCACTTACCTGGGAAACTTCGACTCCACCTATGCATTGAATGACAAATTCCAGAAGATCATCGGCATCGGCTGGTATTCGTTCAATAATTATAAATTGAAGCCGCGCTCCGCTGAAGATGTCATCGGCTATCAGCCATCACGTGTCGCGCAGCAAGATAAGCAACCGGCCCTGAGCTATGAATTAAGACAAAACTATCCCAATCCCTTCAATCCCGTGACGACGATTCGCTACCGGATTGCTAAAAATGAACCTGTGGAACTGACCATTTATAACCTGATGGGCCAAAAGATGCGCACGCTGGTGAAAGAAGTACAGTCAGCCGGCGCCCACATGGCACAATGGGATGGCCGCAATAGCCAGGGTCAACTGGTTGGCAGCGGTGTTTATTTCTATTCATTGAAAGCAGGGAATTTCATTCACACTCGAAAAATGATTCTCTTGCGTTGAGCACCGGCAATTTGATGGCGGGGTTACGGAAATCCTGGTGCCAAGAATCACCTGGAAATTCGGCTTACCCCGCGGTAACCAGGCCAGGGCATTGGTATATTTTGCCCTGGCTCGTTTGCAAATCACAAACCGATGGGAAAGTTGAAATCACCTAAACAGAAACGAGAGTGACTTTCACGAAATGATCAGGCAAGTGAACCGACTTTTCTGGCTGGCGCTGTTGATTGCTGGTTGCAGCCAAAGCATTACCGACAACCCCAAGCCCAATCAGCCGCCGGCAACCTATTTGACGTTTTATCCCGATAGCATTCTGGCCACGACTACCAGCCGCCAGGTGCTGCATTGGTGGGGTGACGATCCGGATGGCCGTGTGGTTGGCTTTCTCTATACCTGGAGTGTCGCCGCCACGGTCCCGCCCAGCTTTCATGACGGTGATTCGCTGCAAGACTGGCAGGTGACCACGGCCAATAGCGATACCTTTGCTCTAAAATTCATCAATCTGGATACGGTGTATACGTTTCGGATCAGCGCCGTGGACGATCAAGGATTGGTCGATCCGACGCCGGCCAGTCAGTCTTTTCCGGTTGCGAATAGTCAGCCGATAATCGATTTTATTGCCGGCACCGACATCCCCGAAACGACCTTCACCGTAGCCTCGTTTTATTGGAAAGGTTCGGATCTGGACGGAGACGACACCATCGAACGGTACGAATATGTATTGGATGATACGTTGGGCAATTGGCAATCGATTGCCGCAACCAGCAGCTTTGTCAATTTAACGATTCCCGATGAATTGACCGGCAGGAATCATGTGTTTTATGTGCGCGCGGTCGATGTGGCTGGAGTACCCAGCAAGATTATCTGGATGCCCCGCCAGGCCAATGCGATCTGGCATGTCAAAAAGCCGACCGGCAAAATCCTCATTATCGATGACTTTGAAGTTGCTGATCCTAATGAATCGCTGTATGGCAAAACGCTGGATAGCCTGGGCCTGGCCTATTCTCTCTGGAACATCAAGCTCGATCGCAATCGCGATCGTCGTTACGACCTGCTGCCGAATTCCAACGACATGTTTGTCGCCACCATGTTGTTGTTCGATCGCATCATCTGGTATACCGACTCCAGCCCGCACTTTGAGGCGGCGCAAATTGCCATTCCCCAATTTTTAAAAACGCCGAACAAGAAAATATTATTCTCCACCCAATTCAAAGAGTTCTTTTCCGAGCAAGGCGATCCCCTGGATTTTTCGCCAGTCGATAGCCTGGGGAAGCAATCCTATGATGTCTTTCCGGGAATTGGATTGGAGCCGGGCAGCGATAAACCCAATTTTCCCTGGCTGAAAGCCAGCGTCTGGATTCCATTCACCAAGGAGTTGGTACCCAAACCCAGTGCGCAGGTGATCTATCGGTTGGAGGCCAATGCTTTTCTTTGGACCGGCCAACCAATTGTTGCGGTCGCCAACGCTGAAAACTCATTCTATTTCTTCGGCGTGCCGTTTCACCAATTGAATGGCAACCAAAACGCCAGCAAGCTGCTGGCCATCATTTTGCAAGATGAATTTGGATTGCCATGAGTTATGAGAGATTTTTAGCGGCTCGAAGGCGCAAGTTGAGCCGTCCGGAGCTGATCATTTGGGCCGAATACCCCAACTCCGGATGGAAAGCAGCCGCATTATCTGGAAATCAAGCATAATTTGGATGAACCCGATGAAGCTCAAGCATTATCTTGTAATAATTGCACTCGTTTTGCTGTCGCGGGCCGGTGTCCAGGCTCAAAACCGGGGGATTATCAAAGGCCGGATCATCGATGCCGAAACCGGTGTGGGCCTGCCGGCTGTCAATGTGCTGGTGCAGGGCACCTATCTGGGCGCGGCCACCGATCTGACCGGGAATTTTTTCATTCCCAACATCACTCCCGGCGATTACACATTACAGGTGTCCATGATTGGCTATACCATGGTGCAGCAAACCGGCGTCAAAGTAACCGCAGGCGGAACGACAGAAGTAACCATCAAACTGGTGCCCACGGTACTGGCGCTGGGTCAGGAAGTGACCGTCATTGGTGAACGGCCCCTGTTCAACATCGATGAAACTGCCAGTCGCCGCACCCTGACCAGCAGCGAGCTGGAAAAAACCACCATGAAAAATGTGAAAGACATTGTCGGTGCCCAGGTGGGCGTGGTCAAGAGCGATGATGAAATCCATATTCGCGGTGGCCGGTCCTATGAAAATGCCTTTCTGGTCGATGGCATGTCGGTTCAGGACCCCCTCTCCGGAACGGGTTTCGGGCTGCGGCTGAGCACCGATGCCATCCAGGAGGTGGAAGTGATCACTGGTGGTTTCAATGCCGAATACGGCCAGGCCATGTCCGGCGTGGTGGATGTCAGAACCAAAGAGGGCAGCAAGGATTTTCACTCATCGCTTAGCTACAAATGGGATCATTTCGGCCGATACGATCCCAACACGCTGTTATTGGGCACGTTCAGCACCCGAAATCGCCACAGCTTCAATACCGATATCCTGGAATGGAGCCTCTATGGGCCGGAGCCGCTGAGCAGTTATCTCTTACCGGCGCTGGGGTTCGATCCACCGGGCCAATTCTATTTTTTCGCCAATGCCTACATGTACATTAGCGACGATTTTACCAAGCGCACCGCGCGGCAGCTCTATTCATCCACATTCTATGGCACCAGGTTCGCCCCCCGGCAGATGAACAACTGGTCGGGCCTGGCCAAATTGAACTGGAACATCGATCCGTCGCACAAACTGATCGTTGCCTTCAATCAATCGGTCTCCATCGATCAAAACACCCAGACCTTGCAAACGAATCTGGAATATGTGCCGCCCGGCCCGGGCTATCCCTACGAGTACGAAAAAAATTTGGACAATTTCAATACCTTTACTCATCTCAACAGCCAGTTCAGCCTCCATTGGACGCATACGATCAGCGCCAAAACGTTTTATGAACTGAAACTTTCGCGCTATTTTGCCAACTTGCGCAGCGATCTTGAAGGTCGACATTGGAGCGAATATCAGGAGCCGAAGGACATTGTCACCCAGCCGATTGAATACTATTTTTCGCCCGACAGCACCACGATCTACGTGATTCCGGGCGACGGTTTCTGGGACTACGGCAATTCCTTTACCTGGCACGATCATTATGTCGAGGACTATACGCTCAAATTCGATATTTCCAGCCATCGTAGCGATCGCCATAAGCTGAAGGCCGGTCTGGATATGACCTATCGCGAGATGCAGTTGATCGATATTTATAAGCCCTGGTTCGGAGAACTGGGATTGAACAACGACATCTATAAAGTTCACCCCAATTTTGGAGCGGCCTATGTCCAGGATAACATTACCTTCCGTGGTTTGATTGCCAACGTGGGTTTGCGATTCGACTATTGGTTTCCGGGGGAATTTGTCGACCGGGCGGTCGAAAATCCAGACATCGTTACGATTTCCGAGGCCACTCGTCAGCAGTACCGGGAAGATACCTACCGCCTATTCGGGCATCGCTGGAAAGGCCGGCTCAGTCCACGTATTGGGGTCTCCCATCCGATCACCGATAATCAGATGCTGTTTTTTTCTTATGGCCATTTTTCGAAGCTGCCCCGGCCGCAATTCGTTTATGCCAAGCTGGGACCATACAGCGCTAAATCGACGTTTCAAAAATTCGGCAATCCCAATTTGAATCCGGAAACCACCGTGGCCTATGAGCTGGGATTGAAACACAAATTTACTGAAAACGATGTCTTCACCATCAGTGCGTATTATCGGGATATTTTCGATTACGTAACGACCATTTCCTTCAAGGGATCGGGTCGCCTGGCTGGCCGATCCTTCATCACCTACATCAATCTGGATTATTCACGGGCTCGCGGCATCGAAGTGGAGTACAAAAAGCGCGCGGGCCAATTTTTCAGTGGCTCCCTGAGCATGGCCTATTCCATTGCCACTGGCAAAAGCTCGTCGCCCGACGATGCCTTGCTGGTGGCCAAAGGCAGTCTCGATGAAAAACCAATCACCGAGAATTTTTTGATCTGGGATCGTCCATTTCAAGGCAATGCCAGTTTGAATTTCTATATCCCACGAAAAAAGGGACCAACGCTTTGGGGCTGGCGGCTACCGGATGATTGGAACATCAACCTGCGAGTGTTTATCCAATCCGGCAAGCGGTATACGCCGTCTTATTTCACGGGCAACTATATCAAATCGGGCGTAAAGTTGCGACCGGAATACCGCACAGATATTGATAATCCCTACAGCAAACTGGCGGATTACTGGTTGTGGGCTGATCTGAATTTTGAGAAATATTACCGGATTGGCGGATTGAATCTGATCTTCTCGCTGGAAATTCTCAATTTGTTTGACCGCAAGAATTCCAATCTTATCAATCCGGTCACCGGCCGCGCCTACGAATATGGCGATCCCACGCCAGTGGATTGGAACGATCCCCTCTATCCCGACGTGCAGGCGCCGCTGGATCCTTACCCCTTCAATCCGGCGAGGTATTTGAATCCGAGAAATGTCAAATTGGGGGTGAAAGTGAGATTTTAGGGGATTGGCTGATTGGCGAACCGGGTCATTGGGCCATGGGGTAATTGGCGTGGGGCGCAGGAAAAATTGAAAAACGTTTTCGTGGGAGGCAAATGATCCCGGGAAAAAATTTAGTTGAGTTCTAAAATTGTGTAGCGGGCAGGAATTTTTTACTTGGATTAATGACAATGATGAGCACAAAAAAATTCATCCCCCTGGTCGTATGGTTACTGCTTGTTTTCTGGACCGCAGCGAGCCGAGCCCAGCTCATTCCTAACCTCGGTGGGCAACGGGCCGGCACCGCAGCCGTTCAATTTCTCAAAATTGGCGTCGGCGCACGAGCGGTGGCCATGGGCGAATCCTTTGTCGCCGTGGCCAATGATGCCTCGGCACTGTATTGGAATCCAGCCGGCATCGCCGAATTCCAGCAGAATGCCCTCCTGTTGTCCCATATCAATTGGTTGGTGGATATTGCCCATGATTTCGTCGGCTACGTCCACCACCTGGACGGAACCAATGCGATCGGCGTGAGCCTGACAGCTTTGTACACCGATGACATGCAGGAAACCACCGAATATCAGCCATTCGGGACCGGCAACTATTTTAGCTTTGGCGATCTGGGGATCGGATTGACCTATGGCCGGAAGATGACCGATCGCTTCAGCTTTGGCATCACCCTGAAATACTTTCAGGAGACGCTGGCTGAATTCAAAATGCAGGGCATGATGCTCGATCTGGGCACTTACTACTGGACGGGCTTTGGTAGCAGTCGCTTTGCGGTGTGCGTGTCCAATTTCGGCAATCAGGTCAAGCCGACCGGCAACTTCACCAATCGCGACGGCCAGAAGATCGCTCAATTTCAGTCCTTTTCACCGCCAACGATCTTCAAGGTGGGGTTTGCCGCCGAATTGATACAAACTCAGGTGAATCGGCTCACCACGGCGATCCAACTGAACCATCCCAATGATCATGCCGAGAACCTCAATCTGGGACTGGAATATGCCTGGCGGGAATATTTCTTCCTGCGAGGGGGGTATAAGTTGAACGTAGATGAAGAGAGTTTCAGCATTGGCGGGGGTTGCAAGGTGCCGTTGAAAATCATTGATGTCGCGGTCGATTTCGCCTACTCCAGTTTTGGCCGACTGGGGAATGTGACTCGCTTTTCGATTCTAATGAGCTATTAGCTGGAAGTATAACCGGAGAATAACTGGCTGGCTGCTGAAATGGTATTCGCCGAAGCAATGACGAATCCCGGAATCAGGCAAAATAATCATAGCCACGATACCGCTGTGTGCCATTTGACCGAAAGCAATAATTTACCGATCGTATGAGGAAGAGGAGAATGAACAAATACTGGTTGCTGGCGGCAACAATTTTCGTGCTTGGGTTGATGCTGGCAGGGAGTTTCTCTTGCGGCGAAAAATATCCGTTGCCGCCACCCCCGCAAAATCAATCAACTTTGCCCGGAGTAAGCGATACGACCTACATCCAGCAATATCCGAATTGGGAACCGGCGACCGGCTATCCCTTCAATCAGCCAACTGCTATTTTGGTGGGCAACGAACCATTTATCTATGTCGCCGATTCGGCCAACAATCGCATCGTTATGCTGGATCTGGCGGGCAACATCCTTGGCTATTCCAGGCCGATTCCAGGGCCGGTCGCCCTGTCCCAGGACGGTCGGCTAAATCTGATAGTTGTCAACAATACCAATAAAATTTATAAAATTTATCTCTATCCAGTTAGCCACCGCATTGCCGACGCGGCGGTGCGAATGGTCTATCACGACGTCGATCATCCTCAGCGTCGTTTTTCGGCCGTAGCTGCCTGGCATGGAACAGGTAGCGGTTCCATTGCGCTGGAGCAATGGTACTATGTCACCGTTAATGGTCCGGATAAACGGGACAATGCCATCTTCTATTTTGCGCCCAAAACGGATTCCAGCGATGCCCCGATCGGCCCGATCAGTCTGGAACCCAATGGCACTGGCATGTTTTCCGCGGCCAATCCCTGTGGGATTACCATCACCAGGCAATTCAATCCCGCCACTCGTTTTTTCGATTTGATCTTTGTGCAATCAGGGGCCAATTTCTATAAAGCCCAGTGGATCACCACCAACGCCTATGGCTTTGCGGCCAAATTGGATCCGTCGCTCAGCCCGACCGATATTTTTGCCTTGAATAAATTTGATAAACCCGAAGATGTAACCATCGACGATCAGGGCAATATCTTCATTGTCGATGCTGGCAAGCATCGCTTGTTCCGATTCAATGCCTCGGGAATCGAAAAATATTCTTTTGGAGAGTATGGAACCGGTGAGAAGCAATTCCATCGGCCGATGGGGGTCGCCTATTTCGATAAAACGATTTATGTTGCCGACAGCGGCAATAATCGCATCTTGCGTTTCAAATTGTCAACCGACATCTAAACGGCTGCCGGGTGCGTTGCCAAACCCGGAACCATCATCAAGCAGGAGGTTCTATGGACCAATTGATCTCTGCCTTTGCTCCGGCGTTCGCCGCGGCATTGGGATTACAACAGTTGCTGGAGATTATGGACCCTCTTTTTTCATGGCTCAAAGAACGAAAGGGCCTGGTACTGAAACCGCTCTCGCTCGTTGCCGGCCTCATGCTGTCGACCTACGCTGGGCTGCGCGTCCTGACCCATTTGAGCTATACCGGTGCCGAGTTCTGGGATATTGTGGTCACCGGCTTAATTATCAGCGGCGGCACCGAAGGTTTCAATAGCATCATCAAATTTCTGGGATACACCAAAGAGAAGCGATCCGTGGAGGTTCAAAAGGAACGGGCATTGACCGCGCCCGAGAAATGATGGTCCCATTTACCAATTTTAAGGAGCAAATCCATTGACGATCAGGCGAACCATACGTAGTCTTGCTTTGGGGATGAAATTGCCTCATTCCACCGGAAGGAGAAAAAACTAATGCCCCTGGTTCCCAAGCACATCGAGACGCTGGAGCCGTATCAGCCCGGCAAATCAATTGCAGAATTGAAGCAACAATTGGGATTGAAGCGGGTGGTGAAGCTGGCCTCCAATGAAAACCCAATGGGGGCTTCGCCCAAAGCGGTGCAAGCCATGATCGCCGCATTGGCGGAAATCCACCGCTATCCCAATCCCGCCTGCCTTGATCTGCGGCAGGCACTGGCCAGACGGTTCGATGTGAAAATCGACAATGTGATCACCGGGCATGGCTCTGAAGGCATCATGTCGGTGATTCTGAGGACGTTTATGCTGGATGACGAAGAAGCCCTAACCTCCGAAGGCACATTCATCGGCTTTCGCGTGCTGGCGCAATCTCGCGGCATCCGCCTGCGAACCGTTCCGCTTAAGGACTATCGCCTGGATCTGGACGCCATTGCCGATCAAATTAACAGCCAGACCAAAATCATTTACCTGGCGAATCCCAATAATCCCACGGGCACGATCTTCACGGTGCGCGAGTTTTTGAATTTCATCAAAAAAGTGCCGCCCCATGTTTTGATCATCTGCGACGAAGCTTATTTTGAATTCGCCCAGTACGACCCGATCTATCCGGATTCCATGAAATATCGGCTGGACAATGTCATCACACTGCGGACATTTTCCAAAGCCCATGGATTGGCTGGTATTCGTATCGGCTATGGTTTTGCTCACGATCATCTCATCAACAACCTGATGAAAGTGAAACTACCGTTTGAACCCAGCATTCCTGCCCAGGCCGCCGGCCTGGCTGCGCTGGAAGATCAGGAATTCGTGGAACAATACATCAAGTTGAGCCGACAGGGGTTGGAATATTTTTATGATTTGTTTGAGCGGCTGGGAATCCCGTTTATCAAATCGCACGCCAATTTCGTAACCATCATCCTGGAATCGGAGGCAAAGGTTGCCGCGCTGAATGAAAAATTGCTCTGCTGCGGTGTGATCGTCCGACCATTGAAAGCCTTTGGCCTGCCCCATTGCATTCGCATCACTACCGGATTGGAACAGGAAAACCGATTTTTTGCCAGGGCGCTCAAAAAAGTACTGTGAACCATAGCCGAGGCCTTCAACATACGGAGAATGAATGACAACCGCAGCCAAAATTGATTCAGAAGCTGATCTTTTTTCAGAACAAACTGACCTCAAGCGGGACCTGGGACTTCTGGAATCTTTTTCCATTGTGATCGGTCGCATCATCGGCTCGGGCATATTTCGCACCCCCCAGCCGATCATGCTCGCAGTGGCGTCGGTGAGCCTGTTTTATGGCGTATGGCTGTTGGGCGGCATTGCCACTTTATTGGGGGCATTTTGCTACGCCGAACTGGTCGCCATGATGCCAAAATCCGGCGGCCCCTACGCCTATCTCAAGGCAGCCTATCCACCCGTGTGGGCATTTTTGCGCGGCTGGGCCATGTTTTTCGTATCCGAGACCGGCGCAATTGCCGCCGTGGCCCTGGTATTTGCCCAATATGGCAATTCGATTTTTGGGATTCTGGCCGGTCATCATTACTCTCGGGGCACCGAAGTGTTAATTGGCCTGGTGTTGATCTGGCTACTGACCTCTGTGAACTGCTTTGGAGTATTGCTGAGCGGCATTCTGCAGAATATCTTCAGCCTGATCAAATTGGTTGCGGTGGGAGCGGTGATCGCGATTGGATTTTCCAAAGCCGGCAATTGGGCTCATTTTGCCACGCCATTCTGGCCCGATCAATGGAGCTGGTCCACGATGCTGGCAATTGGTGCGGCGATGCGGTATAGTTTCTTCGCCTACAGCGGCTGGGAAGGTGCCACCTATGTGGCCGAGGAGGTTAAAAATCCGCGGCGCAACCTGCCGCTGTCGATTATTCTGGGTATCGTGGGCGTGATGCTGCTATACCTGGCAGCCAATACTGCCTATTTGTACCAGTTGCCGGTGGAACAAATCAAGCAATCGGCCTGGGTGGCCACCGATGTCTTGAAAGCCGCCATTGGCACCGCAGGAGGCGTGCTCATTGCCGTTGCGGTCATGCTCAATACGTTCGGAAATGTGAACACGCAGATTCTGTGTAAAGCCCGCACCTGGTATGCCATGGCCCGCGACGGCGTATTTATCGATGCCCTTTCCAGGATTCACCCCAAATACAAAACGCCCAATGTGGCCCTGCTTGTCCAGGGATTTTGGGCGTCGGCATTGCTCATCGCTGCGGGTTTTGCAGGTAAAGCCTATGAAACGATCATCGACTTTTTTTCCTTCACCTCATCGATCTTTAACGTTTCCACTTTCGTAGCCGTCTGGGTGCTGCGCAAAAAATATCCCCAGGCACCTCGCCCCTATCGCATTTTCGGCTACCCACTCACCTTGATCGTGGTGCTGGCCATCCAGCTCTGGTTCATGGTGGTTACCCTGATTACCGCTCTGCTGCCCTCGCTGCTGGGAGTGTTGCTAACTTCCACGGGCTTGATCTACTACTATGTCAAAAAAAGACGGGCGAAATAGCGCCCCTTCCATCGATGCATCCCATTGAAAGCGGTGCTGGCCTGCACTCGAGCCTGGTGGGTTCCAGGCCCGGTCGAACGCATTTCGACCGTAGTTGACCGCTGAGTATCAGTTTCCGTTCGCTCGGAGCTTTTGCACCGTTGGAATCGAGGTTATGGATAGTCGAAATACACGGCCTTGTTTTCGGCCACCATTTTATCGTTTACATTGAAATAATTGCCCTGCGCATCGCGAACCCAGATTTCGCCGAGATAACGACCATATTTCTCTTTGCGATCTTTGATGGTCTGCAAAATGATTTCCTTGTCCAGGATCAGCCCTTTCAAATACTCCAGCGATTGCAATCCCAGTTGCCGCTCGGCCCCCCGTATCTCCGGAGCGTTGATGCGGTGCAAACGAATCTTTTCGCCGCGAACCCAGGTGCTCAATCCCAGATCAATATCCACGGTGCAGGTATCGCCGTCGTAAACATCGATCACGTGAGCTTTATAGACATACAATTGGTTTTCCATATTCGCTCCTTCCTTCAATGAACATTATTTCCGGCCGGTGATTTATCTCAAATAAAGCATTTTTTTCATAATTTTTTTATCGCCAGCTTGCAATACACAAATATAAAGCGAACTGGCCACTTTCTGACGTGACTCATCAGTGCCATCCCAGGTGACCTGATACATGCCAGGTGCCGCAGGGCCTTCAACCAATGTCCGAATTCGCCGAGCGCCCAGATCATAAATGGCGAGACGGATCAAAGTCGGCGACGCCGAACTGTGACCGGGAGGAATTTTATAGCCAATGGTGGTGCTGTTTCCCGAAGGATCCGATCCACCAGGAAATAGCATCACCCGATTGGGTTCAAAACAGGCGATGGTGGAATCATCATCGATTGACCACTCCGGGCCGATCACGATTTGGCTGGCTGGCAAATGGAACCACCTTTCGGTGGGCCAGGTTTCCAGCAACCAATCGAAATAGTCGGAATCTTTGTCGAAATTGGTGACCAGTGCCCGCTGATGGGGCGAATAAAAGGTGCGGTCTCCGCGGCTCTCAAACCGATGCTCCAACAAATGCATGAATTCATGAATAGCAATTTCTTCGGTTCCGACTTTATTCGGCGGTGCCGGCTGCGCCAGCAGTGCCGCCCGGAAATTTCCCAGCCGGTATTCCTTAAACGAATAGCCCGAATAACCGGACCAATGTCGCGGAGAATTCCACCATGAATAATAGACATAGATGAAATCATAACGGCTGTGACGCGTAAGTCGTCCCTGCAGATCGTTCTTGATCCGATCAGGAGGCAAATAAAAGCCCCATTGGTCATCTTGAAATGCAAAATCGTCCGGTTGCAACGGGCGTTTCACGTGCAAGGTATCCACATCGATCACCAGAATATGCGTGTGATCCCAGAAATAGCGCTGGAAGCGGCAGATGTTCTGATAAATCTGCTGCAGATTTTCAGCATCCAGTTGTTTATCCCCCACATCGGGGTGAAAATAATTTTTATAAAATACAAATAAGCCTTGAAAGCGCAGCCGACGCTTTTCGGTCTGAATAATCGGGCCGGAACCATAGTTGTTGGCATTAATTATCTCATAGGCACTAAAACTGGGTTCGATTGTCACAAAGAGATGATTGAAGCCATACGGCAGGGGCGCCGAAAGCAATACCGTTTTCGGGTCATTGATGGCCATGGAATCGATGCGAACGGTATCCAACGAAATGGTTCGGCGATGGGCAAAATAGTCCCGATAGTTGGAGTTGAAATTGCCGCTGAACAGAATTACATAACTGGCGCCGATGGGCTGCGGTCCTGAATTTTCCACCACCGCCTCGATTTCAACTTCATCGCCAGCTTTCCATCCTCCCCATTTGTTTTTCAACGAAATGCTTTTTACGACCAGGTCGGTACCGATTTTTTGGTCGATGGAAAACGACCAGATGGGGCTTTGCAGCCGTCGGCCCTGGACATTGGCTTGAACGCTCCAAAAATACAAATTCAAATCTTTCAATATTTGAGCATCGGCCAGTACATAAGTCGTATCACTGCCAATCCATTGGTCAAATACGATCTTGCCATAATTATCTGAAATGAGCAAGCGATACTCAACCACCTGGTTCGAACGAACAGCCAGCCACGAGAACGACGGCGTGGTGTTTGCCAATTCGCTGCGCTCCGGAGGCAGAAGCAACGTGATGCTGGTATCCTCTTCCGAGTGGTTTGACAGTTGCCAGCGGCCTTCTTGCCGGAGCATCGCTATCGCCACAGCGCACCACGGCCTGGATGGGATAGGGATAACTTCCAACAGCAACAACAGAATAATCAAACCAGTGCTGCCAATGATTGTCAACCGTCGATTTTGCGTCACCATATTCCCATGCTTTCGATGGTCATCTTTGCAGTTGCCTGCCGCCGCCTATGACAATTTGTTTCTTAGTTCACTCGACAAAGCTAAAAATATTATCTGAATTATGCAAGTGAATTTTGCAAATTTAAGCAAAAGATCAGTAACAGGCGGACTGATCGGTGGCTTAAAAATGGAATGCTTCCCAAATTTCAAACAGTGAAGCGACCGATCAGTAGCTCTATCTATTCATAAGTGAGGATTTACAGATTTGATTCCAAAATCGAATCCTTTTAAGACCTCATCCATCTAATTGGTAACAAAAAAATACAAACAGATATCCAGTCCACTTAGTGAGTGAGTGTTAACCATGTCTAAATACTTATGGATCGCGATCGCAGTTATCATCGGAGGGGGATTGGGCTATGCCTATTACCATTTTATTGGCTGCCAATCTGGCACGTGCCCAATTACCAGCAATCCCTGGATCAGCACGGGTTATGGTGCCTTATTGGGCTTCGTTCTGATGCTGGGAAGAAAGAGCAAGAAAAATAGTCAACCGACGGAGCACAAATAAATGGATTTCATCATACCTATTTTGATACTGATTGCTTATTTTCTTATCATGAGGTATATCTTGCCCAAACTGGGCATCCCGACCTGAATGTCCAATGCTTGTGACTTTCGGTCGGATCGTCACGAAAATGCTGATATGGAAGAAGAGAAAAAGAAAGGAACGTAGCGATGCCAATTTATGAGTACAAATGCCGAGCCTGTGGTCATCGATTCGATCTGCTGCAGTCGCTTGGCGCAAGTAATGAAAATTTGACCTGTCCTCAATGTGGTGAACCACGACCCGATCGCATTCTCTCCGCCTTCGGGGCAACTGGTTTGAACAGCACCGGTGCTAACTCGACTGGCTGCAGTTCGAGTGGGCCGTTTACTTGAGGCAGTTGATCGAAGCAGGTTGCTTCGGTTCAGTTAATTTAAGGAATTCACCTTTTTTGCAGATGGAGGATTTATGAGACAAATATTAGTTGTGATGTTGGCGTTAGCCGGCCTGGTCATTATGGGTTGCTCTAAGATTAGTGACAACTCCATGGCTCAAAACAAATCGACCCTGGCGAAACCAACCATTGCGCCAGCGCAAGATGTGGCAGTGAAAAATTTTACGCTGTCTTTCAATGAAGGCCTTGAAAAAGCCGCGCAGGAGAAGAAAAATATGATCGTGGATTTCTATACCGACTGGTGTCATTGGTGCAAAGTGATGGACGAAAAAACCTTTCAGGATTCGACAGTGTCCGCCAAATTGCAGCAACGTTTCATCACCGTTCGGATCAATGCCGAGAGTCCAACCGACACGGTCGAGTTTCAGGGGCAGCGGTTCACCAATATCGAACTGACGCAGGCTTTCCGGGTGACGGGTTTTCCTTCGCTGGGTTTCATTTCACCGGAAAAAGAGGTGATCACCGTAATTCCCGGCTATGTTCCGGCCGAGCCGTTCAGGTATTTGCTGGATTACATTGATCAGGAGTGCTATAAAAAGCAGATGTCGTTCGAGGAGTTTATGAAACGAAAAGGCGACTGCAAGACCGATTCTGCTGCCAGCAAGATCAAGTCTTGAACCGTGATTCCCAGCGCAATCAAACTGCTACTCCTGAGTCATGAAATTGTATTTTGGGTTCTCAGAACTCTTGGGTAGAACAATCAAAAGCGCTGGGCAATAGCATAGCGGATGGGATTGGTACCTACCCGAAGTCGACGATTGATTATTGGGTTCGGTTTCGTCACTGCTACCTAGCAAACGGTGCAATATTGTTTGCCGCACGTGACGGTATGAAATAATCCGTGGCCGCTATAGCTACATTTTGCTGATTGGGTTTCAATTATTGATACGATTTTGCCACCAAGACACGAAGACATAAATGATTAGGATGAAAAGATAGCGATTGTCAGGCTAAGTTTTGTTTGTGGCTGTTTCTGATCTCTTCCATTCGGTAATTGTTTGGTGATCTGCGGGCCTCCGTGTCTTGGTGGCAACGCCATATTTGACTAAAAATTCTAATATGAACCGTGACGATGGAAAATGACAGCTTTTTGCCCACGAAATACACGGAGTGACACGAAATTCAAAAAATCAAAATTGCTTTCCGTTTTTTTTCGCGTGTTTCGTGGGGCAAGCATTAATAGTCATTTCTATTTTAAAATTTCAGGTTTCAAAATGAGTGGTTCTACTCTCCGGTTGCCTTTTCTTTCCTCCCCCTTGAATTTAATCGTCCTATTGAATCAATTTTACCTGACTGTTAAAAAATTATTGCATCATTCAAAATTATTTGTAAATTAGACTATGCAGTAAGGCCAGCGATAAGAGAGCACCGGCCACTTTTTCTCAAGTCAAGATTCTATTTTCACCGTTGATCGGCAGATGCAGGTGAATGCCTGCATCCGGCCTCGCGATAAATTCCGTCAGGTGGCCAATGCTCTGGTATTTCCCGGCGCAGTCAACCCGACATCTCCGAGTTATGAAATGGTATTTTGAGATAGCGGAATTCTGGCACAAAACTGCAAACAACGCTGGGCATACGCATAACCCTATCGCCTGGTCTAACGACTGCTAAAACTTGCAAGCATAACTAATTATGGATAGGACTATGAGCAAACCAACGAACTTCATTTTTGCTTCGAAAGTAGAGCAGGTCGCCATCGAAAGATCGCATTACGAACCGATTTACCCGCCAACTGAAAAAATTCCAGTGATCATCGTCGACAATTTCCCGGCATTAGGAAAATTGACCGCCATGCGATTCCTGGAATGGGTGCAACAAAATCCCGAAGGAGTTGTTTCGTTACCCACGGGAAAAACTCCGGAGCATTTCATCAAATGGGTACAATATTTCTTGAGCCATTGGGACGAAGCCGAGGCACAGCAAGATTTGCAGCAATCGGGAATTGATCCGAGCGTAAAACCCCGCATGGACGGCTTGCGCTTTGTCCAGATCGATGAGTTCTATCCCATCAATCCCTATCAACGGAACAGCTTTTATTACTATATCAATCACTATTACATCAAAGGATTCGGCTTGAGCCGGGATCGGGCGCTGCTCATCGACGTCTATCAAACCGGCGTTCCCAAAGATATGTTGTTGGAAAATGTCTTCCCTGACGAGCGAGTGGATTTGAGTTTGCGGACAAGGCAGGCGTCCAATAAATTGGAACGGATCCAAAAACGGGTGATTGAAGCCGTAGATCAGTACTGTACCGAGTATGAAACTCGTGTGCGCGAAATGGGAGGTATCGGCTTTTTTCTGGGGGGGATCGGACCGGATGGACATATCGGATTCAACGTGAAAGGGTCGGATCACTACTCCACCACGCGGCTCACCCCCACGAATTATGAAACCCAGGCGGCTGCCGCCAGCGACATGGGAGGAATTGAGGTTGCCCGGAATCGCCTCGTGCTGACGATTGGTTTGAGCACCATCACTTATAACCCGGAGGCAGTGGCGATTATCATTGCGGCTGGGGAAGCCAAAGCGAAAATTATTGCGGATGCTATCGAACAAGAACCGAGCAATTTATATCCGGCTACGGCCCTACAAATCTTGCCGAGAGCTCGATTTTACATCACCAGAGGGGCGGCCAAGCATCTGGTTGAGCGCCGTTTTGTCGATTTGTCCGGGAAGGAGCAATTGACGGATGAAGATGTGGAGCGAGTGGTAGTGAATCTATCCTTGATCAATCAAAAATCCATCCAGCAGCTTTCCCTGGATGAGTTTAATGCCAACAAATTCGGCAAAGAAATTCTAAAAAAGACCAAACAAAAACCGGCGGCATTAACTTCCAAAATTCATGATCGTATCATCGCTAAAATTCAAGACGGTCTGCAAGCCATCGAAGGGGAAACGTTTATGCATACTGCGCCCCATCACGATGATATCATGCTCGGCTTCTGGCCGTACATGGTGCACCTGGTGCGCAGCCCCCAAAATATTCACCATTTTGTTTATCTCACCAGTGGTTTCACCGCGGTGACTAACAAATATGTGTTAGCACTATTGAAAACGCTCGAAAATCATATCCACACTCCGCTGTTCAAACGCCTATTGAACGAGAATTATTTTGACCCAGAGAATGAAATTGCTCGCAATAGCGAGGTCTTTCAATATCTGGATGGCATTGCGGCCAACAGTCGTACCATGCGCGAAGAGGCCGAAAGCAAACGGCTGCTGCGCAACCTGATCTTTTTGTTGGAAGAAGAAAGCCTGCTCCATCTGCATGACCGCATCGAGGAGATGATTAGCTATTTTTCCACCCAATACCCTGGCAAAAAGGATATTCATTACATTCAACAATTGAAAGGCATGATTCGCGAGTGGGAATCGGATTTGAAATGGGGATCATTGGGATTCAATAGCCAGTCGGTACATCACCTGCGGCTGGGATTTTATACGGGCGACATTTTTACCGAGGAGCCCAGTATTCCGCGCGACGTGATGCCGATTTTGAACCTGATGAAAAAGATCAAACCTACGGTGATCACTGTGGCTCTGGATCCCGAGGGTAGCGGGCCAGATACCCATTACAAAGTATTGCAGGCGATCACTACTGCGTTGCAGATGTACCACCAGGGCGAAAACAACCATCCGATTCAAATTTGGGGCTATCGCAACGTGTGGTACCGTTTTCATCCGGCCGAAGCCAATAGCTACATCCCGGTGTCGTTGAACTCCTTCGCCAGCCTGGATCAGGCATTTATGAATTACTTCGGTTCGCAACGGGCAGCATCTTTTCCCAGCCATGAACTGGATGGGCCGTTCTCCAGACTGGCGCTCCGAATCATGTTCGAGCAGTATCAGCAGATCAAGCTGTGCATGGGCAGCGACTTTTTCTTGACCAACCAACATCCCAGATTGCGAGCAGCCCATGGTCTGAACTTTCTGAAAAAAATGACACTGGAGGAGTTCTATCAGCACTCCAGGGAATTGAAGAAATCGACTGAAAACAAATAGACTCGTTCGATGGCGGGTCGGCCTTACTGATGCCGTCATCGCCAGACGATGACAGCGAAAATCTATGGGTTCAAATTGGTGAAATCACGGGATTGATCGTTACCAGGAGACCGCCATGATCCAAACCATCAAATTCACACTGAACGAAAAACCGGTCCGCTTGCAAGTGGATGGAGAGCGGATGTTGCTGTGGGTTTTGCGGACCGAGCTTGGTCTTACCGGTGCCAAATATGGCTGTGGGGAAGGTTTCTGTGGTGCCTGTACCGTGCTGGTGAACAACCGGGCGGTTCGTTCCTGCCAAACGCCGGTCAAAGAGGTGGCTGGGAAATCGGTGCTGACCATCGAGGGACTGTCGCGCAATGGGAAACTACACCCGCTGCAAGAAGCCTTTATGAAACACGATGCGCTGCAATGCGGTTTTTGTACCCCAGGTATGATTCTCGCGGCGTATAGCCTTTTGCAACAAAATCCCCGGCCAGATGTAGCTGAAATCAAGTCTGGATTGGAGGATCATTTATGCCGCTGCGGCGCGCATCAGCGTATTGTGCTGGCCATCCAGGACGCGGCGGCCATGATGAAAAGAGGAGGCAGGCCATGAATTATCTTGATGAGCCAACACCCGATTGCGCAGATCTTTTAACCGGCGCTCCCATCAGCCGCCGCGAATTTATCAAACGCTTTGGCGGCGGTCTCATCATTTTTTTCACCGCTTGCGACGCTTCGGCACTCCTGCAAGAGCGACAGCGGCTAAATTACCCATCGGATTTCAATGCCTATTTGATCATCGGCGCTGATGATCGGGTGACGTGTCTGGTGGGCAAAATCGAAATGGGCCAGGGAGTTATCACTTCGCTGGCGATGCAGTTGGCCGATGAGCTGGAGGTGCCGCTGGAGCGCGTGGATATGGTAATGGGCGACACGGACCGCTGTCCCTGGGATATTGGCACCTTTGGATCGTTGAGCACTCGCCAGTTTAGCCCTTATCTGCGACAGGCGGCCGCCGAGGCCAGAGCCGTCTTGATGGCATTGGCGGCTGAAAAATTGCAGGTGTCGCTGGATCGGTTGCAGGTGAAGGATGGAATCGTATTCGATCGATCCAATGAGAAGAATAGCATCTCCTATGGCCAGTTGACAGCCGGCAAATTGATCGAGCGGCACCTGGAGCAGAAACCCTCGCCCAAGCAACGAGCGGATTTCAACATTACTGGCAAAGCCGTGCTGCGCCGTGATGCGCTGGAAAAGGTGACCGGTGCGGCCAAATTTGCTGGTGACATTCAGCTTCCTGAGATGCTCTATGCCCGCATTTTGCGGCCACCGGCACATGGCGCCACCCTCAAATATGTCGATACTTCGGCCGCCGAACAAATTGCCGGCATTCAAATTGTACGCGATGGCGATCTGGTGGCGGTGCTGCACCCCTATCCGGATGTCGCGGAAAAGGCCTTGGGTCTGATCAAATCGGAATTCGAGCTGCCGCCGGCTAAGGTGAATGATAGAACGATTTTTGATTTCCTATTAACATCAACCGTGGATGGTCATACCGTCGCCGAAGGGGGAAATATTGACACCGGAGCAAAAGAAGCGGCCACCATTATTGAGGCCACATATTGGAACAGCTACGTCGCCCATGCTCCGCTGGAACCGCATACCGCAGTGGCGAAAAGCGAGGGCAATAAAATTACCGTCTGGGCATCGACGCAGACGCCGTTCAGTGCTAAAAATGAAGTAGCCCAGGCATTGGGGGTAAGCCCCCAAAATGTGCGCATCATTACTCCGTTCGTCGGGGGAGGCTTTGGCGGCAAATCCCGCAATCGACAGGCCGTTGAAGCGGCCCGCCTGGCGAAATTGACCGGCAAGCCGGTGATGGTCGCCTGGAGCCGACCGGAGGAATTCTTCTACGATTCCTTTCGGCCAGCGGCAGTCGTCAAAATAACATCCGGTTTATCGGCCTCCGCCGCGCCCATTCTCTGGGATTACACGGTCTATTTTGCCGGTGATCGCGGTTCGAAGCATTTCTACGATATTCCTCATCATCGAACTGTGGCCTATGGCGATTGGTCGCGGAGCGATGGAGTTCATCCGTTCAGTGTCGGCCCGTGGCGGGCGCCTGCTAACAACACCAATACCTTTGCCAGGGAATCCCACATCGACCTGATGGCGGAAAAAGCCGGTATGGATCCGGTGGAATTTCGATTGAAATATTTGACGGATGAAAAAATTCGTGGGGTGCTCAAAGCTGCGGCGGAACAATTCGGCTACTCACCGGCCAGGCTGCCGAGCGGACGCGGCATTGGTGTGGCCTGTGGCACAGATGCCGGCACCTACGTGGCTCACATCGCTGAGGTAGAAGTGGATCAACAAACCGGTCACGTGCAGGTTAAACGCGTGGTTTGCGCACAGGATATGGGACTGGTGGTAAACCCAGCGGGCGCCAGAATCCAAATCGAAGGCAGCATCACCATGGGATTGGGGTATGCCCTCACTGAAGAAATCCACTTCGAAGGCGGACGGGTGCTGGACGTCAATTTCGATACCTACGAATTGCCGCGCTTCTCCTGGGTGCCGAAGATTGAAGCCGTTTTGATTGATTCCAGGGAAGAAGCTCCGCAGGGCGGTGGCGAGCCAGCCATTATCTGCATGGGAGCAGTGATCGCCAATGCAATTTATGATGCTATCGGCGTACGTCTGTTTCAACTGCCCATGACGCCCGCCCGAATCAAAGCCGCATTGGGTCAGCAACCCCGTCACTAATCCAGACGGACATGGCCACCGCGAAGTCTGAACACCGGGAATCACTCTTCAGTATGATTTACTGGTTTGGGGGCATGATCGCGCTGGCAAACGGCAGTTCCAAACGCTGGTTTCGATCGGAAATTTGATTCACAGCCAACAGAGATTTTGAGCCGGAGTCATTTTTTCTGTGGGCGGCGCTGATGAAATAGCATTGGATGAATAGGTCGCGCTCCGGCAACCGGGGCTTCCAGATTACAATAGTAAGTCAGGCGGATACTTTGGAAAAGTGGGGACATAGTCTGGACAAGATCGTGGCTCTGGCATCGCAACTAAAAGAGGTGCGCAAGGCCGATCTGAAATTGGGGGATCTGGTCTACGTTAAAACGCTTAATTCGGTTTATGCCATCACGGTACTGGGACCGGCGCGCTATCGGGTAGTTGGCGGCTGGTTTGACAAGCATGGCCTATCACCGCTGACAACGCCCATCAACGGTTGCACCTGGGGCGGAAGCTCGATTAAAACCGATGTTGTGGCTGCCTGCGGCTTGTGCCTGGAATTTGGCAATGGCGTGGTAACGTCACCGATTCAAAAAATCATTTTAATTCCATCCGAAAACAGGAACTAAAGAACAAACCATGAGCAAATACCGGTTAGAGTATTGTTTTATTCTTCTGCTACTTCTCTCGCTTATTTCAGTCGTATTCTCTCAGGACAGCACGCCGGTTGGCCCGGGAGTAATTCATCATCACGAATTTATTGCCACCGGTCCCTGGCATATTCATATCCTTGAAATCGACCTTACCAACGAATGGCTGCATCTGGAAACGGTGAAGGCCAATGATCTGCTGCTGGGGTACGAACGTACCTCCGCCATGGCCGCCCGAAATGACCGGGAACAGCATCGGGTCATTGGTGCAATTAATGGTGATTTCTATGCGACCGGAGGCGTGCCGGTGGGCGCCCAGGTGGCCAATGGTGTGCTCTTAAAAGGGCCAACCACGCGCTCGGTGTTTGCGGTGTCCGACCAAAAGCAGCCGATCATCGACATCGTTTCATTTCAAGGAGCAGTTATTGCGCCGAATCATAACTCCATTGCCATTGATGGTGTGAACGACGTGCGCGAAACCAATGAGCTCATTATTTATAACAAATATTTTGGTTCTCGAACCGGCACTAATTTTTGGGGCACCGAAGTCATCGCGCACTATGTGACTCCAGCGCCGCTGGTCAATGATACCATTTGGGTCGTAGCTACTGCCAAAGACAGCATTCTGGGCGTCACCGGGCATGGCAACAATTTGATCCCGGCCAATGGCCTCGTTGTCTCTGGCCATGGCACGGCCAGCGCTTTTTTGAATGAGCATATATTTATCGGGGACACAGTGAAACTGGTGATAGCATTGCCACCGGTAAAAAAATCCATTCTGCAACTCATCGGTGGCACTCCGCGCTTGATCCGCAATGGTGCTGCTACTGTTGAATGGCAGCGAGAAGGCTGTGGCGAAAGCTTTACGTACGATCGGCATCCGCGCACCGCGGTTGGCTTCTCCCGGGATTCCACCCGGCTTTATCTGTTTACCGTGGATGGGCGCCAGCCCGGTTACAGCGCCGGTATGTCGCTATTTGAGCTGGCGGATTATATGCTGAAGTGGCCTGTCTACCAGGGGCTAAACCTGGATGGCGGCGGTTCTACCACCATGGTCGTCCGAGGCCAGGTGGTCAATAGCCCTTCGGATGCCGGGGGCGAACGATCGGTCGCCAATGCTTTGATGGTGGTAAGCACTGCAGCCACGGGTCCGGTGGCTAAATTAAGGATATCGCCGCCACACGCTTTCGTTCTGACCGAGAATCAACTCCAGTTTTCGGTCGTGGGATTTGATGAGTTCTACAATCCGGTGAAATTGAATGCCGATTCAATCGCCTGGTGGTGCGAGGCAAGAATTGGGACCATAACCAACCAAGGTCTATTCACTTCCAGCAGCCAGCGGGATTCCGGCTACGTCCATGTCGTTTATAGAATGGTTCACGACTCGGCAAAAGTTTACATTACGTCAATTGGCAAGATACAGCTTTCGCCTGATCCCGTCGTGCTAAAAATCGGCGCCAGTCAGTCGATTGAGCCGGAGACCAGCGACTCCTACGGCAATGTCATCGCATTGCCGCGCTCGGCCTATCAATGGACGGTTATCGGCGAAATTGGAACCGTATCCAATGAGGGCGTTTTCACTGCCACCAAACAGGGCCAGGGGCAGGTCCAGGCTTCGTATCGCTCGGTCACCGGAAGCACAGCGGTCTACGTTGGCATTTCCTCCACCGTCATTGTCGATGATTTTCAAACTACCGATCGCTGGAGTATGTCGGGCACCCGGGTCAACTTAGCGGCGTGCGCATTCACTTCCGAAAATTCGGCCTTTGTTTCGCCGCCCCGTTCTGGCAAGCTCGAATATAGCCTAACCACGGGCGGCACCAGTGCGTTGTATCTGAATTGTTCCATTCCGATTTCAGGTGCGCCGGAAGCCGTGGGTATTCAGGTATATGGGGATGGCCAGCAGCATTGGCTTCGCGGCGAATTCGAGGATGCCGATAAGGAAAAATTTTTGATCAATTTTACCGAAGCCACCCCCGGCATCGATTGGACGAATAGCTGGCGTTATCTTTTGGTCCCATTCAAAAATGCAATCGTTCATTGGGCCAACCCCGCAGCTACGCTGACTTTCCCCATCACCTGGACCAAAATCTACCTGGCGGAGACCAGCGATCAAAAGAAAAATGCTGGCGCCATTTATCTCGACGATTTTACCGTTCACTTTATCGAAACGGATGTCGAGCACCCGGGCCAGGGCGCTGTACCGGGATCAATTCATCTGGGGCAAAACTATCCCAATCCATTCAATCCGAAAACCCAGATCATTTTCGACTTGCCGCAAAAGCACCACGTCAAATTGGATATTTTTAATATGCGCGGTGAACTGGTTGCCCATTTGTTAAACATGCCGGTTGAACCAGGGCGGCATCAGGTGGAGTTCGATGCCCGCGATCTTGTCAGCGGGGTTTATTTGTATCGATTGGACACGGGAGAATTTCAAGCAACCAAAAAAATGGTTCTCATCAGATGAAAGTCCCGCGCCTGAATGCTGGCAGATTTTATCGCACGCTGAGCAAACATAGCATTCATCAACCAGAGTAATTTGCCATGAACCAGGAAAACCAACGACAGATGCTTTTAGACCAATTGATCGGCATGCCCAAATTGCTGAATTTGCCGCCGATCAAGGCATTGGATGACAGCTACCCTCGCACCTACCTCATCGACTGTACGCGCGCCGAGCTGCAAAAACTGCGAGATCGAATTTTAGCCGCCGATGAATTGGAACTGTCCCGGATCGACATCGATCCCGATCGGCTGGCTCAAAAAATCGCCCAGCGCATTCGGCTGCAATTCAAGCCATCCGTCGCTCCGGCCATCAATGCGGCGGGAATTATTTTGCATACGGCGCTGGGGCGAGCACCATTGTGCCCGGAGGCGCAGGCGGCCATCGCTAACGCCATCAAAAATTACTGCACCCTGGCCATCGATCGTCAGACAGGCAAACGAGGCGATCGCTATGCCCATGTGGAAGGATTGCTGTGCTATCTCACCGGTGCCGAGGCTGCGCTGGTGGTCAATAATAATGCGGGCGCTACAATGCTGGTGCTCAATAGCATGGCCTTTGGCAAAGAGGTGATTATTTCTCGGGGCCAGCTCATCGAGATCGGCGGCTCGTTCCGCATTCCCGATGTGATGAAACGCAGTGGTGCCATCATGGTTGAGGTGGGGACGACAAACAAAACCCATCTATGGGATTACGAGCGTGCCATTACTGAAAATACGGGACTGTTGCTGCGGGTGCACACCAGCAACTATCAAATTGTCGGCTTCACTTCGGAAGTACCGTTGAAGGAACTGGTGGCATTGGGACAGCAGCACCATCTGCCGGTTGTCGACGATATTGGGAGTGGTTGCCTCATCGATTTCCAGAAATATGGTCTTCCCCCAGAGCCCATGGTGCAGGATAGTATCAAATCTGGTGCGGACATCGTAACGTTCAGCGGCGATAAAATTTTGGGCGGTCCGCAAAGTGGGATCATCATCGGCAAGAAGAAATATATCGATCCCATCAAGAAGAATCCATTGACGCGGGCGCTGCGTTGCGACAAACTGACTTATGCAGCATTGGAAGCCACGCTCAAATTGTATCTGGATGAAGAACATCTGGCCGAACGCCATCCCGTGTTGAAGCTGCTGACTATTCCGACTAAAAAATTAGCCAATCGCTGCCGTACCTTTCAACGCCATTTGAAAGAGGCGCTGGCTGGCAAATGCGAAGTCAAAATCAGCGATGGCTTTTCGCAATTGGGTAGTGGCTCATTACCCGCGCAATATCTTCCTACGAAACTGGTAGCTTTGAAGCCATTAACCATCTCGGCTGATTCGCTGGCAACAAAGTTAAGAGAGAATGAGCCGCCGATCTTTGCCCGCATTGCGGATGATGAAGTGCTGTTGGATTTTCGGACGATCAGGGAGGATGAGGCAAAAGCCATTGAAGATGCCGTCGCAACAATTTTTTTAGGAGAACAGAAAAGCAGCACGCAGCTCAAAATATAATAAACTAATCAACACAAAAGGAATGATGGAATAACGGAATAATGAACAATAGCACTGAACAACCTTAGTCGCCAAGGGATATTTATTCCCTCTCAACCTTCTTACCTTATTTTGAAACCGAACAGACTTGAAGTAGGTTGATTAATCAGTTCTATCTTTGTCAACGAAGCCAATAAGGTTTAATGATGTCGTTGCCTCTCACCTGCTACTAAGGTTTTCACGGCGCCGAAAAGATATTCTGGATCTAAATTAACTATGGTATGGCAGTGCAATTAATTCAAGAAAACTTTGTTTCCGATTCCAGGGAATTTAATGATCTATTAGAGCCGCTGGATCGTAAACAAATCGAAGCCTGGCGAAATATGGGGCCGATTAAGCGATTAGAAATGGCATTTCAAGCCTATCAATTTGCTCTGGAGGCGGTTCGGTTGACCGAGCGGCAGAAGCATCCTGAACTGTCACCAGAGGAATTGAATTGGCGCATTGT
>CAZYNP010000003.1:126739-216990 GCA_964647995.1 uncultured Cytophagia bacterium
CCGAGCGGCAGAAGCATCCTGAACTGTCACCAGAGGAATTGAATTGGCGCATTGTTGAGCGGATGCAGGGACAGAAATTTGCACGACGGAGTAATAATGGAACAAGTCAAAGATTATGAGCTCAGAGCTTTCTTCAATTATGTAGTAAATGTTTTAGAACAACTGAATATTCCCTACATGGTGGTCGGTGGTTTTGCTGCTATCTTTTATGGCGAGCCACGTTTTACGCTCGATGTGGACATTGTCGCTGATGTTAAATTACATCACATATCTGAATTAGCAAATATGTTCCCCTTCCCCGATTATTACCTCAGCGAGGAAGGTATCCGCGATTCATTGATTCGTCGTTATCCTTTCAACATTATTCAGCCAACAACTGGCGCAAAAGTGGATATCGTCCCTTTGCCATCTGATGCATTTACTCATGCCGCATTCAAGCGACGACAACGGAGGATTTATGATGAAACTGGTCGAACTGCAACGTTTATTGCTCCTGAAGATATTATCATAGCAAAACTGGTGGCATTTTCAAGAACAGGATCAGATAAACACCTCCGTGATGCCCGTGGGATATTAGTGACCTTATGGGAACAATTGGATTTAGAAAGAATTAGAACCGACGCATCGGCAATCGGTTTAGATAAGCAACTTGATAAGTTGCTGAAAACGATTCGCAAGGACATTGAGAACTGATGAAGTACTCGACAAAAAAAGCATGTTTGTTATTAGCTATTTCAGTCTTGAATATTCAGAAAGCAACAGAAAAATAGAGGTTAAAAATGGAAACAATCAACGACACATTGGTCGAAAGCTAAAAAATCATCGAGCCAGCAGAAACAGTTGAACAAAGCTTAGCCAGAGTTCTAAAGGCTCAAGCCGAGGAAAAAAGTCGAGCTATTCGTTCCCTCATCAGTTATTTTCAGCGAGGTTATAAAATGACAGTGGAAGAATTTTATCAGGCTCGCATCTCAGAAAAAAAACATTCCTGGGAGGATGAGGATACCTACTTCGATTGGGTAGCCGCGCAGCAGCAGCTTCAAGAGATCGAATCTGAAATCGATAAATTGGAGGGGATGCTGGCTCATGCAGACAATTGAGGAACTATTTATGGCTGCCGATGATGCTCTGGCAAAGTATAGCTATTATCAACGACGTCAAATTTTGCACCAGGGCAAAGGATATGTGAAGTTTCGAATCTACCTCAGTAGAAATAGGTCAATAATAATGAAATCGCATATCTGACAAACATGGTTCTCCTCCAGGATTTCAATCGAATATATGCCAGAGATGAGTATCATGGCAAACGGCACCGTCACCCAATATCTGATCCAGATGATCACAATCATAGCGAGGAGGGGGCGAAAGCCGTTACTCTGGAGGAGTTTTTGTTAGAAGTAGATTCTATTTTAAAGGAAAAAGGATTGGTATAATTCATTCATAAAATCAAGATTAAACTTATGCGCCACATCATCATCGGCACCGCGGGTCATATCGACCACGGCAAATCATCGCTGGTCAAAGCGCTCACGGGCACCGACCCCGATCGGCTCAAAGAAGAAAAAGAGCGGGAGATGACCATCGACCTGGGGTTTGCCTTTCTGGGCGACAATATTACTTTCATCGATGTCCCCGGGCATGAGAAGTTCGTCAAAAACATGGCGGCAGGTGTCAGCACGATTGATATGGTGCTTCTGGTCATTGCGGCTGACGATGGCATTATGCCACAGACGCGGGAGCATTTTGACATCATGCAACTGCTGGGCGTGAACCGGGGCTTGATCGCAGTCACCAAGATCGACATGGTGGAACAGGATTGGCTGGAGTTGGTGATCGAAGAAATTAAAGCGCTGGTCAAAGGGACGTTTCTGGAAGGGGCGCCCATTCTTCCCGTATCCAACGCCACAGGCCAGGGGATTGCCGAATTGAAAAATCTGATTCTCGATCTGGCGCAGCGGCTTGAAGCCCGACCCGATAAAGGGGTATTCCGCCTCTGGATCGATCGGATTTTTACCATGAAAGGCAGCGGCACCGTGATTGCCGGAACTGTGCTCTCTGGCTCCTGCAAGACTGGCGACACGGTGGAGTTGTTGCCCCAACAGCGACAACTGCGAGTCCGTCGGGTGCAGGTGCACAATAAGACGCTGGAGCAATGTGTGACGGGCGAGCGGGCAGCCATCAATCTGATGGATATCGAAAAGGAGGAGATCGAGCGGGGTAATATGCTGGCCAAACCGGGTTATTACCAGCCGACCTACATGCTGAATGCCAGGCTCAATCTGCTCAAATCCAGTCCCCATCCGCTGAAGAATCGAGATCGAATTCGTTTGCACCTGGGAACCGGCGAGATCATTGCTCGGGTCGTATTGCTGGAACGGCAAGAACTGTTTCCAGGGGAATCGACCTTCGTTCAGTTTCGATTGGAAGCCCCGTGTCTGGCGGATTACGGCGACCGTTATGTGATCCGCAGCTTTTCGCCGACGCAGACCATCGGCGGCGGCACCATCGTGGAGGTGCATCCGCCCAAGCTGAAATATTTGCCTGAAGAAGAATTAAAGCGACTTGCATTACTGGAACAGGCTGATCCGCACGTGATAATCGAACAGTATTTGCTCAAAAATGAATATGCGCTGAAAACGGTTTCCCATCTGGCGCAGGAGCTATCGCTGGCACCCGAAGCCGTGAGCCAGATACTGGAAACGTTGCAGCAGCGGGATCGAATTAGGGTCATTGCTGACAAACCAGAATGGGCTGTGGTGCATGCGACGCATTTTCAGGGTGCCCGGTCCGCCATCCTGGAGTTCCTCCAAAAATTTCATCAGGAGCATCCCATGCTCCGGGGCATCAAAAAATCGGAGCTGCGAGAACGGCTATTCGGCAAAATGAATAACATGCTTTTCGATACCATTCTGGCCACCCTGCTTCAAGAAAACCGCGTAACCGTCCAGGAGGAAAAGATTTTCCTCGCAGGCCATGCGATTCGGTTCACACCCAAACAGCAGGAGATCAAACATCAGGTCGAACAAATTTATTTGACTCGGGAGTATGTAACGCCAGGCTGGGACGAGATCGTGACCGAAGTGGCGGCTAAGCCGAAAGATATTCTCGACGTGGTGACGGGCTTGATCGAATTGGGCGTGCTGGTGGAAATCAAATATTATGAAAAGCCAGCCATTTTCCATAAAGAACACATCGACAAAGCTCGAGAGATTCTGGTCAATTATCTGAAACAGCATGGTGCGATACGGCTGGGTGAATTCCGTGAGCTGATCAATAGCACCCGAAAATTTGCCACGCCGATTCTGGTCTATTTCGATCAGATTGGAGTGACGGAGCGGGACGGGGAGATTCGGCGGTTGGCTCGGTAAATTGGGTAATTAGGCAATTGGGTAATTGGGTAATTATTTTTTTCAAGAATAGCGGCCTTTGGTGCTATGGACGAATATTTTATAGCATCCGAAGAAACCGCTAACTGGCGGCAACACCACGCGAATGTGCACGGTTGAAAACCGGCTTACGATCCGTAGCGATCGCTGGGATCGGCGTCATGCGGGGCTATCTTCGATCAAGCAAAAAAGTCGAATGGACTCAGGATAGATAGAGCTGCAGCGTTTTTTGTTCATAGCGATGATCAGCAATTTTTCCATTGAATTTAAAAATGAGCCGCCATTCGCCTTCCGCGATCGATTGCAACTCCCCTCCTTCCGCGCGGATAATGGGTTGACCCGAACGGATTGGTAGCTGATATTCCCTGCCACACCGGCCTTCCACCTGGAGCGTCAGCTTCTTTTCTTCCAGCTTGTAATCAATCAATTTCAGCGCCGATGATCGGTCGCCGATTTCCAGCGGCGGCAGCGAGATATCAAACTCAATTCCAGGGTGATAATCGATTTGAATTTCCAACCGATCCACCAGCTCGCTGTTCACTTCACAGTGCACATCAAAACGAGATGAGTGGCAACGGAAATCATGGCCGCGCTGATTCACCAATACCCGTTCGATCGTGGTACCCGGTGCGAATGCTGGCGAAAATGTGAACCGATAGACTGCAGCGCCATGATGGTGCAATTCCAATTTCAACGACTGCCTGGTTCGACAGAGGGCGAAATTGAACTGATCCTCGCCACACCGATAGTTGCCAACCTGCAATTCCTGCCAATCGAATGGCAAATGCGGGGAAAAGTGGATTTCCCGTCGCAGGGCATCACTCTCCAGACCGAGCAATCCCAATACCAGGGGATTGATAATGCCCGCGGCTGAAAAAAGCTGATGCGGCACCGATGTTGTCACCGGGCGATAAAATTCGCCGGACAGGAGTTCGGTCTGCCAACCCAGGGCATCCAGCCAGGTCATCCGAGCATTGGCCAGCAAATTGTGCCAGCCCTGGATGGATTGGTGGTGACGGTATTGAGCGGTGGCCACGAAACCAGTGGTAAATGGCCAGACCGCACCGGTGTTGTAGCTAATGGGATCATAATGCGAACTTTGTTGAGAAACGCCGCGCAGGCCCCAATCCGTAGTCATTGCGGCACTGGCCAATTCCTGAACGGTACTGGAGACGCGCTCTGCCTCGATCAATTGAAAAAACAACGGCAAAGCCTGCCACACGGTCGTCTCCCGATGCAGGGTACCATCGATCAACTGGGCAAAAGCCAATTCTTGACGGGCATCGTTGACAAAGATCTTCAAAAATGATTGATAGCCCTTTTCATATTGCGCCAGACATTGTTGTTGGAAATCTCGGTCGCCAAATACATCAGCCAACCGCACCAAACAACGCAGCGCTTGCAACCAGACCGTCGCCAGATAGACATCGACCCGGTTCCTCTGCAGCAGAGCGCCAACCTCCATCGCTGCCAGGCCTGCTGCACTATTTTCCATCAAGCCATCGCCGTCCTCATCGGCGGAGAGACAATATTGATACGCCTTTTTGAGGGACGGCCAGCTTGACCGAATAAATTCCAGATCCCCGCTGCGCTGCAAATAATCGGTCATGGCAACAATATAAAAAGCAGTGGTCTCCGCGTGATAGAATCCGTAGGGATAGTCATCGAACCAATTCAAAAGGGCTGCGCTCTGGGTGAGTTCATGCGGAATTTTGCCATCGGAACGCTGATGGCTACGGAGCAAAGTGAGCGCGATGCGAGCCAGTTCGAAATGGCCATAACAGATAATGGCCAGGGCATTATAACAGCTATCGCCACCGAAAAACCAGGCAAAGCCCGGTCGATGGGTTTTTCCCGACACGCCATAGCCAGCCACCAGTCCCTTGCCAAGCTGCGGATTTGCTACCAGTCCCTTGTCCAGCGAAAGCCTGGCCCATTGCAACGCTTGATTGATTTCCGCCGATGGAGTAGTAACCGAAAGCGACCGGGAAGCCAGCCTTCGATAATACGAAATGCTCTCCTGGTATTGCTCAGGAATTGTGCTTAGCAAATGATGATATTGCTTCAGAGCGTCTTCTTTGCCCTGGCTGGAGCCGGTGATGACAATTGGCAGGAATACATCGGCTGCCTGTTCCGGCGAAATTGACACGACCATTT
The DNA here is from genome assembly GCA_964647995.1 of uncultured Cytophagia bacterium. Lineage (GTDB taxonomy): Bacteria > Zhuqueibacterota > Zhuqueibacteria > Thermofontimicrobiales > Thermofontimicrobiaceae > Thermofontimicrobium_A. The sequence goes on from CAZYNP010000003.1 coordinate 132,280, forward strand.
TCATCGGCTCATCAGGCAACTGATGGCCAGGGGTGGTGGAGAGCTTACGAGCCCCCGGGGAACCGATAATGCCAGCATATCTCTTCGTGCCCTCGCCAATATAATATGATTGGATTTCTTCCAGCCACAACGTATACTGCCCCCCCAAACCCGCCGGCCACATGGGAACAAGATTTGGCTGGAAACTGAGCCAGAGTTCCAGCGGCGTGCAACAATCGATTTCGAACAGGATAATGACGCCACCAGCGGCAATCGGCGCCAGCAAGTGCTGCCGCATGGTAAAAAGATCATGGGAATAAATGAGAGTGGTGAGTTCGGGCCGAACCACGATTTGTCTGGCGATGATTGAGCCCTGAACAACCATGTTGTAGGCCGGTAACGCCACTGAAAATTGGAGATCGCTTAGAATTTTGAATGGATAGACCCAGACTTCAAAAATACCTCGCTCAAAACCGAGGATTGCGGATTGCTGGCCCACAGATTCACAATAGGTCGTCGGGACAATGGTTCGTTGCAGTTGCAATTCTGAATCCTGGATCGGAAACCGAGGTAGTTTGAAATCTGAAATATGATCCATCGTCTCTCCATCCGTTTAAATTGAGATCACCTGGTAAATCTGCCGGGATACGATTTCTGACTGAATTTTCATGCAGTGGTCGACTTATTTCTTTAAGCCAAAGGAATAGGTGCGGGTGATCCAGATATCGGCAGGTTCGCCATCCCGTTTGGCAGGTATGTATCGGCCTTTGAGCGCTGCCTCCCGCGCGGCGTTACCACAGACCGGACTGCCAGTTGTATTCTGAAGTTCGACCACTTCGATGACGCGACCGAATTTGTCGATGTGCAAATGAAGCTTGACCATGCCTTCGATGCCTTTTTTCTGCAATTCTTCGGAGTATTCGGGGATCACTTCATAGATCGGTCGCGGTTGAATGATGTCCGGCTGGAGCGAGGGCATAGCCGGCCGTCCCCCGGATCCCGCCGACAACGAAGTCGCATCAAAGGTCAATTCCGTATCTTCAATGGTCACATCAGCGGGAATGAGTTCATCCTCGCTGGGAATGGGAACCACTGGGCGCGGCGGCGGCTGTCGTGCCCCAATCTGGCGGGTGACAGGAATGTCTTCGACCACGATGGTCAAACCATAACCTTCGCGTTTTACCCCAGCGCGCTGCTTGATTCTGGGCAACGAATTGAAAAGGATTAAAACAAGCAATAGGGCAACAATCAAAGCTCTTTCGAGATTGAGGCGATATCGCTCATGGGGCGATTGTCGGTGGATTTGAGCCAAATGTGCGCTACCATTAAAATAGATGGTTAACTGAACCGAAGGTTGTCCCTGTGGGCCGCGGTCAGGCGACATGATGCCGACGGCTGAATCAGATAATTTCCAAGGCTTGCTGCTTGATCCAGCCGATCTTGCCATCGGCGAGACGGATCTTGGCCCAGTCTCCTCGTGATTCCTCGACTTTTAATTTGACCCCCCGATGGAGTGCGAACAGCTCGGTGCCCTGATCATCGGGCGAGCTCAGGACATCAATTTTATCTACCAGAACGATCGCATAATGTAGTGTGCTGTTTTCATGGATCCGGATGATAAAAATCGTGCCTACCAGCAGCAGCAGCACCAATCCGGGAATCAGCGCTATCCGAACCACCCGCTGGATGCTTGTGCTCCGCAGCAGGATTCGCATGATGATTAGCCCCATCACCAGCAAGTAGCAAAATACCGTCAGCAGGGTGAGCGTTTTCAAGCCCCAGAGATTCTTCAAATCCGATGCCATTTTGAACAGAAAAAACTGAGGCGGCACCACGATTTTATCCACCACCTGAAGATTGGCCAGGTCCAGATTGAATTTTATATCTTCATTTTTCGGATTCAATTTCAGGGCTCGTTCATAATTTAAAATAGCACGGCCCAGGTCTCGTGATTTATAGTACGCGTTGCCCAGGTTGTAATACAATTGCCAGCTTTCATAGCCGCCATTGCGGATTTCCAGATATTTCTCGATTGCCTGCTGGTATTGTTCTTTCTGATACAGTTGATTGGCCTGATCGAAAAGGTGTTGGTTGTGATCGGCATGCACCTGTATATTGAGCGCAATAACCAGGCATATCGAGAAAAAAGCTATTTTCAATCGCCTCATCGGTTTGATCTTACCTCATGTTTATCCATCGGTCAGAACATTTTCCGGTTATACCACTTTCTCCAGAGCAATAATGGCTTCCCGCGCCTGATCAAAGAATTTTTCCATATCCTCCTGCCTGGCGGTCGCCGGAGCAAATCGCTGATAGTCGCACACCTGCAAACAGGCCAGATACTGCTGAATCACCTGCGGATCGATGTTGCGCGCTTTCATCAGCTCTTCCACCTGATCGGTGATAATGCCGGCAGCGGAGATATTGAATTTATCACCCAAAAAACCCATCAACGATTTGGCAATTTCGGCATAAAACGGCTTTTGTGTCTTCTCCGACAGCAGCTTCTTCGCCTTGTGCAACCGTTTCATGGCGATCTGATTGGCGCGCCGACTACGAGCATAGGCAACATTCTCACTCAACATATCCAGATGCTGCCGATAAGCAATCGCAGCCGCAACCATCAGCACCGGCAAAATGAACAGCAGCAGAAAGCCAAATTGGCGATAAGCATAAGTGCCAATCTTCTCAAATTCGGGCGAAGCTAACTGAATAAAGCGAATGTCCTGGCCTACCAATTTCACTTCCTCTTTGGACAGGCCGGAAGTCGTCGTTAAAAATTCATCGCTGCCCTTTTGAACATCGATGATGAATTCCGGCGTGCTCAGCGTTTTATAGCTTTTGCTGGCCAGATCAAAAAATGAAAAGAGAACCGGTTTGATCCGATGCAGCCCAGGATAGCGAGGGATCAGCACATATTCAAATGTCTTGTTCCCTGAAATACCACTTTCGGCCCGGTTGATGTTTTCAGAAATCTTGGGTTCATATTTTTCAAAATCCGGGGGCACCTCCAGTACAGGCGTCGGCACCATTTTGATATTGCCGGTTCCGGATATTTTTACCACCAGTGAAATGGCTTCATTGGTTTTTACCGCCTGCTTGTCCACATTCGCCGACAGATTGAACTGCCCTGCCAACCCCGAAAAATTGGCGGGTTTACCACCTTCTGGCAGCGGCATAACTTCGATGGTAATCGGATTGGACGCGATCGCTTTGGTAACCGACCGCCCAAAAAAGGGATCGTCAAAGAAGCTATCGAAAATGGACCGACGCTGCGTCTGCACCCGCACATTACATTCGATCTGCATCGGCCCGACGGTCTTGGTACCTGCCGCAGTGGGGAACATCACCTGGCGTTTGATTTCAGCCACAATATACTTCTTGCCATTGTAAATCTCTTCATGAGTCGGCGGCTGATTGCCCATGGGATATTCTTCCACCCAAAATCCCGCTGTTTCGGGCAGCTTATTGATTCCATATTGGGTTACAGTCACCCGAGTGTAGATTTTATACGAGAGCACCACCGGCTCATTCACATACACCCGGCGCTTGCTGACCACCGCCCTCAAAAATAGATTTTCATCTGTTCCCGGAGTTAGCGGCTGATCGAACGATGGCGCAGGGGTTCGGGGTGCAGCCGAGCCGGGCGGTTGCCCCGAACGGGAAGAGACAATTTCGATTTCAATGGGATTGGAGCTGTAGCTGCTACCATTGAATTGGACCGTGACCGCCGGAATGGTAAATTTGCCCAACTGGGTGGTCATATATGTAAATGAATAGCTGATCGAGACACTCATGCGACCATTGATGATCTGAATGTTTTGAGAGGTGCCGGAACTACCCATGTAGGTGGCAAACGCGCTCAAATCCGGAATCGTTGGCTCGCCCGCTTTATTAGCTTTATCGCCGGAGAGCGTTACTTCCAGCGTAAACGTTTCATTCAAACCGATCACCGTCCGATCAACAGAGGAGGTGATTTGAATATCTGCGCTCCAGGCAAGGCTGATGCTACCGGCAATGACGATTACCATTGCCAAAATTTTATCGAACATTTGCCATTTCATAACTTATGACCTCTATGGTTCCATAGCCAACATCGCACTGCGCCGCAAATCGGGGTCAATTAGCATCATACGGCGTCACCGCGTTGGCGGCTAATTGAACATCAGCAAATTGTTATTTTCGCGCAGGCCATCCGTGCTGCCTATCGAGTCAAAATCCACGCTGGCCGAACGAAATAATGTCACCCCATTACCAATCCTTGAGCACCCGAACGCGTGCCTGCCGGACAGACTTCTTTTCTTTTTGCAGATCTTTTTCATCCTCTTTCAATGCGTTGAGAATGCGTTCGGCTTCCTCCTTGCTCATCTGCGATTGATCTTTTTTCTCAGGTGTCTGCTGTTCTTTCTGTTGGGACTGTTGTTCTTCCGATTGCTGTGGTTCTTGTTGCTGTTGTTCCTCTTTCTGTTGCTCCTCGTTGCTCTGGGATTGCTGCTGATCTTGTTGCTGTTGCTGTTGTTGTTGCTGCTGTTGTTGATTATTTTGTGGCTGCTTTTGAGCCTGTTCCTTCAATTTGGCTCTGACAAATTCTAAATTATATTTGGCATCCTGATCATCGGGATTGAGTTTTAGCGCCTGCGTGTAGGCCAGGATGCTCTCCGGCAATTTGCCCATGCGATATAGGGCATTGCCCATGTTATAATAGCTCTGGGATTGCTTCAAAACGTCATTGACAGCGAGGCTCTTTTCATAATTTTTCATCGATTCTTCATAGTTCTTCTTTTTATACAGGGCGTTCCCAATATTGAAATGAATAATCGGATTGTCGGGATTGTTCACCAGAGCATCCCGATATTTATTATTGGCCTCGTCATATTTCTCCTGCTGGTACAAGCGATTCCCTTCCAGCACTTGCTGGCGAGCCGATTGCGCAGCCAGCATGGCAGGCAGTAACAGTACCGCGACCACCAGCCAGGCTCCCCAACGATGTGATTGGTTGATGTTAAAATCTCCCATGCCATTCCTCTTTTACTTTTCGGCGCTCTGAAACAAAGACCTCGGCAACCAGCAGCACCAGAGCGATGATCAACAGATATTGGAAACGATCCTCATATTGTGAAAACTTGAGGGAAGCCAATTCCTTTTTTTCCATCTTCGATATTTCATCGTACAACTTGCGCAATTCGCTCTCGCTGCCGGTGGCTCGATAGTATTTGCCGCCAGTTTGCAAAGCAATTTTCTCCAGGGTAATTTCATCCAATTTGCTGGTAACCACCTGGTCATCTCGATCCTTCTTGAAACCAACATTGCGGCCGCTTTCATTATACAGCGGTATCGGGACGCCCTGCACCGAGCCAATTCCCACGGTATGAATCACCACGCCATCTTTTTCGGCCAGCTCGGCCGCTTTCAATGGCTCGCCCTCATGATCTTCGCCATCGGTGATCAAAATCAGCACCTTATGCTTGCGCTCCCGCTGATCGAATGTCTCCATGGCCTTCATGATGGCCGCACCGATCGCAGTGCCCGGCTGCGGAATCAGATTGGTATCCATGATCTCCAGAAACATTTTCGCCGCCCCATAATCCAGCGTCAATGGGCACTGCACAAATGGCACTCCGGCGAAGGCAATCAAACCCACCCGGTCGCCTTGCAACAGATCGATCAAATTGCTGACCATGTGTTTGGCTTTTTCCAGCCGGTTGGGCTTGATATCTTCGGCCTGCATGGATAGCGAAACATCGATGGCGATTAAAATATCCACTCCTTCGCGCTTCACTTCTTCCAGCTTGGTGCCGATCTGCGGTTTCGCCAATGCCAGGATCATGAACAAAATCGCCAACAGCAACAAAGAAATCTTGCCCACCTGTCGCTGGCGGCTGATCGATTGCGTCAATTTCTTGATGAGCTCCAAATTGCCAAATCGCTGCAGCGCCGCCTTTTTCCAGCGAAAAACCATGACATAAAAAGCAATCAAAATGGGTATTAGCCACAGAAGATAAAGATACATTACATTGTCAAAGCGAAACATATCTCGTAACCTGCCCGCTATCTATTCTTTAAAAAATTAAAGGCACCTGATCAAAACTTTGGCTTGTCGCGGCCACCGTCATCCCAACCCTGCCTTATGGAATCTTGCGGAAGCGCGTGTTGGCCAGCACAATTTCCACCAGCAGCACCGCCAGGGCAAGCGCTAAAAAATTGACAAACAGTTCGGTATAGCGAGTGAATTCCTTCACTTCAATTTTGGTTTTCTCTAACTGACCGATTTCGCGATAGATATTTTCCAGACTGGTCTTGTCGGTAGCCCGATAGTATTTGCCACCGGTAATATTGGCAATCCGGGTGAGCATTTCGTCATCGATATCCACCTGCATCGGCACATACCGGCGCCCCAAAAATGGATCGTCAATGGGATACATTGCCTCGCCACGCTTCCCCGCGCCAATGGTGTAGATGCGAACATTGAGCGCTTTGGCAATTTGCGCCGCGGTGATGGGATCGATTTCCCCGCGATTGTTGCGCCCGTCGGTCAACAGGATCACCACCTTGCTTTTGGCTTTGCTCATTCGCAGTCGATTGACGCAGTTGGCAATTGCCATGCCAATCGCTGTGCCGTCTTCAATCATACCGATATGGATCTCTTTCAGAAAATTCAACAAAATGCCATAATCCAGCGTCAGGGGACACTGGGTAAAGCTCTTGCCAGAAAATACCACCATCCCGATTCGATCATTGGTTCGCTCTCGGATGAATTGGGAAGCCACCTCTTTGGTTACGTCGAGGCGATTTTTATGCTGCTCCAGATCCTCGGCCAGCATGCTGCTGGATATATCCATGGCCAGGATAATATCAATGCCCTCGGTGATGATTTTCTCCTCTTTGGCACTGGATTGAGGTCGCGCAAAGCCAATGATTATCAATGAAATCACCACCACCCGCAGCAGAAATAGAATATGGCGAAAGCGCTGCGAGGGCGTTCGGCTGACGCCCTTGATGACTCCCAGATTGGAGAAACGCAGAGTACCGCTGGCTTTCACCCGGCGCTGGAGATACCAGAAGATCATCAATGGCACAATGGCCAATAAAATCAAAAATTCCGGATTGGCAAAACGAACCATCGACTACTGCACCTCCTTCGATTCTGGCTCAATAACTTCCGCCGGCGCTGCCGGCTCGCCGGGCACTGTCACCGCGGCTGGAGTGGCCGGAGTCTCCGGCTCGAGAATAAGCTTGGTGGTGTTCACAATCTCAAACGCCTGATCGATCACCTGCTGATTTTCTGCCGGCGTTGGGATGTATTTGGCAAATTTGACCAGATCGCAGGCCATCAAAAAATCTTCCACCATCCGGATCGGCTCGGCCTCGATTTCGGCCTGGTGCATGGCGTCGATCAACTGCCCCGTCGTCATCTCCAGGGCCGAAATGAAATACCGGCCTTCAATATAACGGCGGATTATTTCGGATATGCGGCTGTAAAAAGCCTTCACCTCCCCTTGCTCCAACAATTGCAACTGCAATAATTGCTCCAGTTCCTCCAGGGCAATCTCATGGGAGGGCCGCTTGGGTTTCTCGCGGGTCGGTAGCAATGATTTACCCTGTCGCAGCCGTCGCACATACCAGAAAACCAACACGGCAATCAAGATAATCAACAAACCGGCGACCGCAAAACGAACAATCCGCTTCCAGTCGCGCGGAATTATCAGTGGCGGCTTGATGTCTCGAATATCGCCGGCCTGGCTCGGTTTCACGCTTTCGACAACAATGGCGATTTTTTCGGTCGTCAGCTCATAACGCGTGGTGTCATTGGGCAGCGTATAGCGTACGCTCACCGGAGGAATCTCATAGTTCCCGATATCGTAGGTCGAAATTAGGTATTCCCGCTGCTGAATGATCTCACCAGCGCGCGATTCGGGCGCCAGGTCTTTGTAATCGCGAATTTCGAACGCGCCGAGGTTGGCGCCCAATTCCGGCATTTCCACGGCCACCTTTTCACCATGGGTGACGATAATCGAATATCTGATCAGATCGCCGATGGTAATTTTGCTGCGATCCACTCTCGCTTCCAGAGCAACTCGGCCCTCAGCCGCCAACAATAGGGATTGCCAACCAATCCACCACCAGAAAATAAGGTATTTGATACGCCCGTGTGGTTTTGTCATTTTCAATGGCCCTAACCAAGACAATATTTCGTTTGAACTCACCTTCATCTCAATACATCATCCAGAATTTGCACGTTCTCGGCCACCATCAATCGCTGGATCAATTCTTCATAAATTTGCTTCTGCTTTTCGAGTACCAGGTCCTGAGTGACCTGCTTTTGGACTTCATCCAGCGGCTTTTCGCGAACCACGTTGCCTTTGTCATCTTTCTCAGCATACTTTGATTTATTGGCCTGGTAGTACAGCTCTACATCAGCCGGCTCGATTTTGATCTTGCTGGAAATCTGTTCTTGCAACAACTTTTGCACCATAAAATTCTTCTTCGCCTGAAACGCCGCGTCCACAACTTCGGTATCTTTGTCCAACCCCTGGCGCACTGCCGAATCGTATAACAACTCGGTCAGGATATATTGCTTCAGGAATTCCACTTTTTTCTCCTTGGTGGTATAAATCGACCGCAATTCGGGCGGCAACTGGCTCAATTCGAAATCGATGTCGCCCTGGGTAATCTCCCGGCTACCAATGCGCGCCACCACTGCACCGGGGCGTTTGGTCGCTAACTTTTCCGGCTCCAGCGTCGTGGATTCCGTGAGCTTCTGCTGCGCATCCTCAGGCCGCTGTAATCGCTCCAGACATGCAACGATCTTCTGATCCACCGCGCGCAACAGTTCATCCTTGGGATGCAAATAGCGGATGCGAATATAATAGGCCAGCGCATTTTCATAGTCCCGCAACCGCTCAAAATAGATGTCACCGATGGTATAGCTGATGTTCGCCTGCTCGCTCTCATCCAGGGGATAGCTGTGCAAATAGCGCTCATACTCGGCGACCGATTGCCGGAATAACTGGCGATTGTAAAGCTCATTGGCATAATTACGTGCTTGCTCTTTGCTTAAATTGCTGGTGGTAGGCTTCGAGCAACCGATCAATAGCAACCAAGCCAGCAGGACAAACCCTGCTTTTTTGAGTAACGGATAGACCGCCATGATCGCTCGATCATTAGCGTTTAGCCTCGTCCACTTTCCGTTTGAGAAATTCCTCATTTTTAACTCCTCCTTGGGCCACTAACCTATTGTTTGCTGCATCAACTGCTATCGAAAACGCCGGGCGCGCATTCGAAAGAAACGGATCAACGGCTCAATGTACGATTGATCGGTACGAATATCAATGTGATCGACATTGATGGATCGGAACAATTTATCGCGATATTGAATATCATCCAGCGACCGCCGGGCATAACTATGCCGCACCTCGGCGTAGGACGTATCCACCAGCACCACCTCACCGGTTTCCGCATCTTCCAATTCGATAAAACCAACATCGGGAAGTTCCAGTTCTCGGGGATCGGTGATGGTAATCGAAACCACATCGTGCCGGCGATTGGCAATCTGCAGCGCCTTTTCATAGCCGGTATTGATGAAATCAGATACCAAAAAGGCCACACAGCGCCGTTTTATCACTCGATTTAGATACTCCAGCGCGTGAGCGATATTGGTCTGGGTGCCCTGGGGCCGGTGATACAGCAATTCTCGCAATACCCGGAGCACATGGGATTTGCCTTTCTTGGGCGGTATGAATTTTTCAATGGTATCGGTAAAAATCATCAGACCGACCTTATCATTGTTTTTAATTGCCGAGAACGCCAGCAGCGCACAAATCTCAATGGCAATCTCGCCCTTCATCCGCTGGTAGGTACCAAAATTGCCCGAAGAGCTGACATCCACCAACAACATCACCGTTAGCTCGCGCTCCTCTTCATAAATTTTCACGTAAGGATGTCCCATCCGGGCGGTCACATTCCAATCGATCGTCCGGATGTCATCCCCCATCTGGTACTCCCGCACCTCTGAAAATTCCATGCCCCGGCCTTTGAATACCGAATGGTATTCGCCAGAAAAGACATCGTTGACCATCCCCCGGGTGGTGATCTCGATGCGTTTGACTTTTTTTAAAATTTCCTTGGGGATCATTTTTCCGTATTATTCCCATTCAGCTCAGGTGATCTAATAGCCAGCGATCGTTTCCATTCCAGTCATGTGAACAATCGGCAACGGGGAGATCTCAATTCCGGTAAGCCGTTGCCGCTCAACCGCAGATGGCCTCTCATGGCACTTCAATTTTATTGATAATCTTGCGCACGATTTCTTCCGCGGTCACCTCTTCGGCCTCGGCCTCATAGGTCACAATGATCCGATGGCGCAAGACATCCATGCCGATGGAGCGCACATCTTCGGGAGTGACATAGCCGCGATGCCGGAGAAACGCATGCGCCCGGGCTGCCATAGCCAGATAAATGGAGGCGCGCGGGGAAGCGCCATATTCGATCAGATCGGCCAGCTCGGCCAGACCATAATCTTTGGGATTGCGCGTGGCAAAGACAATGTCGATGATATATCGCTCGACCTTCTCATCCATATAAATTTCCTGGACAACCGCTCGGGCCCTAACGATTTCCTCGGGCGAAACCACTGGATTCACCCGTGGCATCTGCTTTTTCGTCATGCGCCGCATAATTTCCAATTCCTCGTCCTTGTTCGGGTAGCCGATGGCCACCTTTAGCATAAAGCGGTCTATTTGCGCTTCGGGCAAGGGATATGTACCTTCCTGCTCGATCGGATTCTGGGTGGCCAGCACCATGAACGGATCATCCAGCGGAAAGGTGTTCTCACCAATCGTCACCTGCCGTTCCTGCATCGCCTCCAACAATGCCGATTGCACCTTGGCCGGCGAGCGGTTGATTTCATCGGCCAGGATCAGATTGGCAAAAATTGGACCCTTTTTGGTCATGAATTTGCCGTTTTTCTGATCGTAAATAAGCGTACCAATCAGATCCGCGGGCAATAGATCCGGCGTAAATTGAATGCGTTGGAATTTGGTCTGAATGGTGCTCGACAGAGTTTTCACGGCCAGGGTCTTGGCCAGGCCGGGCACTCCCTCCAGATGAATATGACCATTGCAGAGCAGCCCGATCAACAGGCGTTCCACCATATATTTTTGGCCGACAATCACCCGCCCTACTTCGGTTGTGATCTTGTCCACAAAGGCGCTCTCGCTTTTTATCTTTTCATTCAGCGCTTGAATATCTACGTTCATTACTCCTCCTCAATCAAATGTTACCGTCGCTAATCTTCAGTTATTATTCATCGGATGGCCTGGGGTTGGCTCTCGCAAATTTCGCTCCCACAGCATCTCCACCAGCGTATAGATCCGCTCCAGTTCACTACGATTGCCCATGGTGCCAGCAAATTTAGCCACATCGCTGACAGTCAATATTTCTTGAATCTGGCTAACCATCTTTTCATCCACGGCCAGCGCCGTCAGATCGGCTACAATTTTTTCCGACGTCGATTCCAGAGCCGGCATTTGATACTTTTTCGACAGATATTCACGCACCAGCCGCGATAACAGCCAGAAGGCCTCGCGAAGCTGATCCTCCGGCGCGCTCAGATTGATGGTAGTGCGCAATTTGCCGAGATATTCTTCCTCCAGCGGCACAATTTTTACCGTCTCCTCCGCCGCTCGCCGCCGGGCCACGAGCTGACGCCACCAGCGATACCCAAAAGCAGCACCCACTGCCAACAACAACAGTGCCCAGAGCCACCATTTCACCAGCGCCGACCGGGAACCAGGCTCGGCCACCGGATCGATGACTTTCACCGATAGCCGCCCGGTAATCAACGAATGGGCCTCCCCCGTTTGATTATCCACATATTTAACAATAACGGGTTCGACATACCCCATGCCAATGGATTTCGGTTTCAAAATGAATTCATAGATCTTGGCCGCTTTTGCGACCCCGGCTTCGCTCAGCCGGCGATCGGCAGCGGAAGTGGTCGTAATCTCCAGATTTTCCAGAATTGGATTTTCCAGTTCCCCAATCTGGTAACGCTTGAGATCACCCGTCCACTCCAAAGCAATGGTCAATACTACCGTTCGATTCAGCGGCACTTCCTTGCTGCCGATGGTTGCCGATACCTTGATGAGACTTTGCGAATTTGGCTGCGCAACTATCATTGGCGGCAGCATCAGGCTCATCATCAAACAAAGGATTGGCAATCGATGCCAACGATCAGACACAATTTGCGCCATAATCTCCTCGTTCTCATTTTCAAGACCAGGCCAACCGGATAAAAGTTTTACGCTCAAAGAAAAAAGCCGAATCTTAATCATGGTCAGGCAATCTCCAATGAAACAATCGGCTTTTTGAGTCTTGCCCCTTTCCAACCGGGCAGGATGAAGATTGGGTCTGTTCACATCTCACTAAAGGCGTTGTCGCGCCGTCGGCCAGACCCATTTTGTTATCAGTGAGTCAACTCACTCAAAGCCGGACAACACAAACAGTGATAGACCCGTGTTAAACACCAAAGTCTGGCGTTTTTGTCGATGCGAAAAGCAACTCCAGATGCATGAGACCAGCAAAATCCCATGCGGTCATTGTTAGGGATTTGAGGATGGTGGCTGTGATGATGATGATTCCGACGAATCCGATTTTAAAAACTCAATCTCATTGATATCTTGCCCCAGATGATCAAGTTCCCATTTCACGGAGCTTGCCAGCTCATGATCCGGATAGGTTTTTAAAAATCGCTCGTAATAGATGCGAGCATTGGCTGTATCCTGCAGGCTATTGGCATAATGAAAGCCGATTAAAAATAACGACTGGGCGCGGAGGGAACTTTGGGGAAATTTTTCGATCAAGCGTTTATGGCTAACGATTGAGTTTTCAAAGTCTGAAAGGTGGTTGGAATAGATCTGTCCGATGTTAAAAAGTAGCGAATCCGCGAAACCGGTCTCGGGATAAGTATTGGCCGCTTCGTCCAGGACTCTGATTGCTTCTTTAAAGTTTTCATCACGCTCATAACGATTGGCTTCGGCCCTAAACTGTTCTTTCGTTTTCTTCTGACCGCAGCTAATGAAGATCGACATCAGTACGCCAAGAACAATAGCCAAAGAAGCAATTCGTTTCATTTTTTTGTGCCTCCCATCAGATTCAAGATGATGAACGATCGTGAGTGGTTCGGAATTTAGTTGGTTGTGTTTTTTGTTTAACTTTAATTATAAGTTTTCAAATGGCATAACTTAGCAAAATAAAAATCATCACAGATTTTCAACTTCACTCAATCTAAAAAGTTCCGATGTCCGACCAAATCGAAAATTTGACTTGCTATTTAACGCTGACTATATTAAATTCTTGCACTCAACGCGCAGAGACTGCATTCGTATCTTATTGCCAACGGCGTCTTGATAACCTGTTGCGCCCATCTTACCTGCATGATGAATCGAGGGAGGTGTACATGCTTGCCAAAAGCTGCCTATTGCTATTGGTTTTCTTTCTGCTGGCATCGACGATGCGCAGCGCTCAATCAGACTCTAATCAAGTGCGCGATGATATTGGCCAGGTTCGTTCCTATCGCGGGGACTTTCTCAGAGAGATCGGATTCCCCCTGGGTGGCATCGGCACCGGGAATATCACCCTGGGCGGCCGTGGCGAGTTGCGCGATTGGGAGATCTTCAATCGCCCCGGCAAGGGCAAAAAGCCGGATATGGCCTTTTTTGCCCTCTGGGCGCATCGCCAGGGCTCGCCAGCCATGGCCAGAATTCTGGAACGGAGATATTTACCGCCTTACACCGGTTGGATGGGACTGCCACGCCAATCACTCCCGGGCTTGCCGCGATTGGAAGAAGTCAGCTTCGATGGACAATTTCCGTTTGCCTGGCTGCAATTCCAGGACCAGGAGCTACCGGTCACGATAAAATTAGAAGCCTACAATCCCACCATCCCGCTGGATGTGGACAATAGCAGCTTGCCCGTGGCCATTTTGAATTGGATCGCCACCAATCCGCACGACGTGCCGGTTGAAATCGCCATTGCTTTCAGCTTGCGAAATCCCATCGGAACCGATGGGAAGGACTTTGGTGAATCCCTGGTCCGAAACGGCATTAATGAATTCGTTGACAATGGAACGGTCCGTGGTTTAAAATTTAGCTCCAATTACCTGACACCGGACGATGCCCGCTTTGGGTCCATGGCGATAGTGACTACCGAAGCCACCATCAATGTCCAGACCAGTTGGTATCGTGGCGGTTGGTGGGACAATGCCCATATCTTCTGGGATCAATTTTCCACGGATGGCCGGATCGCCGAGCGCCGGGCCAGAACCGTTTCCTCCGAAAATCAGACCGACGTCGCCACCCTCATTGTCCGGCTAACGCTCCAGCCGCGCGCCACCAGAACCGTCCCTTTTTACCTCACCTGGCATTTCCCCCAGCGGGAAAATTATTGGAATCGAGAGGCAGCAGTGAAGGGGCAAAAACTCAAAAATTATTATGCCAGACGTTTCCAGGATGCGGTGGCCGTCGCCCAATATGTGGTGGACCATCTGCCCTATCTCGATGCCACCACCCGCCTCTTTCACCAATCGTTGTTCCGCAGCACCTTGCCCGGCTATGTTCTGGATGCCGTTTCTTCGCAGATTGCGGTCTTGAAAACCAATACCGTGATGCGCGTGGATCAAGGTGAGTTCTTTGGTTTCGAAGGTATTTCCGATGATGGGGGGTGCTGCCCCATGAATTGCACCCATGTGTGGAACTACGCCCAAACCGCGGCCTACCTTTATCCCGAACTGGAACGATCGGCGCGAGAAACCGATTTTCTCGCCAATACCTTCGGCAATGGCTATATGGTTTTTCGGTCGCTGATCCCATTGGGAGATCACTGGTGGCAATTCAAACCCTGCGCTGACGGCCAGATGGGCTGCATCGTGCGCGCTTATCGCGAATGGAAGCTTTCCGGCGACACGGGCTGGCTCAAGAAAATCTGGACCCCACTCAAACAGGCGCTGGAATTTGCCTGGAAGGGCGTGGGCGAGGTGACGGCGGACTTGCAGTGGCAAAAAGAAAATCTGCCGATAGCGTGGGACGCTGATAAGGACGGTGTTCTGGAAGCCGAACAGCATAATACCTACGACATCGAATTCTATGGCCCCAATACCATGACTGGCTCGATCTATCTTGCCGCCTTAAAAGCGGCAGCGGAAATGGCTCGGGCGGTTGGTGATGTCACGGCCGCACGCGACTACGAGCAATTGTTTCGCGCGGGGAGTCTGAAATATGATCGAATGCTCTGGAACGGAAATTACTACATCCAGCAGGTACAGATAGCGCCGGGCGTGAAAGTTCCAGATTGGTTGCAAACCCCAACCAGCGAAATTGAAGACGCTGAAGCTTCTCATCGTTCAGCGCCGACTGACGCGGCCGGTGCTGTTGCGCACCAGGAACTTCCCCCAAAATATCAGTATGGCGACGGCTGCCTTTCCGATCAACTGCTGGGGCAGTACGAGGCCTTTGTGACTGGCCTGGGCTATCTCCTGCCGCCGGATCATGTCCGGCAAGCCCTCAAATCGATCTTTGATCATAATTTTCGTGCCAATCTGGCGACCTTTCCCAACGTGCAACGCGTTTACGCACTCAACGACGAGGCGGGACTCTTGCTTTGTTCCTGGCCCAATGGCAATCGGCCCCGGTTGCCCTTTGTTTATTCCGATGAAGTATGGACCGGCATCGAATATCAAGTGGCGGCCAGCTTGATCTATGCCGGATGGATCGATGAAGGATTAACCATTGTCAAAGCGGTTCGTGACCGCCATGACGGCAATCGGCGCAATCCCTGGGATGAATTCGAATGCGGACACCACTACGCTCGGGCCATGGCATCATGGGCCGTGCTCCTGGCGCTGTCGGGCTATCATTACGACGGTGTAGCGGAAACGATGCAATTCTCTCCAGTTTGGCAGCGAGATCATTTTCGAACCTTCTGGTCGGCAGGCACTGGCTGGGGTCAATTTGCTCAGGACAAAGATCAAGTTTCCTTGCAGGTGGATTTCGGCCATTTGCAGTTACGGCAATTCATCGTCGCGAAGAACCAGTTGGTTCGACCGGGCCAGATTTTGCTTCAAGGCAAGCCGATCAAATTCCGTTATCACGACCGGCCACAGCAATGCTCCATCCGATTTGCTACACCGATATCGCTCCAGGCAGGCGACAAATTGGAGGTCAAATTCGTACCTTAGGCGTTAAGTCTTTGGAATCTGAAGCCGGGCAGAAGCTGCCCGGCTTTTCATTTCAGGATCAATTTCACTGTGATCACGCGACGCCGGCTGGCTTTTTCAACAATGAGTTTGAACCGGTCCGTCTCAAAAGATTCATTGGCGCGAGGAATGCGCCCCAGCCGATCGATAATGAACCCGCCAATCGTGGTATAAGTCCCCTCCGGTATGTCCAGGTGGAATTTTTGATTGAGTTCATCCACTTCGGCCTGTCCGACCACTTTAATGGAGTTTTCGCCTTCCAGCAGATACATCGGCTCATGATCCAGATCGAATTCGTCGTAAATTTCGCCAAAAAGCTCCTCGATCAAATCCTCCAGCGTCACAATGCCGGCGGTGCCGCCGTATTCGTCCAGCACCACCGCCATACCCATCTTTTTCTGTTGAAATTCCCGCAGCAAGTCAAACGCCGATTTGGTTTCTGGCACATAGAGAATTTCTTCGGTGATCTCGCTGAGCTGCTGCGGATGAAAAAACAGGTCTTTCGCATAAACCACCGCTACGATATTGTCGATATCGCCGTCATAAATGGGCAGCCGGGAGACAGCCGACTCGTTGATTTTGGCAATGACCTCCTCAATCGACGCATCAATGCTGACGGCAATAATTTCAGTTCTGGGAATCATGGTTTCTTTGACTCTGGTGTCCCGCAAATTGAAAACGCGCGAGATGATCTCCCGCTCTCGCGCGGCAATCACGCCGTACTTTTCGCTGTCATGAATATAGTTCTGGATGTCACTGCGGCGAAGGATTTCTGGCAACTTTTTCTTATCCGACACCTGTAGATAGCGTAAGAGGACATTGGAAATGCTGATCAAGAAAAAGTTGATCGGAGCAAACAATACTGAGAAGACATACAGCGGCCGCGCCAGCCATATAATGATATGGTTGGCAAATTCCCAGGCGATTGCCTTAGGAATAATTTCCCCTACGATCAATAATAAGCTCGCCGATATAATGACCAATAGAAAATCTTGAACCGAGTCCCTGAGAATGAGCACAATCAACGATGAAAAGAGGACATTGACGAGGTTATTGCCCACCAAACCGGTAACAATGAAGAGTTCTGGTTTTTTGATGAAGCGATAGACTAAATTTGATCCGCGAACCTTGCGGCGATGCAGCACTTCTATTCTGATTCGGCTGGCCGACAAGAAGGTCGTCTCCGAACCTGAAAAAAAACCGGACATGAGAAGTGCCGCGAGGGCGAATAACGTTTCCATTTAACTGCTGGTTTGGATTATGATTTTGCCTGCCGTCGCTTCGATCAGATGGCGCTGCAGATTGTCAATCTGACTGGATCGGAGAGTGACGACCAGTTGCGCCTGCTGTTCATAACTCGATTGGCTGATCTGAGCCTGAAACAGCGAAATGACGCTCATGACACGATTGGTTAATGGGTACTCGAATGTCAATTGAAGCTGCTGCAGAATATAATTTTTTATGATGGCGCTTTGTTGCAGCACCAATTGAGCACATTCAGCATAGGCACGTGCCAGGCCACCTTTGCCGAGTTTGGTGCCACCAAAATAGCGCGTCACTACCAGAACGATATTGGTCAGACCGTGGCCCTTGATCACGGTTAAAATTGGCAGGCCTGCCGTACCCGCCGGTTCACCGGCATCGCTCATCCGATACAGCGGTGCTGGCGGAAAGCCGATATGATAGGCATAGCAATGATGGGTCGCAGCATGATACTGACGAGCAATGCGCTGGATGAACTCCAGAGCCGCGTCCTCTGTCGTTACCGGACCGGCGGTGCCGATGAAACGGGAACCTTTGACTTTTAGTTCCGCGGTTTGCTCGTGTTGGATCGTGAGATACTCATCATCCATCATAGTGGCGACGACCTGGCGAATGATTCCCATGGGTTCATTGTGGCCATTGCCTGGATCACAAAAGCCACGGAGCGGCAGCAGGCGTGCTCCTTGCGGCGATGGCGCCAGACAAAAATAAAGGGCTATCAAGATTGGTGATAGCCCTTGCTATTGGCGGGGCCGACGGGGCTCGAACCCGCGACCTTCGGCTTGACAGGCCGATGTGCTAACCAACTGCACCACGACCCCTGATAATTATAGTCTACTAACGTTGGCCCATTTGGGTCAAATTTTTTTTCAATGCATCTGGATGGTGGGCAATACTGGACTTGAACCAGTGACCTCCTGCTTGTAAGGCAGGCGCTCTAAACCACCTGAGCTAATCGCCCCAGAATTGCTGCTATCTCCTTCTCTCGCTTTCCGGCGCCGAAGCCATCATCACCGATGCGGGTATCATTCCGGCCGTTATGATTGAGCGGCTGGGCTCTGTTGTTGGGTGGCCGCGACTTTCGGTTTTCGCCGACGATAGATGATCGATATCGGGATAATGACACAATAACTGATTACCAGCAATATCGGCGCCACCGTCAATGACCAGAAACTGTTGGCTGGTCCCTGGGCCAGGAAAATATAGCCCACAATTAGCACCAGCAGGCCTATTAAAAAAAGTATTAAGTTCTCCCGCTCCAGGGGAATCGGTTCGGCTATTTTCTTCCGATCTTTGGGTTTTATCTTCTTTGATCTCATGCTGGCCGAAAATATAATTAAATTATTCTTAATAGTCAAGAAAAATTATTTTGAATCTGGAAAAAAATATTTGGTCGGCGGTTGCCTGAACACCCCCATCTCGCCATTTTTCCGTTGGCAAATTTGGGGCCGGCCCAAGTCAAGGCTGCGCGTTCGGCTCCGTAACGCATCATGTTCTTCCCACTACGCCAATCGAACGCATGTTATATTTACCCCTCACGATTTTGGTTCCATCAATACGGCTATCAGCAGCAAGCCATTCAGGCATCGCATTGAAAATATCAAACCGCTCACAAGCGCCCGGCTGTGTTTAGCCTGATTTTCGAGCCTCCCCGAAGAACGGAAAATTTTCCTTGACAAAAAGCAACCTATTTGCTATATTAAACCGCTGCACGATGTAAATTTGATTCATCACTCATAAATAAAATTGCCATCAGCAATGATCAAAATACAGAAGGCAATGGTCAATCTCGCATCCATCCCAAACTATTTTGCTGGTATCACCGAACTTTCAATTAGTGAAGGCCATGCCCGCTTCATAATACAGCAACCAACCAATCGACAAGCGTTCTGCACCGATCATTTTTTTTCGGACAAATTCAGATTTCTAACCGTTCCAGGGGTGTTTTTGTTGCAGCCAATCGATACGTTCAAGCAGGAATACAAGGACATTTCACCAGGAAAGGAGGTGCCGCCCAAAAATTGACCGAACATTTTAATGTAGCTGCTGATCCTTATTTCAAAACCATGCTGTGAAAACGGCTGATGAAGTCGTTTAAAAAAATGGCCAGTTACAAAAATTTTGAACTGCAGATGGAGGCAAGAGTCTATGAAAACACGGTTAATAATTATTCTCTCGCTGTTAGCCTTGTTCAATGCGAGCGCAATCCTGGCGCAAGCCAATATCGGTGGTCCCTATCAACCAGATTCCGCCACGGTGCTATTGATGCACTTCGATGGCAATTTGAATAATGAATCAACTCTCTCGGCTGACGGAATTGGCCACGGCAGCCTCTATTACATCCCCAACAATGTTCCCGGTCTGGGCCAATGTTTGCGCATAGATAACGATTCGCAATCGGACTCGTCGTTCGTGATGGTACCGGATACTGCGGCTCTGGATATGACCGGCGATTGGACCATCGAGGGCTGGATCAACGTCTTTACCTTTGGGGAAGGATCCAGCGACTGGCGTTGGGTTCCCCGCTTGTGCATCAAAACCGGCGATGAGGTTTTTTGGCGCCCCAACTATTTTGTGGAAATGTGGGGCAACAATCGGATGTTTAGCTGCGGTTATCACACCGCCGATCAGAGTGCCTGGCCCCAGGTAAATACGCCCAACAACACGATGGAACCCGGGCGCTGGTTTCACCTAACCTTTATTCGCGACACCTCCCGGCACATTCTGGTGCAGGTAGTGCATAACGACAAACGGGAACTCATCGTCTTTGCTGTAAAAGATTATAACACGTTTGAAGCTCCGCCCGATACACCGCCCATTACCACGAACCAGCCGCTTTATATCGGCTTTGCCGGTGGCGGTAACGATTCCTTTCTGGATGGCTTCGTAGACGAAATTCGCATCAGCAATGTAGTCCGCCAGATACCTATTCCACCCGCGATCACCGATGTCAAAATCATGGACAATCAAATTGCCAGTGTGACCTCCTATCCCATCGGTGCTGACATCGCCACGCTGTTCGGGACCAAAGTCACCAAAGCCACGTTGCATTACCAGATCAAGAACACATGGTATGAATTGCCCATGACCGAGGTTGCCAAGGATACCTTCTCCGCGGCGATTCCGGGACAGCCGGTGGGCACAGTGATCAAGTATTACCTGTCGGCTGAAGATGAATTTGGGATGCGCTCGCTCGATCCCCAAACCGCAGAAAGCGCGACGCCAGAATATTATACCTTTGGCGTTTACCAGCCCAATTCCCTGACCCTGGAGCTCACATTCGAAGAAGGCCAGGGGATCCCCAAAGATGCATCATCCTACAATCATGAGGTCAAGCTATTCGGCAATCCAACTTTCTCCACCGACACCAAAAACGGCAATTACGCCATTGCGTTAGAAGGAGATTCCAGCTACCTGGAGATCGACTCGCCATTTCTGCATAGCCGACAGTTCACCGTTGAGCTCTGGTTCTCGGCCGATACGATGATTCAGTATACGCGACTCATGAACCGACCCATTGCCGAGGCCAACTGGTACCAGAACACCTATGAAATTCGCTTCCAGCCCAACCAAAAAATTTCCGCTGGGTCGTGGATTCCAACCGGCAACCGTTATACCGTGAACGATCTGCAGGTCGACTATACGCTGGAGCTCAAAAAATGGTATCATGTGATTTTTGAGGTGACTGATTCGACCTCTATTCTCCAATTGCGGGATGAAAATGACCAATTCCTGGGGCAAAAAGCGACCAAAATTCAAAATCCAGTGGTGCAGGCAACTGCGCCATTGCGCATCGGCTATGCGGCTGGCCGACCACATTATAAAGGCCGCCTGGACAATATCAAGATCTATAACTACCCCGCGGCTAATTTGCAATCGGCGGTGGCAGCTCAGGATCGAAACCTGACTCCACGGCAGGTGGTACTGCATCAGAATTATCCCAACCCATTTAACCCAACCACCGAGATTCGGTTCTCGGTTTCTCAGCAGGTTCGGACCCAATTGGTAATCTATGATGTGCTGGGTCAAAAAGTTAGAACATTGGTGGATGCTACGTTCCAACCGGGCACCTATTCCTGCCAATGGGATGGCACCGACGATGCCGGCCGGGTGGCGGCCAGTGGCGTCTATTTTTACAAATTGACTTCCGGCAACCAGGCACGAGTTCATAAGATGCTGCTGATTCGATAGGCTAATGGCAGCGGCTTCGGCCATACCGTCGCCGAAGCCGCTCCGTCGCCATGGGTTGGACATCTTAAGTCCCCATCGGCCTGCTGCCACTAGCCAGTCGCAGTGAACAATCACGGATAAGCTGGCGTTGGCGGACGCAGGCTGGGCTCAGGCAATGAAATTTGGTTGAGTCAATACTCAAAACAGCAAGACGAAATCGAAAAGGTGATTCCATGAGTGTGGCCAAAGGTCTGTTCTTTCCATTGGGTGTCACAATTGCACTTGCGATCGGCATCCTGGTGCTGGGCTGTGATACGGGCATCGAAGTTTCTCCGGCGCCAGGAGTAATTCGGGTGACGCTGCAGTCCGATCCCGCCGATACTTCGATCATCATCATCAAAGACACCATTGCGGTTTCCGAACGGGACTGGTTCGGTGTAACCATCACGCAAGGGAAAATTTATCATGGCGACAATTTTGCCATTTTATTCAAAGATACCAAGAGCTATCGGGTGGAGGACGTTATCTACAACATCCTGGAGCGGGAGGCGGGACAATACAAGAAGTTCACTATTTATGAATCGTATGCACCCCCCAATAGTTATGACAAACTGCAATTCGGCGTTACTGCCAGTTTGCTCCGCATGGGTTTTTTTAATATTCCGGTACAGCTCCGGCCTGGCGATGCGTTGCTGGTCGACCTGATTGCCAATTTTGACATCAAAGAAAATCAAACTACCGAAATCAACGTTCAGATCAGCCCGTTCAAATCGGTCGTTCGCTATAAGGACACCTATTATTTCACGCGCCAGATGCAGATCATCGATGTGCGATATTATTGATCCCGATTATTAACTGAGAGAGAAGCAGTATGAGCAATTCTTTCATCATCAAATTGGCACTAATTGCCAGCGGGCTGGTGTTATTGCTGGTGGCCTGTGAACGGGCGACATCGCCGGAAAATCCCAACCTTGTCCCCAACACCACCCTGGCCAACATTCCCGTCGAAAATGACACGCTATTTGCCCTGGTCACCTTGCACTGGGATGGTGAGGATAACGACGGCTATATTGCTGGCTATGAGTATCGCTATATTACTTCGCACCTGGTGCGCGGAGATTCTGTGGTGCAGCCGTGGCAGGAGACCAAGGAAACCAGCCTGACCATCGCATTTGAATCCAGCGACGCCTTCAATTATCAAAAATTTCAGGTGCGAGCGATCGATAATGACGGCGATGTCGATCCAACACCGGCAGAAAAACGCTTTTATACCAAGCAAACCATTCTGCCCAAAACTGAAATCTTATTTCCCTCGAACAATCAAATTTTCTTTGCCATCGACCAGACCACCGACTGGTGGCCAGGTATCAAGTTGATCTTCACCGCGCGCGATGACGATGGCGAGGTGGTAGAATATGCCTGGGCTGTGGATCAGAATGATTGGCATTGGATGAACGACACCATCGTCTACATTACGCCCGACAATTTTTTGCCTCTGGAGGGAAAACATAAAATTCGCGTTGCCTCACGGGACAACACCAATCTGGTAGACCCCATCGGCGATTCGGTGTTCGTGCAATTAATCAAGCCGAGCTTCAGTAAGCGCATTCTGGTGATCGATGAAACGGTCGAGTCGAAATTTCCGCTGGGCGTCGTGGCCAATGATGATTCTGTTGATAAATTCTATCAAGAGCTATTCCAACCGGATGACCAATGGGACTATACCAAAAAGGGCATGCCCGACAAAAAAACACTGGGTCAATACCAACTGCTGATCTGGCATGCCGACAATGCTTTCACCAGCGATCGTGATCCCCACAAGCTGCCCGAGCATATCGAGGACGTGATGGATTATCTGAATGTCGGGGGCGATTTTATCATGAGCGGCTGGCGTATTTTGAAATCGTTTGCCCCGCGGGAATCCTTCCCCAAGACCTTTCAGCCCGGCAGCTTTATCTATGACTATTTGCACATTATCACGGCTGATGAAACTCCGCTGGTGCCCAGTGATTTCACCGGCGCCATTAGTTTTAGCGGCTTCAGTCCCATTCGCGTCGATTCCTTCAAGCTGGCGGAAGCGTTTCCCTATGTGGGGAAACTCTCTCAGATCAATATCATTCCCGCACGTGGCGGATTCACCAGCAACATCTATATTTACGACAATGCCGCCGATGGCCTCACTGCGCCACGCGGCATGGCGTGCGGGCTGCGATATTATGGGACCAGCTTCGATGCGGTGGTATTCGGCTTCCCGATCTACTTCATCCGGAAGAGTGATGCCAAAACACTGGCTCAGGAGATTCTCCGCAGCCTGGGTTACTGATTGCGGCCTTTTTCTCCGAACCAGCCTGGTATCCTGATGGCTTCGTAGCTGAACGCTCAGGAGACGGGAGGCCTGTCAATACCAAAATCATTTCTTCGCCGTTCAATGGCCAACATAATATTGAGTGGGCGATGAACAGGATCGAAATCATGTCTGACCAATTGAAACTGGCAGCAGCAATCGTTTAAAGCAGTTGGCAACTTAATATTTCTTCATGAGTGAAGGAGAAATAATGGTGGTCTCAACGAAAACAATTTTCATCGGCATAACGATTATCATCCTCATCTGGCCATTTGGGGCATGGGCTGGCAATACCGGCAAAATTGCCGGCACGGTCACCGACAAGCAGTCTGGTGAGCCCCTGGCGGGCGCCAATGTGATGATCAAGGGCACCACACTGGGCGCTGCCGCCGATAACCATGGCAATTATTACATTCTACAGGTGCCGCCAGGGACCTATGAAGTTACTGCCAGCATGATGGGTTATCACCGCATCACAACCACGAATGTAAAGGTCAATGTGGATTTGACGACGCGGCTCAATTTCAAGCTGGAATCCACGGCCATCGAGTTTCCAACGCTGACGGTGGTTGCCGAAGAGCCGCTGGTGCAGTTGGATATTACTTCGACTCGCAAAAAAACCGCTCGTGAAGAGATCGAGTCGGTGCCGGGTCTGGAACAGACCAAAGATATTTTCACCCTCTACGGTGGCGCCGTGCTCGACGCCAGTCCACAAAGCCTATTGTTGGGCGATGGCACGCAGCTTCAGGTGCGGGATGAAAGTCTGCGCGATGTTCATATTCGCGGCGGTCGCGGCGGCGAAATCCTATTTATGGTCGATGGGATGCCGGTCACTCATCCCATTTACGGGGGGCGGGATGTGCTGGACCTGAATGTTGTGGATGTGGAATCGGTGGAACTATTGACCGGAGCGTTCAATGCCGAGTATGGACAGGCGCAGTCCGGTGTGGTCAATATCACCACCCGAACTGGCAGCGACCGCTTTACTGGTGGCATCGAGTATAAGAATGACCAACTTGGTGTCGTTGGCGAATCCTATGACACCCATTACGCTTCATTCTATCTGGGAGGACCCGAGCTCATCAGCCGCCGGCTATTGCCCAAATTGGGTTTGCAGCTACCCGGCAAACTGAATTTTTTTATTTCCAGCAACGCCACGATGACCAATACGACTTACAACAATCACCGCCATCGCGAAGATATCTCAGTGCTGGGCATTACGCTGAAGGAAAAACAGGACAACACGGGCAATTTCAATGCTAAAATCGGCTGGGATCTGACCGATCAATTCAACATGGTGTTCAGTTATCACGGCTCCTGGAAGCGCTGGAGCAATTTTAACTGGCTCTGGCTCTATTATCCCGACCACACTTCATTGTTCAAGCGCAACAACCAGAATCTGAACTGGAAAATTACCCACACCTTATCCAAAGCGACGTTCTATAACCTGAATCTCGGCTATCTGGCAGTGGATTACAACGGCTCGCTGGATGGGAGACGGCCGCCCGACTTCTGGACCTTCTATAAAGACAGCATCGCCTATGATTATTATAGCTATATTCGAAATTTTTCCGACGCACCTGATGATGATAAAGGCATCACCGCGCCGCAAATCGATCCGCTGACCCTGTTCTACAATCAATACGGCTATGAAAACATCTGGCGCGACGATTTGACCCGGACTTTGACCTTCAAAGGCGATGTCACCTCCCAAATTCATCCCGAGCATCTCATCAAAACCGGAATCGAACTTCGCTTCAATGATCTGCAATATATTGACATTCAGGACGGTGGCGCGATGCTTTCCAATTATGGCAAATATCGGTTCGAAAATGACAACTATGCGCCACCACCGCCGGGACCATTTAAAGAATTCGGCCAAAATCGCTGGGTCTTTCATGCCAAACCCATCATCGGCGGTTTTTACCTCCAGGATAAATTCGAAAAGGAGAGCTTGATCATCAACGCAGGTCTGCGACTCGACTATTTTTATATGGGAAAAATGGTGAACCAGGCGGATTGGAAGAACGCCTGGATCGATGCCACGGGGTTGACGCCCGATTGGAGTTCGTTCAAATATAAGTTCAGCCCGCGCTTTGGCATTTCTTTTCCCATTTCCATCACCACCGTGGTGTTCTTTTCCTATGGCCATTTCAACCAGTTACCGGAACTCCAATACTACTATCGTGATCCCTGGACCGGTGCGTTTGCCGGCAATCCATTTCTGGATTATGAGCAAACCATCCTTTATGAGTTTGGCTTTACGCATCAACTGTTCAAGGATTGGGCGGTTGACATCAAAAGCTACACCAAAGATATCTCGCAACAGGTGCAAACCACCTATCTTCGGGCCTCCCGAGGAACTCCAGTATACTTGTACGATAACAAAGGCTATGCCCGCGCCCGGGGACTGGAGTTTGAATTGCGCAAGCGTTACTCCTATTTTACTTCCGGAAAACTGACCTACACCGTGCAATGGGCCAATGGGTATTCGTCTTCCGCTTTCGATGACTATATCCGCTCGACCAATGATTTTCCCAATCCTATTCGTGAGCGCCGACTAAATTGGGATATTCGGCATCAAATTATTTTTCAGGCGTCATTGGATATGCCACCCAATCGTCATCCCAACGTATTGGGTTTGAAGCTGCCCGACGATTGGAACATTACGGTGCTATCTCGCTACTCCTCCGGCAAGGCCTATACGCCGGGCACACTCGACCCAGCCGAAGCGCAGAAGAAGGAAAATTCCAAAAACGGTCCCAGCACCATGTCCACCGACCTGAAGATCAATAAATCATTTCCTGTGGCCGGCCTGTCGTTGTCATTATTTGCCGATATTTTCAACCTATTCGACCAGAAAAATGTCCAGATCGAATACGCTTTTAATCCCTGGTCCGGCAAGCCATACAAGTATGGGGATCTGGTGTCGCCGACCAAACAATATTATACCTGGTACTCCATGTTCAATTTGATGGACCCACGGCAATTTAGCCCGGGACGCACCGTAAAAATCGGCTTGCGATTGGATTGGTAAACCAATAGCGAACGCCAAAATTACCGTTCACTGGTCGAACAACTTTGGAAGCAAACACTGTTTCGCACATGATCAAAAAAAGCACATTGGTTTTCCTTTATAGCGTCGCCCTGTTCACCCCCCTCCTGGCCCAGCAAACCACGCTGGATTGGAAATTGCACACGGTCGGTCGGGTGCGGCAGGTGGTCACCAATACCGGTGGCTTGAACGCCAAGCAGGACAATCTCTTCGACTTTCCGCGGCTGATCAACTGCGAGTATCCGCCCAACACCTTTGAGGAACACATCACTGAGGCTGGCCTGTGGATCGGCGCAATTGTGGGCCAGGATAGTCTGGTGTCGGTGGCACAGGGCGAAGCTTCGTCGCGCGAATTTTACCCCAGCGACGCCCCATGGGACACCATCTGGGTGGTGAATCGAGGCGACACGGTCGATATTCCCTATTGGCCGCGATACGTCGGCATTTCCGATCAGGATTTTGTCTGCCGCTATTCCGATTACAATCCCGTCAGCTTGCGCGTGCCCAACCACCAGCCGCTCTACCTTGATGTGATCCAAACCAGCTATGCCTGGAGTTCCAATCCGCTGGACGAATTTATTGTCATCAGGTATTACATCATGCCTACGAAAATCGATCTGCAAGATGTTTACCTTACCAGTTGGATCAACGGCAATGTGGGCTATGCGGGCAATGAAGAGTATGGGCTGGATGACGAAACCTATTCCCGCATGGATCGCTTGATGCAAATCTGTGTGGATCTGCCCGGCGGCGGCGATGGTGACGCCATCGGTGCTATCGCCACGAAAGTTTATCCGCCCAGCAATGCTCCCCCGCCGCCCAAAGCGACGTTCATCTGGTACAACGGTCGGCTGCAAGGTCTCCCCTACCGTGATGGCGAGCGCTTCGAGCAGATGAGCCGCGGGATGGTGATGCAGGACCAGTCCAGCACCGGTGACGGCACCAAGTCCATGATCTCCATTGGTCCCTATTCCGTTCGGGTGGGCGACACCCTGAAATTTTCGGTGGGCATAATTCTGGGCCAGGGCATCCGCGGCGTTCTCGCCAATGCAGATTATCTGGATTGGCTGATCGATCAGAATTTCGCGATCCCATCGCCGCCACCCGCGCCACCGCTGCGCGTCGAATCTCGACATCAGCAAGTCGTTCTGAACTGGAGGCCTCGACCTGGCGACGTCAATCCCGAGATTTATCGCGATCCCAATCGTGCTGATGGCGAACTGCAGCCATTCGAGGGCTATCGTGTCTATAAAAGCACCCGCAGCGCCACCGGCCCCTGGACCTTACTGGCCGAATTCGATGTGCCGGATAATGCGTTTTATCAAAATACCGGGCTGGAATACGAGTACACCGATATTGGCCTGTTGAATAATCTGGAATATTATTACACCGTCACCGCCTTTTCCAAGCCCGATGCGGTAATTCATTTTCCCTCACTGGAATCCAGTTTGAATGCCAATTCCCGACGGGTTGTGCCCGGCCCGGAACCACCGCAAACCGTGGGTCAGGTAGCGGTGGTGCCCAATCCTTACCGCGGCGATATTGCCTATCACGCCTATAATCCCCCCTGGGAGAAACCGGACATTTCCCGCGACTTTTGGATGGAACAGGATCGCCGGATTCAGTTCATCAATTTGCCCGCCCGCTGTGAAATCAAAATCTACACCCTGGCGGGTGATCTGGTGAGCCGGCTAACTCATGCCAATCCGACCCAGGGTTATGAAGATTGGAACCTGACTTCCAGCGTGGGGCAGGCCATTTCCAGCGGGATCTATCTTTTTACCGTCGAAGATCTGAGCAATGGGAAAGTGCAGGTGGGCAAATTTATTATCATCAAATAGAAGTTAGCAACAGCTCCAACGCCGGATCAGCGATCCGGAGGGCCATGGCAGTTGCGCCGCGAAGGCAGGCGGCTCGCCTTGATAATTGAGCGCACTCCAACAACCGCTGATACTGCCATCCGTTGCAAGCCAAAAGTCAGTCAAAGGCGTTGTCGAGCCGAATCATAATTTATTGGGCCATAATTTAATCCATTGAGGGCAACATGCGTGGAGCCATAAGCAAAACGATTTTCATCCTGTTATCAACCGCCATTACCGTTTTTGCCCAGCGCACAACGCTGGATTGGAAGGTACACAATGTCGGTAAGGTGCGACAGCTTATCACCAATATGGGTGCGTTATGGACTGCGTCCACCGACTATCCGGGCCTGATCTATTGTGAATATCCTCCCAATAGTCATGAGGAACACATCGGCGAAGCCGGCATCTGGGTGGGCGCCATCACGCCGGAAAATGATACCCTGGTCTCGGCCACAACCATCTGGGCCGATCCCCATTTTGAATTTTACCCATCGGCCGCACCCGATGATACGGTCTGGGTGATCAACAAAGGCGATACGGTCAACATACCCTATTGGGGCCGATATACCGCCATTGCCGATCAGGATTTCGTTTGCCGGTACAGTGACTATTATCTGACCAATATCGGCGACCATCGGCCGTTGTATCTGGATGTCATTCAAATCAGCCACGCCTGGAGTTCGTATCCGCTGGACGAGATGATTGTGTTTGAATTTTACGTTATCCCGACACGAAAAAATCTATCGCAGGTGTATATCGCTTACTGGATGGACGGCAATGTGGGCTACCGCGGGGAAGGCTGGGGCTTTGCGCTGGACGATCTATCCTATTATTATGCCGACCGAAATCTGGCAGCGTCCATCGATCCCCCCACCGGAGAGGACGAGGCTGCCATCAGTCCCCTGGGCGTAAAAATCTTCCCCTCGGTCAAAATTCCGCCCTCGACGTTGCGCTGGACGTTTAATTGGTACCCCGGCGGAGGTGCCGGTGGGCCAGCGGATCGTGATGGTGTGCTGCATCAGGAAATTAGCGCCGGCACCATCATGCGCAACCAGCAAAGCGGGGATGGCTCGCAGTTCATTCTCTCTTACGGGCCTTTGACTTTGGCCGTGGGCGATACGGCTTATTTTCGCGTCGGTCTGATATTGGGCGAAGGCGAAGCCAAAATGCTGGCCAATGCCGATCGATTGGATTGGCTGGTGCAAAAGGATTTTAGAGTTCCGGCGCCGCCACCGCTGCCTCCCTTGCGACTGGAAGCACGCTCGCATGAGATTACCCTGCGCTGGTCGCTTCAGCCGGGCGATATCGATCCCGAGACCTATCGCGATCCCAATCGTGCCGACAATGCAACCCAGCCGTTCGAGGGGTACCGGGTCTACAAGAGCACTCGCAGCAAAACCGGCCCCTGGACCCTACTGGCCGAGTACGACGTACCCGCCAATCAATTCTTTTTGAATACCGGTCTACAATATGAATATACAGATATCGGTCTATTGAACAACCTGGAATATTACTATACCGTCACCGCCTTTTCCAAGCCCGACCTGGAGATCGATTTTCCATCCCAGGAATCCAGCAAGAATGCCAATGCCAAATTGGCTGTCCCCGGCACCGCTGCCCCAGCTACTGTTGGCGAAGTCGCCGTGGTTCCCAATCCCTATCGCGGGGATATTGCCTATCATGCTTACAATCCTGCCTGGGAAAAGCCCACCGGCACGCGTGATCGCTGGATGGAGCAAGATCGTCGCATTCAATTCATCAATTTGCCGGCACGTTGTGAGATCAAAATCTACTCGCTCGCCGGCGATTGGATTGTCACGATCCCGCACGACAATCCTCAGCAAGGCTATGAAGACTGGAATTTAACCTCAGCGGTGGGCCAGGCAATAGCCAGTGGCATCTATCTATTCACCGTTGAAGACATCACCAACGGCAAAGTTCAAATTGGCAAATTTGTGGTCATTAAATAACGACTATCCCAAGCGCTTTGTCTGAATGGTTTCCAATTGAAGTTCAAGCTAAAGGTCATTGCTATGACACGAAAAATCATCATCGCCATCTTTATGTTTGCAAACGTCGCCCTGGCTCAATATGAACGACCAGGCAGCACCGATGCCCAATTTCTAAAAATTGGTGTCAGTGCTCGTGCTACCGGCATGGCCGACGCCTATATCGCCGTTGCCGAGGGAGCTGAGGCCATGTACTACAATGTCGCTGCGCTGGCTCGGATTCCCAGCACCGATCTGGTATTCAATCACACCAGTTGGTTCGCCGGTATCAACCATGATTTTGTGGGTGTGGCACGAACCTTCGGTCGTGCTGGTACTTTCGGGGTGTCTCTGACTGCATTGTACACGGACGAAATGACCGTGCGAACGCCCCTGCGGCCCGATGGCACCGGCGAAACTTTCTATGCCAGTAATTTGCGCGCCGGAATTAGCTACGCTCGTTATTTGACCGATCGAGTCACCTTTGGCGGCTCCATTAATTACATCAACCTATCCCTTTACTCCGACTTCCAGGCCGATGCTGTCTCCATGGACATTGGCATCCTGTACGTCACCAACTTTCGGAATTTCCGATTTGGGATGAAAATTGCAAATTTCGGCTCCGAAGTCAAGTTCGTCAATGAATCGTATCCGCTGCCGACCCATTTCACCTTTGGCATGGCCATCAATGCCGTGGATGCGGCTGCGCAAAAATTGCTGGTCAGCTTTGCCGCCTTGAAACCGAACGATGGCCAGCCGTTGGGCCAGGTCGGCGCTGAATGGAATTACCAGAATTTGCTGTTTCTCCGAACTGGCTATCGCTTGAATCATGACGTAGCATCCTATTCTTTTGGTACCGGGGTTAAACTGAAAATTAGCGACTATGCATTTCGCTTCGACTACTCCTACAGCGATTTTTCCCTATTGGGTCAGAGTCACCGGTTC
Source organism: uncultured Cytophagia bacterium (assembly GCA_964647995.1). GTDB lineage: Bacteria > Zhuqueibacterota > Zhuqueibacteria > Thermofontimicrobiales > Thermofontimicrobiaceae > Thermofontimicrobium_A. Next base: position 164,135 of record CAZYNP010000003.1, read on the forward strand.
GGAGTTGGGGTGTCGTTTTAGTTACGGAACGCAGCCCGGCAACCGCTAATTTGCGATCAATTGCATAAATTAACGCAGGTACCTGACTGGCCGAAAGTTCAGGTTTAATTATTAGCAACCACATTTGGATTGAATTTTCATGGACACACCTGGTGATAAAATTGTTCGGATTATCTTGTTGGTAATTTCAGGCAGCATGATGGTTGGTCAAAATCTAGCCGCCCAGGGGGAAGATTACATCTATTACAAAAATTTCGTCCGGCACGCCAGCGGCGATGCCTGCAAGCATCTGCCACCGGCGGTGTCCTTCACGGTTTATCTCAACCAGGATCAGACCAAAATCCTTACCGAGCAGGCTCCCCGCTGGGCCATCGGCGCCGACCCCAATATTCCCGGCAACGGCATTTTCGGCATCGAATTGGGAAACTTTGCCAATCCCGAAGTTACGATTGGCGATACCGTTTGCATTCGTTTCACCTGCAATGAAACCCGGCAGCAGGGCTTGCTCACCGGCATTGTCACCGGCATCCCCTGGATTACTTTTCCGCAGACGCTGTACCTGTCCGCGGTGGCCTTGCCTGAAGCGCCCCGAGAAATCACCCTCACCACCGATGAGCACCGGCATCGCATCCTGAATTGGCAAGGAGTCCCGGGTGTCAGTTACTCCATCTATCGCCGCGCGCTGAGCGATACCGTGCGCACCGGCCAGGCCCGAATGATGTATCAACTTGTCGCCCAGAATATCATGGGCAATAGCTACCAGGATACCAGTGCCCTGACCCATGAAAAATATGGTTATCTCCTCTATGCGACCTCCAAAGAGGGCGTCACCAGTTCACACTCCCAGGAAGTGAACGAAGCACCGATCATTCACGAAGGCGATGACCTGACCATCGGCTGGATTGCCCGGCTGCCGCGGCTGAACTATGTCTGGGCCAGTCCCAACCCGAAAGTCGACGGCTGGCCGCAGGTAGGACAATTGGTCATCTGGCAGGCAATAGTAAAGAATTGGACCGCGACAGATCTGGCCCGCGTCAAATATTTGTGGTTTTGGGATGGCAGTCCGGTGGATTCTGGCTGCGTCGACCTTCCAGCCGGCGATACCGCCAGCGTCAACTTTGCCAACCCGTGGTCGTTCGATCGCCATGTGCTAACGCTGAGCCTTGATCCTGATAACCAGGTGGCCGAAGAGGAGGAACGAAATAACCAGTTATCCATTTTCACCGATGCCATTAGCGTGGGTTTTTACGTCGAACAGAGCCTGTACGACTATTTCCATCAATATCAGAAGCAGCTTCAGGTTCATGCCAATTGCTGGGAGGACTGGGCGCAACGTCACGTGCGGCGGTGGAATCAGATGTTTGCAGCGGCGATCTTCCCGGATACCCCACAGGGCGTCCTGGATCGAATTCGCATCGACCAAATTACCGTGGTGCCCGATGGCGCCTTGCCGTTAGCTGGCGGCGAGTTGCCGACCAATTTTCCCAATTTGCGTGATCGCACCGTAGATCTGCAATGGGGTTTTCCAGCGAGCCTGCTCAATGGTGACGGCTATAAGAATCACACCAGCGCCGTGGACAACAATCCTTTCTACTTCGAGGGCTCCTTGCTTCACGAATTGGGCCATGCTCGCTACCTTATCGATCTCTATGGCTTCAATGTCCATGATAATGGCCGCGGCAACACCGTCGCCGTCAAAGAAAACGGTCGCTTAATTGTGGGCACGCCTTATTTACCGCTGATGGGCGATGCGGTCCATTATACTCCAATCAAGGGCTTGATGAACGGCGAATACACTTTTATTGACGCTTATTCGGCCGCTGCACTCAATCTCATCGCCGGGCACCGAGCAACGCAGGGCAATTATAATTCGCCAGGGAACATCGGAATTTTTATGAACGACCTGCCCCAGCAAAACATCCTTCTGATCCAGGATGATAACGGACGTCCCCTGGATTACGCCGATGTCAAAATCTACCAGGCTACCGGTAACGCTGGCCAATGGTACGGCAAATTTTTCGATGACCAACCCGACCTATCCCTGAGCACGGACGAGAACGGCGAAGTGTTTGTCGGACGCTGTCCCTTCGATGCCGATGGCACGATCGAGCATGATTATGGCAAATCCAATGCGGTGGTGCTATTGCGGGTAGCTCATAATGGTCGGGTTGGATACACGTTTTTGGAATCCACCCAATTCAACATGGAATACTGGCGCGGGCATTCGGCCGTGGGCAAATACGAGGTGCGGGTGCCGTTAATCGAGCCGCCGAGCGCGGTGGTTGAAACAGCCGATGCTGAACCAACCGCTTTTCAGTTACATCCCTGTTATCCCAATCCCTTCAATTCAACCACCTTTGTTAAGTACAGCCTGCCCGAGCCAGGCCAAACCGTAGTTCAGGTTTTCGATGTCACGGGCCGGGAAATTATCCGGCTCTGCGACAGGGCTCAGCCTGCTGGCTGCTATCAATTGCGATGGGAGGCAACATCCATGGCTCGCCAGCCTCTGGCTGCCGGTGTTTACTTCATTCGGCTGACGCTGAAAAATTATAGTGCCACCCAAAAGGTCATCTACCTGAAATAAGGAAATTTGAAATGAAAATAACCCGAGCCATCAAACAGCAGACCCGCGATTACATCGCCATTAGTTTCGGCGCCTTGGTCATGGCGGTGGGTGTAGCGGCCTTTCTGATCGATGCCAAAGTCGTTCCTGGCGGCGTCAGCGGCATCTCGATGACCGTGCATTATCTTTCCAATTACCGCATTCCAGTGGGATTGTTGATCTGGTTGTTGAACATTCCACTGTATCTTTGGGCATTAAAAGAACTCGGCAGTCAGTTTGGGTGGCGAACCTTTGTGGGTTTCAGCCTGAACTCATTTTTCATCGATCTGTTGCGCGGCAATATCCCCGGTCTGTCGTTCATCAAAATCCAAAATTCCACTGCGGTTCAAAACATCTACCAAAATGACTTTATCCTGGCCGTGCTCTTTGGGGCGATTTTGCTGGGAATCGGCCTGGGCATTGTGTTCAAGTTCCGTGGTTCTACCGGCGGATCGGATATCGTGGCCGCCATCATGCAAAAGAAATTCGGCTGGAAACCCGGCCAGGCCATCATGCTGATCGATTTTATGGTCATTACCAGCGCCGGTATTATTATCCACCTCAAGGGGATTGCCACCGTCAAACCGGCACTGAGCTTGACCCTGTATGCCTTCATTTCGTTGTTTATTTCCGCCCGGCTGATCGATGTCATCTTCGAAGGCATGGACTATGCCAAGGCCGCACTGATCATTTCGCCCAAAAACCGTGAAATTTCCGAGGCCATCATGGATCAACTCAGTCGTGGCGCAACCGCGCTCCATGGGCGAGGCCTGTATACCAATGCCGAACGCGAAATCATTTTTACCGTCGTCACCCACAAAGAGACAACTTTGCTTACCGATATCGTCAAGGAAATCGACCCCAAAGCATTCATAGTGATCAACAATGTCCATGAAGTTTTGGGCGAAGGGTTCCGGCGCCGGGTGTAACCGCCTTAATAGAAAAGAAAAGTGACTCCCATGCTGCGGCTGATTCCAATAGTGCTCATTGCTTTTTTCCAGCAATTGCCCCTATTTTCGCAACGCCTCGTTATCAATGAAATCATGTCCCAAAACACCAGCACCATTGCCGATAACGACCATGACTTCTCGGACTGGATCGAAATTTACAATGCCGATAGCGTTGCGGCCAACTTGAACGGCTTTGGCCTATCCGATGACTTCAGCCTGCCCTTCAAGTGGACCTTTCCGGCAGTTACGCTTCCCGCCAAAAGTTGCTTGCTGGTCTTTGCTTCCGGGAAAGACATTCGGGCGCTTCCGGCGCATTGGGAGACCGTGATCGACTGGGGCGACGATTGGAAATACCTGGTACCGGCGGCCGAGCCGGTCACCAATTGGCGCAGCCCCAGCTTCGATGATTCCGCCTGGCCCACCGGCCCCAGCGGTTTCGGTTATGGCGATGGCGATGACGCCACCCTCCTGGCCAATCCGGATCACTTTCAGCCGTCCCCCGTTTCGGTTTTCATTCGGAAAAAATTCACCGTAACCAATCTCGCCGATATTGTGCGCCTGGTGCTGCATGTCGACTTTGACGATGGCTTTGTCGCCTATCTCAATGGCATCGAATTGGCGCGTAGCAACATGGGGCCGCCTGGGAAGTTGCCTGCATTCGACGAGTTCGCATCGGCTTCCCACGAGGCCCAATTGTATCGCGGCGGTGAACCAGAACCATTCATGATTGCTGCGCCTGGCTCATTTCTGCTCCCGGGCGAGAATTATCTGGCGCTGGAGGTACATAATGCCGAACTCTATTCATCGGATTTGACGCTGATCCCATTCCTGACGCTGGAAATGAAAACCCCACCCGAGCATGGCCGGGGCGTCTCGCGCCATCTCCAGTTTCCCAGCTCGCCGCTGCAATTACACACCAATTTCAAAATCAAAGCCAGCGGCGAAACGCTGCGGCTAACTCATCCCCGCGGCGAGGTTGGCGATCAGGTCACTATCGGTTTGCTGCCACCGGACATTTCCTTTGGCCGGCAGCCTGACGGCGGCGCCAACTGGTATTTTTTCGATCAGCCCACCCCGGCGCTCAGCAATACCCGGCCTGGCTATCAGCAGATAGCCGAACCACCCTCCTGCTCGCTCCCCGGCGGTTTTTACAACCAGCCGCTGCAGGTCGAGTTAACCAGCGCCCACCATGGCGCGGTGATTCGTTACACCCTGGATGGCTCACTCCCGACGGATACCTCATCCGGCTACGATTCACCTGTGCTGATCACCAAAACTACGGTCCTGCGGGCACGCGTATTTGGTTCAGGTCTGCTGCCAGGCGCAACCACCACGCAAACCTATCTTATCAATCAGCAATTTAGCCTGCCGGTCATCTCGCTGGTCACCGATCCGGCCAATCTATGGGACGTGGATAAGGGGATTTATGTTTTTGGCAAACATGCCGACACGCTCAACTATCCCTACTGGGGGGCTAATTTTTGGCAGGACTGGGAGCGCCCCATTCACCTGGAATTTTTTGAATCCAATGGAGTGCGGGGCTTTGATCTGGATGCCGGCGTTCAAATCTTCGGCTCCTGGAGTCGCCTCTACCCACAGAAGTCATTGGCCATTTTTGCCCGATCGAATTATGGCGCGGATGCCATTCGTTATTCGATTTTTCCGGATAAACCCATCGCCAGCTTCCAATCCCTGATCTTGCGGAACTCGGGTCAGGATTGGGGGCGAACTTTCTTTCGCGATGCCATGATGCAATTTTTGGTGCGAGCGACCATGGATCTCGATATTCAGGCCTACCGTCCCGCCATGGTCTTTTTGAATGGCCAGCTTTGGGGCATTCACAACATTCGCGAAAAAATGAGCGAACACTATCTGGCTTCCAATCGCCGCGTCGATCCCGAAAACATCGATTTCGTGGAGCGGGATAGCATGGTCATTAAAGGCGATCTATGGCACTATCGGCACCTGCTGCAGTTCATCGCCACGAACGATCTGGCGCAGACCGAAAACTACGATTATGTTCGCGGCTTGATGGATGTGGAAAATTTCATGGACTACACCATCGCCGTCATCTATTTTGCCAATCCCGATTGGCCCTGGAACAATGTGAAATGCTGGCGTCCGAGAACTGCCACCGGTCGCTGGAAATGGCTGCTCTATGATCTGGATTATGGCTTCCATGGCGGACACCTGGGTCCCGAGGCCAATATGTTTCGAGAAATGCGCCATCAGACCAATGGCACCACCGCTCTTTTTTTTCAGTTGCTGCAAAATAGCGAGTACCGTCGCCAATTCATCGATCGCTTTGCGGATCATCTGAACATCACCTTCGAGCCCGCGCGCGTGTTGCAAATTATCAAACAGTTCCAGGCGGGAATTGAAGCCGACATGCCCAGCCATATCGCCAGGTGGAAGGGCACCTTTACTGGCCCCTGGTGGCTCGGCAAATCCATCGATTCCATGGACGAATGGTACAGTCATATCAGCGTCTTGAATGACTTTGCGCAGCGACGCCCCGATTTTTTGCGAAGACAATTGCTGGAAGAATTTGGCCTGGTTGATGGCGGTATTGCAATTATCAAGTTGAACACCCAACCCACTCTCGGTGGACAAATCAAGCTCAATAGCCAGCTTCTCCATCAATTTCCCTGGTATGGCATCTATTTTCCCGATGTGCCCATCGACCTGACCGCGATTCCTGCTCCGGGCTTTCGCTTCTCGCATTGGATCGGCCTCAGGCCCTCTGACCAGCCCGCCATCACCGCCAGGATCGCCGATCGCCAGGAAATCACTGCCGTCTTTGTGCCTGATACCACGGTCAGTGGCAGCATCGTGGTCACCGAGATCAACTACCAGTCGCACCCGTCAACTGATGCGGGCGATTGGATCGAATTGTACAATCGTGGGGCAACCACAATCGACCTGGCGGGCTGGATTTTCCGGGATGCCGAGGATCAACACCAATTTCAGATACCGCCGGCCACCGTCATCACGCCGCACAGTTATCTTGTCCTCTGCCAGGACCAGCAGCGCTTTTCGGATCAATTTCCCGAAGTACATGGCTGCGCTGGTGACTTTTCTTTTGGTTTGAGCAGCAACGGTGATTCCATTCGCGTGGTTGATGCCGTCGGGAACAGGATCATTGCGTTTTGGTATGGCACTCAAACGCCCTGGCCTGAAGCCGCCAATGGCAGTGGGAAAACTTTGGCCTTAAAACATCCAGACCTATCGCCAGCATTGCCGCAAAATTGGGCAGCGTCGAACCAGATCGGGGGTACGCCTGGAGCGCCCAACGATTTGATCTCGGCTACTCAGCCAACTGCTCCTATGCCACCACCGATCGGCGAGCTGTTTCCCAATCACCCCAACCCATTCAATTCTGGCACGAAGATTGAATTTTCCCTTGCCCAGCGCCAGGCGGTGTCGCTTCAAATCTATAACCTATTAGGCCAGACAATCCGGGTGCTCTGCCAGCAGCTGTTGCCTGCCGGAAAGCATGCCTTTTATTGGAACGGGAACGATTTTTCCGGCCAGGCCTGCCCTTCGGGAATATACTTCTGTCTGTTGACCACCGATAGCCATCAACTGGTTCGAAAAATGGTGTTGATTCGCTAAATCGCTGATCCTTCCACGACGTCGAGCGCTCGCCCACATTCATCGTTCTAAGCGCCTAACCTGGAAATATGATTCGCTCAAAATTTTAGTTGCTTCTCTGCTGCAAAGTGAGTAAATTACACCAACAGCTAAGCTGCGCTGCTCGAATATCAATGGATTTTTTCAGGAGATGATCTTCATGATTTTTATTGCTACCAAAAATTTTAAAAAATTCATCCTTGCGCTCTCGATTCTGTCGTTCATTGCTTCATGGGGTCTGGCCCAAACCATCGTGCTCAAGCCGATCGATCTCAACACCCAATTAACCGATGGCAGTATGACCGCCGCGGCTGAGCCGCCGTTCACTAAAAATGGTTTTGAGAAAATTTTCGACGGCAATGCCTATACCGAGGCCGCGGTTCAAAACAGCGATTCCTTGATTCTCACCCTGCGATTTGGCAGCCCCATCACCATCGGCAAAAGCAAAGTGTTTTTCTGGAACAACGGTCACTGGACCCTGGAGGCCGCTGCTAATGAGGCTGATCTAAACGCCAGGCAAGGATCGTACCAGGTGCTCGTCTCGCAACGCCCGTATCGATTTTTTGGCTGGGACTCCTCTTCGTTTGCCGCACTGCCGGCCAAGCTTATTCGCTTACGAGCCTCGAATACGGAGTACCTGGGAATCTATCTCGGCGAGTGGATGCTTTTTCAGCCCGACCAGATCGTTGCGCTGCAAATCGTACCATCGCCCATTCAAATCATTCCTGGCACCTCGCTCACCCTGAAGTTAAATCAGGTGGATCATCAGGGAACTATTTCTGCCTATAATTTGAAGGACCCCATTTTCTGGAATACTACGGATCAATCCATCGCCACGGTGGATGAATTGGGAGTGGTTACCGGACTGGCCCTCGGAACCACCCAATTGACAGTGGATGCGGCGAATCTTCATGCCGCCACCTCGGTCACCGTCGTGCCTGATTTTAAAGCGACCAATGCAACACCATTAACCATCAAGGTCGCAGTGGTTTTGCAAGACCCGGTGATTGACAAAGTGAACAACCGGCGCATCCATCAGGTGCGCAATTGGACGCCCCCAATGACGCTGATCTATCAGCTTCAGGAAGAATTCGCTCAAGCCAGCGATGGCGTGGTGCAATTTGAGCTGGCCGAGATTCATGACGATCAATTTGTATTCACTCGACTGGATGGTCAATTCATGACCATCGATACGATGAACTATTATTACGGCCCCGGCGGGCCTCTGTATGGCCGCGAAGTGGAAGGCACCCTCCAGAATCTGGCCGAAAAGTACAATCGAGTGCGCTTCGACTACAATGCGATGATCGATTATTATGACTTCGCCAACAAACGCAATCAAAATGTGATCCATGAAGTCTGGGTCTATGCACCACCCTTCGGGGGAATGTACGAATCGCAATTAGTTGGCCCCAATGCCTTCTGGTACAATTCGCCGCCCCTGCAGCATCCGGGATTGAATAAGCTCCTGTCGGTCATGGGCTGGAACTACGAGCGCGGCATTGCCGAAGCCATGGAAAGTTTTGGTCATCGTTCCGAGAGCGCCCTGGTGCATGCGTTTGGCGACCGCTGGGATGTGCATGCGGCCAATCCCACCGCGTGGGAAATTTTCACCCGCATTGATAAAGATTTCCCGGGCGGCGCCCATGTGGGCAATATCCATTTTCCGCCCAACGGCTTGAGCGATTACGATTACAGCAACCGGCGCTACGTGGTTACTTACGCTGATAATTGGAAACGATACCCAATCTTGCTGAACCAGAACCGCATGGTGAATTGTGCAGAATGGGGCAATACCCATCGTGGCTATTTGCACTGGTGGTTTAGCCATTTGCCGCGATTCACCGGTGTCACCGATGGCGTCCTGAATAATTGGTGGCATTACATCGTCGACTTCGAGGAGGCAGTGGCATTGGCCAACCAGCCTTCTCGCATCGAACCGGTCCTTGAAGACCCGCCTTATCGACCCATAAATTTTCGGCTGGAGCAAAACTACCCCAATCCATTCAATGGTCAAACCAACATTCGCTTTCACCTGACGGAGAAATCGCCGGTGAAGATCACCATTTTTGACCTATTGGGTCGCCAGATAGCCGTGATCCTGGATGAATGGCGAGAGCCTGGCGCACATACCGTGCGCTGGGAGGCACGAGATTGCGCCAGCGGCCTGTATTTTTATCAGCTCGAGTCTAACACATTTATTCAAACGAAAAAACTGTTGCTCATCAAATAAGCCGATATTTTTGCCCAATGGAACTGCTGTGCCATCAGACCTGAGCGCACGCACACTACAATTCGTTCTCGGTTGCCATCGGTGGTCAGGATCGTTGGCAAATTTTTATTACCGATTGGCTTCTGGAACCTGACTGATCACCTCATTGACTTCTTCTGGCTGATGTTGGGCCTGTGCTGGCAAAATGAGTTCAACATGCCAGCCAAGCTGGCCGCAGTTGCCTATAGCAGAGGGGATATTTTTTTATCCTGTGATACTTCAGAGCGAGGGAACCTAATGTCAAAAATATTATTGAAGAACTGCTTTCATCTGGTGACCATGAATCCACAGCGGGAGCGTTTCAATGGCATCGATCTGCTGATTCATGATCGGGTCATTCATCGAATTGCCCCCAATATCGTTGAACCTGAAGCGCTCACAATCGATTGCTCAACCAAATTGGTATTGCCGGGTTTGATCAACTCCCATCATCATTTGTTTCAAACCCTCACCCGCAATCTGCCCGCGGTCCAAAATAGGGCGTTATTCACCTGGCTCACTACGCTGTATGAAATCTGGAAGTTCTTCGACGCCGAAAGTATCTATTACGCAACGCTGCTGGGTTGCGGCGAGCTACTGAAAACTGGCTGCACCACCACCACCGACCATCATTATCTCTATCCCAAAGATTTAGCGGCCGATATTCCCTCGTTGCAATTTGACGCGGCCGGTCAATTGGGTATTCGATTTTGTCCGACCCGTGGCTCCATGTCACGCAGCCGTCGCGATGGCGGTTTGCCACCCGATAGCGTGGTACAAAATGAAGACCAGATTTTAGCACACAGCGAGGAGATGATTCAGAAATATCATGATCCCGCGCCGCTTGCGATGCGCCAGATGCACCTGGGCCCATGCGCACCATTCAATGTCACCCCGGAATTGATGCGGGAGACCGCCCGGATGGCTCGGAAATATGGCGTTCGCCTGCATACTCATCTGGCCGAAACAAGGGACGAGGAAATCTACTGTCAGGAAACCTATGGCCAGCGCCCGCTGCAATTTCTGATGGACCTGGATTGGATCGGCGACGATGTTTGGTACGCACACGGCATTCATTTCAACGATGACGAACTGGCATTGTTGGCCGCCACCCGTACCGGCATTGCCCATTGCCCGGCATCGAATATGCGACTGGGGTCGGGATTTGCCCGGGTGCCGGAGATGCTGCGATTGGGAATTCCCGTCGGCCTGGCGGTTGATGGCTCGGCCTCGAATGACAGCTCGGACATGGTGGGAGAAATGCGCCAGGCGTTGTTGCTTCATCGGGTTCGCTACGGCGCCGATGCGATGTCCGCAGAACAGGTATTGGAAATGGCCACGCTGGGATCGGCGCGCTTGCTGGGTCGCAACGACATTGGCTCGCTGGAAATTGGCAAAGCCGCGGATATTGCCATTTTTGACTTGAAAAAATTAGAATATACCGGTGCGCTATCGGACCCGTTGGCCGCGCTGATCTTCTCCGGCATCAATCACGAAGTTGATACCACCATCGTCAATGGCGAAATCGTGGTGCAAAACGGTCGGCTGGTGCGTTTTGATGAGGAGGAAATTATCCGCAAGGGCAACGCCCTCGCTGCTGCCATGTTGCAAAAGGCAAATTCAACCGCAATGCCATAGCCCAATCTACCAAGCTATTTTCAATTGGCGACAGGCAGCCGCGGCTCGACGTCACGGTGGTGCCCGGTTGATCCTGTCTATTGGCACATCCATCGTCTGGTGAGGATTTGATTATGAACTACGTTATCATCCTGGGCGCCTTCCTGGCCGGATTCATCATCGCCATGGTGGTGGCCTTCGCGCTGCGACTGATTCAAGCCAAAAGCGCTCGGGACCTGGCAGTTGAACTATTCCAGGAAAGCGAACTCCAGCGTCGCGCCAATATCGATGCCATTCTGGATCAGCTCAAAGCCAGTTTCGGCAGTCTATCGCTCAACGCTCTCTCGAGGTCCACCGAAGAGTTTTTGAAATTGGCCCGCGCCAAGCTCGAGGCCGAACGGGAATTGAGCAGCAAAGAATTGGATCAGAAAAAGCGGCTGATCGATCTGCAATTGCAACGGATGACTGAGGAATTGGAAGGCGTTGCGCAACTGATGAAGGCGCTGGAAAAGGACCGGGCCGAAAAGTTTGGGTCACTGAGCCATCAGTTAAAAGCCACCAGCGAACAGACCACCGCGCTCATCGAAACCACGAACAAACTCCGCGAAGCGCTGGTGAGCACCCGCGTGCGAGGGCAATGGGGCGAGCGCATGGCAGAGGATGTGCTGCGCCTGGCCGGATTCATCGAAAACGTCAACTATCTCAAACAAAAGCAGATCGATGGCACTCGCTCCCGACCGGATTTCACCTTCCTGTTGCCGCGAAATCTCACGGTGAATATGGATGTCAAATTTCCACTGGAAAACTATCTGAAATATCTGGCGGCCTCCAACGAGTTGGAAAAAGAGCGCCATCGGAGCCTATTTCTGCGCGACGTTCGCGCCAAAATCAGCGAAGTCGCCACCCGCGATTATATCAATCCCGAACAGAACACAGTTGACTATGTGCTGCTATTTATACCCAACGAACAGATCTATTCATTCATCCACGAGCACGACCGCTTTATCCTGGATGAAGCGCTGAAAAACCGGGTAGTCTTTTGCTCGCCCTTAACGCTCTATGCTATTCTGGCCGTCATCCGACAGGCGGTAGACAACTTTGCGCTGGAGCAAACTTCCAATGAAATGCTGTCATTATTTGGCTCTTTCAAAAAGCAATGGCAAGAGTTTATGCAGCGAATGGAACAACTGGGGAAGCGGATTGGTGAGGCCCAGAAAGAATATGAAAATCTGACGACGGTTCGTCGTCGTCAACTGGAAAAACCGTTGCGTGAAATTGATGCGCTGCGCTCGCAGCGCGGCCTCGAGCCGAAGCGCTTGCAGCTAAACGAGGAATCTGGCACTGACGGGTTGCAACAGCTCGAATAATAACTAGCGCAGCCGCTCCTGCTGGATCATTTTGACGAATGGGTTTGAGAACCGGGTTCATCCAGCAGGAGCATTTGAGCCTGCGATCACTTCTGCGCAACTTGCTTGTCTTGCATATTTTTGACAATTCCGGCGGCGACATGGCGCACGGTCAGGTTTTTATCCTTTTTGGCCGCCTCTTTCAAAAATGGCAACGCTTTCTCATCACCAATCTGATACAGGGCCGTGGCGGCGACAATGCGGGCGGCATAGCTCTTTTCAGCTTTAAGCATCTTCACCAGCGGTTTAACCGCAGCTTCGGTTTTCCTTTCGCCCAGCAATTGCGCCGCACTGGTGCGAATGCCTACATTTTCATCCTTGAGCGCATTGATCAGGTATTGATCATAATCAGACACCAGGGGCTCACTTGCCATTACCGCGCCACCGACGAACGTCATGGCCCACATGGCCAGAACCAACCCAACTACAAAGCTCGATCGTGTTTTCATGATTGTATCCTCCATCTATCATCCATGTTTCGTGTTGCCGTTTATTCGCTATGGTATCAGGCAAGCATTGTGCCACAACCGCGACCTGCGGCAACGAATAAGTCGATGTAACATAACTGATCTATTAGATAGGAGCTTAACCTGCACTGAAGTTACCGGCCTGGACGGTTGAAACCGAAGATGGAAATCGAAAGTGATACCTTTCCCCCACCGCTGGAACATTTAGTACCAGCTACATTCCATATCGTTGCATTTTTTCGCGCAGGGTTTTGCGGGCAATGCCGAGGATGCGTGCCGCGTGGGATTTATTGAAATTTACCTGAAGCATCACTTTTTTGATGTATTCCTTTTCCAGCGACTCCAATGTCTCCGGGGATTCATCATTCATTGGCCGCCGGGCGAGAACAAAGGATGACGGTGGCAAAAAATCGATCCTCAATTCATCGCCCTGCTCCATAATCACCGCTCGCTCGATGATGTTCTGCAATTCGCGAACATTGCCGGGAAAATCATAGCACGATAGTTGCTCCAGGGTGCTGGCGGCGATGCGCCGGATGTTTTTGCCATAACATTCATTATACTTCTGGAAAAAATACTCAGCCAGGAGCGGAATATCCTCCGGGTGCGTTCGTAGCGGCGGAATATGGATCTGAACCACATTGAGGCGATAATAGAGGTCCTCGCGAAACCGTCCCCGCTGCATGGCTTCGGCAAGATTTTTATTCGTGGCCGCGATCACTCGAACATCCACTGATATGGTGGCATTGCCGCCCAGACGTTGAAAACTGCCTTCTTGCAACACCCGCAGCAGTTTGGCCTGCGTCAGCGGACACATATCGCCGATCTCATCCAAAAACAGCGTCCCACCATTGGCATACTCAAAGCGGCCTTTTTTCTGACAGTACGCGCCAGTAAACGCTCCTTTTTCATGCCCAAACAACTCGCTCTCGATGAGATTTTCAGGCAAGGCAGCACAATTCAACGCCACAAATGATTTGCCACGGCGCAAGCTTCTTTTATGGATCGCTCGGGCCACCAACTCTTTGCCCGTACCGCTGTCGCCCGTAATGAGCACGGTCACGTCACTGGGCGCCACACGCTCGATCAAGTCATGAATCCGTTGCATGGCCAGCGAATGACCAATGATCATGTCATTATGCAACCGCTGTTTAATGGCAGTTGGCTTTAGCGGCGCCAGTGAGGCGTCAATTGGGAGCGGCTGTTTTGCGACAGGAGAACCCTGGCAAATTAGCAAGCGTTCCAGCGCCAGACTGGCCATATTAACCACCAGCCGCAGCCGGGTGATATCGCCATTGGAATACTCTTCACCCGTCGCTTTCTTGCCGATATTCAGGACACAGACGAATCGACCGCTTACCAATACCGGAATGCGGAGTTCACAATCAAAATATTTCTTCTCCTCGTCATCGAACACAATGAGAAACCGATTTTTGCCCGCTTCGCTGATCGCGAATACTTCGCCGCCTTCATAAATCCAGGACCCGACTTGTTCCGCCAATTCGATACGGGGAGCAGTGTAGCTTCGAGCTTTGAAGCCCTGAACCTTCATCAGTTCCAACTGTCGGCTCTGGAGATCGAACATCATCAACGAGGCTTGCTGGCAACCAATGAGCTGGCAACACGCAGCGGTAATATAATTAGCGAGTGATTCGGTATTCTGAAATGCCAGGATTTCTTCACTAAATTTCACCAATCTGGCAAGCAGGTCATCCTTGGGTTGAATATTCATACGCCTATTATGCCATTGCCTAATATATTACAAAAGTGGATTTTATTGCCACTCTATTTAACGGATTGGCGCTGAAAAGTTGCAGCTTTTTTGGTACAGTAGTTGTGATTTCAAGATTTTGATATGAAGAAAAAAAAAACGCCTGTGGCCATATTGCCACAGGCGGATGAACTTCGAAGGATATCATTATCCCAGATATTTGCGCAGGGGCTCGAGCCGGGAGCGATGCCGCAGTCGCCGCAACGCTTTTTCTTTGATCTGGCGCACCCGTTCTCGCGTCAACCGGAAATGCTCCCCAATCTCCTCCAGCGTCAACGGCCGATCGCCTTCGAGACCGAAATACAGGCGGATGATTTCAGCTTCGCGGGGTTTCAGCGTCGATAAAATTTTATCGATCTCCACCTGCAGCGATTCTTTCATAAGCGTGCTATCGGGAGGGCTATAGCGATCGCTCTCGATCACATCCAACAAACTGTTGCCGTCTTCTTCTTTGAACGGCTCATCCAGGGACAGGTGCCGGGCCGATGTTTTCAACACGTCAGCGACTTCATAGGTTGACATCTCCATTTTGGAAGCCACTTCATCCATGCTGGGCTCTCGGCCAAAGGTTTTTTCCAGCGACTCCAATGCCCGGCCGATTTTATTGATCGCCCCAACTCGGTTCAATGGCAAACGCACAACGCGCGACTGCTCCGCCAGAGCTTGCAAAATGGACTGGCGAATCCACCACACCGCATAGGAAATGAATTTAAAGCCGCGTGTTTCGTCGAAGCGCTGCGCTGCTTTAATTAGACCCAAATTGCCTTCGCTGATAAGATCCTGCAATGGTAATCCCTGACCCTGATATTCCTTCGCGACGCTAATTACAAACCGCAAATTGGCTTTGACCAGCTTATCCAGCGCAATTTCATCGCCTTTGCGAATACGTCGCGCCAGATCGATCTCTTCTTCGGGCCGTAAGGGAGAAAAACCACCAATTTCTTCTAAATATTTTTCGATAGATTGTTTGGTGCGTGAACTGACCACTTTCTTCTTCTTAGCCATACTATTTCCAACTATTTCATATCTCAATTAGTATACACCCCACCCTTCAAACATACAGAAAAATATTTTTGCCTTCAGCAATTAGCAACCAAAATAGTAGCAACCCAAATAACCAAGCCATCCCTCTTAGGAAATGAAATTTATCCGGATGGAATATCGAAGTTAAAAATAGCGGAGTACCGCCATGGGAATTTGCCCCATGGGGTTTATACCCTCCACACAGTTGTAGCCGAAACATTAATTTTAGAAATATTGATTCCAGCTTTTTTCCGAATATGAACAATCAGACTCGTTCGATGAATTTCATCTGTCGTCGAACCGCTTTCTCGTGCTTCAGCCGCTTTCGCTGGCTTGGCTTCAAAAAGTAGCTATTTTTTCGATAGTCGCGCAAGACTCCGGCTTGCTGACACTTCTTTTTGAATCGAGTGATAGCACGTTCAATGGACTCGTTTTCTCCCACTATCACTTTGATCATAGAAAATCACATCCTTTCTCTCCCTTTATATTTTCATAATAACCCAATTGTAATTCAATGTTGAAGTGGGGAAAACCCCAAAAGCAATATAGTTCCAATTGGCTCATCAAATTATCGTACCGAGCGACCTCCATCATCGATTAATCAAAATGGCCACCCTTATTCTTTTTAAAAACCGACCGCCGCTGCGGATTGCAGTGCCAATCGGGCGTAGTTATAGCTTCCACCTATTTTTACGTTCCGATTATATACTCACGCTTTTTTTGAAAGTTCCTTTCTAAAAAATTTTTCTATCCCACGCAATCATCTCAATGGACTGAAAATAAATTTTCGGTCACAATCTTTGCCTATTCATCATTTATGCCGGTTTTTATCGCCGCCGCGTACCATTTACGCGTGATGGCAACGATGATTAACTGGCAGTAGCTATTTAGCGTAGCCCCCTCAATTTCTATCAGCTCCCGGCCATTTTAATATACTAAATAAATCAGCAGAAGTCAAGCGATTGCTGGGAGTTTTTTTACTTTTTTATTATTGGATGCTATTTTTTTGGTCACACGGCAAAAAAACTGAAAAAATACTCCCAACGCCCACTTCGCTTTCGACCTCGATCCGGCCACCATGCTCCTCAACGATTTGCTGAGCAATCGATAGCCCCAGGCCGGTACCCCCCTGTTTCGAAGAATAGTAAAAATCAAAAATGCGATGGAGTTGCTCCCGGGGAATCCCTTTGCCCGTATCACGAAAATAGACCACCAGCCACTCCCTTTGTTCCCGATCCCGCTGCGAATCCATCCCAATCGTTAGCACACCGCCCCCCGGCATAGCTTGAAGGGCATTGATCAAAATGTTCAGAAAAACCTGGCGCAATTGCTTTTCATCCGCAGAAATAGCCTGATCCGTTGTTGCATATCGGCGATGAATCCGAACTCCTGATTGCAGCGCCTCTGCCTGCTGACTGAGAATCAGATCATCCAATACCTTCGAAATGACGACCAGTAACTTTTTGGGCTTGGGGGGATGGCCCAACATCAAGAAATGATTCACCAGATCATCCACCCGTCTGATTTCCGCGGCCACGATGCTCAGATAATGCTGCAGTTTGGTGACGTTGGGAGCTGATTTGGACAGCTCCCGCTCGATGATGCGCATATTGACGACCATTGCATTCAGCGGATTTTTGATTTCATGCGAGAAAACCGCGGCCATCCGATTGAGCGTTTCCAGGCGTTCACTTTTTTTCACCTTTTCCTGAAATTGGATCAACTTCTCCGCCATTTCATTGAATCGCTCGGCCAATTTCGAAATTTCATCCATCCCAAGCGATGGAATCCGATACTGCAGGTCACCGGCAGAGAATCGTTCCATCCCCGACACCAACTGGTTTACTGGGGTCACGATCCAGCGAGTATAAATAAAAGCAATCACCGACGAGAGAAAGATGCTAATGCCAACGAATCCGAGCGTTTGCATGCGCATTTTATCGGCAACGGCAAACGCCTCCTGCACCGGCTGCTGGATGACCACGCCCCAATTCAGCCGCGGCAGAATCACAAACGAGGCGATCATTTTTTTCCGATCGTGAGTGACATAAATACGCCAGCCACTGCTATCGCTCTTAATATCATTATAAATTTCTTCTTCAGCAAAAGTCTGCTTGAGATAGACCATCTTCGGCTCTGAGTGAGCCAGATAGCGCCCATTTTTGTCAAATACAAATGCCTGCCCCGATGTGCCGACGACCCCCTTTTCCACCAGTTCCCACATCTCTTTCAAGTTCACTTCGGTAAGCAACAACCCCTCGATCTGATTGTATGAACGCACCGGCGCCGCCATTCGGATCACCGGTAATCGATCATCGTACAAATAAACCTCGGATTGATAGACCGTGCCCGTTAGCACCTGACTGATAAATGGCTGCTGTCGATATTGATCGCGGCGGTCAACGGGGAAAGTCGATAGCACCACCTGCCCTGAGTCATTCAAATATTTGAAGTCCCGAAAAATTGGGAAATCGCTTACCAACGTATTCAAAAATAAATCCTGCGCCAGGCGAGTTTTCAAGGTGCTAAAAACATTGGATGCATTGAATTCCAGAATCTGCCGGGCATTGGCAACGGTCATTTCCAAACTGGTCGCCAGATGACGTGCCAATTCCAGATTACGATGATTGACCACCTCCTCAACCGCGTTCTGAACCGTGCGAATTAACACTGTGGCGGTGATCATAATTGGAATGGACGCTAATAGGATATGGGATATTAGCAACTTGGTAATGAAGCGATGCTTGATTTTTATTCGCTCTTTTGCCATAGCGCGACGATTTATTTTCGATTGATCTTCCACTCCGTAAATGGCAGCAGTCGTCCCGCGCTGTCCTGAAAAACGGCAAATTTATTGCGATTGACAAAATACCGCTCGAGCCATAAAAAGAATAAGAACGCGACGGGATTATCTTTGTTGATCTCGTGCTGCAACGCTTGAAATAGCATTTTGCGGGACATCGGATCCTGAGCGACTTTATAAAGAGCCACATAGCGATCAAAGGTACGATTGCGATAACCCACAAAATTTTCTTTGCTGGCAGAATGAAAAAACGCCTCCAAACTTTCGATCGTCTCGTCAAATTGATAATTCATGAGCACCACATCATAATTGCGCGATGCCAATCGTCGCTTGATCTCGCTTTTCGGTAGCGGAAGCCTGATCACATCAATCCCCAGTTTGTTCCAATCGATTTTTATGCCCGAAACCAGATGCTCATCCAGCAATGCCCCCTTCTCATAGATCAGCGATATTCGAAACGGCGTGTCATTTTTATCCAGAATCCCGTCCCCGTTGGTATCCCGCCAATTATCGTTCAGGAGCAGTTGCAGCGCTTTTCTCGGATTGAATTTATATTCTTCGAGACCGGTGAGGTGTTGCGGCGATTCCTGGGAGAAGGGGCCATCGGCGGCAAAAGCGCGACCTTTTAAGATCCGATCAAACATATAACTTCGATTGAGCGCGTAGCTCAGAGACTTTCGCAGGATGGCATTCTTGAGCAGCGGATGCTGATTGTTATAAGCCAATAGCTTCACCGAATTGGTGGGTTTATACCGAAAAGAAACGCTCACCGAAGTGGTGGATCGGTCCACCTCTTCAGCGGCGTCATCGCTTTCGGTGATAGCAAAATCCACCTCATCGGTAATGATCGCCGCGATCAGGCGCTGTTCTGATTCAAAAAAACGGAAAATGATGCGCGCCGGGCGATTCGATTCCATTTCGGTCGGATATTTGATGCGAAAGACGAGCTCGCTCGCCGATCTGGAAACGCGTTCCAGTTCAATCCCACTCTCATTTGGAACTGCCGGATAATAATTTTGCCGAATCAATTCCTCCACATCATCAGGATCTACCCGCCCAAACAATTCGCCGACGATCAAATCTCTCCAGTCATTCGAAAGCGCGGTTTGAGCCTGGCTATGACTCCAGAGCAGTAGCAGCACGAGGACACCGCCCATAATGAGCGATGTCAGATAGGTGGCGATTACGGATAATTTTCTGATCAAATTCGTATGAGTTCTCTTTGGTCACCAGGATAATTTTGCACTCAGCCTTGAAATAACCGGGTGAAATTCAATGTTATTTTAGCATATTTATTTTAAAATAGCAAGCAAAATTTATCAGCCACCAAAAAGCACTTGACATTTATTAAAAATATTATTTAATTATCTTCGTTCCATAGCGAAGGTGGTCAACACATGGGAGAGGTAAATCATGAGATCCCTCAGACATTGGCAGATGTGGCTATGCTTAGGGTTGATAGCTATCATCGGCTGCACCGAAGAACAGCCGTACTCACCAGAACTTCAACCAGGACAAATTGTTGGTGTTATAAAACCCAGCACTGCCCTGGCGCAGATCGAGCTGGTGCAGGGCGTTCCAATGCAATCAACTACCTGCGACTCAACGGGCTACTACAAATTCCATCGAGTTACTGCCGGCACCTATAATCTGCGGATTAGCGCCCCCAATTACGGTCGGCAGGTGTTGACCAATATCGTGGTCTACCCCAATCGCATTACCGCGGTTCCGGATGTGTATTTGAAACCGATTCCGGAACAGATTGCGACGACGTTTCCACTCAACAATGCCACTGACTTTCCTTTGACCGCCGCGGTTCAAATTGAGTTTAATTTTCTCATGAATCAATCCTCGGTAGAGGCCAATTTTGAGCTCCAGCCAGGTGTTCCGGGACATTTTTCCTGGGCCATTAGCAATGGTAAGAGCATCATGTCGTTTCAGCCAGATGATCAATATGTTTCCAGTTTCTGGTATCAGGCGGTGCTCAATAAAAATGCCCAAACGATCTATGGCGAAAACCTAACGTTCGATTACTGGATAAATTTTGAAACCGAGGCGGCGAAAATTACCAACACCGTGCCCCAGAATGGTGCGACTTTCGTTTCCCCGCAAACTGCCATTTACTTCTATTTCAATTCTGCTATGAACCGGCAAAGCGTGGAACAACACTTCGTAATTTACCCGACCAAATTGGGCAGCTTCAAATGGTTGGATTCGAAACGGCTGATTTTTCAACCTGGCAGCTATCTGGCCAGTAATACGCAGTACCAGATCGCCATCGATCCTGCCGCAACCGATATCTATGGAACACCCTTATCCAGCAAAATGAATATCTCCTTCAAAACCGAACCGTTAATGATCACCTCTTCTTATCCGGTTAATGGCGCCACGGCCGTCAGCCGCTCGACACCGATTACGATTACCTTCAACACACTAATGAATCAAATATCAGCCCAGCAGGCCTTTTCCATTTCGCCGCTGGCATCGGGGTGGAATTTTCAATGGAGTGATCTCAGTCGATTTCAATACACAGGCACGACGCGATTAGAGGCGAATACTTTCTACACAGTAACGATTGATACTACCTGCAGCGACGCCTGGGGCAATGCTCTGCCAACCAGTTTTAGCTTTATTTTTAAAACAGGCGATTAATCGGTTTTTGCTATTCATCGACTGGAGTCGCCAGCAGGTTTCTGGCAATCCAGATATTACAGCAGTTCTTTATAAATGTTCTCCCGATTGGGATCCAGTTGGATCAATTTGCGAAAGATGTCCCGATCAGGAGAATTCTTAAACAGTTCTACGATCTCAATATAATGTGCTTGGAGGAAATTGTCAACTCGCTTGAACTTTGGATTTTCCTGCTTCTTGATTTCTTCGAGCATATTGATGGCTTCTTTGCAGTAAGTTCTGGCTTTGGCGGGGTCTTCTTTGGCAAAATATAGACCGTAGAAATAGAAATCTTTCATCTCGCGATACTTTTTGGTCTTATCACTCACCAGATCATGAATTAACTCAACCCGGATGTCCCAGCCTTCGATGAACTGCCCCATGCCAAACCGAGCTTGCTCGGCAATAAGCTTGGCTTTTTCAAAATAGGAATTGCCTAACAGGTGACCAAATTTGTCCATCTCCTCGCCGATAATGATATTTACATAAAAATCCAGCAGACTGGTGAGGGAATCCCAATTATTCTCGGAATGAACCGGTATTTCGCCTTTCTGATATTCCATCCGGCAGCGCTTATCGGAATACTGGACATCCGAATTGTTCGAAATCAGCAATTGCACCTTGTATCGGTCTTCATAGCTGACGCTGATATCCTGTAACAGCATATTCAAGCTAACCTTGATTTCACCAATGAACTCATCATTGGTCCATTTGTAATTATTCAGATAATCTTCCAGGACATTTTTAAAATTGCTGAGTTTTTCGCGCTTTTCATCTGGCAGCGCATTTAATTCTAAATCAACGGTTGCTCGAATCGTTTGCGCACTGACGACTGGAAGATGGATCAATCCGAACCAATAACAACATGCAAGAGCGATAATAGCCATGACACGCTGGAAATTGCCCTCGCTGCGAACGGTACCAGGCCTCTTTGCTATCATTTATGTCCTCCAACGGAAGGTTGCCATTCATCCACTATTCTTTTTGTCAAACTTACGAATTTTAACGGAAAGAAGCAAGCAAATAGTTGTTACGTTCTGGCTCAAGCCATGCCTGCTCACGCCACTCATCGGTTGTCTTGTTCTGGCACAAGCCTGCCTTGCCAGTTTTGAGTTGAACGGTTGTGCTGCGCGCTATCATGCCCTGGGCAAAGCCTACGTCGGCCGGGCCAATACTCCCGATGCGATTTTTAGCAACTGCAGCGGCCTGGCGCAAGCCGGCTACCCCTCAGCCGTTTTCTTTTATACCAACCTCTTTGGCATGAAGGAGCTTGCCCACGCCTCATTTTCAGCAGTGGTCCCAACGCCCATCGGCTACTTTGGCGCGGGAATGATTAACTTTGGTAATGAGACCTATCGTGAACAATCGCTCCTGCTGTCCTACAACCGCTCGATCGGCTCAAAATTCTACTGGGGCTGCAATCTGCATTATATGAAACTCCAGATTGATCGCTATGGTTCAGATTTTTCGATCGTCCTGGATGCCGGGTGGCTGTTAAAAGTCACTTCCAACTTCCAATGGGGGTTCTGTGCTGGCAACATCACTCGTTCTAATCTCAGTTCGGGTTCGAAGCCCTTACCCCAAACTCTTGCTATGGGATTTAGCTATCAGCCAATTGCTCCCGCGATTTTCAACCTGGATTTTTTCAAGGAGACGACATTTCCAATGGAGCTTCGTGCGGGCATCGAATATTATCTATTCCAACGAATTGCACTTCGCAGCGGATTTTCTACCGCTCCGACCCAATTTTCCGCCGGTTTTGGGTTGTTGCTTTCGGTGGTGGAAATCGATTATGCCATCGCCACCCATGCTGATCTTGGTCTAACGCATTATTTCTCGATTCAATTTCCGGTGAAAAAGCAGCAAAGTACTCTGGCCAGGCCTCCCAATAACGCCAAATCCGAACCACGAACCACTTGCGAAGATCAATATTAATCGGACAGGTGAACCGGAACTCTGACAAATTTCAGGACTCAGCCGGCTCCGGAACCAACGCATCGTTCGGCATCGCCGGATGAGCAGCCCATTTATGGAATTAGAGACGCTAACGAACGTTAACGCCATTAGCCCCAAGCAATGGAAACCATTACTTTTTGATTTTACTATTTCGGATTAGGAGCGATTCATGCCACTGCGGTATTGGTTATTGGTATTGATCGGGCTCAATTTCACCTCCAGCCTTTTTTCGCAGCAATCCGACCTGGACTGGTTTCTGGAGCGAACGGAAGAATTTGAGGAAGCTTCGGAGGTGTTGGAACTATTAGCCGAGTTCGAGAGACACCCCATCGATCTCAATCAGGCAACCGAAGAGCAGTTGCTGGTTCTGCCCTGGATTTCGGAACCGATGGCCAAACGCCTGGTAGCCTATCGCGCCCGAAAGGGACCCTTTAGAGATCTGGAGGACCTGGCTCGAATTCCTCACTTCAACATCGAACTTATTCCCCTGCTGCGGCCTTATGTCGTGGTACGAGCGGTAGAAACGCCTGATGCTTTCTCTGCCACCCTGAAAACCCGCATGATCGAAAAATTGGAAAAAAATGTCGGTCTGCGCACGGGCACCTATTATCCATCATCGCCTAAAGTTTATAACCGGATAGATCTCGGTTTCCGCAATCGTTTAAACGCCGGGTTGATCCTGGAAAAAGACACTGGCGAGCGGCGATGGAATGATTTGGGTTTGGCATTTATCAAATTTGCCGATCCTGCCCAAAACTATCGTCTCATTCTGGGGAATTATCGGCTGGAGTTTGCTCACGGCCTGGTTTTTGGCAATCCCATATATCACGGAACAGGTTATCAGCCGCTGTTGCCGGCCAAAGGGCAGAGCCGGCAGTTGGTGGAATACACGCTGGTGGACGAAAATGCTTCACTTTACGGAGGTGCTGGTCAACTTTCCTTCAAATTTTATCAAATTTTCATTTTTTATTCACAGCAGCGTCTCGATGCCTTGTTGAATAGCGACGGCAGCATTAAAAATTTTTACACTTCAGGCTATCATCGCAACCCGACGGAACTCAGCAAGAAAGACCAGCTTACCGAAACCGTGTTCGGCGCCAGAGTTGGCCTGCTGCCGGTGCGGGATTTTTCCCTGGGAGTAACCGCCTATCGCTCCCGATACAGTCAACCCATTCGGCCCGAGATCAAGTCCCACTCGCTGTTTGACTTTCGAGGTAGCCGCAATGGTATCGTTGGTGTCGATTTTTCAGCCAATCTGGGTGTGGTCCAGATCTTCGGTGAGTCTGCTCGCTCGCAAAATAATGGTTTCGGCCTAATCGCTGGCGCCATTTGGGAGACTCCGGCCATCGAAATGGCGTTGATGGCGCGACATTATACCAGGAATTTTCAAAGTTTGCATGGCAAAAGTTACAGCCAGAGGAGTGATCAGCCTCAAAATGAGAGCGGTATTTATATGGGGCTGCAATTGTCACCAATTAAGCCGCTAAAACTTATAGTCTCTTTTGATCATTTCAAGTTTCCCTGGGCGACCTATTTGATGCCGTTACCCGCCAGTGGGACGGAGTTGCTGCTGCGGATGGAATACCGATCCAGGCGTAAACTTAATTTTTACTGGCAGCTCAAAGCAACTCAACGTGATCATGGCCTTAGCTATCTGGATGAGCTGAAACGAGACCACCAGATCATTGCGATGCGGCGCCAGATGACCGCTCGCTGGCAACTGGAATACCAACCCTGGTCACAACTACGAATTCGTGGCCGTATCGAAGCAACCTGGATCAATTATGATCCCCATGAAGCCGCATTAACGCAGCAATTCCCCAAACGCCACGGCATCCTGCTATTTCAAGAAGCAGTTGTAGCTGTTACTAAAAATTTAACCTTCAACAGTCGACTCACTTTCTTTGACACCGACGACTACGATAGCCGGCTCTATCAATTTGAGCATGATGTGCCGTCGATGATGACCAATAGCCTGCTCTATGGGGTGGGCAATCGCTGGTATGCCAATGTCCAATGGAAATTCGGCGCGCAATTCCGGCTTTCGGCTAAATTCAGTTCCACCAGGTACTATTTTCAGGATACCATCGGCACAGGGTGGGACTTAATACCCAGCGATTGCTTGCATGCCCTGCACCTTCAATTCGAAGCATCTCTGTAAATCGCTGTCTATTCCAGGCAATGGCCAACAGTTTTGATTTTATATCGTGATTGCTAAAGCCAACTCCCTCTGGCCAATGGCGATTGAACGACTTTTTTGCAATACTGTCTGACTAAATTGCATTTCCACTGCTCCTGGTCGGCTTCGTTCCAAATTTGAGAGTCGAAATTTCCTGTTGCATTATTGTCGGAAATATCTTATATTAGTCTGTTTTAAATGTGACATTCAGATTTATGAAAGTTGAATCGCCTCATGGATAAATTGATCCTTCGAATTCTGAAACTCGGCAATCGTCTGGCGAAGTCCAATCGGGTAGTGGATATTTGCGCTACCTTTGCGACTGCGCGCTCGGTACTGGTCTTTATGCCCCATCAGTTGGTAGACTTTGGTTTTGCCCGAAAATTTGTTCCCCAACTCATTAGCAGTTTCCCCCATGCAAAAGTTAATTTTGTCCTGCGCAAAAACTTCGAAAGCCTGATGGATCACAAGGATAACTATGGCACAATATTTGTTGCCGATAACGATGTCAATTATTTCGGGCTCCCGAAAAAAAACTTACGGCAGCGGGTATTGGCAACACAGCATGACATAGTTATCGATCTGAATGATGATTTTCATCTGCTTAGCACCTATCTATGTCAAAAAAGCAAAGCCACGTTAAAAATTTGCTTGGATCATGTGAATCGAGAGCCATTCTATAATTTCTCCTTCCGCAGTCAATTGCAACGAGAACTGGAGGAGAAATATCGCCGGTTGGTGCAGTATTTGAAAGCATTTGTGGTTGCCAGAGCAACGGATTCAGTCTCCGCTTGAGATTTCGTTTGACAATTCTGAGCAATCACGATGAACTCCCAACCACCGTCGTGGGCTAAAAGATGCCACTTATGAGAGGGTAATTGTATTCGCCTTGCTCTCTATGCCAATGCTTCTCCCCTGCCATCAAAGCGAAATTTAAATATTAACCATAGAATTCTGGAACGCGCTTCATAATAACATCAGCATACGGGGAGATGGTTGCAGCATGACGGATAGCTTCGATTCATTAAAAACACAACTTTTTGGTCTGCAAAAAAAATACTCTGAAATGGAGGCATTGAACCAATCGCTCAACGATCGCTTATTGGAACTCTACTCTCTGTATCAGGTAAGCCTGACGCTAAGCAAGACATTTGACCTGGATGAGATACTGAAGCTCATCAAAAAACTGTTTCACAAAACGTTTCATGTGGATCATTTTGGACTATTTTTATTAGATGATCTTCTGGCAACCCTGCACCTGAAAGCAGCTTTCGGCCTACCCGACTGTACGGCGATGCCGGCTTCGTATCATTTCAATGAAGATATTTTTGGCCAGGTCCTAAAACTGGAAGAGATCATCTATCTCCCGGACCTTCAACAGAATAACGCCTACCAGCTTTACCAGGGCGAACCGAAAGCCGGCGCGTTTGTGGCCATTCCTCTGCTGCTCGGCAAAAACCGGCCGCTGGGGGTTTTGACGCTCCATCGAAAAAAGGCCAACTCATTTAGCAAAAATGAGATTCACCTGTTCAAAAAGATCAGTTTCGAAATCGCCAAGGTGCTGGATAAGACATTGCTGTTCCAGCATACCAAAGAATTATCCATTACCGATGATCTCACCGGTCTCTACAACCGCCGCTATTTCAATCAACGATTTGATCGCGAAGTCCAACGGGCAAAGCGGTACAATCGGCCATTGACGGTAATGATGGTTGATATTGACTATTTCAAATACTACAACGATCTGAATGGCCATCTGCTGGGCGATGAAGTGCTCAAAAAAGTAGCCGCCATTTTGGAGTCCAATCTCCGTAAGGCCGACATTGTCGCCCGCTATGGGGGCGAGGAATTCGTTATCTTGCTACCAGAAATTGATAAGAACCACGCGGACCAGGTAGCCGAAAAACTGCGCCGCACGGTTGAAGTCAAAGCGTTTCCTAAGGAGCAGTATCAGCCAAATAAGAATTTGACCATTTCGTTGGGATTGGCCACATTACCCACCGATTCTACCAATGCGAAAGAGTTGCTCGAATTTGCCGATCAGGCGCTCTATAAAGCCAAAGCCGAGGGTAGAAATCGCGTGGTCGCGTACCATTCATCCATGACGCAAATCAAAAAAACCAATATTCTGCATTTAGAGCCAAAGTCAGCCGCAGCCGGGAAGTAAACAGAAAGCGCGACAACCAAACGCAACGCCCTGCTGCGCTGGTTGCTATTTTTTTCTGCCAACAACTGCTGATGGCGCCTTAGCAGCCCCATCAGGATTCCAGTGGGCTTGCGGCCAATAAAAATTGCTGACCAAAACAATGGGTATCGGAAAGCGCATTGCTCGCCCCCAGATTTCGCCTCAGCCAGTTGCGCCGCGGTTTTGCTGGCAAACCTTTCCGCAATCGAAACCGATGGGATCAGGATGGTTTTTGGGCCGAACCAGAGGTCAATCCTCGAAGGGGAACCGATCATTACCCGCTTCGTTAAAACTACAACTTTGGAATAAGATTTAATAAACCTGGACATCTCCCCGATGAGCCGGCGCCGAATTGCCCCGCGTTCGGAACTCATCCTGGAGCTTGATTTTTGTTATCGACTATTCAAGCCACGAAGCTTTCATTGATGATTCGACCAATTGTCAATTGCTGCAACCGACTGAAGCGTTTGAGGGTCTTAGCTTGCCTGGTACTGGCTTTAGCCGTCAATGCTGCTTCCGCGCCGATCTACAAAGTGCGATTCGAGCGCAATTACGACACCCAGCACATCAAGCTGATTCTGGAGTTCGATCAGGAGCAGAAGTCGCTTTCTGGCGAAGCCACCATCTCGCTGGTGCCCCTGGTCGATACGCTGCGATCTTTTCAATTGCACGCCAAAAACATGGCTATTCAACAGGTAGTGCGGAAAGATCAGCATCCATTGACGTTTGAAGCGGATTCGGAAACAGTTACCATCCATTTGAATCATGCGGCTCACAAAACGGATACCGTCACCGTAGTGATCTCCTATTTCACCCGTCCCGCTGCCGGAGTATATTTCAATGCGCCAAGCAACGAACGGCCGCGGTTGCCCTATCAGATCTATACGCACTCGGAACCAATTGCTGCCCGCCACTGGTTTCCCTGCTATGATGAACCTGATGACAAAGTCACCAGCGAAGTAATTGCCACCGTACCCGAAAATTTTTTCCTTCTATCCAATGGCTGGTTGGTGCGCACCGATCATGATCAAAAACTGCACACCAAAACCTATCATTGGCAGCAGAACCAGCCCCATTCCACCTACCTGATCTGCGTGACCGCCGGCCAGTACACGGAAATCCGAGATCATATCGGCCAGACACCATTGCAATATTATGTCTATTCCCAGGACTCCGTGAATGCCGCCAACTCCTTTGCTCAAACGCCCAGAATGCTGAGTCTGTTTGAGAAATTATTTGGTTACCCCTATCCCTGGGATAAATATGCGCAGATCGTGGTTGCCGACTATCAAGCTGGCGGAATGGAACATACCAGCGCCACTACTCTCAATGATAACACAATTCATGATCGCCGCGCGTATCTGGATCAAGACAGCGATGAGCTGGTGGCTCACGAATTGGCGCATCAATGGTTCGGCAATCTGGTAACCTGCCGGTCATGGATGCATCTCTGGCTCAATGAGGGGTTTGCCACCTATGCTGAAATTCTTTATCAGGAATTTGGCCGAAGCCTCGCCGATGCCCAGAAAGCGATCTATGATCTGCAAAAGACCTATTTCGAACTGGTGGATGTGAAGTTTCATCAGCCAATCGTCTACGATGCGTTTCTGCATCCGGATGATCTTTTCAATCATCTCACCTACCAGAAAGCCGCACTGGTATTGCACATGTTGCGCCAGGTTATTGGCGACTCGCTTTTCTTCCAAAGCCTGAAGACCTATCTCCAGCGGTATGCTTTCGATGTGGCCACTACCACCGATTTTCAACAGGTGGTCACCGAGGTGAGCCGACAAAACCTGGATTGGTTCTTTGAGGAATGGCTCTATCGCGGCGGCCATCCGCAATTGACCCTGCATTCGCGCTGGCTGGCCGATACCAGAGAAGTGCTGCTGCTGGTCGAACAGACACAAACCGATTCGTTGGGCCTGGTGCCGTTAGTTTTTCGAATGCCAGCAACTGTGGAAATTGTTACCCCCAAGGAACGACTCCGGCATCAGATATGGCTTCATTCCCGCAGCGATACCTTCAGATTCGCCTGCGATAGCCATCCGGTGATGATTCAGTTTGATCCCGAAAACTATTTGTTAAAGGAGCTCAAATGCTTCAAATCGCAGGACGAATGGCTCTACCAATTGCAAAATGCTTCAAACGTCGCCGGGCGACTGACAGCCATTGAGCACCTGCCAGGTGCGACCTTCGATACGCTGGCCACCATTTGCGGATTGGAAGCAGCACTCAGCAACGATCCCTATTGGGCAGTTCGCCAACAGGCCGCCTTTGCGTTGATCGATTTTCATCGTCCGGAGACAAAAGAGGTGCTGCGCCAGGCCTGTCATGACCCAAAGTCTCAGGTACGATCGGCAGCGATCCTGGCGCTGAGCTACTATTATGATGTCAACTCCAATGCCTTGTTTCGAGCACTGGCCCGGAATGACTCCAGCTATAATGTCGTGGCCGATGCATTGTATGCCCTGGCGAACGTTCCTGACGATAGCAGCTTCGAGGTGATCAAAGGCTTTTTGGAGGTGGAATCGCGTCAGGATGTCGTGCGCACGGCTGCCTTCCACTGCCTCAGTCGCATCAAAGATGAGCGTGCCATTCCCCTGGTTTTGCAATTCGCCATGAGCCCGAACCTGCCGGCCGTCACCCGCTCGAACGCGCTATCCGTGCTCCGAGAAATTGGTGCCGGCCATGCCGAGGTAGAAGCCAGCATGATCGCGCTTCTGTCCGATGGCGATCCCCTCATTCAAAAAAAAGCCATTGATATTCTTGGACAATTCAAAACCACCACTGCCCTCCAGGCACTGAAGCAGTTGCAGGAATCCTCGCTGCCTGATGATGTGCGCCGTCGGTTGCGCGCATCCATCCAAAAAATCGAACAGAACATTGGCAGCCGTTGATGCAGTACAGCTATTGGCCACTGGCCTGGCTTACCCATCGCCGAATTGGCCACGTTGCGTGGCTTTCCTTTTCGTCCCGTGCCCGAATCGAGTTCAACGGCCGATGCCTTTTTCGAGTGGGATCGTTATCTTTTCTCCTGCTGATTCCTGCAGCTACGTATCATCCCGATTAGCGAGTTAATGCCAGGCGTTGGTTGGATCGGCCGGGTCTGGTTTTTGAACCGTAGCCGCATCTATCGGCCAGGTATTACCAGCCACTGCAAAAAATCAGTTATAGGTGGACTGAGCGGTCGCTTAAAAATGGAATGCTTCCAAAATTTCAAAAAGTCAAGCAACCGGTCAGTAGCTCTGTCCGCTCATAAGTGAGGTTTTACCAGCCGCTCGATTTTTATATTGCATTCTAACTAAAAATTTCATATTTTTGGGAGTTTTGTTTTTGAATACGGATATTTTTTAGGTCGGTCATTTATGTCAACCAATTTCATTCGAAATTTTTCGATCATTGCCCACATTGACCATGGCAAATCGACCCTGGCTGATCGCCTGCTGGAGGTGACCGGCACCTTCCGCAAAGAGGAGATGGTCGACCAGATTCTTGACAGCATGGATCTGGAGCGAGAGCGTGGCATTACCATCAAAGCGCACGCGATCACCATGAACTATCGCAGCCGCGATGGGAACGATTACATACTGAACCTGATTGATACCCCAGGCCATGTCGATTTCTCGTATGAAGTCTCGCGAAGCCTGGCCGCGTGCGAGGGGGCAATTCTGGTGGTCGACGCGTCACAGGGAGTCGAAGCCCAAACCATCAGCAATCTCTATCTGGCGCTGGAGAATAATCTGGAAATTATTCCGGTCATTAACAAGATCGATTTAAAAAACGCCCGGGTCGATCTGGTTAAACAACAATTGATGGAAATTATGGGCGTTCGAGAAGATGAGATTTTGCTCTGCAGCGCCCGAATGGGCACCGGCATTGCTGACATTCTGGAAGCGATAGTGCAGCGAGTTCCGCCGCCCCAGGGCGACCCGCAGGCGCCATTGCAAGCGCTCATTTTCGATTCCATGTTCAATAGCTATCGTGGCGCGATTGCCTACATCCGGGTATTTCAGGGTGAAATCAAAACTGGCATGCCGATTAAGTTCTTTTCGCACGACACCACCTATGAAGTGGATGAAGTGGGCATTCTGCAATTAAAAAACATCCCCCGGCAGCGATTGACGGTGGGCGAGGTTGGCTATGTGATCGCTGGCGCCAAAGAGGTCAAAGACACCAAAGTCGGCGATACCATCACCTCCGTGGAGAATCCCGCACCGCAGCCGCTGCCTGGCTATCGCGAAGCCAAGCCCATGGTGTTCAGCAGCCTTTTTCCCGCCGAAAATGAAGATTATGAAAACCTCCGGGATGCGCTGGATCGATTGAAATTGAACGATGCGGCTCTGGTTTATGAACCCGAGGATTCGGTTGCGCTGGGATTTGGTTTTCGTTGTGGGTTTCTGGGATTGCTGCACATGGAGATCGTCCAGGAGCGATTGGAACGAGAATACAATCTCAATCTGGTAACCACGCTGCCCAGTGTGGCCTTTCGGGTCACCAAAACCAATGGCGAAGTGGTAATGGTCGACAACCCGGTCAAGCTGCCACCCACCGGCAATATTGCCTTTATCGAAGAGCCTTATGTCAAAGCCAGTATTTTGACGCCCATCGAATTCATTGGCAACATTATGAAAATCGCCCAGGAGCGCCGGGGTATCTACAAAAACACCGATTACATCGATCCCACTCGCGCCGATTTGCATTATGAATTCCCCCTGGCGGAAATCATCTATGATTTTTACGATCGCTTGAAATCGGTCAGCAAAGGCTACGCCTCGTTCGATTATGAATTTTCGGATTACCAGCAGGGCGATCTGATCAAACTGGATATTCTGATCAATAAAGAGACGGTCGATGCGCTGTCGGTCATCGTGCATAGAAGCAAGGGCTACGAGTGGGGGCGCAAAATATGCCAGAAGCTCAAGGAGCTTATCCCGCGGCAACTATTTGAAGTTGTCATTCAATCGGCGATTGGCAGCAAAATCATCGCCCGTGAAACCATTCGTCCGATACGGAAGAACGTCACGGCCAAATGTTACGGCGGCGATATCACCCGGAAACGCAAACTGTTGGAGAAACAGAAAGAGGGTAAAAAGCGCATGAAGCAACTCGGTAAAGTCGAAATTCCACAGGAAGCGTTCCTGGCAGTTTTAAAAGTGGATTAATCTGACGGAGCAAAGAAGTTGATCGAAACGATTCATCTAACGAAATCCTACGACCATCAACTGGCGGTTCAAGATCTCAATTTGCACATTGCCAATGAATTGTTCGTATTCTTAGGACCAAACGGTGCCGGCAAAACGACCACCATCAAAATGATGACCGGTCTACTACAACCCTCATCAGGCAGTGTCCGCATTGGTGGCTATGATCTGGCCGAACAGCCGTTAGAAGCCAAACAGATTTTCGGCCTGGTTCCAGATACGCCGGTTCTCTACGACAAGCTGACGCTAACCGAATTTTTGCAATTTGTCGCCCGCATGTATGACGTGGATGCAACCACCTACCGCCGTCGTTTTTCTCAGCTCATCGAACTATTTGACCTGGAAAGCAAAGTTAACGACCTGATCCAGACTTTCTCCCATGGCATGAAGCAAAAATGCGTCCTGGCCGCCGCTCTCATCCACGACCCCCAGGTGCTGTTTTTGGATGAGCCAACCATCGGCCTTGACCCCAAAAGCGCGCGCCATCTGAAGGATTTGCTGCGAGGATTGGTCAAACAGGGGACGACTGTTTTTATGTCGACCCACATCCTGGAAATTGCCGAGGCCATGTGCGATCGGGTGGGCATCATCGATCATGGCCAATTGATCGCCTGCGGCACCATGGACGAGTTACGACGAAAATCCAGTGATCGGGAGCAAAGCCTGGAAGAGATTTTTCTCGAATTGACTGGTGGCAGCGAGTACGATGAGGTTCTCAAATATCTGGAGGACAAATGAGACCTGCTGGCTGGAAATTGATGTTGCTGCTACGCGTCAAAATGTTGATGTTTTGGAATAGCTTTTACAAAGAGCCCTGGCGAAAACGTGGACGGAAACTGCTGAGCCTGGCTGCCGCGGGGGTGCTTTTTTTTGTCATCTACCAATGGCTGAGCGAAATCTTTCTGACCATCGCCCAGCAACCTGCTGGAACTTATCTGATGCATATCTTGCTAATCAGTATCTTTGGGGGCTTTTTCATTTTTCTCCTGGCCAGCGGCATCACAGTTTCACTCCATTATCTTTTTATTGCCAGCGATTTGCCACTGTTAACGACTTCGCCGTTATCCAGCGACACCATTTTTAGTTTCAAACTGCTGGAAGCGATCATCGCCAATTCGACGTTTTTCTTATTCATGGGATTGCCCACCTGCATCGTCTTTGGTTATGTGAATCGCGCCCCGTGGTATTATTATCCCCTCATGGGCCTCGACATGTTGCTGTTCCTTTCCATACCGGTGGCGATCTCTTTTTTGGGAGCATTGATTCTGGTTCGCTTGTTACCAGCTTCTCGGGCGAAAGAATTGTCGATCATCCTGCTGGCCGTGGTCATGCTGGCCATCTGGCTGGTGCTGCAAATAATTCGGGGGTCTGCCTTTGACCAGCAATCGGCCGATTTTCAACCCGAGCTGATCCAATCACTGCAACAGATCTCCCAGCATACCCTGCTCTATCTGCTTCCTGGCACCTGGGCCGCCCAAATTCTCGTCGGTCTCGCCAGTGATCGTCTGCAAGCGCTATGGGGATTTTTGCCGTTGGCCATTGTGAATGCGGGTCTTTATTGGTTAAGCCTCCGCTTGAGCCGGCGAACTTTTCAATTGGGATTCATGTCGGGAGAACCGACCTCCGGGCTGAGCGTCCAACGCCAACCAGCCGAACGGGCCGCGCGCCGGCCAACAGCAATCCAATTTAGTCTGGTGCATCCCATCGGCGCCATTTGTTCTCGCGATTTCAAATTGTTCCGCCGGGATACCCGGCAGCTTACGAACCTACTGATTCTGGCCGCAATGATGGTGTTGCTGCCGATTGTGCAGCCCGGCCAGGTAGTAGCTGAAGTCGAATACATCGTATATTACCGCTACTTATTCGTTATGCTTTTTTCAGCGCTGATTAGCGGACAGTTGGCGTCGCGCCTCATTCCTCTGGAGGCTCGTACCTTCTGGATTACTCGCCTGCTGCCCCAGTCGTCGCTGCGAGTGGTCATGGGCAAATTTGTGCTCGGGTTTGGCGCCAGCACAGTCCTGTCGTGGCTGGCTGTATTGATGGTCGGCCTCTACTTCCACCATCCATTGCAGGTCATTGGTTTGGCGGCGCTGGCGACAGTGGTGCTCACCGCGGCAATGTCGGCTATTGGTTTGTTCATCGGAGCTCATTGGCCGCGCTTCGATTGGGATCACCCCAAACGCATGTTGACCTATACCGGCGGTCTGCTGCTCTCTCTGGCGACGTTTTTGATAATGGCCATTATGGGCGCTGCCGCGGCCGTCGTCTTTTTTTGGGGGCAGGCCTGGCAGATGTCATTGCCGCTGATAGTAATCTTGGCCACAGGCCTGAATGCTATTTTATCATTCATCATTGTTGCGGCCTGCTGCAACCGCAGTGCCCACAAAATTGATACGATGCAATGGGAATACTAAACTTTTTTGCTGAACATAGAGTTATAAGATAGAAGCTGAAATCAACGGAGTCGGTTATGGCACAATCAAAAAAACAGAAAAAGAATCAGGAAGAAGCAACCATTATTTATTATAAGCTAACTGAACAGTCTCTGCCGCGGTTGGAAAAGGAGAAAATTCCATCCGAAATTCTGTCGAAACTGGAGACTTGCTTCTTTGAGGAACATAAGAAGCCGAGCAGTTTGATGCGCTGCGTGAGGAAGGCCCTCGGCAAGGAGGCTGCCAGCAAATATGAGGCGGCTATTTTGAAGGTGGCAGAACAGAAAGAAAAAAAAGCAAAGGATTATTATACCGCCTTTATCGTTACCGAGGCGGTGCTCAAAAAATTAGCTAATGATAATCTCCCGCCGGACGTGCTTTCAAAACTCGAACGAATTAAAAATGAGCGCTTTAATAACGAAAAAAAGTTTCTCAAGATGTTGAACAAGAAGATTTTTACACGATCCCTAAAGAGCCGATTTGATCGCAACGAGATCACCAAATATACCTGGACGGTGGTGGAACGAGCGAAGAAAAAAGTGTCCCAGGTAAGTTACATATTGACCGAAAAATCCCTCGCTCAGCTCAAGGGGAAGATCACTACCGATTTGTTCAATCGGCTAAAATCGTTAGAAGATAAAAAATTTGCCAGTCGCCAGGATTTCGAAAAGGCACTAAACCAGACCACGGATCGCAAATTGGGCGTGCTCGATAAGATGCGGATACTCTGGCAGGCCAAAGTTTTTAAACTGAGCAGCTTTATTATCACCGATGAATCGCTGCAGGAGTTGGAAGATATCGCTCCGGCTGATGTCCATTCGCAGCTTGCCACTTTGAAAAATACCCCCTTTTTCACGAAATTTTCGTTTCGCAAGCGCTTAACCTCGCTGATCAGCCGCGAGCAGTATCAAAAATATAAATCCCTTGTTTACGACTATTCCAAAACGATCTATCGCGAGACCATCGAATCACTGGTAGTGGCCTTCCTGGCCGCCATGATCCTGCGGATGTTCGTGATTCAGGCGTTCCGAATTCCGACTGGCTCGATGAAGGACACTCTGTTGATTGGCGATTTTCTTTTGGTCAATAAATTCGTTTATGGCGTCCGGACGCCCGACCGCATCCCACTGGTGGATATCCATATCCCCCACTTTCGTCTGCCCGTGATCCGTGAACCGAAACGTGGCGACATCATCGTCTTCAAGTACCCCCGGGATCCCAAACTGGATTATATCAAACGCTGCGTGGCGCTACCCGGTCAAACGGTAGAAATCCGGAATGGACTGCTGTACATCGATGGCCAACCGGAGGGTGAAATCACGCCTCTCCCCCATCGAAAAAAGTACGACAAAGAGGAAGGGACGATCGTCCACTATTTTCAGGTGAAATTGGATAATGGCAAAAAATATGTGATTCGCCATTTCGATGGCTGGGAAAATGAAAATTTTGGCCCCATCACCGTCGAACCGGGACACTATTTTATGATGGGCGATAATCGAGACAACAGCGCGGACAGCCGTTCCTGGGGCAGCCTGCCACGGGACAACATCGTGGGCGAAGCATTGATCATCTATTTTTCCTGGGATCAAAATCTCATCATTTATCCCTGGTATCGAATCGTCAATAAAATCCGCTGGGCACGGCTGGCAGATTTGATCCGCTAACCGATGGTTACGGCTGCTTTTGAGCAATTCAGGCAACTGACCGGTGGCCGCAAGCGACCGGCCAGCGCCCATAGCGAGACCAACAGTTCACATGATAGCCAGTCTGTATATCCATATTCCGTTTTGCCTGCGAAAGTGCTGCTACTGTGATTTCTATTCCGTCAAATTCGATGCCGGATGGGCCGAGAAATTCGTAGCAGCCGCCAAATTGGAATTGGCATCCTATGCCGATCATCCTGTTTTCTCACAAGCCACTTTCGCGACAATTTATATCGGCGGCGGGACACCTTCGCTCTTGTCAGCGAACCAACTCGATTCGCTGGTTCAACAGGTGCACCAGCACTTCCATTTGCGGCAGCCATTCGAATTTACCATCGAAATAAATCCCGAGACTGTGACGCCCAAAAGTCTGCGGGAATATCGATCGATGGGTATCAATCGTTTGAGCATCGGTATTCAGAGCTTCCACGATGCCGAGCTGCAGCGCCTGGGGCGGATCCACAATGCACAGCAAGCACGATCGTGCATCGCCTGGGCGCAGCAGGTGGGCTTTGATAACATCAGCCTGGATTTGATTTTTGCCATTCCCGGACAGACGCTGCCGGATTGGGAGATCAACCTCCAGCAGGCGCTGGCCTATCGCCCCCAGCATCTATCGTTGTATGGATTGACGCTGGAGTCGGGAACGCCGCTGGAAACCCAGATTGCCCGCGGCGAGCTGACTCGAATCGATGAGGAAATCGAGCGTGCCATGTACTTGATCGGCAGGGAGAGACTGGCTAATGGAGGCTGGCAGCAATATGAAATATCTAACTTTGCCCTGCCCGGTTTCGAATCGCAGCATAACCGGCATTACTGGGACGGGACATCCTACCTGGGGATTGGGCCAGCCGCTCATTCATTTTGGGATCGACAGCGGCAATGGAATTACCGTTCATTGACGGATTACTGCCAGGCTCTCACCGCCGGCCAAGAGCCGGTGGCCGAACAGGAGCATCTTTCCAGGAACCAAGAAATGATCGAATTCCTGTACCTGAACCTGCGAACCGTCGCTGGCCTCGATTATCGAAAATTTGAGCAGCGGTTTCAGATTTCGTTCACTCAAAAATTCGCTCCCGTTATCGAGCAGTTGGCGGCCATCCAGCAAGCCGATTGTCTGGTGTTAGCCGACGGAAATTTGCGGCTGACGCCAGAGGGCTTCTTGTTGTTCGATGAGATTATTCGTCACTTTGCCGATGCCATTTGAACTCCTGATCGTGGTGTGCCAGCTAAGCCAGCGTGGATTGTCTGCTAACCCTGCGCCGGCCTGAAATGCGGATACTGAGCACAACCGCCCGGGGCAATCAGGTGGTGAACTAATTTTTTATTGCTTTATTCCAGAATTATGCTTATTATTCTCCTGGCGCCTCAACGAAATTGGCGAAAAGGTAGCTCCAGCCTCGGAGAGGTATCCCGTTGTTTAAGGATCGTTGTCAGCGAGGCCGTGGCTGTGACAGACGATTGAATGAATCGAAAACCAGGTATGATCAATCCCTATAAACGATTGGACGTGTTTCGCTGCAAAGCGGCTGGGCACGCTAAGTTCGAACATCGCGTCTCGGTGTTCCATGTGCTGCGAGTCAAAAATTGCTACCCCCAGGGGTGCATCTATTTCTGGTGGCGCTGCCAATTGCTGAACAAAGGACAAAGTTGCCTCAAAGGTTATGAGCACGTTGGCCGAAAATGTTTTGGATGCAAGCATTACTATGATGAGAAAAGTCACAACCAGCCCCAGTTATTGTTATCCGAAGCCGATTATCAAGATTTTCTGGACGAGTTGGATGACTTCGAGGATTGGCTGGAATCGCTGAGGGATAAACCCATCGAAATCCAGGGAAGCATCCGATCGGTCAAGCCAGCCTTGACCAAAATCATTTCTCATCAGCACGTGCATTTGAACATCAACGGCTACTTTCTTCATTTCGATCAAGCATACATTGATCGTAACCATTGGGAAGATCATTGTTATGGGATCGTTTATCCCGACCAGCAGGCTCGGTTTCAATTTGCGGCCGGGGATGAGTTGGAGTTTCGTGGCCGCGTAGCGCTCAATCAAGGACGTCTGGTTTTCGAGCGGCTGCATCAAATTGAATTCAGCCAGCGGTCGTCGGGGCTAACCTGGACCAATAGCCAGGCTTTGGTTGCGCAGCATAGTGTTATTTCCTTTGCCGATCAGCCGAGCAAATGTTTGCATTGCGATCAGGGCATGCTGGTTGATGTCATCGATAAATCCCGTCCCCAATGGAAACGCTATCGTGAATTATTCTGTTTGAAGTCTTTTCCCGACCCCAGCATTTGCTACTATGCGGTGGAAAAGCGCCTGCTGGAAGAGATCGATGCCTGCGCCGACCACGATGGACAGCTTGAATTGTAGCTGGCAAAGGATCGCCGATACCGAACTCATTTCCGAACATGACTTTTTTTAATTATTTTTATACCATCTACCGTGAACCAACGAATGGAGGTTTTTGAATAGCATGGCGAAAGGAATCACCAAACGAGCCGAAGATTATTCCCGCTGGTATACCGACGTGATTGCTGCCGGCGAGTTTGCCGACTATGCCCCTGTCAAGGGATGTATGGTTATCCGACCGAATGGTTATGCGTTATGGGAAAAAATTCAATCGACCCTGGATAAAATGTTCAAAGAAACCGGTCATCAAAATGCCTATTTTCCTTTGTTCATTCCCGAGAGCTTCATGAAAAAAGAGGCCGAACATGTGGAAGGATTTGCCCCAGAATGCGCGGTGGTGACTCATGGCGGCGGCAAAAAACTGGAAGAGCCACTGATGGTCCGACCTACTTCGGAGACGATCATCTGGAGCATGTATAAAAATTGGATTCAATCATATCGCGACTTGCCGATTCTCATCAATCAGTGGGCGAATGTGGTCCGCTGGGAGATGCGCACCCGGCTGTTCCTCCGCACCACGGAATTTTTATGGCAGGAAGGGCATACGGCTCACGCGACACCGGAACAAGCCGAAGAAGAAACCCTAAAAATCTTGAACATTTACACCCGCTTTGCCGAAGACTATATGGCCATTCCTGTGATTCAGGGTTACAAAACCGATAAAGAGAAATTTGCCGGCGCGGTGCGTACGTATGCCATTGAGGCGATGATGCAAGATCATCGCGCCTTGCAGGCGGGCACCTCGCACAACCTGGGCCAAAATTTTGCCAAAGCATTCGATGTGACGTTTCAGGATGAAGATGGACAATTGAAATATGTCTATGCTACCAGTTGGGGCGTCTCCACCCGCTTGATCGGTGCCGTGATCATGGCCCATGGGGATGATCAAGGGATCATCATTCCTCCCCGACTGGCCGCGACCCAATTGGTCATCATCCCGATCACCAAAGGCGAGACCGAGCGCAACCAGATTCTGGAATTCATCGAAAAATTAACCATTGCCTGGAACGGACGTTTCTCGTTCAAGGTCGATGATCGCGAAGGCTATCGGCCTGGCTGGAAATTCAATGAATGGGAACAGCGCGGGGTGCCATTGCGCATCGAAATCGGCCCCAAGGACTTCGAGAAAAATCAGGTGATCCTGGTCCGCCGCGACACCGGTGAAAAAACAGCCGTGCCTGCCGATCAATTGACCTATTCCATCGAAAAAACTCTGGACACGATCCAGCACGATCTTTTCAAACGCGCTCTCAAGTTCAGAGACGACCATACCTTTGTGATCGATGACTATGCTGATTTCAAGGTCAAAATCGAAGAACCGGGCGGCTTTTTCTGGATTCATTGGTGTGGCAATCGCCATTGCGAAGATCAATTGCAGGAAGAAACCAAAGCCACCATTCGCTGCATCCCACTTAAAAATCCTCACAAAGAAGCAGGCAAGTGCTTGCTGTGCGGCCAGCCCTCATCACAACGCGTCATCGCCGCCAAAGCCTATTGATTTTTATGCCTCCTGGGATTAGCGACTTCCCGGGAGGCATTTGCTATTTAATGATCAATCGAAATGCTCGCGGCAGCAATGACTGACTCCTTATGGACGAGCTTTTTCCAAAATCACTCGGGCAATCGGCAACACCGATACCGCCCATTCCTGGTACATTTTCCCCGAAGGATGCAAATTGTCATTAGCCAGATAGCTGCGATCCAGCCGCGCCTTTTTTGAAATTGGCGTGATATTCACATAATAGACACCTGCCTGCAGCGACAACGACTGGTTCAACGAATTAAATTGCTCCAACTCGCGACGAATAGCCGATGTATCGCTATTTTGGGCAAACGGGGTAACGCTGTAGTCGGGGATGGATAGCACAACCACTCGCTGGGGATCATTTCCGGACAAGGCAATGGCCTGATCAAGCAATTTCATAAAACCGGTTCGATAATAGTCGATCCCAAGACCCCGAAACTGGTCATTGACCCCGATGAGTAATGTCACCAGATCATACATCGAATCCAACTGGCTGCTGCGGATGGCTGTTAGTAACTCCGTTGTGGTCCAACCGGTGCGCGCGATAATTCGTGGAGGCTCCACCGGAATGCCGTCCTCCTGCAACGCCCGGGCCAATTGATTGGGCCAGCGATCGGCCTCGGCTACGGATTGGCCGATGGTGTAAGAATCCCCTAAACTTAACATCATTCGTTTGGGCTGCGGCTCGATCCCCTGAGTCTGATCTGCTTTTTGTGGGTTTTTGCAGGAGAGAACCAGTGTGAGACAAAGCGTTGCCATCACCATTAAACGCATCATAAGCTTTTCCTTTGAAAAATGGGTTGCACGCACTTCCGAGCATAATTAATTATTTCGAGGATTTTCGGTGTGCTAAAAACCATTGATACAATTCTGGATTGCTATAGGTCTGAGTCCATGAATCATGGCCCGCGTCAGGATAGACAGTTAGTTTGACAGTGCCATTCAAACGCTTGAGCGCGTCCACCATCTCTTCGGTTCGCTGGAGTGGCACTACCGGATCCTGCGCACCATGGAAAGCCCAGACCGGCACATCCTTGATTCGATACGCCATCCAGGGCATTCCTCCACCGCAGATGGGCGCAATCGCAGCAAATCGCTCTGGATGCGCCATGGCCAGGGCCCAGGTGCCGAAGCCTCCCATGCTCAGGCCAGTTAGATATACTCTATTTGGATCGACGCGATAGTTTTGAATGATCTCATCCAGCAAACCATTGAGCGCTTCCAGCAACCAGGCATCCACCCACCAGCGATCAGCCGGGCATTGCGGCGAAATGGCGATGAATGGAAAATCTT
Source organism: uncultured Cytophagia bacterium (assembly GCA_964647995.1). GTDB lineage: Bacteria > Zhuqueibacterota > Zhuqueibacteria > Thermofontimicrobiales > Thermofontimicrobiaceae > Thermofontimicrobium_A. Next base: position 206,218 of record CAZYNP010000003.1, read on the forward strand.
TTTGCTGCTCCACTATTTTGGGGATGCCATGCATTTTCACCAACTCCAGATCATCCCCGCGTTCGCCAGCACCGTGGAGAAATAGGATGAGGGGATAATTCTTGTTGCCGACCTCATAGTCGGCTGGAAGATAGAGCAGATAGTTGAGATTTATCGTCCGGGTGATTTTTTGCCGAAAGCGGTGAGATGTTTGCCCACCTTCTTTTCCTACGGGTCTACTGGTAGTAGCGCAATTGCTGATCATGAAAAGCGCAAACAGCGAAAAAAGCAACAACGCAGGTCTCATTGAGAGCTTCCTTTCCTAAATAATGGTTAGCGAATCCATGGTTTATAACATCTGTGGCCCAACCGTCATGCCTTCCTGCCGACAATGACCTAATTCTAAATCGTTTCATCTGCAATTTTGTTCCCAATTAATGCTATTTGCTGAAAAATCCCCCACTCGCTCCCTTGCGCACCAGGCGCCATCGAGATCATCACCAAACCTTGCGGCAACCGAGCCGACTCGATCATTGTCACCCGGAGTTAACTGGTTTTGGGCGAGCGCCCCGTGGATTTTAATTGAAGGCAAGCACTTATATTTTTTGAGAAGCCAGAATTCCCGGTAGTTGGTCTCTTGCTCCTTCGATAAGAAATCAATGATTCGATTTCCAACCAATCACATTGTTATTTTAAAGGAACACTCATTAGCATGTCAAACGCGGGATGCCATAGCCCAGAATTAAAATTTTTAAAAAATCGCTTGACTGAAATTTAATTAGATTGTAAATTATGCCTCAAAAATAAGAAAGAATAAATTTCGAAATTGAACCATGACCACTGAAAACGATCACTCCTGGCCCACGAAATACACGGAATGACACCAAAATCAAAAAATGAAAAGTTTTTTTTTGATTATTTCGCGGGGCAACTATTGATAATCATGTCCATTTTAGAATTTCAGGTAAAGCAAATATTGCAGTGAAAAAATAATAAAAGGCAAACCATGCATCCATTTAACGCAAAATTCCAACCGATCACCTGATCCGATTCCTGGGAAACCGTGCGCTTCCCGAGTCTCATAACTGCCGCAGTCTTCCTGCCATCAGCCCACTAACCTCCTGAAATGTGCCTGGTCGCAGGAATGGCTGCGACCAACATGGAAGGAGGTGGATTATGTCTCCGTAATTCCACTTTTTGGTATTCGCTTTTAGGTTTCTTGTAGCAGAATTCAAATAATCAAAAGCCAAATTTCAAATAACAAATAAATTCCAATTTTCAATTTTCCAATTCTTCAAAAGCGAGAGGCGTTTGGAATTTGAGGATTGAATTTTGAGACCTATCCCGCCAACAGGCGGACAGGTTTGAGATTTGGGATTTGAGCATTGAATTTTGAAATTTATTTGTATTTTGTTTTTTTAAATTTTGAAAATTTACAACCATTTGGAGGAAGAATTAATGGCAGCAGACTATCGTCAGATGTGGACCGAACTGGGGCTGGATTTGCCCGCTCATGATGCGTTACTGGGTGTGCTGGGGCAGGCGTATGGGGATATTTACCTGGCTCAAAAAAATCGTCCCGAGGGGATGCAATATTTCGACTTTGTGATGAGCGAGGTGCATGGCTTACGCATTAAAGAATTGCGGGATGCCCAGGGCAACGATCGCAAAGTAATCGGCTCGTTTTGCGTTTTTGTTCCTGAAGAATTGATCCTCGCTGTGGATGGCATTTCCGTGGGGCTGTGCGCAGGTGCTGAATTTGGCTTCGACAAAGCCGAGGAAGTTTTGCCTCGCAATACCTGCGCTTTGATCAAATCGGCGTTCGGATTCAAACTGGGCAAGGTCTGTCCCTATGTGGAATCCAGCGATATGATCGTCGGCGAAAATACGTGCGATGGCAAGAAAAAGGCTTATGAACTCTTGAGAGATCTGGTGAAAAATCTGTTCATCCTGGATCTGCCGCAGATGAAAAGCGAGGCGGGCAGAACGCTGCTGAAAGCCGAGTATCAACGTTTTGCCAGAGCGCTGGAAGAACTTTCGGGCAAGAAAATTACCTTGGCGTCCCTGAAAAAAGGCATCGAGCTGGTCAATCAGAAACGGAAGGCCATCCATCGTCTGTCCGATCTGCGCAAACATCATCCCGCACCCATTTCGGGATTGGATGCGCTGCTCATCAATCAGGTCTTTTTCTATGACGATCCCGTGCGCTTCACGGCCTCGGTGCATAAGATTTGTGACGAGCTGGAGCAGCGGGTGAAAAACGGGCAGGGCGTTCGAGGCAATGGCTCGCCACGGATCGTGATCTCTGGCTCGCCCATGGCTGTGCCCAACTGGAAAATTCCCTGGATCGTGGAGAGCAGCGGCGCTATCATTGTGGGCGAGGAATCCTGCGTCGGCGAGCGAGGCACCCAATGGCTCACCAATGAAGCGGGCAGCACCGTGGAGCAATTGCTGGATAATATCGTGGAGCGCTATTTCCAGATCGATTGCGCCATCTTCACGCCCAATCCCACCCGACTGGAGCATATCAGGTCAATGGTGAAAAAGTATCAAGCGCAGGGAGTGATTCATTACAGTCTCCAATTCTGCCAGCCCTATCAGATCGAAAGCGGGCCAGTGGAAAAGGCGCTGGAGGCCGATGGCATCCCCGTGCTGCGCATCGATACCGATTACAGTCAGGAAGATGCAGGCCAGATCAAAACCCGAGTGGAAGCGTTCATCGAACGAATTGGGGATCACAAGTAACGATCGCCCCCCTTGCGAAGGTTCCAGCCCTTCGCAAGGGTGATCCCGCAATTAGCGCAATTAGCCAAATTAGCGAAATTAGCGGTCCTAAAATTAGCGAAATTAGCGGTCTAAAAATCAGGACGAAAAATGAAATCAGCAGGTATCGACATCGGCTCTCGGACGGTCAAACTGGTCGTTATTGAGAATGGAAAAATCACCCACGTCCGCAAGGGCGAAACCAGCTTCGATCCGCTCAGAGTCTGCGCCGAGTTTTTACAGGGCGTCGACTATGATGTCATTACGGCGACAGGCTATGGCAGGCATCTGTTTGCGCAGCACTATCCCTGCGAAGTGATCAGTGAGATCAAGGCGTTTGCCAGCGGCGCCAGGCATCTTTTTCCTACCTGCCGTACCATTCTCGATATCGGGGGCCAGGACACCAAGGCCATTTCGCTGGCGGCCGATGGCAAGCTGCTCAAGTTCGAGATGAACGACAAATGTGCGGCGGGCACAGGCCGCTTTCTGGAGATCATGGCCATGGCGCTGGGCTATTCGTTAGCCGATTTTGGAAAGGCTGCGTGCACAGCCCAGCGATCGGAAAAGATCAGCAGCCTCTGCACCGTCTTTGCCGAGTCCGAAGTGGTTTCCCTGGTCGCCAAAGGCGCTGTTCGAGAAGATGTGGCACTGGGCATCCACCAGGGCATCGTCACCCGCTCCATCGGCATGTTGCAGCGGGTAACGATCGAGAACGATGTGGTGTTCGTCGGCGGCGTGGCCTATAATCCGTGCATGAAAAATTTGTTGCAGGAAAAGCTGGGCCGAACGGTGCTCATTCCTGAAGATCCTCAGGTCGTCGGTGCCCTGGGCTGTGCCATTGTAGGACAAATTGGCAATTTGTCCTAAATTCCAAAAGCCAAATCCCAAATTTCAAATAATAACCAATTTTCAATTTTCCAAACAAGTTCTCACTGGATGATGAGTTTGAAATTTGAGGATTGAATTTTAAAATTTGAAAATTCGATTGATTTCACTGCTGACCCAAATAATCTAAATTTGTAAATTTGCTTCTTGAAAATAGGCTATTAAAATCAAATTAATCGTTTTTCAGAATGAGGTTTTATTTCAACCTGTCCGTCAGATGGCGTTTAGCGTTAACTTAAGAAAAGCATTGTTGAGTTGTCACGTCTGCTAATTGGCGGGCGTGGCAATTTAAAGATTGCCTTAGGTTGACGCCAATTGCCAGTTGGCGGATTATATTCTGCTGTCCCAAATGCTTAATGAATATTCCTTTTTTGGACAGGAGTGTTTTTCAATGAAGGTAATAAGGTTTCTGCTATTACGGATTTTTCGATGTTACTAAGGTTCTAATCAGCTTGTCATAGAAAACAAATTCAGAGAGCCTGATTAACCTTAGTAACCAACCGAATCCACTAACGATCTAACCTTATTACCTTATTGTTGTATTTTGCTGTTCAAAATGCTTAACGGGAAATCTTATTTGGAACAAGAGCGCCAATTACTAATTACTAATTTCTAATTTCGAATCTCTAATTTCTAATATCTAATTTCTAATTCCTAAATTTCAATTGTAAATTTGCAAAGCTGCAGTATTTCTGCCGCGGAAATTTGGAATTTGGTTATCGGATATTGGGATTTATCCAACCAGCAGGCGGATAGGTTTGTTATTTATCTATTAAAATTCAAAACAAATTGGAGGAAAAATTCATGAAGCAAAAATTGACAAAATTCTTTGCTTCTCGCTGGGGCATCATTCTGGCGGGTGCGGTCATCGGCATTCTGGCCCCGTTGTTGCAGAAATTCGGTAATCCGCCCAACATGGGCATCTGCGTCGCCTGTTTCGAGCGGGATATTGCGGGAGCGCTGGGGCTGCATCGGGCAGCCGTGGTGCAATACATCCGACCTGAGATTATCGGATTCGTGCTGGGATCTTTGATAGCAGCGTTTCTTTTTCGGGAGTTCAAAGCCCGTGCGGGCTCGGCGCCGATTGTGCGGTTTCTTTTGGGCGTCTTTGCCATGATCGGCGCCCTGGCATTTCTAGGCTGCCCCTGGCGAGCACTATTGCGGCTGGCTGGCGGCGATCTCAATGCCATTCTGGGATTGGTGGGACTGGCCGTTGGCATTGCTGTCGGCGTGCAATTTTTAAAATCGGGCTTCAATCTGGGACGAAGTCAAAAGACATACACCTCAGTGGGCTGGATTCTGCCAGCGATCATGATCGGACTGTTGCTCTTGCTGATTTTTAAAGTGCAGTTCAGCGAGAACGGACCCGTCTTTTTCAGCGCCAAAGGACCAGGTTCCATGCATGCGCCGCTGTTGATTTCGCTGGGCGCAGGATTGATCATCGGCTTCTTTGCCCAGCGTACCCGCTTCTGCACCATGGGCGCTTTGCGGGATGTGATTTTGATGCGGGACACCCATCTCCTCAGCGGCGTGGGAGCGCTGTTGGTGGTGGCAGTCATCATGAACCTGATTTTGGGGCAGACCAGGCTGGGAATTGCGGCCCAGCCCGTGGCCCATAGCAGCCATTTGTGGAATTTTCTCGGCATGTCGCTGGCAGGAATGGCGTTTGCCCTGGCAGGCGGTTGTCCAGGCCGACAGCTTTTTTTGGCAGGCGAGGGCGATGGCGATTCGGCGATCTTTGTGATCGGCATGATCACTGGTGCGGCGTTTTCCCACAATTTCAATCTGGCAGGCTCGCCCGATAAAGTGGTCGATGGCGCTCTCCAGGTAGGCGGATTAACCACGGCGGGAATGGCTGCCGTCGTGCTGGGATTGATCGTCTGCATCACCATCGGATTTAGCATGCGAGAAAAAATGAATTAGAGCTCATTATTAACTAACTTATCGGGTCATTGCGAGGCTCCGTCCGCCGACTGGCCATTGGCGTCAACCTGAGATGATATTGGCCACAAAGGCACAAAGCCGCCAAGCATCAGCGACAATTATCATATAAAAAGAAGCTATGGCAAAAGAATTTGATGACAATGAAGTGCTTTGAGGCATGTTTTCTAAAATCTAATCTCATTTCTTTGTGTCTTCGAGTCTTTGTGGCATTACCAATACTTAAGTTGACGCCAAAAGCCGACTGAAGGACGGAGACAAAGCCACCTAAGAATAAATCAGAAGATCCCTTGGCTGCGCTCGGAATGACCCGTATGAAATCGAATGAACTAAAGGAGTCAATATGAGTCAAATTGTGGATGCCCGAGGGCTGTCCTGTCCTCAGCCTGTGTTACTCACCAAACAGGCTGTGGACAAAGGCGAATTCCCCATCGAAGTGCTGGTGGATACGGTGACCTCACGAGAAAACGTGCGGCGCATGGCGGAAAATTGGGGCTGCCAGGTGCAGGTGGCAGAACTGGGGGAGGAGTTTAAATTGACGTTGGTGAAATAGTTGGGTAGTGGTTTAGAAACCCTTGCGAAGGTTTTTTAACCTTCGCAAGGGTCTGTGATGATCAAACATGCTCATGGCATCGCCGTTGCCAATTGTTCCAGGATGGCGTAAAAGAAATTGGTGTCCACTCCTCCTGGCTCAAATTGATAAGCCATCACGCCCAGGCTGCCTTTCACACCCACCACGCTAATAAACTGCTTTGAAAAATCGGTGTGCCAGCGATTTTGCCATTCAGTTAAAACAGATTTTAATGAATCCAAATTTGCCAACCTGAAAACGCTACTATAGGTAATTTTTCCCTGAATATCGCTCGCTTTCATAGCCACAGAATCATTGGCAAATTGACAAATATCAAACCCAATTATTGAACCCTGTCCATTCCGCCACTCTTTTCTGATACCCATAGCAATATTTTCGGAATCCATCACCCATTTGGAATCCCAGGTGCTATATAATGAAAAACCATTCATTAGCTGCGAATGAACCACTGGATCAGTTATTTGTTGATAGGTTGATTTAGAAATCTGCTTTTTCTTAGCGGCAGTTTCAAATTCAACTATTTCAGGCAACAAATTAGATTCAATTTTATCTGACAATTTACTGAAAAGTGATAATAATAATGGCAGGTCATTTTCATTAAAGTCTGACCACAAGTTAATTTTTATTGCTACATTAGCCCTCAAAAAAAATATGCTTTTGCCATAGATGGAAACCCAGGAATTATCGCTAAAAATTGAGCCAGTTTGGCTACCCCAAATCGAGGGAGTTTGATAACTTTGAGCCGCATAGCTGATGCTAAAGTTAGCTTGGGGCTCGGATGCAAATTCACCATATTCAATATAGATCATATTTTTTTCATCTCTGCCTTTGACATGCCATTTCTGTTGCATAACAGAATGGAGTTGGCTGCCATCGCCGACAATCCATTCAAATGGCACTTGTCTTTTCAACTCATAAGCTGGAATTTCAGATTCACTTAGCAAAAACCTCCCTAAATCATTATTTAGAGGGGGATCAATTAGTGAATTATGCTTCTCGCAGCTAATTAACAATAAAAAAGATGCTATTAATATAAATTTCCTCATAGCTAAATCCTCCTTCCCCATTTTGAAAATGATTAAAGTTACATTATATCTGCTTTGATAATTTTGCTACGATTGAATAAAAGAAATTCTTATCAATGCCTGAAGAACTAAATTGATAGACGTGAATTGCAATATTTCCCTTTAACCCTATCACTGAGAATAAATTTTTGGGTAAACCAGACTTCCATTTATTCTGCCAGTCATTGATGATAGTTGTTAGTGAATCAAGATTATCCAGGTCAACGACTTCATTGTATGTTATTCTTTTCTGAAGGCTGGCCGCATTGGAAGCTACTGAATCCGAGTTAAACTGACATATGTCAATCGCAACAATAGCATTATGATTATCTTTCCACTCTCTTCGGATACCCATAGCAATATTTTCTGAATCAATCAGCCATTTGGAATCCCAGGTGCTCTGTAGCGAAAAGCCGTTCATCAGTTCCGAATTTACAATTGGATCAGTTATCTTCTTGTATTCGGCCATGGAAATTTGTTTTTGCCTGGCGGTTGCCTCTAAAGAAAGTATCTCGGAGGACAGGTTAATCTCGATTTTATTTAACAATTTACTGCAAAGAGATAATAATAGTGGCAACTCATTTTCATCAAAATTCATCCATAAATTGATCTTTATGCCAACATTTGCTCTTACAAAAAATATTCCCCGACCATTGATGAAAACCCAAGATGCATCGCCAACAATTGAACCATTTGAAAAACCCCAAACAGATGGGGTAGCGAAGCTTTGAGCTGCATAAGCTGTCTTTATTGCAGCTTCAGGTTCAGTATGGAATTCACAATATTCAACAAAAATATTTTTCTTTGTATCATCGCCTTTAAGACGCCATTTCTGCTGAATTACGCTTTGAAGTTTGTTGCCTTCGTCTATAACCCAGTCATTAATCGATTGTCTTTCTAAATCATAATTGCTCATTTCAGATTCTGTTAGCAAGAATTTTTCTTGAGATTTAGTGCTAGAACTAAACAAAATTAACATTATTAAGGTTATAATAATAGCAGCCGTTATTTTATATTTGTAATACATCGCTCTCCTCCCTTAATTTTATCAAAGATTAATCAACAGTGCTATAATTAAACGGTGTATCAGGATTCCAGTATCCAGAATAATATAGATCATTTTTATAATTTCCATTTATATCTTCGTCAACTGGTATGCGAGGATTATTGGGATTTAGTCGGAGACATGCATCATACACATCTGACCAGGCAACTTGATGAAAATTCCAAAGAGTTATTTGCCAATCGTTTCCATTACCAATTGGGTCTATAGATTTAGTATAAAATTGTCCCCAAATTTTTCTAACATTTGGACTGGCACCAATTGCTCTGCTAAAAACATGCACCACCGCCGACATATCACGACAATCAGCATCATCATCAGATAAGAAGCTTGTTAAATGAAAAGTTGTACCAGGGGCATGTGTTTGAGTTCCATCATAGCTGTGGCTGTTCCCAAAATCATTATATGCGCCTTTTGTAATCTCTCTAACCGCATTATACTCAGAAGTTGTCCCACTCGCCCAATCGCACGCATAATCCAGCACCTCAGTCCAGGGCTCAGCCATGGGGCTCTGCGGCTCATCCAGCAAGGTATAATATTCATGATCCCCACTCTCAGCGATCCATAATGGATCTTCAAACTCAACTTCATCAATATACGTTACGTACCAGTTCCAGCTAAAACTTCGAATGCCCACACTGCTGGGCACCGAACCCGAACACTCCAGCGTTTGGGTGGCATATTGCGTATCATTGAAGTTAATCCCCTGTTCTGGCACATCGCCAATCCCCGATTCTGACATGTCTGCATAGATACCAGCATGATTAAAACCCGTGCGGTCAACCCAAAATTTGGCTTCAATGAAACGATCGCTTTGCGATTTGATATAGGCCATCGGTTCATTGCGACTATAGGCAGGATACCACTCTGGCACCTGAATCTGGGTTGAGTTGTTTCTCTTGATGGTCAGCGCATCGTAGCTAAAACCTGAGGTGTAATTAAATTTGATATAGACCAGGTCCATTTCTGGTGGCCAGGGCAGGCTATAGGCAACAGGCAACAAACCATAGGAGCTAAATAACCAGCCCAATATGATAATAGCTAACTTTCTCATGGCTACGCTCCCTTCAAATAATTCTAATCTTATAACTCCTGTTTAGTTCCCCTTCATTTTTGCCAGGAAGGGATGATTGGCAACTTCGGCATCGGGGTAATTGGCCAACACCTTGCGAAACGCTTGGTCGGCTTGCTCCGCCTGATGCAGAAATACCAGATAAATGCGCCCGATCTCAAATTGCGCTCGGGCACAAAATTCCTTATCAGGATAAAAATTTTGATCTAATAATTGCTGCAAACGCTCGATGGCCTGCTGAAATTTTCCCCGCTGCACATCAACCCAGGACAGGCAATATTGCGAATAAGCCCGCACCTCAGCGTTATCCCCATAGGCCTTGATGACCTGTTGAAAAACCACCTCGGCCGAGTCCTTTTTGCCTAACCAGGTATAGCAGATTCCAATGTCATAATGCGCTTCCGCCTCTTTGCCACAGAGTTCGCCTGGCAGGATCACCTGCCGATATTCGCTGATCGCTTCTCGAAATTTCATCTTGGCCCGAAGGGTTTCGGCTCTGGCAAAATGAAGCAGCTTATCACTGGACGACAGCGGTTCAATGGTTACCACCAATTCCTGTTGCGCCAACAGGCTCACTGACCAAAACCCCAACAGCAATAGCGTTAACATGACTGAAAGCCAATGGTAATTACTTTTTCGCTGCATAAGCCACCTCCTTTACTTTAGCACGGTTAATTTTTTGCTGCTCACAAATGATCCCGAAGTCAGTTTGCAATAATACACCCCACTGGCCACTGGCGTGCCAGCATCATCAGTGCCATCCCAAACTATGGAATAGAATCCTGCGGGTTGTTTACGATTCACCAGCGTTTTGGTGCATCGGCCCAACTGGTCGAAAATGACCAATTGGGTCAGTTGCTCCTGATCGTTCGCCAGCGCATATTTAATTTGCGTCGTGGCATTGAAGGGATTGGGATAATTTTGCGTTAGCTCATATCTGTCGGGCTTGATGCGCTTTAGCTCAGCCATGAGGACGTAGTTCCAGCAGCGCTGGGTTTGATCGGTGAGCAGCAAGGGAACCTGGTAAATTCCTGGGGTGCACGAATCAGCGATGGTAATGAGTAAACGCCAGCCTCCTTCGGACTGGCTTTTGGCCGCAACATCAAGTGGACTGGCGTCAGCAGCCACGGAGATGCCTGCTGGTAAACGTTCTGGGGGTGCAGAAACTTGGATAGCGTGCAGCGCCTGGTCACAATTGTTGCGCACTGTAAGCAGCACCTCATTGGTGCCTGGAATTAATTTTACCTGCGGCGGCGAGTCAGCCACCAGACCTATCAGTGATAGGATTACCAAAAAACCTAACTTTGTTTTTTGAAACATAAGCCACCTCCTCTCTCATTTTAGCCGATAATTGGTTTCAAATAAAAAAAGCCTCCCCCGTTTCTTATGAACGACAATAAGAGTCGGAGCAGGC
>CAZYNP010000004.1:0-212896 GCA_964647995.1 uncultured Cytophagia bacterium
TGTCCCAAATTTTTTGGTCTCAGAATCGAAAGGTCTCAGAAATTATTTGAGAGACAAGTAGAGTTAAGATGGTGCTTAGCAAATAATCCTGATATTGAAAGGTGGGCATAACCTATTGAGAACGGGATGGTTGAATTTTTTGCTTTGAGAAAAATAGCTCTTGTAACCAGCGTGTGCTGATGTGTGCCTCACGGATCCATGGATATTAGCTTTCTGCGGTTGTTCCATTTCCGTGTCCAGGCTTTTTTGCTCTCAGAATCGAAAGGTCTCAGAAATTATTTTTGAGAGACGAGTGGAATTAAAATTGTGTTCAGAAACTAATCCTAATATTGAAAAAGGCAATTCCTATCTGAAAGGATATCACTTGCCAGGTTTCCAAAATTGATCAATTAGCGAAATTGGGCCAATTGGCGAATTGCGCTAATAGCCAGGAAGATTAGTAGCGTAATTCGAGTCAATTAGTGTCATTAGCGGTCTCAAGATTCCGCCTCTTCAACGAATTTCTCAATGAGCGAATTTAGATGAATTGGCGGTCTAAAGATTACTCCCAGAAAAAATTCCAAAAATCAACACATCTCAATTTGCCGAGGTCTTCTATGCGAAAAGCCATTTCCATTTTTTTGATTCTGATCTTTATATCTGCGACTTTCGCCCAGCCGAAATTGCCTAAAAGTCTATCCAGGATCGATAGCTATGTCTCCAACGTGATGCAGGCCTTCGATGTGCCCGGGCTGGGACTGGCTGTTGTGAAGGACGGCAAGGTGCTCGTTGCTAAGGGCTATGGCGTCCGCAAGCTCGGCGAGCCCACACCCGTGGATGCCCAAACGCTGTTTGGGATTGCCTCGAATACCAAGGCATTTACGGCCACCGCCCTGGCCATTCTGGTGGCCGAGGGCAAACTCGAATGGGACGCTCCAGTCATTAACTATCTGCCATGGTTCCAACTCGCTGATCCTTATGTGACGCGGGAACTGACGGTTCGTGATTTGCTGGTCCACCGCAGTGGCCTGGGGCTGGGCGCAGGAGATTTGCTCTGGTGGCCTGCCACGAGCTACGAGCGCAAAGAAATTGTGCGCAGGCTGCGGTATATCCCCCTGGTGAAGAGCTTCCGCAGCGTCTATGCCTACGATAATGTGCTGTACAGCGTGGCGGGCGAGGTCATCGAAGCGGTGTCCGGGCAATCGTGGGAAGATTTTGTCGCTCAACGCATTTTGGCGCCAGTGGGCATGGTTAATAGCAAAACCAGAATTTCGTCGCTGAAAGCAGCGACCAATGTGGCCATCCCTCATGCCGTAATCATGGGCAAGGTGCAGCCTGTTGTTCCTTTTATGAGCGACAATGTCAATCCAGCCGGGGGCATCCTGTCCAATGCTGAGGACATGGCCCGCTGGATGATCGTGCAATTGGATTCAGGTCGTTTACAGAGCGGCGAACGGCTGTTTCCGGCAGCGACCATGCGGCAGCTCTGGGGCTTCGTCACACCCATTCCCATTGCTGATCCGCCCGCGGAGTTGGCACCGTTGCGGGCGAATTTCAATGGTTATGCCCTCGGATTTAGCCTGCGGGACTACCGTGGCTATAAATTGGTGTCCCATACTGGCGGACTGCCTGGCTATGTCTCTCGTGTCGCCATGATCCCAGAACTGAAACTCGGCGTGGCGGTTCTCACCAATCAAGAGTCTGGTTACGCCTTTAACACGATTGTCCATCATATTCTGGATCAATTCATTGCGACCAAGCCGTTCGATTGGCTGGCAGCATATCGCAAAATTAAATCCAAAGCGGACTCGACACTGGCGGCCCGAGAGCAAAAAATCATGGCGGCCCGTGATTCGACCTCCAGGCCGTCATTGCCGCTGACTCGCTACGCTGGCAATTATGTGGATGCCTGGTATGGCGACATTTCGATCTCACTGGAGCAGGACAAACTGGTCATGCGCTTTTCGCATACACCCGACCTGGTCGGAGACATGGAGCACTGGCAATACAACACGTTTATTGTCCGCTGGCGCAATCGTGAGCTCCGTGCCGATGCGTTTGTGACCTTTGCGCTGCATCCCGATGGCTCGATCGAACAGGCGAAAATGCGAGCGGTTTCTCCTGGGACCGATTTCAGTTTTGATTTTCAGGATCTGCTGCTAAAACCAGCACCTGATCGAAAGCGGGAATAAAAATTTCGTTGAACCCACAATGCCAAAAATGTCACGCCTAACCAATTGATGTGAATTCCAAATCTTTTTTTAGGAGGACAACCGTGAGATCCACACATTTCTTCTTATTTTGTCTGGTTATACTTTTGGCGATGCTGATGGCGAATAGCGGTTCGACCCAGAATACAAGCGAAACAGCGTCGTTTGAAAAAATAAAGCTCATGATCCGCTGCGACGACATCGGCATGTGCCACACCGTCAACCTGGCAGCGCAGCAGGTGATCGAAGCGGGGCTGCCGTTCTCCGCCTCGGTGATGTTCGTCTGCCCCTGGTATCAGGAAGCGGTGGATATTTTGAAAGGACATCCCGAAATTTCAGTGGGCGTTCATCTCACGTTGAATGCCGAATGGAAAAACTATCGCTGGGGACCGATTCTGGGACAAGGCGGCGTGCCCAGCCTGGCGGATAGCTGCGGCTACTTTTTCCCCTCCCGGAAGCTCTTTTTTGATAACAATCCCAAAATTGAAGAAGTGGAAATGGAATTGCGGGCACAGATCGGTCGCGCGCTGCAATCGGGTCTGCGGATCGATTATGTCGATTATCACATGGGCACTGCCGTGGACACTCCCGAACTACGGGCATTGGTGGAACGATTGGCCCGGGAATATGGTCTCGGCATTTCCCGCTATTTCGGCGAAGTGGACATGAAAAGCATTTACAGCGTGGCACCGGCTCATAAAACCGATAGCCTGGTCGCCATCGTAAAGCGCCTCGAGCCAGAAATCACTCATCTAGCGGTGTTTCATATCGGCATGGAAACGCCAGAGATGAATGCGCTGGTGGATTTGAACCCTGGCGGCCTGCCGCAAATGAGCCAGCATCGCCAGGGCGAATTGAAGGCGCTGTGCTCGAAGAAATTCAAGAAAATTTTGAAAGCGAAAAATATTCGGCTGGTAACCTATCGGGATGTCATTGCCGAAGTGGGACTGGCGAATATGAAATCACCCGTAAATAGTGGTTATTGAAATATGAAACGTTTTTTAGTCTAAACTGGAGTTGACTATGGAAAAGAACAAGTTTGTCATAGCAGTGATGTTAATTTTGGTCCTGCATCGGACGACTGAATGCCAGGATCAATTTGGCATTGCCAATGAAATTTATCCTCCGTCGTTAATTTCTCCAATGAGCAACAACGCCACTGGTCCATTCACTTTAGGCATCCTGACTTCCAAAGATACCACTGAAAAGCGGTTGAGGTTGATGGATAAAATTATTTTTGCCCCGACGGGGATGCTGTTTGGCACCCTTTTGGGATTCGCCATTGGGGCAGCTATTCCAGAGGAACGGATGGTGAACGGCACTAAAGGAGGAATGATTGGATTCTGTGTGGGTCCGTTTTTGGCTTATGAAATGTTTGCTTCAACACGCGGGGTAAAGAATCCATTGCATCAGTTTTATGCAAAGACCGGCGTAAATCTAACGCTGACCAATCATGGCGATTCCCAGATCAAGCCCGGTTTTTCCATTGGTATTGGTAGATATTATCATCTATGGGAAAGAATTGGTCTGTGCGGAGAGATTGGCTATGGGCTTCGACGATTCCATTTGCCATCCCAAAAAATAAGTTATGACAATCGTTACGAAAGAGCGGTAAAACGCTTTGATATCGATTTCTCCGTCGGCTATATCAATACTTCTGTAATGCTGAACTTTCGATGTTTGAGTGGACCAAAGTGGCATTTTTGCATTGCTATTGGTTCCTCCATTTCGCTGGCAGTACGAGATGACACTAAATTTAAATTCATAAAAGAAGAGGAGAACCCGTACGATGTCGACATTTCATTTATTTTAGACGAGCCAGATCCTCTATTCGGTTACCCAGCGATGACCTATCAGCTTGAATTTCATCGTGAGCATTGGCTGTGGCAGTTGGGCTTTCATCATTCGGTCTATGATACCGATGAGATTTATTCGTTGGACAGCAATACGCGGTTGCGCACGTTGGAGTTGAGCCTTGGGTACAAGTTAAAATAATCGATTTTTTTATTATGAATTCCACCACCGGATAGAAGAAATCAACCAATCTTTTAACAAACTATTTAGTGAACGAACGAAAACGGCAAATTTTGGGTGAGACTGTCATTGCGAGCGGAGCGCAGCAATCTCTTGGCTTTATGTGATTCATTGAGATTGCTTCGGCATCTGCCAGTTGGCGGAGGCCTCGCAATGACCAGAGAACCTAAAAAATAAGACTTTTCATTCAAGCACTATTTATCAGTGGGCTTCATCTATCAGTTGGGCAATTAAATTTAAAGACGGATGAATAGCAACGATGGCTGAAAAATTATCATTGATCTCATGGATGCTTTTATTAGTTGCGGGGACTGTCAGTGGCCAAGGAAAAATACATCTCAAAGAAGCCGATTTTTTCCCCGTCTCGGTCTGGTATAGCGGCGGCAAAGCCCGAGCACCCATGCTGTCGACCATCACCCCCAGTTCACGGACCGAATGGAAGAAAGATTTAGAGCAGATCAAGTCCCTCGGATTCAATACGGTCCGCACCTGGGTGGAATGGGCGCATTGCGAGCCCCGGCCGGGCGAATACCATTTTGAGAATCTCAAGCTGCTGTGCGAGCTGGCGCAGGAGGTGGGCTTGAGAGTCATCATCCAGATGTACGTGGATTCGGCGCCGGATTGGGTGGGCAAGAAATTTCCCGATGGCTTATTTGAAGCCCAGAGCGGCGACAAAGTCCATTCTCAAGCCGCGCCGGGATTTTGCACCGATCATGCGGGCGTGCGGGAGGCGGTGCTCAATTTCTATACGGAGACGGCTAAAGTCGCCATCCAATGTCCCAATTTTCATGGCTGGGATCTGTGGAGCGAGCCGCATATCGTGAACTGGGCCTATATCAATTACGTGCCCAATGTGCAATTCTGTTTTTGCCCCCATACGCAGGCGCGGTTTCGCGAGTGGCTGCAGGCCAAATATCAGACGCTGGACAATTTGAATCAGGCCTGGTATCGCAATTTCGAGAGCTGGGACGAGGTGCATCCGCCCCGCTTCGGAACGATTTTGAGCTACACCGATTTCATCGATTGGAAGAATTTTATCTATGAAAAACTGGCGGGCGATCTGCGGATGCGGTACGAGGCGGTGCGTCGGGCGGATAAAACCCACGTCATCACCTCGCATGCGGCCGTGCCTTCTATTTTTTACTCGCCCTTCAATGGCTATGGCGCGACCGATGATTTCTTGATGGCCGAGCAGGTGGATTTTTATGGTACGTCGCTCTATCCCAAGCATAACCATCCGGCCCGGCATTGGGAGCTGTGGAAATTTCAGGTGGCAGTGGATTTCTCCCGCAGCGCCAATCTGAAAAACGGCGGATTCTATGTCGGCGAGTTGCAAGCGGGCAAGGGCACCATTGGGCTCCAGATCGGCGATCCGATCACGCCCGAGGATCACCGGCTCTGGATGTGGTCAGTGGTGGCCAGAGGAGCGAAAGCGATCAATATCTATGCCTATTATCCGATGTCTTCGGGCTACGAATCGGGCGGCTATGGTTTGATCGATCTCGATGGGACGATGACCGAGCGCGCCAAACATGCGGGACAAATCGCCCGGATCATCCACGAAAATCAGAAGCTGCTGCTCGAATCCAAACCCATTCCCGCCCGGATCGCCATCGTCTACAATCCCCTGGCGCAGATGGTCGGCGGCGAGCAGCGCGGCGATTTCGACGGGCACCAAAATTCGCTGATCGGCTATTACCGATTTTTTGCGGAGCAGAATATCCCGGTGGATTTCATCCATCGCAAACATCTGGAAGCGGGAGATGTGTCGCAATATCGATTGATCATCGTCCCCTATCCCCTCATGTTCAGTCAGCGAGCCGCGGATGGGTTGAAAAATTTTGTGAAGCAGGGCGGCTATACCGTGGCAGAGGCAAGGCTGGCCTGGAACGATGAGCGGGGCTTTGCCGCCGAAGTCATTCCTGGCATGGGGCTGAGCCAGGTTTTCGGTGCCGTCGAGTCGAAGGTGAAAATGGCCGAGCGCGTCAAGTTGGCTGTGGCTAATCTCTCCCATCCGCTGCTGAAAAATCTGAGCGCTGGCGATACGCTCAAAGGCGCCTATTTTGCCGAATCGTTGCAGCCGACAGCGGAAGGCCAGAGCCAAATTTTAGCCACGCTGGAAGACGGCACGCCGGGCCTGGTCGCCAGCCGCTATGGCAAGGGCGAGACGCTACTGATCGGCTCATTTTTAGGGCTGGGCAATCATCCCGTCGCCGATCCAAGGAACAATCGACTGCTGCTGAATCTATTGGACTGGGCCGGGATCGTTCGGCCGGTGACGACCTCTCATGACGGCCAGAGCGAGGCTCCCATCGAAGTGCGGTTGCAGGAAAATCAATCGGGCTTTCTGCTATTTATTTTTAACCACGGCAACCGGCCCGAGCAAGTTACTATTTTTCTGAACATCAAAAACGATGGTCAATATACCCTATCAGAAATCATTCAGCAAAAAATAATTCACAAGAAATCGGCCGATCGTGCCATCAGTTGGGAGGTATCGCTGCCACCGCGGCAGGTTCAGGTTTGGAAAATTTCGCAATAGCAATTCATGATGCATCCTAACCGAGACAAACTCATGCGAATGAGAACATGGCAAAAAAAATTTTGATATTGGGCGGCTACGGCAATGCGGGACGGTTGATTGCTGAACTGCTGCTGCAGGAGGAACCATCCATTCAACTGCTCATTGCCGGCAGAGATCTGACCAGGGCCGCACAACTGGCAAATGAATTGAATGCCCGATCCGATACGCATCGGGTATCCGCTTGCGCCGTCGATGCCAGCAATCCGCAGATGCTGCAATCTGCTGTTACGGGAATCCATCTGGTAATAGTAGCTTCCAGCACGAGTAATTTTGTTCCAAATGTAGCCGCAGCAGCGATCGCATCGGGCAGTGACTATCTGGACATCCAGCTCTCCTCCGCGGCCAAATTGGAAGTGTTGCGCAGCTTGCAATCCCACATTGAGCAGGCTGGCTGTTGTTTCATCACCGATGGCGGCTTTCATCCTGGCGTGCCTGCAGCTCTGGTTCGTTATGCCGCCGGCCATTTTGACACCATCGAACGAGCCACGGTCAGCAGTTACCTGCGAATCAACTGGCGGGACTACTCCTTTTCCGAGACCACCATGACGGAAATGATCGAGGAGTTCCAGCATTATCGACCTTTGATCTTTCAACAGGGCAACTGGCGGGAGTGTGGCTGGACATTCTATCGGCGCTTCGATTTCGGTGCGCCCTGGGGCAAAAAATATTGTGCCCCGATGATGCTGGAAGAAATGCGATCCCTGCCTGAGCGATTGCCATCGTTGCAGGAGACAGGTTTCTTTGTAGCCGGTTTTAATTGGTTCACGGATTATGTGCTGATGATGCCGCTAATGCTTGCCGTCAAATTATTTCCACGACAACGCGCGAAGCTTTCGGCGCACATTTTTCTGACATCCCTGAAAGCCTTCTCGAGACCACCCTTTATTACGCTGCTGCAAACCGAAGCCTGCGGCAGGAAAAATGGGATTGTTAGGAGCTGGCGGAGCCTTCTTTCGCACCAGGATCCTTATCTGCTGACCGCAGCACCGGTTGTCGCCTGCGTATTGCAGTATCTCCATGGTGGAATCCGGAAACCCGGGCTCTGGTGGCAGGCCAATGTGGTGGAACCCCGCCAATTTATCAGCGATTTGCAGCGATTAGGTTTACAATTTAACGTTATCGAATCCAGCAATAAATGAAAGGGACAACCATGTTAGTGATCACCACACCCACCATCGAAGGGAAAAGGATTACCCAATATTTCGGTTTAGTGAGTGGCGAAGCAATTTTAGGCGCTAATATCTTCAAGGATTTTTTTGCCGGCATTCGGGATATAGTTGGCGGTCGGTCGGCTGCTTACGAGCGAGAGCTGCGCCAGGCCAAAAAGATCGCCATTGATGAAATGATCGAGCAGGCCAAAACCCTGGGCGCCAATGCCATTGTCGGCGTGGATCTGGATTATGAGACCATTGGCACAGGGTCGGGTGGCAGCATGTTAATGGTAAGTGCCAGCGGTACCGCGGTTCGTGTTCAAGAATGAACATCAGCGCCAGTACTCTGACCTATTTCAAAAATCCCTTGCTGTGCAAATAGGCTTCGCAACGGGTCAGGATGCCGGCGTCATTGCTATGTTCATCGAATTGGAGGGTCAACAGGGGCTTCTGCGCTGCCTGGCGAACATAATGCTTGATGTACGAATCCGGACCGCACTTGAAATTGGTAATATAAATGAGATGAAAATTGGGGTACTGGCTGCTCCAGCGGGCCGCCTGCAAGATCTTTCGGCCATAGTTCCAGTACATGTTATCATTCAAATCGGCGATGTCGATGCCCTCAATCGGCAGAAAATCCAGCGGGAGCAAATTGATGCCGTATTGCTGACGCAGTTTCATGGGTATGTTCAGGTTAGCCATTTTGTCGTAGATGTTATAGGTCCTTCCCAACAGAACAATGGCTTTTTCATTTTTGTCCAGAAGCATCTGGATTGCTTCCTCACCCAGGCGCTTCAGCCGTTGCTGGAATGATCGCCAGGAAGCATAGGCTATTTCGATGGCCCGGTCACTCTGACGGCGACGAAGTCCAAGCTGCTTCGCCAGTGGATGCATCTGCTGCTTGACCGCGTCCAGGCCCTGACGGAAGCGAATGTTCGGTGCCAGGATTCTGTCGCGGTAACTCTCGAATCGCGGAGTGGCCTTAACTACAAAACACAGTGTTTGGCCCCAGGGACAGAAGAACGAATTGGTGTCTGGAAATTGGGTTTCCGCGTCCACGATATTTGGCACCAGGATGAAATCGACGCCCTTTTCCATCAGGTTCACCGCATGGCCCAGGGCAATGGTAATGGGAAAACATGGTTCCGCCACTCTGCTTTCGACGCCCTGATTGACGATCTGGCGATTGGTGTCATCAGAGAGAACGAGTTCAACACCCAATTCGGCGAAATAGCTTTGCCAGAATGGAAATAACTCATAGAAATACATGCTTCGTCCCAGGCCAATCCTGGCGATCGGATGCGGATTTTCGGGTGAATGGTTCAGTAACAGCGCCTGTCGTTGCGCCAGCAGATCCGGAATGATTGGTTCCTGATCCGACTTTTTCGCCTGGCGATAGCGATCCGTGCACTTGTCGCCCCAATAGGTTTTATTGCCTTCGACACGGAACTCCTGGATATCACAAAAATTTGAGCAGCCTTTGCAGGTGAAGGAGCGCAACTGATAGGGGATTTGATCCAGATCAAATCCCCGGAAGCGGGTTGGCACGTTGGTGCGCTGAATTTTTTCCCGAGCCAGCAACGCCGCACCGATGGCGCCCAAAATACCATTGAACGGCGGCACAATAATTTCGCGCTGCAAGATCATCGAAAATGCGGCCGCCACTGCCTCGTTGTAGGCTGTCCCTCCCTGAAAATAAATGACCTGCCCGATCCTCCTCCCTCGAACCACCCGATTCAGGTAATTGGTCACAATGGAGTACGCCAATCCAGCAACAATATCCTTCTTATCGGCTCCCTGCTGCATGTATGGCGTAATTTCTTTTTCCATAAACACCGTGCACCGTTCGCCCAGGCGAATGGGTTGCGTCGAACCAAACGCCAGATCGGCAAATTCATTCTGAATATTGATGCCCAATCTTTCTGCCTGTTCCTCCAAAAACGAGCCGGTCCCCGCAGCGCAGGCCTCATTCATCGTAAAATCGACGACGACGCCATCCTCGAGGGCAATAAATTTCGAATCCTGGCCTCCGATGTCAAAAATGGTATCCACCTTTTTCTCGGAATGCAACCGACTGATATGAATGGCACCGGTTTTGTGGGCAGTAATTTCGTCGTTGATCACGTCAGCGCCGACCAATTTTCCGATAAGTTCTCGTCCTGAGCCGGTGGTTCCCACGCCCTGGATCGCTACTGCGGCTCCCAATTCCCTTTCGATTTCTCTCAACCCATTTTTGACCACCTCAATCGGCCGCGCCTGGGTTTTGGTATAGATGCCCTTCAGCACACTGCCCTGGCTATCAATAACCGCCAATTTAGTGGTTACCGAGCCGATGTCGATGCCCAGGAAAACCGGGATTTGGGAATTTGTTTGCGGGGCAATCGCTGGGGCGGGCTCAGCGTGGAGCCGAATCAATCGTTCTTTATTGAGCGGCGGCAACCGATCGAATCGCCGGGGAGGGACTTTATAGAGCGAGAGTAGATTTTTCCAATGATCGCCATTCCTGACATCCACCGGTTGCTCCATCAGCAGCAAAGCTGCGCCCAGCGCCGGCATCCAGTTGTAGAATTGCGGAACGATGAGGTCCTGTTCATTGAAATTCAAAATTTCTCGCAACGCCTGGACAATGCCCTTATTGGCCGCCACTCCGCCAATGAAAGCTACCGGCGGCACAATTGTTTTACCTTTAATGATGGTGCCTTTAAAATTTCTAACAACCGCCTGACATAAGCCCTTCAGGATTTCCGGAGGTTGATATCCCTTCTGCTGAGCGTGAATCATGTCGGATTTGGCGAAAACCGAGCACCGACCAGCAATAGTCGCAGGCAGGCCAGCGTTGATCACCACGTCGCCCACGTCCTCGATGTGGTACAGCAAACGAGAAGCTTGCTGATCCAGGAACGAGCCGGTCCCTGCTGCGCAATCGCCGTTCACTTCATAATCCAGCACTCCGGTCGCGGCAGCATCGGTGCGGAGGATCATCATTTTCGAGCTGTCACCGCCCATTTCCAACACTGTCTTGATCTCTGGATGCAGAAAACCCACGCTGCGGGCAATGGCACGAAATTCATTTTGATACGGCAGGTTCAAAATTTGCGCCAGCGATTTACCCCCGGCACCGGTAGCCAGCAGCGCCAACGGTGCTTTCGCCGGCAGGGCCGCCAGCACCGCAGTCAACAGCTCATTCGCCGCGCGCATCGGCTCGCCCCAGGTACGTCGATACCGGGTTACCAGTATCAGCACCGACACGCCGGGCTGCCCCTGCACAAGCTGGACCGGTTCGAAGAGGTCTGGCTGCGACGCGATCATGCGCTGGACACCGTCTTGATTGGCCGCACCGGTAATAAGTCCCAGTTTAACGCTTACCGCTCCGATATCAATTCCGAAATAATAAATTTCTTCGTTGAATTTCAATGGGCAACTCCTTTGCCTATCCATAAATAAAAAGGAAAACAGTTTTAGCTGGTTTCCTGGTCATGTGTTCGAAATAGAAAATGCATTGATTACGAGTATCGGCAAATTACCCGTTGTGCCGATGGGTTGTGGCAAACAGCTCACCAACTTAGCGGCTGATGATTGTCAAACTGAGCGGTTTGGTCCGCTACAGGCAGCCTCGAGAAATCTGTCCATCAGTTGGATAAAACACCGCTCCCTGGCAATCGCCATTTGCTCCACTGCGATTTCACCATATCGCTGAAGCTCATCGCGGTTGGAATTGAACTTGCAGGGGAGCATTGCAACTCTCGATCGGTGGTTCATCCCTTGAATTTGACGCCAATTGCCGGGCACAATATGGATAGGGGCATTAGCGGTCGGTGGAGTGGTATCCCAACTGATATGCCAGCCGGATCGACGCGCGGCAGCCGTAGCCTAGCCAATTTCGAGAAATTCCAGCAGCGAATGCTCCGATTTCAAAATTATTGGTGACAGGTATAGTTCGCCCTCGGTCGTCCGCATGGTGATCACCAACATCGCACTAATGGGATGCTCCAGCGACAATTCTCGCAGGAATTGCAGATACTTGTTATCACCGGTGCCTCGCCCCAGCAGGATTCGTTGCACGGCCAGCAGGTCTTTCGCCGACCGAGCTTGCTTGAGCTGTTCCGTGGCCTGGCGATAATTGGCGACAAATTTGTCATAGCGCTCTTTCCCACCGGAAAAACGAATGGCCAGATATTTCAAGAATAGACGTCGCACCCGGCTCGTGGTTAGTGCCGCAAGGATTTTTTCCGAAACGCTGCGATCGTCGATCAAATATTCAATTCCAAATTCCAGAAGTTCCTTGAGCAGGCTTTGTTCGACATATTTGAGGTATTTCTTGAAGGTTTCGAGATCTTCATAATGCAGTTCAGGTCCCAACTTTTGAAATTGATTGCCAAACGGATTTTTCAGGCGAATCGCGATATACAATCGATCAACTGCCTGCTGCACTTTTTCCGCTACCAGAGCAACATCTTCCTTGTCCTGCGCCGTCACTTCTCTGGATCTCAGGATTTGAATGACCTCCGAGATCAATTCATTGACCTTGCGATCCAGTCCCTTAACGGCTTTGAAGGCCGAATGGGCATCGCGAAAATGGCCCAATTGAATGGCTCGCTCGCCCAGTTCCGTCAAATAAGCGGTTGGCAAGGGGGATAATTCGGTTTTAACTTGACCGGCATATTTTTCGATAACCGATTGATAGATCTTTTCCAGCTCCGCTCTTTTTTCGGCTGACAGTCGCTCCAGATCGATCCAGTTACGACCAGCAAATTTGCGCAGTGCTACAATATCACCTTTTTTTACTGACAGATAAACCTGGGAAGCGGTGTTCATCAGTTGAAATGGAATTGAGTAGTCACCATAAAAGAAGGCGATGCTCAGCAGATGATTGATTAAATCATAAGGCTCGCTGATATTGGTATAGTCTGTTTGCAAAACGCTCGCTCCTTGGTTAAAGTGGTCATGCTGCCTGATATTCATCCCGGTCCAGGAGTGGATTGGCTGGATGGATAGCATCGGCTTTCAGTTTGCATCCCCCTCGATGCCCATGCCAGGCTCGGAAAGCTGGAGATAAATCAACGTTGGTCACTAAACAATCACTAACCAATTCGTCCAGTGTCAGCCACCTGGCATTAAGTTGACCCAAATATAGCATAAGCCTGCTTAATTGTCAAGGGAAATTTAGTAGGGGTCAATGATGGGCACTCGGCGCATCGTTGCCCTGAAATAGTCCATGGCCAATTGTAATAGACCGGCCGCGGGCCGCAATGGCCAATGGGCTCAGGCAGGATTCCCGGCAGTACGTGATGCGCCAGCCATAGTCATGGAGACCGGGCATCTTTCCAAAATTATTTTATTCCGCGAATCAATCAATCAACCAATTATTTCGAGGAAAGTTCTTGACATTTTGATTTTTTTTTATTTTATTGAGGCACAGCGATTGCATGAGGTCATACGGGAGGTTGGATCGAAGAAAGCGTGGTCGATGGGCTTTGGCAGACGATCTGTTCTCCTTCGCTTGCAATCAACAACCAACCGATAACATGGCATTTAATCATGGTCAACGCTAAGGTCAATGGCATGACCTGCCATTTTTTTTTGGGTCACTGTCTAAAGGAGATCAGCAATGGGTTTCATAACCGAAGAAAAAGAGGGCATTACGATCATCAAAATTGACGAGGATCGATTGGATTCGATGGTGTCCCCGCACTTGAAATCGGAATTTTTGGTTCTGGCCAACCAGGGAGTTAAACGAATTCTCATCGATCTGTCGCGGGTGACTTATGTCGACAGCTCCGGCCTGGGGGCGCTGCTGTTTGGTTCGCGACAATTTAAAAACAATCAGGGGCAGTTGAAATTAGTGGCGGCAAATGACCGGGTGATGAGCTTGATTCGAATTGCTCGTCTGGAAAATCATCTGGTAAATTACGCCAAAGAGCAAGATGCCCTGCTCAGTTTTTGCTAATGAATTTAAGAATACAAGCTCATTGAACCGCCTGAGAACGACACCCTGGCACTTTGAGACGGAGGTTTTCAACATGATACGACAGATTGGCTGGTGGGCGATGGTAATATTGATGGGATTGGCCATGCCCACGCTGGCTCAGGATGAGATCACCGAGGCGATGGATGCGGCGAAGCAGTTCTATGCCCAAAAAAATATTGCCGAATCCATCCAGGCGCTCAATCGGGCGCTGGAGTTGCTGCAAAGCGCGATGCTGCAGCAATTGGAATTGTTGTTTCCAAAACCACTCGACAATTGGCGCGGGGAGGCCCCCACCAGCCGGGTGAATAAGACGGCTTATGCCACCGGCTTGCTGGCCAATTGCAAATATTTTAAAAAAGGCGGCGGCCCTTCGGTGGAAATCGAAATTCAAACCCACGCGCCTCGCATTGCCAATATCAAGATGGCCTTTATGAATCCATCACTGCTCAATCAAATGGGCGGCGGTGCCAAAATTATTACCATCGCCGACCAACGCTGCATCGAGCGCTATGAACCGGTGGATAAATTCGCCGAGCTCATTTTTGTGCCGGCTGCTTCGGTTCTTATTTTGGTGCGCGGCTATGAAATGAACGATGCCTCAGTGGTGTCACAATTCGCCGAGCGCATTGACTGGGACCAGCTTGCTGCGCTGTTTCCGTGAGCCAATTTGATCAAAACGCTGTTGTCCTCCGTTTCCAGTGTCGCGGAATCTGTTGCTGGCGGCCTAAAATTGCTGATGATTCAGCGACCTTAATTGCGAGTTTCCAAAACTCAGATTCAACAATGAAAATTGATCGCCGATGCTAAAAAATAAAATACAGCTTTTACCAGAAGAATTATGTAACAAGATCGCCGCAGGCGAGGTAGTGGATCGACCGGCCTCCATCGTCAAAGAGCTGGTGGAGAACTCCATCGATGCTGGCAGCGACGAGATTACGGTGATTCTCAAAAATGGCGGCAAAACACTCATCCAGGTGGTAGATAATGGGACCGGCATGTCCCATGAAGATGCGTTGCTATCCATTCAGCGCCACACCACCAGCAAGATCAGCACGTATGACGACCTCCATAATATTCGCACCCTCGGCTTTCGCGGCGAAGCACTGGCCAGCATCGCTTCGGTCTCCAGAATGGAATTGAAAACCATTGCCCATCAGCAGCCGGCTGGGACCCTGCTCAAACTCGATGGGGGCGTCATCGAGGCTGTGGAGGAAATTGGCGGCACCCGAGGCACCTCGGTCACCGTAAAAAATCTGTTTTACAACACCCCTGCGCGGCGAAAATTCTTAAAATCCGATGAAACCGAGTATCGCTACATTTTAACCACCCTCCAGCGGTTCACCCTGGCCTATTTTCAGGTCAGTTTTGCCCTCTATCATAACGACCAGAAAATCTTCGATCTCAAGCCCGCCACGCCGGAAGAACGGCTGATCGATGTGCTGGGGAGCCGCTATCGCGATAAATTAGTGCCGGTGGAAGACAAGGGCACGCTGCTCCAGATCTGGGGCTTCATTGGGAATCAGGATAGCGCTAAAAAATCCCGCGGGGATCAATTCATCTTCTTGAATGGCCGTTACATCAACAATCGCGCGCTGAACCACGCGGTGGTTGCTTCCTATGGCACGATCGTCCCGCGCGACCAATTTCCACTGTATGTGCTGTTTCTGGAAATCGATCCTCGTCGCGTGGACGTGAATGTTCACCCAGCCAAGATGGAGGTCAAATTTGCCGATGAACGGCTGATCTATGATCTGCTGCGGGCGGCGGTAAAGCGGGCGTTGTCCTCCGCACAAATTGTCCCGGCATTATCCACCCAATTTTCGGTCGAGCCGCGACCGCTGACCCGAGCGCTCGATGATCTCATTCCGCGGCAGACAACGATACCATTCTACGAAACAATTCCTCCCACCAGAGAGGGAATTGCAGTAAATCACAGCGAGCTCGCGCCTCGTGAAGTGTCGGCTCTACCCGAAACGCCAGCGCCTCAGCCCCGATATGAGCGAAAAGGGGTCTGGCAGCTTCATAATCAATATATCATCTCGGAAATCAAAAGCGGATTGATTGTGATTGATCAGCATGTAGCGCACGAGCGGATTTTGTATGAACGAGCGCTGAAAAATTTCGATCAGGGAAAACCGGCATCCCAGCAATTGTTGTTCCCCCAGGTTGTGGATCTCACCCCGGAAGAATTCTCATTGATCATGGAAATTTTGCCCTATCTGGAGAAAATCGGATTTGTCATCAAAGGTTTCGGCGGCAACACCGTGGTGGTGGAAGGCATTCCAGCGGGCTTGAAATTGGGCACGCCGGAGAAAGTGCTCACCGAAATCATCGCTGAATACAAAAAAAATAAAAACTCCAGCCTCGATGCTCGCGACAATCTCGCCAAATCCTATGCTTGCAAAATGGCTATCAAAAAAGGCGATCCCCTGACCCGCGACGAAATGAACCTGCTCATCGACCAACTGTTTGCGACTCAGAGTCCCTATTTCTGTCCGCACGGCCGGCCGGTGGTGGTAACGGTCTCGCTGGAGGAACTGGATAAACGGTTTGGTAGAATTTGACCACCACCTACCGCCAATCCCAAGACAACAGTCAGCCCGCGTGCTGGCCGTTGTGGTGGACGCCATCGAAATGAGGTGTAAGAATGGGGAATGGGATGCAGGGGATACAAATGACCATCCGTCAGCCGGATGTTGAATTCGCGACTATGGCTTCAACATCTGCTTCGTGGAGCTGAAGGTCTGTTGGTCACAATGCGCAACGATCATGGACTAAAATTTTGATCAGCTTTTTATGGTCATCTCAATTATGCCGTCGAATATTTCCGCTGATGTCGGAGTTGTTAAAGACGATCTATTTAATGGACGGTGGCGAAAAAATCGGCCAAAACCGGTTCCATTAGCGTCAGCCGCGTTCCCATCGATCCGATTGATTCAGCCCTATCAATCCGTGCTCTCGGCCAACCGAAAGCTACAAAACTCACCAAAGACCAATTCGTAGGCAATGCCACTTGCCAATAGCGCGGCGGAAATGAGCCCACCAACCAACAACAGATGCCAATCTGCCCCTTGCCCGAAATGAAGCCTATTAATCAGCGAACTGATCAGACAGGGCAAAAAAGCTACCACGCTGGACACGATGGACTTTAATCCCGCTGTAGTCGCCAGGCCCCGAGCCAGCCAGCCCAATGGAAACAGAACCATAAAACAGACAGCAATCTTCCCATACCGATTATTGCCAAGCCCCAGAAGCAGGGGAAGATAGGAACTGGTGCCATAGGTTCTGGGCGACATCAGTTTTCCATTGACAAACACGCTGGCGTCCCCGCGATTAAATGTTGCTACCACCAGTTGCGGCGTATCGGTGGTCAGGATCGGCTGTGTTAGCAACTGCACCCTGGCGCCATTCTCGCCGGTCAATAGCGTTCGAACTCGAAAATTGATCATCGCGCCGGATTGGCCCAGCATGAAATTGCGATGATCGGTATCGGCTGAAAGGGAGATGATTCTGGCGGGGCCGACTTGCTGCAAATTTGCCGGCATCAACCAGGCAACAATTGACAATTGCCCCCCTCGCGCCAACCAGTCGGAGAGAGCCCTCACCGGCGTTGAACTCTGGAGCAGGCGGTTGCCGGCAAAAACCATCCCCGGCCCCTGATTTTGCTGCGCCAGGGTCAATGACGGCGTAAACCGAATTCGGTCTTTTAGAAGTCCCTTAACAACCGGCCCGTTGTGGGACAAATCAATCGCCACCAGCAAATTCTTCGAAAACCGTGTGGGAAGCGGTTTTGTGAAATCGGTTGTTTGCAGGTCACGAATTTCACGCGTCTTCAACGGTCGATTGTAAATCAGCAATCGAAAAATGGTTCCCTGCCAGGGACGATTCATCGTTGCCTCATTGCCCAAAGATAGATGATAATTTTTTTCCCAATTGGTAAAAGCATTCAGGTAAGTCGGCAGCATAAAAAAGAGGATTGCCAGCAAGCTGTAAACACTGATCAGCCGAAAAGTAAATCGTTGATTTTGACCATAGAATTTATTTGCCACCGTTAGCAAATCAAAACTGCCAATGGGATATGCCAATCTGGCGCCCAGGCCAGCGCCAATGGCATTTGTGATCACATCCACGGCCGAAGTCGAACGAGGCAAAAACATCTGGCAGAATTCGATGCTGACCGCCATCGCTAACCCCGCAATGACGGCAACGCCCACCGCGCGCAAAGCACCTCGTCCGCCAATTCGTAAGATCATGCCGATCGCCATTCCCACCGGCATCAGCATGAAGAGGTTGAGAAGAACATCTTCCAGTGACGAACCACCTACTGCCGCAGCCCAATACCCTCGTTTGAACGCCAAAAACTGTCGCAGATAAAAGAGGGAGAACTGAAATGGGGAAAGCGTTAGCAGGTAGACAAATATCACGTAAATGATCAATGACGAAATGATGGGCTGCACAACTGGCCGTTCTCGATAATATGTTTTCCAGTCAATATTCATGCAAAATCCGTTTCTCTCAAGACATCAGGTGGCTTTTTCATTTTGGCACGAGGTGGTTATCATTGCCCAGCAAAGTGATCGATAGAAACCGCATCCCGGCTGCATTAGCCGAATTGAAATATGATCAGCAGTAGAATAGGGGCACCAGCAAATGAAATGATATTCGAGTTCAATGGGCAAGGCGAACGCGGATGGCTGAAAGCGAACCGATTTCCAGAGCAACTCCTTCCCAAAAGATCGCTTGCCAACGATCGGTTATTTTGGTTCTGGATCGAGGATCTCTGCAGGCGCTTGAGCTGCTTCTTTCAGCTTTTTGAGCAGAAGATCGATAAGATCGTTGGCAAATTGGGTGTTCAACATCACCAGTTTATAATCACCCTTCTCCAGCGCCTGGTGGGCATCGGATTGCAATTGCTGGATGCGTGACCAAAAAAATTGGACTCGTTCCCGGGTCATGAACGGCGCAATGCTCCATTGGGTATTTTCGATCCGCTCATCCAGATGCTCCACCGCTTCCACGGCCTGGGCAGCGCTGCGGTCGCTTTTTCCCGCCAGCACATCAATCGTTCGCAATAATAGCCGGATCGCGCGATGATAATAGTCGCTGGCCAGGCGCCAATTCCCATCAGCAGTCGAGCGTTCAGCCTTTTGAGACAATCTAACTGCCGCCCGATAGTTCCGCAGCATGTCCTGATCGGCACTATTGGCCAGCAACGAACTGGCACGAGTTGCCAGTTGCTGGTATTGGGCAGCTTCCTCTGCCACCTGCTCCCGAAGCAATGTCTCCCGATTCTCGAATAGATCCAGAGCCTGCTGGACCTGCGACTCAGCCTGGAGAAAGTGACGCCATGATTTTTGAAATTCGCGATCTTTGAACGACTGCTCTGCCAGATTCTTATTCTCGATTGCTTTTTGCAACCGCTGTTTCGCTTCCGGGTTCTCAAAATGAGCTGCCAGACTTTCAGACTGCTGAATTTTGAATTCCAATTTTTGCCGTCGCAAACGCAGCGGTTCTTGAAGCATCATCATCAACGCCTCAGTGATCAGGCGATTGGCCTCGTTCATGGAACGATCGGCCAGTAGCGGCCGTCGCAATCGAAGCTGTTCTTTCGCCAGTTCCAGGTTGGCTTCGGCAGCCTTGAGTTGGGCATTGGCCGACGGATCATGATAAAGTCGCTGGACATCTCTGGCAAAATCCAATTTACCAGAAATGGCGTACAATTTTGGTAGCAATGGCCGCCGGCTTTGTGCCAGAGAGGTGGCGTTCCAGAAAAGGAACAGCAACTGCAGCAGCAATATCATCCATTTTGATTTCATCATCGAGTCCGATCAGCTACGGCGCAACTTTTGGCCAATCAACCGGGGGGAGATTGGCCGCGACCAGGGCGTTTTTGAACCGCCTGGCGCGCCAGGTGGCCCCATGGATCACAGATTTACTTAAGTTAAAATTGTCTTCATGGCTTGCTCAGCACCTTGTCAACGAGGCTGGCAGTTCCATCAACAACGAATTTTCTGCTGGAACGCGTGAATCGCAATTAATTCGCTCGACGTTATGCTAACAGCCGAATAGCGAACCTGGGGCTGATACGAAAAAGCGCACCTTATCAAAATTAGCGCCACATTGGTCTTAAGCTAAAAGCGAAAATCGTTCCATAATTGTTAGGATTCTGATCACCGATCGTTCGGCGGATATCCCTCTGCAGCGCTATTTCGGCATGACCATTTCTATCCCAACCATTCACCGATTTCAACTGACCGCACAGGTACAGTCCCCATGTCCCCAATGGAACACGTTGCAGCACCCGAGTTCAGCAGAATGACCAACATCTCGATCATGAACTGGAAACATT
Source organism: uncultured Cytophagia bacterium (assembly GCA_964647995.1). GTDB lineage: Bacteria > Zhuqueibacterota > Zhuqueibacteria > Thermofontimicrobiales > Thermofontimicrobiaceae > Thermofontimicrobium_A. The sequence goes on from CAZYNP010000004.1 coordinate 20,276, forward strand.
GCGATCGACCGGGCACGCGACCTCGTAGCCATACCATCTGCACCTGTTACCACTGAAATATATCCAAAATTCCGATAATTGTCAAGCGAAGTTTCATCGATCCAGCAAATACTGGGTGCTCTTCTCGTTCAGCCGTCACCAGGCTAATTTAGCTTAAGGATGACTGGCACTGTCGCGCGGGGCAAAATTCGGCACTCGATGCTTAAAAGACGCCATCAATTTAAGCGCCGCTGATCCATAACAGTTGCTGCCATCCGAACCGGCAAAAATGATCCGCCAACCCCGCAATTTTCGTACTCATGCCGACATTCACGCACGACGACAGGAAAGACAATGGCTGATTTCCCGTAGTTATTTTTTAGCCCGGCAAGCGACAGGGAGCCAACCCTTTCAAAGGTTCTGATCCTTTGAAAGGGTATTTTCGGTTATGTCTGAAAAATGCGAGACTTCGTTAGTAATAATAACACGACAAGATCAATATTGGATCGTTGTGGGAGGAAGAGTTCATCAGGCGAAGCTTAAGGTTGAAATGAAGTTACCAATATTGTGACAGAACGCAGAGCAGCACTGCTATTAACATGGCAACATCTGACTGGACCCATTTATTATGCCATCTCTGCGTTCCGAAAAAAAAGATAGTGGAAAAACTCTACGCGTGCGCATGACTTATTCGAGCGCTGAGCGAAACCAAAAACTGCAGCCCAACGCAACACTGAATAGCAATTCAGTAGCGAACCAGGGTTCATCAATTCCAATTCTCGGGATCTTCGACATCCCAGTCTTCCTCGCCCCAGTCTTCTTCCTCATCCCAATCCTCTTCCTCATCCCAGTCCTCTTCATCCTCCTCATCCCAATCCTCATCATCTTCATCCCATTCCTCTTCGTCGTCCCATTCTTCCTCATCGTCCCACTCTTCTTCGTCGTCCCACTCCTCTTCGTCCCAATCCGGTTCCTTCCAATCATCATCGGATTTGAATTCACTATGCGATGACGACCATTTTTTTTCGATGTTCTCTTTCATTAGCTAATCCTCTTTCCATTTCGACCTGTTAGATTAAATTTTTCGGTGGGAAATTATAGAATAAATTTGACAAATGCAAGTATATTTTTGGAAGGATACAAAGATTTTTTGAAATATTTTCGATCAGGGTATCATCATGGAAATAAAGCGGTAACCGTCTACCCAGGATCCGTTCCGAAAAAAAAGAAATTGCAATAGCGATTTTCCATGGTTGCCAGTTCGATCCCCGGGGGTGTATTCAGCGGCGAGCCATCCCAGCGGCCCACCTATTTTTCAGCGATCAGCGAAGGTCGCAAGGCCATTGTAATTCCGTGTCTTTTCTGCCCGCGCTGGTTGAAACGAAGCTAACGAATTACCAATTTAGCGGATAATTCTTGACGTGACGGCCGTCAATCCGCCAAACCTCGCTGCCTATTCTTCTGCCAGGGAGTCATTCAAAAGTTGAACCACATGCCGGACAACCACCGGTAGCTTGAATTTGCGAACGCCAAACGAAAGCTGAACCAGGCAGCCGGGACAGGACGATAGCAACATGGCGGCATGGGTTTGCTGCAAATTGGTCATTTTCCGCTGCAAAATTTTCAAGGACAGCTCCTGGTGCGCGATGTTGTAGGTGCCAGCTCCGCCACAGCACCAATTGGCTTCGGGAAGTTCCTGAAAGGCAACTCCCTCCACCTGTTGAATCAATCGCCGAGGCTGCGACTTGATTTTTAAATAATGGCCCAGGTGACAAGGATCATGGTAAGTGACCGTAATCGCTTCCGGTGATCGAAATTTTTGGGCGGCAAGATTTTCGACCAGAAATACATTAATGTCCTGCACCTTTTGGGATACGGCCTCGGCCCGAGGCAGCCACTGTTCATCATCCTCAAAAAGCTGCTTGTAGTCCGACAGAAAAGAGGAACAACTGCCACATTCACTGACAATCACATCGCAGCCAGATTGTTCGATAACCTCGATATTTCGCTGTGCCAGCCATTTCGCAGCTTCCAGGTCGCCATATCCCGAAGCCGGCAAACCACAGCAAACATTTTCCAGCACTTCCACCGCGAAATCGCTTTTATCAAGCAAGTTCAGCGTGGCAAGCCCGACGTCAGGAAAGGCATAGTTGATTCCGCAACCGACGAAATAGCCCACTTTTGCGGATGCTGATTCTTTTTTAGAATTTGTTTCCGGCAATTGTTCGCGTAGAAAGCGTCCGGGCAGAGTTGGCAGCAATTCTTCCATATCGGCAATACTTCTGCCAATCCAACCAAAAACCCGCAATGCCTGCGCCAGGCCCGAGATGCCACTACGTTTGCCCAGAGCCGCGATTTTCATCAACCGCGTCATGCGAGCGGGATTGGGCAGCAATTCTCGAAACACAAATCGTTGTAATGGCGGCTGACCCAATTGTTCAATAAATTCCTGTCGTGCAGCCATCATGATCTGCTGGGTTTTGACAACGGGAGCACAATTTTCATTGCAGGCGCCACATAAGAGACATTCAAAGATGGGCTGCTTGAACTCTTTGCCAAAGTGAACCTCCCCCTCGTAGAGTGATCGCGCCAGAAAGTTGCGACCACGAGCCACGAAGCTCTCCACACCGGTAATCGCATAAGTGGGACAGGTGGGTTGACAATAGCCACAGCGAATGCATCGTATCGCTTCTTCATACGCCTTCTGCCATTCAAAATTCATAGTCTCACAATCCTCCAACAAATCGCCCAGCCACAAGCTGTTCATTCGCATCATATTTGGATTTGATTCTTCGCAGCCATAAAAAACTCTCCGCCGGCTCGCCCCAGATGATATCCGGATTGCGCAATTCCAGCGGCGCTCGTTCGACAACCAGATTTCCCTGCTCCTGGTTGGCCAATTGGCGCAACCGCTGGATATCCTCTACCGGACGCTCCTTATCGTTTGGTGCACCAGTGAGCGCCATACGCCACCGAACATGAATCAGACCGGAGCCAGCGTGAGCGTGCACTGCCAGGGGCATGGCTCGTTCCTGGCCGAATTTTTCTACAGCCACTACAATATTACCCCAGCGCGAGCGCGGCACGGAAAATTGCACCTGGATCAAGCCTTCGTCCCCATCTGGCGGCTGGATGCGCGACCATGGCGCTGGTTCCGCCTGTGTGGCATCAAGCTCAAGACCACGCCCACCAGCCGAGGTTACCAACTTTTTGATCGCAGCCGCAGTAGCCCCCACCTGTTCCGGATGGCCCTGCACGCTCAATAACACCCGATGACCCCGATCTGGAGCAGCATCAAGCGCGAACAATTGGTCGTTCAGAACCGGATTCAAATATTCACAACGGGTGATCACCAGATTGGAGGCGGTGAGGGTACGAATCAATGGGGGTATATCAGCAAAGCGTTCGAATTGCGCGGAAATGGTCTGACTGGCTGCTGGTGCAGGAAAAAGCTTTACGGTGATTTCACTGATAATTCCCAGCGTTCCCATGGAGCCGACGAATAGTTTGCTCAAATCATAGCCAGCGACATTTTTTACCGTTTTCCCGCCGGCGCGAACCATTTTGCCATCGGGCAACACAACTTTTAAGCCCAGTACCAAATCTCTGGCCGTACCAAAATAAAGCTGCCAGGGACCAGCAGCATTAGCAGCAACGATTCCCCCTAACGTCCTCACCTCGGGCTGGGAAACGTCCAATGGCAACAACTGTTGGTGCGGTCGCAAAAATGCCTGCAATTGGGACAGCGTCACCCCGGCTTCGACGGTTGCTATGAGATCGGCCGGTTCATGCTCCACAATCTGGTTCATGCGGTGCAGCGAGATGCACCAATCGGGCGTTTCGATGACACTCCCCAAACTCGCCTGGCTGTTGTGCCCCAGGACGATCACTTGCTTGCGCTCGCGCTTCGCCAGCAGCATTAGCTGTGAAATCTGGCTCATGGTTTTGGGAAATAAGACCAGCGTTGGAGCTTTGCCACCAACCGAATAGGTTGTCAATACATGATCTGCAGCCTCAACCGCATCTGGCTGCAGAACTGTTTTCAAAAGATCAGTCATATCGCTCCCAATCTATCAAATACTGTCGGCTTCCAGCACCGGGAAGATCTTATTTGGATTGAAAATATTGATTGGATCAAATACCTGCTTGATCGCCAGCATTGCTTTTAGATCATCGGGGGAAAATAAGACTTTCATCGACTGTTTTTTCTCGAGGCCAATCCCATGTTCGCCGCTGATGGTGCCCCCCACTCGGATGCATTCTTCGAGAATTTCGGCGCAGGCTTGCTTCACCTTGCTGGTATCCGCTTCATTGCGATCATCGAACAAAATGAATGGATGAAGGTTGCCATCACCGGCATGGAAAACATTTCCCACCTTCAGACCATGGTTCTGGCAAATCTCCATCACCCGCTGCAGCACCAGTGGCACCTTGCTGCGCGGAACAGTCCCGTCGGCGATCATCACCGATGGCTGCAACATGGTGAGCGAGCCAAACGACAATCGGCGACCTTTCCATAGGGCATCCCGCTGCTCGCTGGTGGCGGCAGCTTCGATTTTTAGCGCACCGTTGTCCCGACAAATGGCGCTGATTTCTTCAGCCTGACTATCGAGACCCGCCCGAGGCCCGTCCAGTTCCAGCAGCAATACCGCCTCCGCATCCATCGGATACCCCAGATGATGCTTTTGTTCGACCGTCTGGATGATCGGTTTATCCATCATCTCCAGCGTAGCCGGGATAATGCCTCGGGCGATAATTTCGCTCACCGCCCGCGCGGCATCGGCCATCCGGTCGAAAATAGCCAGCATCGTCTTGATGGCCTCCGGTTGCGGCAAAATGCGCACAATCACCTTGGTCACAATTCCCAGGGTACCCTCCGAACCAATGAGCACACTCATCAGATCATAACCTGGCTGGCGCAGGGCTTTCCCACCAAATTGGTGGACCGTGCCCTCCGCGGTAACCACCTCCAGGCCCAGAATATGGTTCAGCGTCACTCCGTATTTCACGCAATGCGGTCCGCCTGCGTTTTCGGCCACATTGCCGCCAATCGTGGCCACTCGCTGACTGGCGGGATCCGGGGCAAAATAAAAATGGTGCGGTGCCAGCGCATTTTGCAAATCCAGATTATACACACCGGGTTCCACCACCGCACATTGATTTTCCAGATCGATTTCCAGAATTCGATTCATGTGCGAAAACTGAAGGATGATCCCGCCCCATACGGCCACAGTGCCACCACTGAGATTGCTTCCGGAACCCCGAGGAATTAGTGGAATATGATGCTCACGGCACAGGTGAACCAGCCTGACGATCTGATCCACCGAGCGCGGGAAAACCACCGCATCCGGCAATCCTCGATCCAATGAGGCGTCGTATTGATAAAAAACCAGGTTTTTGTAATCCGTCAGCACATCTTCGGACCCAAAAATTTTCCGCAATTGTTTCGTTATCTTTTTATCCAGCATAATTCCCTCGACATTAACCGTCTCTCAAGTGGTGCTGTGTACGCCGGCTCGGTTATGATCTGATTGCCGGTCATATCATTTCGATTTTCAAGTGGCAGTCTGATGCATTTTGCTTGGACTTTCTGAATAATTTTTGCAGCTACCAAGCCGGCCTGGAAAAATTGGTAATTGGTTTTCTACCATGAATTCAATACGCTGAATTACCCCGGCCGGATCGTTTCCATGGTGCTTGCCTGGAATCGCCACACCGTTGTCGCTGCTATTCCGGCTGAATTCAGGGCAATGGCCAATCATTGCCAGATGCCACTGGCATCGCGTACGAAATAGTCGCCAGAGAGTCCAATTCGACCACGGCCACGATTGTCATAATCTATCACCGATAATCGGCCACAATAATATACCATTTCTTTTCAAGCGAGACAAGCAAATTTTCGGATAAAATAGCTCATGCTCCAGCATTTTTCATTGCCACGCCAGCCATCGGAGAACACGAACACCTTTTCCTGGCAGATTAGCCGGCGCCGTACTATCCGAATGCATCGGCAATTGGCAGGATAAATTGCGACCTTTGAACAGAATGGTACACAACCGCTGTACTGTACTGCGCATTTTCGTTTGCCCCTGACTCCCGAACGTTTTTTATTCACCAATTAGTATCCGGTCATCCAAAGGCAGAACCATTCGGTGAATGGCGAGTCATTCAATATGTAGCGATAGTTGTAGCCTTTTTGTCAAAATATAGTAGCATCAGCTTTCCAGCCGGCGGAGAACAGGCCACAGCATTATCGAATCGGATATTTTGGTACGCAGTTTGTAATTCAGTTAGCAGCAACACGAATTCACATCATCACAGGAACCCGACAATGATCCAATTCGGTTGTCTGTTTAATCCTGAACAATTCGCTTGGAGGAAAACAATGAAAAAGAGATTGGCTATTGTAGCGATAATTATGGCAGCAATGATGATCGGTATTACCACCATGACATTGGCCCAGCATCGACCCCGCGGCTGGCGGCAGCAACCGCGGAGGGTAGCGCCGGCGTCATCCATCGGCATCCGGGTGGGCAATGACTTCAAGCACGAGCAGTACCTGATCGGCGCTCATCTCTGGCTCCCGGTCGGCCACTTCTGGCGCTTCGTTCCCGGTGGCGAATACTATTTTAATAATGCCGACTTCAAGCGCTGGCAATTCAATGGCGATTTTCTATTCAAGCCCCGCCCGATGAGTTGGCTGCACTTTGGCGGCGGCGTGGCGGTGCAATACCTCACGTTGGGGCAAAAGACCGATGTCGGCGGAAATGTCATCGTTGGCATCGATTTTCATCGCCCGCGCCTGACAGTCATTGCGCCCTATCTGCAAGCACGCTGGACATTGCTGAACCAACAGGATCACTTTTTTTCGCTGGTAGGCGGCGTCAATTTGCTTTTGCGATAGCAAAGCTCAGAATTTCCCCCCAAAACGCCCTGGCCAAACTGGCTGGGGCTTATTTTTTTCTCCGCATGGTCGATGATTTTTTAGCACCATATCCTCTGCTGCCCAATCTCGATTCATTTCAGCTTTCGCTTCCAATCTATCACCTGCCCTGTCATTGGATTGATGCGGTTCGGGTTTGACTGTCACGGCAGGGAATAACCCGTCTTCGGATAAAGAGTTATCGGGACGATTATTTCAATTTGAGACAAAATCAACTCAATCCATACGCCATTTTACGGCCCGGCTGTGATGGGTAGGCAGTTGATAGCATCGCGGTTGCCTATATTTTCTTTCTTTAAAAAAAATGCCAATCTGGCTGATAAATTCTTTAACTTGTAACAAAATTAAGAAACTACTTGCTTTTTTATAAAAATTGTATATATTTATTTATGGATGTAGGATGACTGGAAGATAGAGGTTAGTCATTTTTAAACAATGAACCTAACTAAAAGCAGCTTGATCATGAAAAAAATCCAATTGCTGTTATGTGGCCTTTGTTTTATGCTGGGGGTGACAGCGGTCACGGCCCAGGATATTCAAACAAGGGTCTGGCAGGACGGGACACCGACCTTTCAACATCTGGCCACCACCCAGAATGTTAGTACCGATTCCACCATTAGCTTCATTCCCCTGTCCGGATCTTCAACGGAGCCCGACTCTTTCCGTTTGATCCTGAACGGACTGGAATGGTCGTGGCCGGCGCAAATACGACTGCTCTCAGCGGAAGACATCGATTACCGCCGGCTGTTTAATACCGATCTTTATTTGATCACCGATGGCGCCGGTCGTCGGGTGATGGAAATCGATCCCTCCATTCCGCAGGTGGTGTGGGAATTTGAAGGCCAGTTGGGAACCCCCCAATATCTGGAGCGGCCAGTGGATAGCTATAGCTATCGTGAGGGCGAAACCCGGATGATCCTGATCACCGACCAGGGCCGGCATCGCGTCATCAAAGTGATCCGCGAAAATAAATTCATCCTCTGGCAATACGGCAATGAGACCGAGGGCCGGGGCTTCAATCAGCTTTCCAATCCTGCCGATGCCGTCGCCATCCCGGATTCGGGATTAATTTTTATCTGCGATAAAGGCAATAATCGGGTCATTCTGGTTCGCGAAGCCGATAAATCCGTAGCCTGGGACTGGGGTCTGGGCCAGCTCAACAATCCCGTGGACATCGAGTACGCTTCAGGTAGCAGCGAGGTGCTGATTACTGATCAAAACAATCATCGGGTTATCAAAGTCAACTACCTCACCGGCGCCATTACCTGGCAGTTTGGTACCGGCCTGCCCGATAGCCTGGACCGAGGATTGAATCTTCCCTCGGATGCTGATTTTCTGCCCAGTGGCAATATCTTAATTTGCGACGCCGGCAACAATCGCCTCATCGAGGTCAATGCCAACGGCGAACTGGTGTGGGATTTCAAGCAACGATACAAAGGTCTTCGCGATGCCGATCGTTTGGCCGACAACAAGCATCTCATTGTTTACGACAACCTGCCCGCGAAAATCGGATACCTGACCACCGCCTTCGAATCGGACGCTCGTGACGTGGGCCGAGAAGTCCGTTTCCAGAACCTCTACTGGACGGCGGACACGCTGGCTGGTGCCACTTCGATCCAGCTACAACTTCGCTCCGCCAATACCCTGGGCGATCTGGCTTCAGCACCCTGGTTAGGCCCTAATCAAACCACTCCTTATTATCGCCAATCGGGCTCGCCGATCAATATGGCTCACACCGGTCATCGCTTCTATCAATTCCGGGCTGTGCTGGAAACCAACGATCCTCTATACACGCCGGTTCTGGATAATGTTCTGGTCACCTACCAGTATTATAACACCAAAGTTACCGGCGAGGTACTCAGCGAAGTCATTCGCGATCCCAACGAATTCGTGATTACCAAATGGAAAACGATTCGCTTCAATACGATTCTCCCGTCCGTTTTATCAACCCGCAGTGATGTGGAAATTCAGATAAATATTATTGATCCCAACACGCGCGAGATCCTGGTTCCGCTGGCTGCCAGCAAGTTGACCGAAAGCAATCTGGAAGACTTGTCCAATAAATTCAATCTGGAACAACGCCAAAACATCCAATTGCAGGCAATTTTCAATACCAATAACTCTGCCGTGGCACCAATACTAAATGACTGGGAAGTGACCTGGGAAGCGACTCCGCCCACCACGGCGGAGCTGAATTTTGTCGATCAAAATTTAGCCCCAACTTCCATCTATCGCGTCTCTACCAGTTTTCAACCAGGACAGCAGTACATTGACCGGGTTACGGTGTTGTTGAAAGATCCCAATTTAATTCCGCTGCAAAATGGGGTCAATCTCACCATTCAGGCGTTGTTGACCAGGGACTCGGAGCAAATTACTTTGAATTTGCAGCCGGATGGCTGGTATTTGTTGAAGCCCAGTCTGCCGGCCATTATTCTCGAAACCGGCAAACCCGATGCCAATGACGGTTTCCTCCAGGTCTTTGACCGCGACGTGCTGGTGATCTCCTATACCGATCCGATTACTCCCACCGATCAGGCACGCGATAGCGTTATGATTATCCAGGACCTGGCTGGAACTATTGTCTTCGAGAATAATCTGGCGGCGGTCATCGATACGGCATTCGTAGGAGATACCATCTTTGTCCGCGTCCTGGGTGAAAAAGACCGCGACCTTTCCGCCGCGCAGGACTCCATTTCATTGGTGGTCTTTGATTATGAAACCAAAGATCAACAAACCGTCATTTTGTACGAAGTGGCCGATACTTTGAATCAATTTACAACCGGAGAATTTTTCCCCAGGAATGGTTTGCCGCTGGCGAACAATCGCACCCGCGTCAACGAAGATGGGATCATTCAGACCTTTCCTGGCAGCCGGTTGGGAATCACCTATAACAATAGTATTTCGGAATTGCCCATTTTGCAGATCCTTGGCGGCGTGATTCCGCCAGGGCCGGTCATTTATGCCGGTGGCCAATTGCTCGATTTTGACGTAGCGCCCAATCCGTTTTATGGTGATCGCCATAACATGCTGCGGATTCGAGTGGCATCATCCATCGGAAACCTATCGGTAGAAAAGATCGAAATTTTTAATTTTGCCGGTCAAAAAATCAGACAGATCGATGGCGCCCAAATCTACGCCACGCCAATCACCGCAAATCAGTATAGTTTTGTGGATGACTGGTGGAATTTAAAGGATCAAAGTGATGTCACCATCAGCAGTGGCACCTATTGGGTGAAGCTGTTGGCTCGCATCACCACGACCAATGAGAATTTGAGTTTGATTAAAAAGCTGGTGATCATTAGATAACCTTCATTGCACAGTAAACAAGCACGGAAATTCGACATGATAAAAAGCAGACCTATTCTTGCGACGACGCGCCTGGCCGATGCCCACACAACCGTGGGGGCTGCGCTGATCATGCTTTTGCTGGTAGCATTGCCAATCAGCAGCTTTGGTCAGAGCATGAATGCCATTGGCAAATATGGCGCTCCATTTTTGCAAATCAGCCCCGCGGCACGACCGGTTGCCATGGGTGATGCCTTCACGGGCCTGGCTGATGACATTAATTTTCTTCGGTATAATATCGGCGGATTGGGCTATCTGCAAAAGCCGATGTTGGGCATCAATTTTCACCGCTGGATCGATGACACCCAGCAGGGATCATTGGCAGCCGCCTTTCCCACGGCCTTCGGCATCGTTGGTATTGATTTCGACTATTTCAACGAGGGCACCATTGCCGAAATGGACGAGAATTATTCGCTGTCTGGCGCTGAAATCAGCAGCAATGATGTGGCGCTAACCCTGGGCTACGGCTCATACATCAATCTCATCAAACGAAAAATATCGTTTGGCGGCGCGCTAAAGATCATTCGGCAAAACCTGGCCGATCAGATGGCAACGGCCCTGGGCATCGACCTGGGATTGCTGCTTCGAACCAAATACATTTCCTACGGTCTGACCGTTCAAAATTTGGGCGTCACCAAGCTTGAATATCTGAACAAAAAAGACAATTTGCCCGAGACTTACCGGGGTGGCGTTGGGCTGCATTTGCCCATCGGTGACCGGTTGCTGGTCAATACCGATGTGGATGTGGCTTATCTGATGGATCAAGATATTCGCATCTACGGCGGGGCGGAAGTGGTCATCAACGATTTGATTGCCGCTCGGTTCGGTTATAAATTTCATGATTACGAAGCCAATCGCTGGGGCGCCGGGCTGGGGGTGATTATCCCGATGCAGTGGTTTGCCAATTCTCAAACCCGGCTCGATTACTCGTATAGTCCGCTTGAGGCGTTCGATGCCGCCACCCATCGTTTTTCCCTGGTGTTTGCATTTAGCAGCCCAACGGTGGTGCCACCAACCGCTGGCGTCACAGCAATCGATGCTCGAGAGATTGCCCGGCTGAAAGAAAAATTACAGCAAGAGGTTGAAGCCGCCGAGAAGGCGCGCCTGGCAGCCGAAGAAGCTCAAAAACGCACGCAATTGCTGGAAGAACAGATGCGCGATCGCCTGTCTCATATTCAGAAAATCGCCGAAGAAAGTGGCGGCAAAATCGAGGTCGTCACCAAAGAGCCGGGCGATAGCGTGCTGGTATCCATGCGGATCAATTTTGACTTTGACAAAGCCGACATCCGTCCCGATGAATATGGTACCATGCATCAAGTCGCCGAAATTTTGAACACCTATCCTGAAAGCCAGGTGCATATCTCCGGCCATACCGATTTCATCGGTTCCGATGAATACAACATTCGCCTCTCCCAGCGCCGGGTCGATTCGGTGATGGAATTTCTGTCCACGCGCGAAAATGTAACCGCCAGCCGTTTCTTCATGCCCATTGGTTATGGCGAGCTTCGGCCGGTGGACACCAACGCCAGCGAGGCCGGGCGGTTCCGCAATCGCCGGGTGGACTTTTTGATCTATACCTCAGAAAATGCACCGCCGGTACCCGACGGCTCGGCCATCAAATCGGTGACCGCTGTCGATGCTAAAACCGTAAAAATCACCTGCAATGGCAAAGTACGGTTCACCGACACCGTCATGTCCGATCCCGATCGCATCGTGATCGACTTTCCAGGCATTTTCCTATTGCCGATGGAGACATCGTTTGAATTGCGCCAGGGACCATTTGTCCGGGCCCGGTTGGGATTCCACGCCGCCGATCGCTATTCCCGGGTGGTGTTAGATCTGATGTTCCCGGTTAATTATACCATTGAAACAGAGGACAACATCATTTACGTGAAGATACTTTAATCGAACCTATTGCAGATTGAATCGAAAGAGTGCCAGACAGCAATACTGTCTGGCACTTTTTTTTAACTGTGTGGATTCAGACCGTGATAAAACGCATCATCTCGGCTAATGGGTAGTTCCACCTTTTTTCCAATACGATTCGATTTATAAATGGCCGTGAGCACTTGCAGCGACCGCCGGATTTCAGCCGTATCCACTGCGGGCTGCCGCCCCGCTCGAATGGCCGTGACAAAGTCCTGCACCAGTCGCCGATGGCTGGCCGGGACGAATTCATACCGTCGCTCGGCTAAAAATGCCAGCGCCCGTCGTTGCTGTTCGGGGTTCACCGAGCGCAACTCCCAGGGCAAATAGGCGAGACCATAGGGATCGTCCGCAGATATAGCCTCCAGTTCGGTGCCGATCACTTCCAGGCGACTGCGCTGCTGATGTGCCGCTACCGTCGCATTGATTGCCCCCAGCGCACCATTCTGAAAACGCAGAATAACGCTGCCGGTATCCTCGATCGCGATGGGATATTTGAGCGCGGCCATATCGGCAGCCACCGCAGCAATATCTCCCAGCATATAGATCAGCGCATCCAAACCATGGCAGGCCAGGGTGAAAATAATCCCCCCGCCAGACTTCTCCCAGGTGTTTCGCCAATCCACGTCGAAATACTCCTGGGTTCGATGCCAGAAAAGATTGGAAGTGGCATAAATCAGCTTGCCCAAAAATCCTTGATCATAAAGATCCTTCACCTGTTGCACACCGGTACCGAAGCGCCACTGAAATGCGCCGCCAAAGCATTTCCCCGATTGCCGCACCCAATTTTCCACCGTTTCGAGCTGCGCCAGGCTCAGCACCACCGGTTTTTCGCACAGCACATGCTTCCCGGCTTGCAAACTGTCCACAATCACCTGAAAATGGTGGAACGGCGGCGAACAGATGCTAATGATTTGAATATCATCGCGCAGCAGCAGCGGCTCATAATCAGTCACTGCCAGCGGCGCCTGAAATTCAGCGGCGCGCGCTTTCGCTTTTGCCACATCGCTGTCCGTAAAGGCCATCACCTTTACCTGATCGCCAAATTGACCGAACGATTCTGCATGTCCCGCTGAAATTCCTCCTGCGCCAATAATCGCAACACCCAATGGTTCCATGTTAATTTTCCTTTCCTATCTCCACATGAGCCAACTTCTCCACAAATTGAATGATGGCCGCATGATCCAATTCACCCTTCTCATCTGCCATGAGCGAGGAAAAAATTTGCGCTACCACACCCGTCAGAGGCAATGGCACTCGCAAGCCGTCAGCCGTGGCGAGGACATTGGCGATATCTTTTTGATGTAGCTTAATCTTGAATCCCGGCGCAAAACTCCGTTTCAAAATCTTGGGAATTTTTGCCTCCATGACCTGGCTGCCGGCCAGACCACCGCGTATCGCCTGGAACAATTTTTCCGGATCGAGACCTGCTTTGCTGGCCAGCGCAAAGGCTTCACCCACCGCAGCGATATTCAAGGCAACAATGATTTGATTCGCGAGCTTGGCTACGCCGCCCGCTCCAACTGAACCTACGTGCACAATGCTTTTTCCCAATGCTTCAAAAATGGGCCGGCAACGCTGAAACACGTCCTCCCTGCCACCGACCATAATCGCCAGAGTACCCTGAATCGCCCCGGGCTCGCCACCACTCACCGGCGCATCGAGAAAATCGACGCCCCTTGACTCCAATTCCCTGGCGATGCTTTGGGACACCAGCGGCGCAATCGAACTCATATCGATGACAATTGATCCTCTCGCAGCTCCCTCCACAATGCCATTGCTACCAAGCACCACCTGTTCCACATCCGGTGAATTGGGCAACATGGTAATGACCGCCCGCGAGAGTTGCGCCACTTCGGCAGGCGACCCGGCAACTTGAGCCCCCAGCGCCGCCAATTCGTGCACCGGCGCCAGACTGCGATTATGCACAATCACCGCAAAGCCCGCTTTGATCAGATTTTTCGCCATCGGCTTGCCCATGATGCCCAGACCGATAAAACCCAATTTCGCATGACTCCATTCATTCATACCTGATTCCTTTTCGAGACGTTAATGGAAAACGATAACTGTTACGATCGCAACGAATATACAAAATCAATTCATCAGAATCAAACAAAAATATCGGCGTCAGGCCCGGATGGTAAATTGAGGCAGGAAGCACGATGGCAAGGAGCCAGCGACGGGAACTTTAACCGGGAAAGTTTGGTAACAACACTACTTTCTGAAGCCCGATGGTCTATTGGCCCCAACTCACAACCGGAATCACCCAGGAAGCCAGCATGACCGTCCATCGGCGTGGGATGAAAATACCAGAAACGATTCGTCGAGCAATCAATTCTGACCCTACTCCATTCAAGTCGAGACTTGAAATTCACAATGGAAGAAACGCAACTTCATTTTTAAGGAGCAACTACCTATGGAGATACTCAATCGCCAACTCGAAGAATATATTTTGAAGCTGATGCCGCGGCAACCTGAAGTGCTGGAAGAAATGTATCGCTATGGGCTCGAGAGGAATTTTCCCATCATCGGCCCGCTATGCGGCCAGTTTCTGCAGCAATTGGCATTAACCACCAATGCCAGACATATTTTTGAAATGGGCTCTGGCTTTGGCTATTCCGCCGCCTGGTTTTCGCTGGCATTGCCGCCGGATGGTCGGATCATTTGCACGGATGGAGACCCGGATAATCGCCAGCGAGCGCTGGGATATTTCGAGCGTCTCGGCGTCAGCTCCAAAATTGAATTTCACGTGGGCATGGCGCAAGAAATACTGGCAAAACATGACGGCCCTTTCGATATTATTTTCAATGACGTGGATAAAGAACAATATCCGGATACGCTGGATTTGGCCATTCCCCGATTGCGGAAAGGAGGAATTTTTATTACCGATAACGCGCTGTGGGATGGCAAAGTGCTGGATGCCAGCGGCGATATTTACACCGAGGGCGTGAAAAAATTCAACCGATTGTCCTTTGGCCGCAGTGACATCGTTACCATGATCGTACCGCTGCGAGACGGGCTGGCGGTCAGCGTCAAAAAATAGGACCTGACGAGCTTTGCGATAGCGGTAGCCAACATCGCCCCATCAGGTTGCGGCGGGATAGGAACCCAACACCTTGATGAACTCAGCAATTTCCTCCAGGTGATGCAGCGCGTTCTGGCAAGCACGATCCTGCAACGAACCTTCGAAATCGAGGTAAAAAATATACTGCCAGGGCTTGCCTCGCAGCGGCCGGGATTCGATTTTGAGGAGATTCAGGTCGCGCAGGAAGAAAACGCTTAGGCTCTTGAATAGCGCGCCCGGGATATGTCGTGTGGCAAATACGATCGAGGTTTTGTTCGGCGGGCCAAAGACAAAATTCTCGGTAGAAATAATCAAGAAACGAGTGTAGTTTTCCGGATAATCTTCGATCTCGCTCTGCAAGATTTGCATGTGATAGTCCGCAGCGGCCTGACGGCTGGCAATCGCTGCCGCATTCTTCAGATTTTCCTCGGCGATAATTTTCACGCTTCCGGCCGTATCATAAGTTGGCACAATTTTGAGCTGGGGATGTTGCTGCCAAAAATTCCGACATTGCCCGATGGCTGCCGGGTGCGAATAGACTGTGGTGATCTGGGACAACGTCGACCCCGGCCGGGCAATAAGATGCAACTCGATCCGCAAATGGACTTCGCCGACAATCTTTACTGAATTTTCCAGCAAGAGATCGTAATTCTGGTGGATGCTACCAGAAAGCGTATTTTCGATGGGAATGATTCCCAGGGTAGGATTTTTCGCTTTCACCGACTGAAAGACTGCTTCGAATGTGGGTCGCGGCTGGCAGATGGTATCCTCCCCCAAAAATTTCTGAGCGGCCAATTCGCTAAAGGCATAATGTTCCCCTTGAAAACAGATTTCATGTTTCTCCATGCGCGGTTGTCTCCCCAAGATGCTGAACCACCCTTTCCAATCCTTTGAAATAGCTCTGAATGCCCAGGCCGACGATTTGATCCAGACAGACCTCCTGAATGACGGAAATCCGCCGAAATGGCTCCCGCTGGTGAATATTGGATAGATGCACCTCGACAGTTGGTTTATTCACCGCCGCGATCGCATCCCGCAGCGAGTAGCTATAATGCGTCAGGCCACCGGGATTGATGACCATGCCGTGCGCCCACCTCCGATGCTCATGCATGAAATCGATGATCTGCCCCTCACTGTTGCTTTGAAAAAACTTCACGGCACAACCCAACTCCGCCGCTCGCTCGGTTAGCATTTGATTCAACTCGGCCAGCGTGGTGCGACCATAAACCTCTGGTTCTCGTTCGCCCAGCAGATTGAGATTCGGACCATGGATAATCAATATATTGAACATAGTCAATTCGCTCCCAGCAGTTGATGAATTCCCTCTTCAATGAGGTGCGGGTCGACCACTTCAACACGAGTCTTGCCAATACGTTCAATGAGCACGAATTGCAGACCACTGGTGGTCATTTTTTTATCGCTCTGGATGGCCTGGACTATCTGTTCAGCAGTGATGCTTGAGGGAATGGCCGGTTTTTGAAGCTGCTGAATCATCTGAACCAGACGCCGATACTGATCTTGCGGCAAGCCAAATTTTTTATCGGAAATCGCCGCCGCCGCCAGCATGCCCCAGGCAATCGCCTCACCGTGACGAAAATAGCGGTAATCGGTTAATTGTTCCAGCGCATGGCCAACCGTATGTCCAAAATTCAGCACCCGCCGAAAATTGGCTTCGCGCTCATCTTGCTCCACTACCCTGCTTTTCAGCCGACAGCAGGTGTCAATGACTTGCGCCATTATCTCCTGCGGTTCCAGGGCCAGCAGGGCCATCCAATTCGTTTCCAGAAAGGCAAACAATTCGGCATCCAGGATTAAACCGTATTTGATCACTTCGGCCAGACCATTATAAATTTCCCGTTGCGGCAGCGTTTTCAAAGTGCACGGATCGATCCAGACCAATTGCGGCTGATAAAAAGCGCCAATGCTATTCTTGGCCAGGGGATGGTTGACACCGACTTTGCCGCCCACACTGCTATCCACTTGCGCCATCAGAGTGGTGGGAATTTGCACCCAGCGCACTCCCCGCAAAAACGTAGCGGCAACGAAACCCGCCAGATCACCAACCACGCCGCCACCCAGCGCCAGGATCACATCATCCCGATGAAAATGATTTGCCAGCAGCCAGGTATAGATTTGCTCAGCAGAAACGATGGATTTCGACGCCTCCCCCGGTATTAATTGGTAGAGGTGAACTGCAACATCCAGCCGTTTCAGAGAATCCGCCAGAATTTCCGCGTACAATTCCGCCACCGTGGCATCGGAAATGATGATATAATTTTTCGCCGGACACCGGGAAACAATCGCCTTGCCACAACCGGCGAGACTTTCGGGTTCGATGATGATCGCGTAACTCCGTTGATCCAAATTAACCTGGAATGGTTGCATGTATTCACTCACGAATTGAAGTTTCCAACGACGGTAATTGTTGCCGAATCGACTCCACAATTTCATCAGGTGACAGGTTCGCCTGACCGCGAATAATAATGTCAGCCGTTTCATAAAAATGTTGTCGCTGCCGGATCAGCCCTTCGAGATAGGGTTGCAATGCATCCTCCCCAATTCCTTGCAGCAACGGCCGCTGAGGGCTATCTTTAAGTCGCTCCACCAGTACCGCGATCGGCCAGCTTAGATAGACGCTGCATCCCGTTTGCCGAATGATCTCGCGATTGCCGGGCAACAGAACGATACCGCCGCCCGTAGCGACCACGGTCTGTTGCCGCTGACTGATCTGGAGCAGGTACTCACTTTCGATATGTCGAAAATAGGTCTCGCCAAATTTTTTAAAAATAGCTGGGATGGTCAGCTGCAAGCGGGCTTCAATTTCGGCGTCCAGGTCTACAAAAGGTCGCTGCAGTCGGGCAGCCAAAAGCTGACCCACAGTGGTCTTCCCGGCTCCCATAAAGCCCAGCAAGTAGATATTACTGCCTTTGGTTTGCAACGACATTCCGAATCATTCCAATAGTCCCAGTCGCCAATCCCCAACACTGAATGTTTGCAGGATTTCCAGTTGCCGATCATAAAGCACGTTTTCCATATTTTCCTTCATTTCGCCAATGGAATCTCCGCCAAATTTGAGGCATAGTTGATCCGCCAGCACCAACGCCACCATGGCCTCTGCGATGACCGCCGCCGAGGGCAAGGAACAGATATCGCTTCTTTTTTTGTGTCGTTTGTCCGGCTTCTTTTGTTGAATGTCCACCGACTTCAACGGTTTCATCAGGGTCGGAATTGGCTTCATGGTAGCAACGAGGATGATCGGCTCGCCATTGCTGATGCCGCCCTCGATGCCGCCGGCATGATTGGTTTTTCGGATGTACTTGGCAAGGGTCTGATCCCAAAAAATTTCGTCATGCACTGCCGAACCAAATTGGTCCGCCATTTGAACTCCATCGCCAATCTCCACTGCTTTAATGGCCGGAATGCTCATCAAAGCCTGGGCCAACAATCCATCCAATCGCTGCGACCATTGCGTATAGCTGCCCAATCCCACCGGTACCTGCAACGCCATTACTGCCAGACGCCCGCCAACAGTGTCGCCTCGCTCTCGAGCGGTATCAATTGCCTCTTGCATCTGACCGGCGGCCACGTCATCGCCACAATGCACGGCTGATTTTTCGATGCGCTCAATATATTTTTCGAGTTCGCTATCGGACAATTCCCCCAAACATCGATGGAGGGGATGGGTCACTCGCACCTTGCCGATTTGAATTACTTCGCTGATGATGCGAATGCTGAAATATTCCAGCAACTGGCGGGCAATGGCACCCAGGGCTACGCGCATGGCGGTCTCACGAGCACTGGCACGTTCAATAACATTTCGAATATCGTGATGATGATATTTCAAGCTACCTGCCAGATCAGCATGGCCTGGCCGAGGAACCGTCACTGTTTCCAACCCTTTGGGCGGATCGCCAAACAGCGCCATGATCTCCGTCCAGTTCACCCAATCCTTGTTCTCGAGGTACAGCGCAATTGGACTTCCAATGGTCTGCCCAAAACGGACGCCGGAGATGAACTCGGCCTGATCCTTCTCGATTTGCATCCGGGCACCCCGGCCATATCCCTTCTGGCGGCGCTGCAATTCATGCTGCACGGCCTTTTCCGACAAAGTCAGTCCGGCTGGCAAGCCCTCGATGATCCCAATCAATCCCTTGCCATGAGACTCCCCCGCGGTGCGCCATGTTATTCCTGACATATCTCCCTCCGTAATCTATCTGCTATCTCCGAATATAATTGATCATTGAGAACTAAATTTTTGCCGATCCAGAATCCCAGTGATGCAATCCCCTGGTAGATCAACATGGCCAGACCATTCATGAACGGTAACTGCTGCTGCTCTGCCTGCCGCAACAATGGCGTCCGATACGGCCGATAGATCAGATCGTAGACCATGAGTTCCTTCGGCAGTAGTTTCGGCAATGGGAGGATTGGTTCATCTGCGGATCGCGCCATTCCGATGGTGGTCGCATTCACCAGCAAGCTTGCACTCGCCAGGTGAGTGCCGATCGTGCCCTGGTCCCAGCCGATCGCGATCAATGAATTTTGCCTGACCTGGCCAGTTAGATCGTCGATCAATTGCTGCGCTTTTTCCGAAGATCGATTGGCGACAACTATCTGGCGGCAGCCTTCGCGAACCAGCGCTACGGCCACGGCGCGCGCAGCACCGCCAGCCCCAAGGATAAGTGCCGTTTTGTTCCGAACCGACCATCCCGCCACCTGCAAACTGGTTTGAAATCCCGTGGCATCGGTATTGTGACCGATCAGTTGCCCGCCATCGATCCTGATGGTATTCACACTGCCGATGGTTCGAGCTTCGGGAGTCATTGCGGTTAGAAATTGGAGCACTTCCGTTTTGAGCGGCGTGGTGACATTAATTCCGCGTACCCCGTGATGGATCAACTCCGCCAGTGTCGGCCCAAGGGCAGCAATTTCCACGCGGCGAGCACCATATTTTCCCGGAATATCAAACTTCTCCAGCAAATAATTCTGCAGCAGGGGCGACAACGAATGCTCAATGGGATTGCCAATCACGTAAAAGGTGCAATATTCTTCAGCCAACAATGATTCCTTCCAGTACATCAAAAAAATTGGGCATTGAAATTTCCACGCATTCGGCAGCAGCGATTTGGGTTTGCCCTTTGGCGATCAATCCGGCCACGGCAAAGGCCATCGCCATGCGATGATCGCCGAAGCTATCCACGGTTGCCGCGCGCAGCGGTTGAGGTCCCTCAACGACCAGACCATCCTCCTGCTCGGCCACCCGAACTCCCATAGCTGTTAGATTGGAGGCGACAGCGTGCAGCCGATCGGATTCTTTCACCCGCAGCTCTTTGGCACCGGAGATCGTGGTCCTGCCCCTGGCCTGGGTGGCAAGGATGGCCAGTATTGGCACTTCGTCGATCATGCGGGGGATAATTTCTGGTGGAATGTCGATGCCGGTTAGCTCACTGGTTGTTGCGGTCAACTCGCCGATCGGCTCTGAGGCGGAACTGGAATAATAGTGGACATCGATTCTGGCGCCCATTTCGCGCAGCACCTCGAGCAGGCCAATGCGAGTTGGATTGAGCCCTACCCGACGGATGGTCACACTGGAGCTGGGGGTTAGCAATGCCGCCGCGATGAAAAACGCGGCTGACGAAAAATCCCCCGGCACCAGAATCTCGTGTCCGGTCAGTCTGGCCGGACCCTTGACCGATACTTCAAAGCCGTTTTGCGTCAGTGGCGCGCCAAAATCGGTCAACATCCGTTCGGAATGATCGCGCGACCGGTACGGTTCCTTCACCGAGGTAACGCCCTCGGCATAAAGACCAGCCAGCAGCACGCACGATTTCACCTGGGCGCTGGCCACCGGACTGTCAAACCGGATCGGCTGTAGTCGCTGTCCGGTGATGGTCAGTGGGGCATAGCCTCCCGCCCGACTCTGAATGGTTGCCCCCATCTGGGTGAGCGGCTCGATGATCCGCTTCATGGGCCGGCGGCAGAGCGACGCATCGCCGATTAGCGTTGCCGCGAAGGATTGCGCGGCCAGAATGCCCGACAGCAAGCGAATGGAAGTGCCCGAGTTGCCACAATCCAGTGCGGCCTCTGGCGGACGGAGACCATAGAGGCCATTCCCGGCGATGGCAATCGCCCCGTCATGGTCGCTGATAGCAGCATGCAGTTGTCGCAGGCAATTCAAGGTGCTGCGAACATCGGCCGCTGGCGATAAATTGCGCACGATAGTCCGCCCTTCGGCAATTGCGCCCAGCATGAGCGCTCGATGCGAAATCGACTTATCGCCCGGAACAGCGAGAGTTCCGGTTACGGCTTTCGCAGTATGGATGGTATAAATCACAAGTATGCCCCAGCAAATTAGTCCCGGTTGAGATAAATTGAACCATCGAAAAAGCTGTACCGCAGTCGCCGATGCTGTGATGCAAAGACGGTGCGTCGATGGCATTTGATCTGGCCGATTGCGATTAAGATGCCGGCGACGCGGTTCTTGCCTTCAGCCACTGCAAGGCAATGATGGTCTTGGCATCTACGATTTCCCCTGAATCCAGCATTTTCAGGGCTTTTTTTAGCGGCAACTCCAGCACCTGGATATTTTCACCTTCATGGATCAGGCCGCCGCCTTTTTGAATGCGGTCCTGAGCAGATACCTCGGCATAAAAGAGATAAATCAGTTCATTGCTGCCGCCAGGAGTGGGAAAGAAGCTAAACAGCAACTGCAATTGATGCACCTGATAGCCGACCTCTTCCAGGATTTCCCGAGCAATAGCATCAGCCGGTGACTGCCCCTCGTCGATGACGCCGGCAACGATCTCCCACGACCAGGCATGCTTTTTGTCCTTGGTGAAAATAGAATATCGAAATTGCTTGATCAACAGAACCGTCTGTTTTTCGGGATTGAAGATCACCGCGGCAACCGAATTCCCCCGATCCAGATTCAGCCGAACGATCTCCTGGCTCATGGTGCCATCGAACTTCTCGAATTGGATCGAGGCCCGATCGACCTTGAAAAAATCGTCCAGGATGCGATCGACATGTTTAATTTTGACTTTCATCCTTCGATAGCCGGCTTATAATCCAGAAACAAGGAATAGCAACTCATTTGGAACAGAAAATGGTAGATGGCAATGAACCAGGTAAATGGGCTGATGTCAAATTGTTTCCCCTCTGGCGACAACAGCCAACTGGCGAAGAAAATGAAAAAAGCGCTAACAATCCCAATTAGCATGGCCGAGTAATAGGAAACGTTGCTTTTTTTGCCGGCGCGGGGAATTGTTTTGGAACTCCACAAGAATGCCGAGCGCGCTATGTCGTCCGGCACGCGACCATTGACCACACAGAATTCTTTGATCTGGTTCATGGCGGCGGCACTATCACACCAGGCCTGGCGCAAGCGAATGATATGCATGAAATAGATCCAGCCGATCACGGTAATGATGATGGAAATGCCGACAATAATCTTGATATACTTAATATCTTCAAAAACCTTTTCTGAACTGAAAAACTTGTTCCCGACAATGGTGAAGAAAGCACCCGTGATTAGCAAAAAGTAATTCACCATGGTATGGCGATCGTTCATTGCCTGGGCGGCGGTATCGCGAATGTAATCGAACTCCTTGAGCAACAGCCGGGCCAGCTCGAACGAATTCTCTTGCAGCCGCGGGTTTTTCAGTCGCTTGACGTAAGTGGTTCGGGGAATTCCTTGCTTGCGATAAAGGAAAAAGGTCAATAGAACCAGCGCCTCGGCCACGACCAGATAGATGGTGATGGTCTGCTGATTCCAATCTGGCCGAATAATGAATGCCGTTAACACAAAGATGCTGCTGATGGCGATGACGATGGCCAGAAAAATCGCACGACCGACCGTGCTTTCCAGCGATAAGATCATGTGCACTCCTTAACCGTTTAATTGATTTTTTAATCAGTAAGTGCACTCTAACAACCGCCAATTCCGCAACCCGCCCGCCAGCGGGGTGGCGGATTAGTCAATCCACCGACTGGCGCCACAATTAATTCGCCCGAATTCGCGCAATTCGCGGTCAAAATCTTTTTAGAGTGGACTCATTATAGCCTGAAAGTTGGACTGCTCACAAATGGTAGCAGTACGAATTTGGGATGAGTGCTGCTTTTAATGAATGTGTCGAGATATTGATAGCCTTTCCCACCTCCTCTCTGAAAGATTGCGATGAGTCCATTGAAAATCGTCAGTTGCTCAGGGCCACGGCGTGAGTGACGATTATGCATATTCACTATTTCGTTATGGTTACTGTTCGCGAGACCACAGAAACATAAGCGGTAAAAAGGTTGATAATAACATCCAGTGCCGATTGCTCGGTCTTGATGGTGTAATTCTTAGCACCTTCGGCCAATTGATCGGTATTCACCTGATTAATTGGTACTAATCCCCAGAGCACGTACCACTGTCGAGCTTCCACTTTTTGACTGCCCTGGGCGCCAGTGCCGATCTTGTGAATGTGAGCGGCACAACCGGCGAGAAAACCAGCCATAACGACCAGAGCGGCTACTAAAATCAGCTTCTTATTCATATCGACCTCCTTCAAAAAATGATTCAAACCAGCGAATCAATCGTAAATTCTGTGGCCCTGAGCACTAACGAACTTACCTGCGATCCCCTGCTGACCGGTTGCTCCCAGCGACCGGTCAGTAGACCGATGCTATTGTTGGATAAATTGCTCAACAAAATACCGTGGGGACAAATATTCTCCCGTGGCTCGTTTGATCATCTCGTTCCAGGGATAGGTCGTCCCGGGAGCAAACACCTTCTCCCGAAAATAGTTGCCGACCTCTTTTTGATTGACATAGGAAACGCAAGCATCGCTTTCTTGCTTCAACATGTTTTTGACCAGATGGGCATGGAATTGCGAAGCCAATAGTTCGCCCAGCAGATAGTTATGGTAGTAAACCGGCGATGAGGTAAAATGAATTTTGGCGGCCCAATCCGGCTCAGACCGACCAGCCGGGCGCTTCAGCAACTGGTATTTTTCCACCAGATCCCACCAGAGCGTATTTAGATCCTGATCCGGGTTCTGATACAGCTCCTGTTCGAACCGAAACATCACCTGACTCCAGCGGGCAAAGACCAGTTGTTTCAGGCGTAGCGTTTTTTGAACCACACTGGCGATCTGATCCCGTTCGGCATCGGGAAAGCCTAACATCTGTTGCAGCCAGTTGGCATTACGTGAGAGTCGTCCGAAAAACATGGCCGTGGCCTCAGTGGTGAAAATATGAGCTGGCTCGCGCAGCAGAAACGGCAGGGTTTTATCGATATTTTTGTCGTAAACTGCATGGCCCAGTTCATGCAATATCGTCTCCATCCAACCCTCATTATTTCTCAGATTTGCCAGAATGCGAACATCGTGCAGCCGATCGATGCTGATGCAGTAGGCATGTGGATTTTTGCCGCTCTTTTCATACAGATCGCTGTTCGCAAGAATTTCATCCACCGGCAGATTGATGCCATGGTAGAAGCGCTGCGCCAGATTTTTCACATCCTGCGTTTCAAAATAATGGTCCAGATTCACCTGATAAACCATTGGCCCTTCCTGGAAAAACGGGTCGTGATAATGCCAGGGCATCATCGCCTCAACCGCAATTCCGTATTGTTTGGCCAGAATCTCATCCAATTCTGCCTTCAATTCTGCAAACGGCTGATCCGTGAGTTGGGCCAATTCATCAAAAATCTGTGTCAACTCTCCCAGATCCTGTTCGGCCAATTTCAAAGACATGAGGTAATAATTTTCGAATCCCAATCGCTGCGCGGCCTGATTTCTCAGTTTTACCAATTCCAGCAAATCGGCCGCCACTTCGCGACCGACCTGTTTGCTGGCCAGCCAGGCCGCCTGTCGGCTGGCAGAGTTGGTTTCCTTTTTGAGAATCTCTTTAATCTCATTATCGGTTACTTCGCGCGTGCCGATTTTGCCCCGGAAGACATTGAACTTGTTTTCCACTGCCGAACTTTTTTCTACGATCTGTTTCAGAAGTTCCGGTGGAATTTGATTGCTCAGATATGCATTGTAGAGCAAATCCAATTGCCGCCGCAACAGTTCATTGTTTATTGCCCCTGATTGCTTGAGCTGTTTCAGCAGCGCAAAATCGGTGGTATCGGAATAGATCGTCCGAATTTTTAATTGCACCTCGGCAAATTTATCAAAATCTTCTTTGCTGCCGGTCAATGAGGCATTCCAATAATGCAGATTCATCTCTTTCATCAATGGCTCAATTTGCGCCACATGCCTGGTCAGAAAAGTGCTAAATTTTTGTTCCATCGCGTTTTCTCCACAACCCCAGCTAAGTCCAAGAACCATCACCAGCGTAATAACTATTATCCAATTGCGAACCATACTCCCTCCGTTCGATACCATTAGGCTTGTTATTTATAACTTGCTGGAAAATAATACAAAATATAAATTACAAATTCAAGTTTTTTTTTCGCCAGCATGTTATTTTCGCCGGTCAATCCAACTGCAAACCTATCGTAGCCCAGCGTTTGCTTAACCAACGCTGATTCATAGTTGCCATGATTAAAATCGAATTTTCTAATTGACATTGAGGCGGGATTTGGCTATATTACCCCCAACTTTCTTGCCGGGCAGAAGCGCCAATAGATTGAGCGGGTTCAGAAAGATCGTTTCGAGCTCAGGCCAGCCGCGGTTGTTCGAGATAGGACAGCTAATCCATCACAACTTGCACGCATTTTGGAGGAAAGGGTATGTTCAAAAATCACCCCAAAGGTTTGATTGTCGCCTTCTTCACCAATATGGGCGAACGATTTGGATTCTATACCATGATGGCCATTCTGGTATTGTTTCTTCAGGCAAAATACGGCTTAACCGAAGAGAAAGCTGGTGATATTTATAGCTGGTTCTACTTTGGTATTTACGCCCTGGCCCTGGTCGGCGGGCTAATTGCGGATTTCACCAAGAACTACAAGGGAGTGATCCTGGTCGGAATCATCATCATGTTGCTGGGCTATGTGGTTATTGCCACCCCCGGCATGTCGCTGACGATAACGGTGATCGGATTGTTCACCATTGCCCTGGGAAATGGATTATTTAAAGGCAATCTGCAAGCGCTGGTGGGACAACTGTACGACAATGAGCAATACGGCAAACTCCGCGATTCAGCATTTATGTTGTTCTATATGGGCATCAACATTGGCGCCTTTTTTGCACCGAATGCGGCTACCGCCATGCGCAACTGGTTTTTGCGAACCAATGGCTTTCTGCATGATGCCAATCTCCCGGCGCTCTGTCATCAATTCCTCGATGGCACATTGCAAAACGTTGCCCAATTTCAAACTCTCGCCAACAACGCCAGCCTTAAGGGACCGGTCACCGACCTGGCTCAATTCGCCAATAACTACCTGGAGGTTTTTGCCCGAGGCTACAACTACGCCTTCGGCATTGCTGCCCTGGCCATGATCATTTCGTTAATTAGTTACGTCCTTTTTCACAAGCTGCTGCCCAATAAACGAGCGATTGAAAAGGCGAAACCAGCCACCGAGCAGGTCAAAATGTCTGCCAGCGAGGAATGGCAGCGAATCTTTGCACTGTTGTTGGTGTTTGTGGTGGTTATTTTCTTCTGGATGTCATTTCATCAAAATGGATTGACCCTCACGTTCTTTGCCCGGGATTACACGGTCAAACAGGTGGGGCCAATTACCAATATCTATTTCGACCTGAAAGCGCTGCTGTCGGTGATTGGGGCTATCATTGGCCTGGTGTTCCTTTTGAACAAAAAGAACCGGATCAATTTGCGCTTGATCGGGGGCTTGATGGTGGTTGCGGGCCTGGCGCTGGCCTACTGGTTTTATTCGGCCTATCAGCCATTGAATGACATCCAGCCGGAAACTTTCCAGCAATTCAACCCGCTGTTCATCGTGTTTTTGACACCGGTGTTCATCGCCTTTTTCGCCATGTTGAATAAACGGGGCAAAGAGCCATCCACTCCCAAAAAGATCGGCATCGGCATGATCATCGCCGCGATTGGATTTCTGGTGATCCTGATTGGTTCGATTGGATTGCCATCGCCCGCCTCCTTGAAAGGCCAGATTTCTCCCGAACGGGCCTCTGCCTACTGGCTGATCACCAATTATTTGATCCTCACCGTGGCGGAACTGTTCTTGAGTCCCATGGGATTGTCGTTCGTCTCCAAAGTTGCGCCGCCACGCCTGCAGGGTTTGATGCAAGGCGGATGGCTGGCCGCTACGGCCGCCGGCAATAAGCTGTTGTTCGTGGGCAGCTATTTCTGGAGCCGGTTGGAATTGTGGCAACTGTGGGCGATTTTCATGATCTGCTGCCTGCTCTCGGCCGCCTTTATTTTTTCGATTATGAAATGGCTCGAAAAAGCTACCAAAAGCTGATACAGCTCGTCGGTTGATTTTTTAAACGCGGCGAGTTCGAGAAGCTTTACCCATTCACCAAAAATGGCCGTCATTTGCGCCCATCGGCAAATGACGGCCACAGCTTTGGGTTGAGCACCTATTCGTTTATGGGTAACTGACAAATACAATTCGATGGGGGAAGATTTACGTAGTAGTTGGTTCTTCCGTCGTGGCATTGGTTACCGGAGCATTCCGTTTTTCTTTAGCGGCCAGAATGGCGTTGAGCTGCTCCACGATCTCATCCAGATTTTTGATTCCCAGCAAGCGCGCTTGCAACGCAAGCGTTCCCCAGGCGGGGCTGCCACCTCAAGAAAAGCAATACAGCCCAATTTCATGCAATGGTTCGATCAATTCCGGATATTGGTAAACAATCTCCGCAATTGTGGTCTTAGGAGTGATAGGCATGGTTCCGAATCCTTTCAGCTATGGTTTTCGACTTGTTTTGAGATAATTTTGATGGCCAGAGCTGAAGAAAGATTCAATATTTTTCTGTAACATGCTATTCAATTTTTTCATCGATGAAGCAGAGTTTTTACATGGCTGATCGTTTCCCTGCTTTTTTTCGAATCCGGCGCACGCAGCTCTGGCGCATCCAATCGTTTACCGCCGGTGCGCTTGCTATCCGGGAATGCCTTTTTTGACAATATCCGACACCACCTCCACAAAAAAGTCCAATTCCTTCAATGTGGTGTATACATGGGGCGTCACCCGAACCCCTTTGAACTCCTCATGTACAATGGGCGTGGTGTAGATTTTGAATTTATTGAACAGATAATCGCAGACCTTGCCCGGATCTATGCCTTCGATTCCAAAATTGCCCAATCCACAGGACTGTTCTGGTTGGAGTGACGTCATCAATCGCACGCCAGGCAAAGCGCTGATCTGCCGCGCCCAGTAATTTTTCAGATAGCGCAATCGCTCTTCCTTGCGCTTTGCGCCAATTCCGTTATGAAAATGGATCGCCTCACCGATTCCCAATTCAATGGGAAAAGAACGAGTGCCCAGCGCTTCGAATTTGCGAATATCCGGGCTGCGGGGATCCTCAGGTGCCAGCAGCGGCCAGAGTCGTTCGATTTTCTCCTTTTTCACCCAGAGCAAACCAGTCCCAAATGGCGCACAGAGCCACTTGTGCAGGCTCGTGCCAAAATAGTCGCAGCCGAGCTCGGGAATTTTATAATCCAGATGCGCAAAGGAGTGCGCCGCATCGACGATCACCTCGATCCCATGCTGATGGGCCAGGTCACAGATTTCCCGCACGGGAAGTATCTGGCCAGTTAGAAAAATAATATGGCTCAGCATAATGACTTTGGTCTTGCGGGTGATTCCTTTTGCAAATGCCGCGGTAATTTGACTTAATTGCTCCGGCGGCGTGGGCAGCGAAATGGTTTTCAGAACCACGCCGTCGCGCTGTACTCGCTGCCGCCAGGCCCGCATCATGCTGGGATAGTCCTGATTGGTGGTTAGCACCTCATCCCCCGGTCTCAGCTCCAGCCCAAAAATCACCGTCTCCAGCGCCTCGGTGGTGTTGCGCACAATCGCCAGTTCCTCCGGCGAACAGCCCGCCAGCTCTGCCAGCTTGGTGCGAATCGTCTCCCGCCGCGGCCCCAAAACTGTCCACATGGTGTAGGCAGGCGCCTCGTTGGAAATCTCGTCGTAGCGTTTGACGGCGTCCTGCACGATCTTCGGTGCTGGGCTCACCCCACCATTGTTCAGATTGATAATGCCGCGGGTGGCGGAGTAGGCCTGCTGGACATAATACCAGAAATCCTCTTCACTGGCCGCTATCGCTGGAGGAAGATGGGCGATGCTGGCCGCCGCCGCTTCAATTTTTTTCGTGAAAGTCGAGTCGAACAGGGAACTGCCGGCGATCATACCAGCAATTCCACCAAGTTGTCTGAGAAAAAACCGCCTGTTTTTTACCATCGCCGATATCCTTTCAATCTAAAGTTCATTATCGCCCGCAGGTCTTCTGGCTACGAGCCATTGCATTGGCTGGACATTGAAATGCCAGTCCGCCCTCAATACCTGCACCTTGTGACGCTCATCGTGTTGAACGCCTGCGGATGCCAGAACCAACGCGGGCTTGATGCTGGATGTTGATCCACGAAATTATTTTCCATCAAATAACTTCATTCGAGAGGTCAGAAACCGCAGCTATTGAGCTTGAAATCGATCCGCAGAAGCCCAATCGTGGGATTGCCCGAGTCGTGGCCGGCCTCAATCGCTCACTGCAAATACCTGCTGGCTTCGGATAATTGCCTGTTCAAAACATTGCAGGTTAAACATGATAATTGAATTGACATTTAATATTTTTTGTGTTATTTTATGACCAAAATTTTGGCAACCGATAGGAGTTCAAATATGCCCCAGCTACAGACTGCAAAAAATCTGCTGTATTCTTCCAGAACCAAAGAGCTCTTTGCTACGCTGTACGGTAATGAGGAGGACCTTCTGCAACAGCAGATCGATCGGTATCAAAAACTATTGTCGTCATTTCAGCATCATTTTAACGATCAAACCATTGAATTTTTCAGTACGCCGGGACGGACCGAACTGAGCGGCAACCACACCGACCATAACGCCGGCCGGGTGATCGCCGCAGCGATCCATCTGGATAGCATCGCCGTCGCTGCCAAAACTGACAATCGCCGCATCACCATCGTTTCGGAGGGATTTTCCCGGCCCTTTCAGGTCGATTTGAACGAGCGGTTGGAACCAGAACCCGAACTGGCCGGTACGACCACCGCGCTGATCCGTGGCATTGTCAGTCGCTTCCATGAATTGGGCTATCACGCCGGCGGTTTCAACGCCTATATCAGCAGCCAGGTCAAAGTTGGTTCCGGCCTCAGTTCGTCAGCATCCATCGAAGTCTTGATTGGAACCATTCTGAATTATTTTTATAACCAGCAGCAAATTTCCCCGGAAACCCTGGCGCTGGTGGGCCAATTTGCCGAAAATGTGCATTTTCAAAAGCCCTGCGGCCTCATGGATCAAATCACCTGTGCTTTCGGAGGCATTGTGACCATCGATTTTCGAGAGCCGCAGCAGCCGGCCATCCAGAAAATTGATTTTGATTTCAATAGCCAGGATTATTCTTTGGTCATTGTCGATACCGGCGGCAGCCATGCCAATCTGGTAGACGACTATGCCTCCATCCCCTCCGAGATGAAAGCCGTGGCCACTTTGCTCGGCGGCAAGGTCTGCCGCGACATCGATCTGCCAAAATTGCTGGCGGAAGTGAAAGGGCTCCGTCCCAGAGTCGGTGACCGCGCCATTTTGCGTGCCCTTCATTTTCTACTGGAAAACGACCGGGTACAGCAGCAGGTGCAAGCGCTGCAAGACCGGGATTTTGAGACCTTTTTGTGTCTGGTGAATGAATCCGGCAATTCGTCGTTCAAATGGCTGCAAAATTCCTATACTATCAAAGATGTTCGGGAACAGGGCATCTCGCTGGGACTGGCGCTGACAGATCATTATTTGAACAAAGCCGGCCGGGGTGCCTGCCGGGTGCATGGCGGCGGCTTTTCGGGTACGATTCAAGCTTATTTGCCCAACGAGGCGCTGATGAATTACGTTTCATTCATGGAAACTATCTTTGACCAGGGCTGCGTGCTCAAATTAAAGCTGCGCAACCCGGGCACGATGGCAATTCCAATGGCTGTGTAGACCGATGGTAACAGCACTTCCACATCCGCCTATTTTTCGCAACTGCCAGCTTTGCCCGCGGGATTGTCAGGCTGATCGAACCGCATCGGCATCACCACGGCCAGGCTATTGTGGTGAAAGCGCACAACTCCGTGTTGCCGCCATCGAAGCTCATTTTGGCGAGGAACCACCGATCTCGGGGACCTGCGGCTCGGGCACGGTCTTTTTCAGTGGCTGCAGCCTGAAGTGCATTTATTGCCAAAACTATCAAATCTCCCATCACCACCTGGGTGAGAATCGAACTGTTGCCCAGGTGGTGACGCAAATCGAACGCCTGGTGCAAGATCGCCACATCCACAACGTCAATTTCGTAACGCCAGATCATTTCTTTCCCCAAACCATTGCTATCGTCAATTCGTTGCACCGCCGAGGGATTTCGTTGCCCATCGTCTATAACCTATCTGGTTATCAGCGAATCGAATCGTTGCGCCTGATCGCTCCTGTGGCCACCATCTATCTGCCCGATTTCAAATACAGCGATGCCGCGCTCGCCAGGCGCCTCTCGAATGCGAGCGATTACCCGGCCATCGCACTGGAAGCAATTGCCGAAATGGTTCGCCAGCAGGGATTTCTCGATAGCTTCGATGCAGGCGCTGCCGCAGCGACGACAATTGCCACTCACGGGGTGCTGGTGCGACATCTCATTTTACCTGGCCAGATACAAAATTCCATCGATGCTCTCACTACTTTATTCACTGAATTTGGGAAGGCACTGCCGCTAAGCCTGATGTCCCAGTATTATCCTGTCCGGCGCTATCGCCTGACTTTTTTGAACCGAACCGTCACCGAGGAAGAATTTCAAGCAGTCTATCAACACGCGCTGGCTTTGGGCTTCAAAAACATGTTTGTGCAGTTTCCAGATAGCGCCGCCTCGGATCGACCATTCCTGCCCGACTTTACCCGCTCCCACCCGTTCGCTGGAAATGTGAAATAGCAAATGGTGAGCTTATCCGGGCCAGAGGGAGCTATGAATTACAATGCGAATAAAACGCAACGTGTCCTGCAATCGATGGATATGGCTCGGCTGTGCATTGTAGATCGTACGAATAGGGACATGGGCAATCGAAAATCCCCGACGCAAAGCCTTCACCAGCAACTCCGATTCCGTCTCATAGCGATGGCTGATCAGTGTGATCCGTTTGAGGAGATCGGTTTTGATGAGCCGATAGCCCGATTGACTATCCCGCACGCGAACCCCGGTAAGTAATGAAATGATCAGCGAGGTCATTTTGTTGCTGAACTGTCGATCCAGGGGCATTTGGGAAAAATCGCCGGTTCGGTCACCCAGAATTAGCTCCGCGTGGGTTTTAAGATAACAATCGAGGAAGCAAGGGATTTCGGCAGGATCATGCTGGCAGTCACCATCGAGGGTGATAATGGCATCAAATCTCTTCTGGCAAGCATAATCAAATCCTCGTTTCAACGCGGCGCCCTTGCCCTGGTTGGTTGAATTTTGGAGTACCACCACCCCACTCTGCTGCGCGATGCGGGCCGTCCCATCATTGGAACCATCGTCAATCACCACAATCCGCGAGGACTCGATCCAGCGCTGGACGCCGGCGATGACCTGAGCAATCGTAGCCGCAACGTTATAGGCCGGGATGATGGCACCAATCGATTTCATAGGTTCGCCACCGGTATTTGGGCTAATTCCAGCACTCGTTGAGCGATGGTCTCGGCAGCATGTGGGTGGTGAAATTGCTTGAGATTTTCTCGGAATTGCTGCAACTTGGGCTCATCAAAAATCAACGCCTCGATGGTTTCTTGCAGCACCTGGCCGGTCAGATCTTGCTGCAAAATCATCGCCGCAGCTTGAGCCTGAACCAGGACGCGCGCGTTTTTCTCCTGATGCCCTTCGGCCGCCGTGGGTAGCGGCACAAAAATCGCCGGGATTCCTAACTGAACCAGTTCGGCAATGGTAATGGCACCGGCGCGACACAGTGCCAGAGTGGTGGCAGCGTAGGCATCCATCATGTTGTAAATAAACGGAGCCACAAAAATCCGCTGCGCCAAGCCGTCACAAGCCTGGCGGATCGTCTCAAAATCTGCCTCGCCCGTTTGCCAGATAATTTGAATTTCCGGGTTCAACAGCGGCAGCGCATCCCGCAGGGCATGATTCAAGGCCGAGGCACCTTGACTGCCGCCAAAAAGAAACAACGTTTGTTGCCGTGCATCCAATCCAAATTGCTGCAGAGCTGGCCCACGTGGGGGTAACACCGTGGCCAGTCGGATGGGATTGCCGGTGATCTTGAATTTTTCCTGGTTTTTGATCTTGCGAAAATAGGCGAGGGCTTCGGTGAACGCGAGATGTACCTCATCCGCTTTCCCGGCCAGGAGACGAGTCGTTATGCCTGGATAGCTATTTTGCTCTTGAATTAGCGTGGGAATACCCAACACATGTGCGGCATAGACCACCGGGCCACTCACATAGCCGCCAGTGCCGACCACCACTCGGGGCTGGTAGCGTTTGAGAAACCAGAGCGATTGCAGCAGCCCAATGACCAGGGATGAAAAGAAAGTGAAGGTACGAAGCCCTGGGCGCCGCGGCAAATACTGCACCTGAATGGTGTGTAGTGGGTATCCCTCGCGCGGCACGATTTTCTCCTCGATCCGCTTTTTGACGCCAACAAAAGTAATGTCTGCTTCCGGCTGCAGTTCTTTTATTTTATTGGCGATGGCGATGCCAGGATAGACATGACCGCCGGTGCCGCCGCCAGAGATGACCACACGATACTTGTTTTTGTAGGGAGACATCAATTCTCTATTTGCTTAATCCGACCGCGGTTGTTTGTCAATTGGGTGATAAACTTATGAAAACCGATCATCAAAATCAAGCGAAATTTTGGGCGCAGCCAGAAATGGTTGGAGGCATTGTGCCATAAATAGCCAGGAGAACAATGCCGTGATTGCCCCGCGGTTAGCGTAATTATAGAACCCGATGCAACTGAATCGTTTTGGAGAATTGAGATTCGATGGCGATGAATTTTGCGCTCAATGCAAAAGATCAGTTACAGGTGGACTGACCCGTCGCGTAAAAATGGAATGCTTCCAAAATTTCAAAAATTTAAGCAATCGGTCAGTAGCTCGGTCCACTCATAAGTGAGGTTTTACTGCTTGATCAAAAATTATCTTGACTTTTTGTTAATAATTAGCTATCATTTAGTGCGTAATTTTACTAAAAAAATCAGTCCAACCATTTGTTCAGGAGGCACACGTGAAGCAATTCAGACTATTCTTCTTTTTTTCGATAATTTTGGTCGCTTCATCTACCCTGCTATTGGCCCAAGAAAAACCGAACGGCGAAACCGCAAAATCCTTCGTAGCCTATTTAGCCAGCGATGCCCTGGAAGGCCGTGACACAGGTACACCGGGGTTCGAACGAGCGACGCAGTGGGTAGCTGAAAAATTCAAAACCTGGGGGCTGCTACCGGCCGGCGACAATGGGTCGTATTTTCAGGTGTTTCCCTTCTCCTATTCCAAGAATGAATTTGAACTGCCGCAACTGCTGATTGGCAAACGCGCCTTTTACTCGGAGGATCGAGATTTCGACGTCGTGCGATTTTCCGGTGGCGGCAAAATTCAAGGCGAGGTCGTGTTTGTCGGCTTTGGCATCAGCGCTCCAGACCAGGGCCTGGATGAATACGCCGGCCTAACAGTAAAAAATAAGATCGTGCTTGTCATGCATGGCTGCCCGGAAAAAGACGCGAAAAAATGGGCTGCTTTTCAGACAGACAGCGCCAAAGCGGCCATCGCCCAACAGCAGGGCGCATCGGGCATGCTGATCTGCGCCAATTTCGGTGAGGAGGAACGAGGGCTGGGATTCTGGTCATTGCGACCGGGCAGCTACCGCGAAAAATTTATTGTCTTTGGCGTGGATGAGCGCGTGGTCAAATTCCTGTTGAAGCAAAAAGAGGAAACCAATCAGGCATTCAGTCGTCGCTTGCGGGAAAGTTTTGATCGCTTGAACAAAGAGCTGAAACCAATTTCCCAGGCTACCGGCAAGAAAGCGACCATGCAGGTGAAAATAGAATACGATCCCCAGCGCAAAGGCAAAAATGTGCTGGGAATAATCAAAGGAATCGATCCGACCGTTGGCAACGAGGCGATTGTTATCGGTGGCCACCTGGATCATCTGGGCATCGAATATGGCCAGGTTTACAATGGGGCTGAGGACAATGCCAGTGGCGCCTCGGTGGTCATGGAAGTGGCCCGGGTGATGATGGCCAATAAACTTCAGCCCAAACGCACCATTATCTTCGCCTGCTGGGGTGGCGAAGAGCGAGGCTTGCTGGGTTCGAGTTATTATGCCCAACATCCGATCATTCCCATCGAAAAAACCGTGCTCAATCTCAATCTGGATATGGTTGGCCAGGGCACGAAATTGGGATTTCCGGGCATCTATTATGCACCCGAAATCTGGGAAATCTTGAAATCAAACCTGCCCCAGGAGACACTGGATCTGCTCGAGCCGAGTCGCGGAGGGCCAGGTGGCAGCGATCATACGCCATTCATCACCCGCGGCGTGCCGGCGTTTGCGCTGATGACGGCACCCTGGAGCGCGCATACGGATTATCATCAGCCGGGCGATGACGTAGAGAAAATCAGCGCGGATATTCTAGGCAAAGTTGCCCAGTTTGTCTATGACACCGCGTGGTTGATTGCCAATTACGACGGCAATTTGGTCGTGGAAAATCGTCTTCCGCGGTACATCCATAAGTCGGCCAACATTGTCAATATTCATCCCATCCCCTATCAGCCCGGGCTGGCGCAAATGGATTCCCTGCAAAATGAATGGATTGATATTCAATTCGTTATGGTACCGCTGGATTCATTGAAAGAACCATCGGTGCGCCTGGCGGAAATGGTCAAATCGCTGGATGCCGCCAGCCAGGAGGAATCCGACATCTCCCGAATGATGGGCGCCATGGCGCGGATGTTCAGTTCGCGGCGCGACAAGACGACGTCCGTGGTTGGGCTGCATGGCGTCTCCAGCGTCAACGGCGAAATCACGAATCTGCGCATCGCGGGCAGGCTGGGCGCTAAATTTTTCATGTTCGATGGCATCGATGGCCAATGGGTGACCGAAGCTGACGGCCTGACCGACCAGGGGAAAAAAGCCATCAAGGAGTTGAACAATCAGAAGATACTGATCTTGTTGCGGGATTTGCCCGAGCGGGCCATGGTCCAGATTCTGGACGCCTCCAAACATCCAGTGGTGCTGGCCGCGGTTAAAAATGTGACCTCGATCTCGGACAGTCTGATTCAGAAAGTGGCCAATAACGGTGGTCTGTTCGCGCTGGCCTTTTGTCTTGATAAGGTGGAGAAAATGGTGGAGCGTCTCGAGGCGCTGAAGGAGCGTACCGCTGGTGCCAGTGTCAGCCCAACGGTGAGCGGACCGGTGGGAATGCCCTATGATTTGCCGCGATCCCAGCCCGGTTTGTCACTGATCGGCCTCTACCCCTGTCCCGATGACCCGCTGGATATCTCGAAATTGGATCGGATGTACGATTTGACGATTGCTTTGCATCAGAAAGGCTACCGGGATCAAGACATTAAAAATATCTTAGGCGAAAACTTCCAGAGGATTTTCAATAAAATCAATCCCCGGGAACAACGCCAGATGAGAAGAGCGTTTTGATTTGGGATTGGAAACTGCCGCCGTTGGAATAGGCTGGTACCACAGAGAACAGGACGACCATTGCGAATCTGACCGCCAATCACGTGATATTTTTGCATACCGCGAATCGGCCGGTTGGTGAATAGGCGAACTAATTTTAAATGAACCCCTGATAAATCGGCAGTTATCTTTCAGCCAGTGGTTTGTTTCGATCCCGTTGGAGAAGTCAATTATCGTTTGCCAGAACATCGTTCCGGCGGTTGACTCTCAATCGAAAAATTTCCTACCGGGTTCTCATACCCGGGCAATGATGCGAACGATCACCGAAGAAGTTAATTTCCCTTTAGACCAGTTACAGGATAACTATTCAAAAAACGAGGAGGACTTCATCGATGGGCAGATTTGAAACCTATGCAACCGATGCCATGAAACTTTTCATTGCCTTCATCCCGAAACTCCTGTTGGCAATTGTTGTGCTAATCCTTGGCCTCTGGCTCATCAAACTGGTGGTCAAGGCATTCAAGCGGATTCTGGAGAACGCCAACATGGACGTCTCGCTGCAAAATTTTTTGACGGGGCTGGTGAGCGTGCTGTTAAAGGCATTGCTGATTATCAGCGTGGCATCGATGATCGGAATTGCGACCACCTCATTTGTGGCCATCCTGGGCGCGGCGGGTCTCGCCATTGGCCTGGCGCTGCAGGGGAGTCTGGCCAATTTTGCGGGAGGCGTGCTGCTTTTGCTGTTCAAGCCATTCAAGGTAGGCGATTTTATCAATGCTCAGGGCCATGCCGGCACGGTTCATGAAATTCAGATTTTTAACACCATATTGAAAACGCCGGACAACAAAACCATTATCATTCCCAATGGTCCACTGTCCAATAGCACCATCGTCAACCTGACCACCGAGGCTCAGCGTCGTGTCGATCTTTTGTTTGGCATCAATTACAACAATGATATCCAGAAAGCCAAATTAATCTTTTCCAAAATCGCTGATAGCGATGCCCGCATCCTGAAAAAGCCGGCACCGGAATTTCTGGTATCCGATCTGGCCGAGAGCGCGGTCAATCTGGAAGTCCGGCTATGGTGCAACACCAATGATTACTGGAATGTCTTCTATGATACCAAAGAAAAAGTAAAACAGGCGTTCGACAAAGAAGGCATCACCGCGCCGATCCCCAGGAGGGTGTTCATCCAGGAGAAGTAGTTTTTCGGTGATGGGTTGGGCATGGCAGCGGCAAGCAGCAAAGTGGAGTAGTGGATGTTGGGGATTGGGAGGCGGAATATGGGATTTGGCATGAGGAATGTGGAATGCGGGCTGTGGAATTAGAAATGTGGGCATGATAATTTCATCAAACAATTCAATCATCCTAAAAAACCAACAACGGAGGAGAGAAATGTTCAAGGAGTTCAAAGAGTTTGCCATGCGGGGCAATGTCGTCGACATGGCGGTCGGTATCATCATCGGGGCCGCCTTTGGCAAAATCGTCAGTTCATTCGTGAACGACGTCTTGATGCCACCGATTGGGATGCTGTTGGGAGGAGTGGATTTTAGTGATCTGATGATCAAATTAAAAGAGGGTGTCTTTATTAAGTACGGCGTGTTCATTAACACCGTGCTCGATTTTATCATTGTCGCCTTTGCTATTTTTCTGGTGGTGAAAGGCATGAACAGGCTAAAAAAGAAAGAAGTGCCGCCACCACCGGCTGCGCCAACAACCAAGGAATGTCCCGAATGTCTTTCGGTTATTCCGATTAAAGCGGTGCGCTGCGCCCATTGTGGTGTTCAATTGAAATAATCAAATGGGCCTCAAAAACCATAATTCCGCTTACGGGCAGCCATTGGCAAATTAACGGCCCAAAACTCAATCGGCTCAACTTAGTCCGCCAGGGGATGGATGATCAACGCGTTTTTCGAGTAAGCCGATTATTCCAATCAGAATTTGAATCAGAATGCACTTGTTGGAGGAAGCAATGAGAACCAAATCACTTTTCATAATGGCAATGGCCATACTTATTTCAGCTTCATTCATTTTGGCCCAGGACAAACCAGCCGAGCCTCCGAAATACGGCTGGCAGAAATCAATGGTCGGCGGCATCAATCTCACCCAGACCAGCTTTGACAATTGGAAGCAAGGCGGTGAAAATTCCTATGCCTGGCAGATCAATTTGACTTTCAATTTTACCAACGATCAGGAGAAGACCAATTGGGCCAACTCCGGCAAACTGACCTACGGCGCCAATAAAACCGGCGATCAGGAGATGCGAAAATCCATCGATGAGATAAAACTGGAGAGCGTGCTCACTTACAAGTTGGGCGTCCTGATCAATCCTTTTGTGGCAGCGACCGGTGAAACGCAATTTGCGCCGGGCTATAATTACGGGACCACTCCCAAGACCCAGATTTCGGCGTTCATGGATCCGGGTTATGTCCGTGAAAGTGCTGGCATCGGCATCAAGCCCAATGAGATAATCAAAACCCGGCTCGGCGTTGCCGTAAAACATACCATCACCCAGGATTATCCTGCACCCTATGCCGATGATCCCAAAACGTTGACCACCATCGAAAAAATCAAAAATGAGTTCGGTGGCGAATCCGTTACGGACCTGAGCTGGAAGGTAGCCGAAAACACCCTGCTCACATCGAAACTGGAACTCTTTTCTGCGTTCAAAACATTCAAAGAAACCGATGTGAACTGGGATAATATTTTGACTACTAAAATCTCCAAGTATTTCAATGTCAATTTCAA
This sequence comes from uncultured Cytophagia bacterium, assembly GCA_964647995.1. Taxonomy (GTDB): domain Bacteria; phylum Zhuqueibacterota; class Zhuqueibacteria; order Thermofontimicrobiales; family Thermofontimicrobiaceae; genus Thermofontimicrobium_A. The sequence continues at coordinate 59,997 of CAZYNP010000004.1, forward strand.
TTTCAAGCTGTTCTATGATCGGGACATCTCCAAGATGCGCCAGATCAAACAGGCCATTGCCCTGGGCTTGACCTATAGTTTTCTATAAAAATTCCAGAATGCGGGTCAAAGCGAGCACCCGGCCCGCATTCTCATCCCCATGGGGACCTTTGAATGAAGAATTTAGCCATTACCTTGTTGGGTTTCATTATCGTGCTGGGCATTGGCTCTGGCTGTGGCAACCAGGACAAATTGAAAGTGATGACCTTTAATATCCGTTACGGTACTGCCGAAGACGGTGCGAACTCCTGGGAGTTCCGAAAAGCATCACTGCTGAAGTTAATCCAAACCTATCAGCCGGACATTTTGGGCACGCAGGAAGCGCTCGATTTTCAAATTGTCGAGATCAAAGCTGCCTGCCCGCGCTATGCGGTCTTTGGCGTAGGTCGATACGCAGGCATCGAACTGCCGAATCGACCGCATGAAAGCCTGGGCGGCGAGTCCTGTCGCATCTTTTATGATTCCACCAAATTGGTGTTGCTGGACCAGGGGACCTTCTGGCATAGCGACACGCCAGACATCCCTGGCAGCATGACCTGGGGCAACTCGCTGCCCCGAATAACCACCTGGGGCATTTTGCAATCCCAAAAAACCTCGCAGCAATACGTGGTGATGAACACCCACTATCACTGGGATGAACCCTACGTCACCAATGCCACGAAATTGAATGTCCGGCGGCAGGCGGCCATTGCCGGCAATCGACCAACAATCCTGATGGGCGATTTCAATCTCTCGCCAGCCTCAGCGAGCCATGAGTTTCTCTGCGGCAAGATAGACTGGGATCACCTGACCGGCCCGTTTCACGATACCTGGCTCGTTAGAAAAAAATCCGCAACCAGTACTGGCACTTATCATGGTTTCCAGGGCGATTCCAGTGGCGACCGGATTGATTGGATTCTGGCGACCGGCGAATTTCGCGTGAAAGATATTCGAATTCTTCATGACCGATGGCAAGGACATTATCCCAGCGATCATTTTCCAGTGCTGGCAGTGCTACAATTGAAATAGGAAGTTATCTCAAGCATGAGTTACAGGTTTCTGCTTTAAAAAAACTATATCAGGGAATCACCCTCCATATGCGAGCAGGGACTTTAGGGATAAAAACGGAGGCAGTTAGATGGCAACGGAGAAGACCAAAGCCGCAAACCCCGGCATCGAGCAAATCCGTGAGATCATTTTTGGTGATCAGATCGATAAATTCGAACGCGCGATTGAGCAGTTGACAAAAGAGTGCCACGAACTTCGGGAGCGCCTGGTGCAGCTTGAAAATAAAGAGCGTTCGATGGATCAGATGTTAGCCGCGGATCGTGAACAGCAACAAACCATGGCAGCAACCCAACGGCAGCTTCAGGAATTCATTGCCACAACGAAGCAGCATTTGGAACAGAAGATCGCGGAGTTATTCGATTCGAAAGTGGATAAGACACAAATTGGACAGGCCTTCATCGAGTGGGGCATGAAGGTGAAGCAATCCACCGCCGATAACGATTGAATATGCCATGACCACGCCTAAAGATAAATCGCTTGAGGCCTTGCGCCAGATTCTTCTGCGTGAGGATTTGATCAAACTTCAGCAGTTGGAAAGCGATCTTTCCAACCTCCGACAGACTATTTCCGACAAAGAATCGCTCATTAGCGCGCTGGAGCCCATTATTACCAACCTGCTCGAGCGCAAAATTGCCGTCTCTCGGGATGAAATGGCCGAAGCCCTGGCTCCGATCATGGGCGAGGCTATTCGACTGCAAGTGGCTGAAGCCAAAGAGGATGTGATCGACGCGCTCTATCCTGTGATCGGCAAGATCATTCGGAAATCAGTGGCCGAAGCCATGAAAAAATTCATCGACTCGGTGAATCAAAAGATCGACCAGACGCTGAACCGCCGATTGTTCCGCCGACGGGTGCAGGCAAAATTAGCCGGCGTTCCGGAGGGGGCGCTGGTCATCAAAGATGCGCTACCATTCAAAATCGAAGAGATGTTTTTGATCCACCGCCAAAGCGGAACATTGATTGCCCATGTATCCTCCCAGGATGCGGCCGTGAAGGTCGATCAGGAGCTCATTGCTGGCATGCTAACAGCCATTCGCGATTTTGCCAGCGAGGCCTTCTCCGCCGGGAAGGATCATTTGATGGATGCCCTTCAATTCGCCGATAAGAAAATTCTGGTGGAAATGGGAAATCATTTTTATCTGGCTTTCGTGATCTCTGGCTATGAGCCCGCCGGATTTCAGGACGAGGTCCACCAATTGGCCGCGCGCATTCACCATCGATTTTCGAAATTTTTCCGAACCTTCCAGGGTGAATTGACCAAGACTGGTGAAATCACCAACTTCATGGCCCGTTTTTTTAATAAATATCGCAGTCAAGGAATGAATGCTGCGGCAATGCGCTCTCGGCCCTATTTATGGTACCTGCTGATCGCGCTGGCACTAATCGTTTCCACCATTCTGGGAATCCGCAAAATTCCGCAGCTTCTGTCACAACGACAATTCCAGCAAACGATTGCCGAGCAATTCCAGGCGGTGCCCGAGCTGCGCCAGCAGCCGCTCCAGTTTCGCCTGTCTGACGGCAAGTTGATCATCACCGGCAAAGTTCCGTCGACGCGATACATCACATTAATTGATAGCGTCGGTGGTCAAATTCACGGGATTAGCGGCTTCCAGAATAGAGTGGTGATTCACGATCCGTCAGCATTTCAAGCCGAGATCATCCAACGGCTTCAACAAAGGCTGCAACAAGATGATCGCTGGCGCCATCTGCATCCGCGGGTGGTGGTGGAGGACGATCGCCTGATTATCGAAGGTGAGGTGCCGGACCTGTCAACAAAGCGGAGCATTGGCTTCCTGGTGAGTGAGATACCAGGAGTGCATGTGGTCATCAATAACCTGACCATACGCGAGCAGCCGCTCTTAGGTCTGGAAGCAGCCCGACAGCAGATGCAGCAATACACCGTTTACTTCAAGGTAAACGATGCCACAATTCCATCCTCGGAATTGAACAAAATAGCCGCTGTGCTCGAAATCATCTCGCAATGGGGTGATGCGAAACTTATTGTCAATGGCTATTCGGATAATTCGTCCACAGCGCCGTACAATCTGGCGCTGTCCGAGCAGCGGGCAAAAGCAGTGGCGGACTATTTGGTCTCGTTAAATTTTCCATCCAATCGGATCATCCTTCGCTATTTTGGCGACCGCAATCCTGTTGCCCCGAATGATACTGAAGTCGGTCGGGCGCAAAACCGACGCGTTGAATTTGATATCGAGAAAGAAAGGTAGTGACTGTGGAGAAACAAATCCTGCACCGGAAAAAGATCTGTTTGTTGGGCGAATTCGGTGTTGGTAAAACCAGCCTGGTGCGCCGCTTTGTGTACAACATATTTGAAGAGAAATATCTTTCCACCATCGGCGTTCACATCTCTAACAAGATGATCATGATTCCAGTTGGGGAATCGGCACATCAGCTCAATTTGATTCTCTGGGATCTGGCGCATATTGATAAATTCAACGCCATGATCAAAAACTACTTTCGCGGCGCCAATGGCGCCATCGTTGTTTTTGACCTGACTCGTCGGCAACCGGTCCAGGACGTTACCTCCTTTTTAGACCCATTTTTGGAAATGAATCCGAGCGCCCGGTTAATCATCGCAGGCAACAAGGTGGACCTGGTTCAGGAACAATCTGTTCCGATGGAACAATTGTTGCATATTAGCAAAACGTACCAGGCACCATTGAAACTAACCAGCGCTAAAACCGGCGAAAATGTGGAACAGCTCTTTAGCGAATTAGCAACGCAATTATTGAAGGCAAATTGACTGGTGGCAAATTGGATCGATCAAATATTGGCAGAGAAAAAGATCGCCTGCGCCGTCTTTGACCAGAACCTCTGCCTGGTGACCAGCAGTGGCAATTTAGGTCAGATCGCTCAGTGCGCTCCCCTTGTGCCCAACGATTCCATCTGGAATATTTTTCCAGAATTGATCGGCAGCGAGGATGAGGTGGAAGCTGTCTTATATCACCGAAAAAAGCGATATGTGCTGGACAAAATCAATAAGTACTGGAGTGATGGTTCGCTGCACTATTACAATCTGACCGTCCTGCCACTAAAATCGGCTACCTTCAATTTGCTATGTTTGTTGTCGGACACCACTGCCGAAACCTCGTTGGAGCAGCAGATTCTCCAGCAGAAGCATGAAATTGAGCTACTACGGATGAGCCTTGCCCGACATGGCGATTACGCCGCCTCCGGCATTTTGGGCGAATCGGAACAGATAAAAAATATCCGCTTGTTTATTGCCAAGATTGCGCCGATCAGAAACACCACGATTTTGCTGCAAGGCGAAAGTGGCACTGGCAAAAATTTGGTGGCACGAGCCATTCATCAACACTCCCTGCACCCCACTGCGCCTTTTGTGGAGATCAATTGCGCCTCCATTCCTGCCACCCTGCTGGAATCGGAGATATTTGGTTATGAAAAAGGCGCCTTTACCAATGCCATCACCAGCAAAAAGGGTTTACTGGAAGAAGCCGATGGCGGGACATTATTCCTGGATGAAATTGGCGAATTGACCCTCTCGTTACAAGCCAAATTTCTATCATTTCTGGAAACGAAAACGTTTCGTCGACTGGGCAGTACCCAGGAACGAACGGTCGATATTCGGGTGATCGCCGCCTCCAATAAAGACCTGAAGCTGGCAGTGGAAAACCATGAATTTCGGCAGGATCTCTTCTATCGGATTCATGTGGTTTCCTTAACTTTGCCGCCGCTGCGAGAGCTGGGAACGGACATTATCATAATTGCGGAGCACTTTATCGCACTCTATGCCTATGACTTCAAGAAAAAGGTTCGCGGACTAACCGACGCTGCCAAGGAGAAATTGCTGCGACACCCGTGGCCTGGCAATGTCCGCGAGTTGCGAAATGTCGTCGAGCGGGCGGTTATCTTTGCTGAGGGAGATAAAATCGCAGCGGAAGATCTCATCGTGGGTGAAGAACCCTCGGCGCCTCAGATGGCAGATACGATCCAACTTCCTAAAACCGGCCTATCGTTGTATGAACTCGAAAAGCGACTGTTGGCCGAGGCCCTGGCCAATGCCCAAGGGAATCAAACCAAAGCTGCCAGGTCGTTGGGATTGAGCCTGGACACATTTCGATATCGGCTCAAAAAATACGGAATCAGCCCCTCCTGTAGCACCAGTTGAAAATCGACGCAGCATGATGATTAATTTATATCCCATCGCCGCTCCGGTTAGCCCCTACAATTTGATCTGTATCATGCTATGGTAACCGTTAGCAGGCACGCACCGACGGCACAACCGCGTTTTAACAATAGCCACAATGGGAAGCCCCTCTGCTCGTATCGGCAATTAAAAAATCAGACGGCTATCATGCCCCGCTTTTTTGGTTTTCATAACTCTCATGAGACGTTGAGGCAGGGTGCGCTATTCGTGTTTCTGGCGCTCGTAACCGGGATGATGTTTGGGGGGATGGTTTAAACACCAGCCGCTTAGGGTGATGATTGATATTTCCCTTGACATTTTTGTATCATTGAGTTATATTAACAATTGATTTTTTTCACCATTAAAATAAAAAGCTTTTTCTTTTACTCAAAGGAAGATATTCAATTTTCGAGCTCCGCTCAATTAAAAATCGCAGCAAAAATATCGCCTGGGGTGTTTCAGTTTTAAATCTTCAGAAGTTACAATTCAAATTAGCAGGAGTTGAACAATATGCCTATTGGGAATAGTGATGCTGAGCTGACTCGACTGCTGCTCGATTTAGAATCAGACCTGGTGGAACGAAAAGAGTGCTGGTCGGGTGATGCCCCGGACAAAGGACGGCAGGCGGTATGTGCCTTTGCCAATGATCTGCCAGACCACCGCCAGCCTGGTGTGCTTTTTGTCGGCGCTGTAACTGCTGAAAATTTCGGCCAGCCTGGGCTGACCGACTACCGCAATCCCAATCTGGCTGACGCCATGAAAACGTTGGGTTTCGTTCAGCGATTCGGGGTCGGGATCACCTTGGCTCAGGCGGAGCTTCGCAAGAATGGAAACCCGCCGATTGAATTTCAGGTCACCAATACCAGTGTGCTGGCAGTCATAAGGAGAAAGCCATGAGCATCCCGGTACTGACCTTTTTTAATAACAAGGGAGGTGTTGGCAAAACTTCACTGGTCTATCATCTATCCTGGATGTTTGCCAGATTGAACCGCCGTGTGATCGCATTGGATTTGGATCCTCAGGCGAACCTAACGGCTGCGTTCCTGGATGAGGACACGCTGGAATCCCTCTGGCAAAATTCATCGCAACCGCAGACGATTTATCAATGCCTAAAACCGCTGACTGAGGTAGGAGATTTAAAAGAACCGAATTTATATCCCATTGACGCCAATTTGCATCTGGTTCCTGGTGATGTGATGCTGGCGGGTTTTGAGGAGACTTTGTCCAGCGTCTGGCCCGAGAGCATGAGTGATGCGAATTTGTATCGGCCGTTTCGAGTGCTATCTGCATTCTGGCAGATCGCCCAGCAAGCGGCACAGCGGGTTAACGCCGAGCTAATTTTTGCCGATGTTGGTCCGAACCTCGGTGCGATTAATCGCTCAGCGCTTATTGCTTCTGATTACGTGGTGATTCCCCTCGGAGCGGATTTATTTTCTCTTCAAGGGCTCAAGAATCTGGGTCCAACGCTGCGCTCGTGGCGGAATCTCTGGAAAAAGCGACTCGAGAATTGGAGCAATCCAGCTTTTGCTTTGCCAGCGGGTATTATGCGGCCCATCGGTTATCTGGTACAACAGCATAGTGTAAAACTCAGTCGGCCCGTTAAGGCTTATGATCGCTGGGTCAAAAAAGTGCCTGATATGTACCGAACTCACGTACTTCAGGAACCAGAAAGCGGTCTGCTCCCTGAAAATGATCCCTATTGTCTGGCAATGGTGAAGCATTATCGCAGCCTGGTGCCCATGGGTCAGGAGGCACGGAAGCCCGTCTTTGCCCTCACTCCTGCCGATGGCGCCATCGGCAGCCATGCGGCTGCGGTACAGGAGGCTTATAGCGATTTTAAGTTGCTTGCCGAAAAGATATTTGCTAAAATGAGTGAAGCAGGATAATTGAGGTGATTAAGCAATTAACTTTATCTTCGTCCTTTTGGCAGATTTTAGCGCTATGGGTTGGGGGATTTTCCTTGAGGTCATTGGCTGTCAATTTTCGATGATCATGTCTCCAGCAGCCACTTCCAGGCGGGTTTCACAGCAATGGTTTTTCCCTGGGATTCAATTACTTCTTCCTGGCTGTTGGTGATTATCAGGCCCTGGTTCAATTCTAAAAAATCCATCGCTTCAACCAGGCCATTGATCTCTCGCTCTCGGTTCAAATCGGTCAACTCCCAGCAAACCTGAATCGCATCGCTGATTTTGCCCTCTGATTTGATAACGAAATCGCATTCGTCTTTGAGGCGAAAGTAGTAGACCTCTTTGCCTGCTTTTAGTAATTCTAGAAAAATTTGATTCTCCAACAACTTCGGCTGATCCACCTCCAGGCTCAAGATCGTCAGGAATCCGTTATCGATGAAAAAAGTCTTGCGCTCGGTTTCTCGCTGCAAAAATGATTTTTGATAATTATTGATATGTACCACAAAAAAGCTCTCTTCTAAAAATTCTAGATAATCGAACAGACTCTGCTTGCTGATGGTCAGGATTTGGGAAATGCGATTTCTGAGATTATTCACATTGTAGCTTTTGCCAACATTTTCGACCAACTTCTGGATGAGCAGCCGCAGGGCAGTTTCCTGGCGAATACTGTGACGAACGATAATATCCTTATAAAAGACGATCTCGAAATATTGTCGCAGCAATTCCTTTTTCACGCCTGTTTTAATGACTTCGGGGAAGCCGCCGTACCATAAAAATTCCTGAAAACCGTTTTTTATCAGGAAGCGTTCTTTTCCATAAATAGCATCATTCGACCAGGGAATTTGCTTGAGCAGCAGATATTCTCGAAAAGAAAATGGCAGAATGCGCTTGATAAACGTTCGACCAGCCAGATGTGTGGCGATTTCGGAGCTCAATAAATTTGCATTGGAGCCAGTAATGAATACTTTATAATTCTGATCGATCAGGCGACGGACTTTGAGATGCCAATTTTCGGTGTTCTGTACTTCATCCAGAAATATATGCGGCTTCTCATGATAAAGCTCATAATACGCTTCAATGAATAAGTCCATATCTGTAATCGGGACGATACGTTCATCCTCAAAATTGAGAAACAGAAAATGTTCCAGTCCCAATGTTTTGATGATCTCCCGCAGAAAGGTTGTTTTCCCCGATCGCCTGGGACCAATGATCGTCAAAGCGCTATTCAATTGATAGAGCTGCCTATCGTACCCTCGCTCCAGTCCTTCGAACTGAATTTCTTCATACTCTTTGATAAGCTGTTTGAGCTTTTCCATAAGGCTATTATGATTATTCTATTTTTATAAATTTGTCTATTAGCAATGGACAATATAGCAAATATAAGGCTACTATGCAAGTCTTTTTTTGTTCTGGCAAATATCTTACAACGTTGGGGTATTTGGGAGCTGGTGGTAATGATGGCGAGGGGGCATGATGTTTGGGGGATGTTTTGAACGTCAAGCAACGAAATTTCTGTCTACATGATTGACATTTATGAAACGGCATAAATAAATTTGGAGGATTTGTGGAATGACAACACAAACAATGGCATCAGTGCTTATAAATATCTTTTCTATGGTTACAATGAAGCAGTAGCACGATTTTTTTGGGTATCACCAACTTCATATCGAATTCAGTAATCGCCGATTTAGATGCGGGACTCGTTTTTAAATCCTTTTAGCTTCATGCAACCAAAAGGAATGGGATTTTTTTTTCGTCCATCGAGCTTTTCGAGGATACTCCTAAATACGGCGGCTCGTCCAATTGCTTTTGAACTGGTTTGGGTATGATCACCTAATAGCTCATAATAGCCGTTCCTTGTTTCGAGCTTTGTATTCATCCAATGTGACATAATCGCCAATCTTGTAAGCACTTCTTGCTTCCTCGATTTCTTGATGGATTAAAGAATTCCTTTGCATCACCTCCTCTTCGAGCTGTTCCTTAATCGCTTCTAACAGTCCGACCTTTTCTTCATACGTCAAATTTTTTATTCTTGAAACTAACGACTTGAAAGGAACGGAAATAGTAATATCACTTCTGACACTTTTATCACCAGTACCTGTTTTAAATTGATTTTGGGTACGCTTCAATTTGCTGAAAAAAAACAAATAAGTCAAATATTTTTTTAAGATGATTAAGCACGACGCATTCCACCAGAGGGAAAAAATACAGTTAAATCCCCCAAAATTTCCCTTGCAATTATCCAAATAAATTTTAAATTATGACCTACTGGTGATGGAGTTCACCTGAATTGCCAAACGGCTGATAACTCCTGTTTTTTGCTGCGGAGATAGCATGAAACAGGAGTTTTTTTTTGCACTGTGTTTGAGGACGATTGGATATGAATAGCGAGCGACAAATAAAATTTCAGGAACACAAGCAGGCGTTGTTCGATGCTACGCTGGCGCTGGAAAAGTTGATCGCTGATGGGGCGCTAATTCACGCTTTTCCTGAGATACGGGAAAATTTGCAGGCGGAGCGATTTCGCTTGGTGGTGCTGGGACAGTTCAAGCGGGGAAAATCGACCTTTATCAATGCGCTGTTGGGCGATAGGATTTTGCCCACGGATGTGATCCCTGTGACGGCGGTGATCACGGAAATTCACCACGGCGCTGAAACGACGGCCCAGGTGTTCTTTCTCGAAGGCGAGCCCAGGCAGGCGCCGATCACCGAACTGGATCAATACGTCTCGGAAGCGAGCAATCCGAAGAATGTGAAAAAGGTCGATAAAGTGGTGGTGCACTATCCCGCTGCCATGCTGGAAAAAGGATTGATCATCGTGGATACGCCGGGCGTCGGCTCGATCCACGAGCACAATACTCGACTGACGCAGGAGTATCTGCTGCAGGCCGATGCGGCGGTGTTCATTTTCTCGGCTGATCCGCCATTGACCGAACTGGAAAAGGATTTTTTGAAAATTCTGATTCCAGTTATTCCGCACATTATTTTTGTGCTCAATAAAAGCGATTATCTTGAGGCGCACGAACTCCAGAAGGTGCTGAGTTTTAATCGATCCATTCTGGAGGAACTGCTCAATGGGAAAACGGAGATCGTTCCCATTTCTGCTTTGAAGGGATTGCAGGCAAAATTGAACAACGATACTGGCCGATTCAATGGCAGCGGGTTGGCAGCACTGGAGCAGAAGTTGAATGATTTTCTGTTGCAGCATCGAGGCCGATATTTCATTATCTCCAATGCCGAGCGGATTGTGCGGGTGTGTCATGAATGGCAAAATCTTGTGGAATTGGAGCGCAAAGCCCAGACGCTGTCGATTGACGAGCTGAATGCCAATTTAGATAGATTTACCCAGTACATCGAGAAAATCAAAAAGAATTCCCAGCGACTGAGCTATCTGCTGGAGGAGATCAAAGAGCGGCTGCTGCAATATTATGATGATGAGACCCAGGCGTTCATCCGTCAGCATGAGCCGACGATTCGCCAAAAAGTCAATCGGATCATTGAGGAGAATCGACACGCCCCCAGGCACCAGTTGCTGCCGAGCATCCAGACGGCGGTCATCCACGTGGTGATCGATGAATTCGAGCCGTTTCGGCTGCGCATCGAAAAGACGATCAAAGAAAAGTTCAATGAGGAAATTCAGTATTTGAACGGCGAAGTGACCCAGATTATCAATGACATCTATCGTTTTTCGGCGGAGCTGTTTCAGGTTTCGCAGGCAATTCAGTTGCAGCAGGATGCCTGGCGCTACAAGAGCCAGTTTTATTATCAGACCTGGGAAGTGGAAACGTCGCTGGAGCAGCTTCAGCAAACGTTCATGTTGTTCCTGCCACGATCGCTGTACCTGATTTTGATCAAGAAAAAAATCAATCGCTCGATCTGGCAGAAATTGGATCAGCAATGGGGACGGTTTCGGTCGGATCTGTTTTATGGGCTCAACGACAACAACCGCCAGTTTCTCTATGAATTCAATCACATTCTGGAGCGTACGGCCAATGAGATTTCCCAATTGATCCAGAAGCAGGTGGCGTTGAAGCGACAGGGAGAGCAGAATTTTAAAGAGAATCTGGCCAAACAGAAACGGCTGGTCAAACAGGTGAAACAGATTGTAGATGAAATTCAAGCCATTAAAAATTTTTGGGAAGAAACAGCGGCAGTCAATTGAAAAGCACACCCTGTATTTTGAGCTGACAGATGCTTGCGCCTCAAAAAATTGTCCTGTGTGTTTTTTAATCGAGAAAAAAGAGCGGCAATATATCGAATCGATTTTTTATGAATACGTGAATGATCCAGCCATGAGAACCAATCTTCGCCAGAGCCAGGGACTTTGTGCAGCGCATGTAAACTTATTTTTAGCGCTCGGCGATGCGCTGGGATTGGCGATTTTGGCGGATGATCTCGTCCGCCATTTTATCGAAGCTGATCGAAGTAGTTTTAAGCCATCGACCTGTCCGCTGTGCCAATCGAAGGCACATACTGAAACCAGGGTGGTGCACGCCTGTGCCGAATATCTTGCTGTCGCTGACTTCTGGCAGGCGCTGGAGAACGGTGTCGGCTTATGCCTGCGCCACTGGCGGCTGATCGATGGTTCAGCTTCGACTGACGAATTAAAATCGAGGCTGCTGATTTTCGAGCAGCGGAAATTGGCCCAGCACCAGGCATTGCTAACAGCTTTCATCGAGAAGAATAATTTTACCACGCCCCATGAAGCGGTCACCGACGCCGAAGCCGAGAGCTATCGGCTGCTGTGGAGATTGTTGAGGGTGTGAAAGGAGGAGCGTTGGAATGATGGAGTGATGGAGTGTTGGAGTGATGGAGTATCGAGGTGTCAGATTGTTCCAAAACTCCAATACTCCATTATTCCCCTATTCCATTATTCCATTATTCCTTTGCTACATCACTCCCGATCTGGTGTGAGAATAAGGATTCTTGAATGGATACAGATTTGATTGAACAACTAAACGAATCCTGCTGCCCGATCTGCGGTCTACTGGAGAAGTTTGAGTTCAATTTAATGGCCAATCTCCAGTGGGACGTGGGAGTAGCGGAGAATTCGCAGGTGAAGCAGATTATCGAGGAGCAGGGATTTTGTAATCATCATTTTTACATGCTGTTCAGGATGTCGAATCCCCAGCATCTATCGAAATTTTTGCTCAGGTATATCGACGATTTCCTGCAGAACAGGCTGGCGCTGCCCGAACGCTGGGAACGGAACTTCACGGTCTGCGAACAGGTAGATCATCGAACTGAGGAATTAATCCTGGAATTTTCGAAACTCTATCAATCCGAAGCTTCATTCCGAGCGAAATTTCATCACAATGCCTGGCTCTGCTTGCCGCATTTGCGGCAGGTCATTGCCACTGCTTTGGATCAAAATTTAAAAACCGATCTTCTGCAACATCATAGAAAAATTTTGGATGATTTCGGCGCCACGATGCGTTCATTCATTGATAAGCGATATACAGAGGCGGAAAGCGAGGAACGAGGGGCGCCGCTCCGAACGATTCAACTCATGGCGGGGTTTCATGGCACACGATGGTCAAAATAAATGGCTCAATGATGCACAACGAAATTCGCTGGCCGTCACGCTGCGGCTGCTGGAGGAACGGATCCTCGAATTGAAAAAGCTCCAGAGCGAGCCGCACATCGCTGGGTTATTGTTCCGTTTCGAAAATGACATCCCTTCAGACCAGCTTCCGCTGCTGGAACAACGCTTTGATCATCTGTTAGAATTAATCGAGCAAGCCAGACAAAAATTCGATCTGCCCAGGCGAACGACCACGTTTTCATCCCATTTGCAAGCGTTCACCAGCTATTTCTGGTCACTATTGATGGATGAGAAATCCGACAAGCTGGCTCGCTATGGGAAGGTAGCGGCAAAATTGAAAGAGGAACTCGATCCGCTGATCGATCGACTGGTGGAACAATTGCGGGCGATCGACCAATACCAAAGGAATCGGATGGACACTGGCGCAGATGCTATGGGGAATGATGAGACGGGGGAATGATGGAATGGAGGAGTGATGGAGTGATGGAGTGCTGGAGTAATGGTGTTCGCTTTTTTTACATTTATTCCTTTATTCCAATTCATTATCAAATCTTCCAAGCCCCATTTTTATAGATGAAAAACTGAACAACCGAAACGGAGATGCACTACTTCTGTCCGAACTGCTTTGTTGAAATTCTGGAATACACTCAGATTTGTCCACAGTGTCAATTTCATCTTGATCGCTGGGATGATCTGGATTATGATCAAAAGCTAATCGCAGCCATCCATCATCGGGAGACATTCACCCGAATGCGAGCGGTGTATTTTTTGGGTGAAAGAAAAACCCGAGCAGCGCTCGAGCCGTTGAAGGCAGCGTTTCATTCCTCGACTGACCCCTATTTCAAGGCAGAGGTTCTGCAGGCGCTGGCAAAAATTGATGTTCAAGATTTCGAGACGTTCGCCCAGGGCATCGATTTTGATGTGGAATCACCAATTGTGCGAGCTAAGTGGCAGCAGCTCATATCCAGGCTGTAACGCAAGCATCCTGCTTGCTAAGCAGGTTAAATCCAGCGAGTGCACGGCAGGATAACTGAAACCGCTCTTAGCAACAGTTTATAAATGAAGGTCATTGCAAGGATCCGACACTGGGCGGAGGCAAAGTCGAAGATGCGTTTCGAGCGTGCAATCCTTTCAACTTTAGCACTTGCGATCATAAGGATTGCTTCAGCAAAAAACCGCCTCGCAATGACAAAGATTCAGAATCGTTGGTTAGAGCGTATTCATCCAGATTATTAAAAAAACCAGGTATGTACTTCGTCGGCAGAAAAAAAGAGATCAACCAGATCAACAAGGCGCTTGAAGCGGGAACCAATATCATCATCCATGGCAAATATGGCATGGGTCGCACCAGTCTGGTCAAGCAAATTGCCAGGCTCAATCACCAGCGCTGGCAGTTCTGGTTCGTCGATGGTTCACAGACGCCCGAGAAAATTTGCCGCCAGTTATTCAAAGAATTATTTCCCGATGAGCAGCATCGCTATCCCTTGAAATACAAATCACTGCGCCAGCGGATTGCGGCGGCAACTTTATCCGCCAATCCACCTGTCGTTTTAGGGTTGGATAATATCGCCACCATCACCTCGGCAAGGCTCGATTGGCTCCGTTACTTTGCCTCACATGGAAAATTCAATTTCATGGTCATCGTTGATGATTCGCTGAAGCAGGACGAAGAATTGAAGCTCCGAGGGGCGTTGCATCTCACCTGCCAGGTATTTTTATCGCATCTGAGTTTATCAGAGACTGAACAATTTTTTCAGCATTATTCTCGCCAATATGATTGGGGCTGGTCAGCGGAGATGATCAAATCGCAGAGCTGTTTGTCCCGAGGCTATCCGCTGTTTATGGCAGAGCGGTTGGCTGATATTTTAAAAGCTGCTCATGAAATGAAGGATGAAAAATAATTAATCTTCTGGGCAAAATTCAAGTGAACTTTTTCTGCTTTGGTAAGTTCTAAACGGGAAATCGATTTTATCAATCACTTTGACATTAGAAGGCATCAGGCAGCCATAAGCATGTCGTCCCACGAGGTGTGTTATCGGTTTGGGATGTTATAGCAAGAAACATGTTATCCCTGCGGGATAAATTGTATTTAATTCCCCGTCGCTAAGGGAAACGAAGTTTTAACCATCGAGTCTCAAGCGGAACCGAAAGCAAAAATCGAGGGATACCATGTTTAATGTCACAATTTTACAATGAAGAGTGCGAATCCCTTTGGGGGCAAAACGTAATTTTTTAAATTGTTCAATTGCATAACTGAAAAAAGTTCCTGCCCAATTAGAATGCTCACAGAAACAAACTGAATCAAACCAATTCTGTGGCATTCCAATTATGTGGGAGAAAATCAGTCAGTTAAAAATTCGATTCTTGCCCCATGGACAATTCAATGGCATAAAAATAAAAGGAGTCGGTGTGAAATCTCACCCCGCGTCATCAATCGACAGCAAAACTGATCTGAAAAAAACCGCCTTTCAATTCATCATCCTGCTGGGAATCGTGAGCCTGTTCGGCGACATCACCTACGAAGGGGCGAGAAGCGTTACAGGCCCCTACCTGGCAATGCTCGGCGCCAGCGCTGTGGCCGTAGGTTTTGTGGCTGGCCTGGGTGAATTTATCGGCTATGCCCTGCGCCTGGTCGCTGGTTACGTTGCCGATCGCACCCGAGCCTACTGGCCGCTCACTCTGGTGGGATATGGATTGTTGATTGCGGTCCCACTGCTGGCTTTTGCGGGTCACTGGCAAATTGCCGCCCTGTTGATCATTGCCGAACGCATGGGCAAGGCCATTCGAGCGCCTGCCAGGGACGCCATCCTGTCGCACGCCACCAAACAGGTCGGCCGAGGGCTGGGATTTGGCATCCATGAATTTATCGACCAGATCGGCGCCGTCATCGGGCCGTTGATCTTTTCGGCGGTCTTTTTCTTGAAGGGCGGCTATCGGGAAGGATTTACCATCTTGTGGCTGCCTGCCCTCTTGACCGTCGCTATTTTGCTCGTCGCCAGGATGAAAGTACCAGCGCCTGAAAAACTGGAGGCGGCGACGGAAGCAGAATCAAAAACCACTAGCTCCCAGAAATTGTCCAGGGTCTTCTGGTTCTATACGCTGTTCATCTTGCTGAGCGTGGCGGGATTCACCAATTTTCAGCTCATTGCCTATCATTTCAAAGTCCAATCGGTGGTATCGGAGAGCCAGATTCCGCTGTTCTATGCCATTGCCATGGGCGTGGATGCCCTGGTCGCTCTGGTCATCGGCAAAACCTACGACAAAGTCGGGCTGAAAGTGCTGATAACCATCCCGATCCTGACGTTGCCGATCCCGTTTGTTGCCCTGTCGCATAGCTATGCGCTGGCCGTGATCAGCGCCGTCATCTGGGGCATGGTGATGGGCGTTCATGAGACCATCATGCGGGCGGCCATTGCCGACCTGACGCCCATCCAGCGCCGAGGATCGGCCTACGGCATTTTCAATACCGCTTATGGCGCTGCCTGGTTTATCGGCGGCACAGTGATGGGAGCGCTGTATGATTTTTCCATTCCGTATTTGATCGGGTTTGTGGTGGCGATGGAGATCATCTCGCTGCCTGTTTTTTTCATGGTACGAAGGGAACAGCAGGTGGAGAGGAATTGATCAAAAGATAAAAGAATTTTTTCCAACGGATTGAAACAACCCAATTGATAAAGAAATTCCAAAAAACAAAAGGCAAATAACAAATAAATTTCAAATACCAAAAAAGACAAATTCCAAACCTGTCCGCCCACTGGCGTGGTAAAACTCAAATGGAAAATTACAAGAACCAAAAGCTGAGTTATAATCAGCCAAGCTTTTGTTTGGAATTTAAGAATTGAAGATTAGGATTTATTTGGGATTTGGGATTTGAAGTTTGAGATTTGAAAAAATCCGTTGGTTTCATCTATCAGTTGGGCAAAAAAAACTCCAACGGATAAAGAAATTCCAAAAAAACAAAAGGCAAATGACAAATAAATTTCAAATACCAAAAAGACAAATTCCAAACTTGTCCGCCCACTGGCTTGATAAAACTAAAATACAAAATCACAAGAACCAAAAGCTGAGTTGTCATCAACCGAGCTTTTGTTTGGAATTTGAGGATTGAGAATTGGAATTTATTTGGGATTTGAAGTTTGAGGTTTGAGATTTGAAAAAATCCGTTGGGTTGTTTCTTCCGTTGGAAAAAAATAACATCAGGATTCCCGGATGATCGCTGGTTTATCCTGGACAAGTTTTTAAATGGAATCAACCAATTTCATAAATTATCATCACCATAAATTTCACCAAACATCATAGGAGTAACAGAGTATGACGAAAATCGAACGAATATTTGCCAGGGAGATTTTGGACTCACGAGGCAATCCCACTGTGGAAGTCGATGTTGAATTGGCCTGTGGAGCCATGGGACGGGCGGCGGTGCCGTCGGGTGCTTCGACAGGAGCGCATGAGGCTGTGGAATTGCGGGATGGCGATAAGAAACGCTACTCGGGTAAGGGCACGCTCAATGCGGTTCAGAATGTGAACACCCGCATTGCCAAAGAAATTTTGGGTATGGATGCACTGGATCAGGCAGCAGTGGATCACAAGATGCTGGAACTGGATGGCACGCCCAATAAATCCAAACTGGGCGCCAATGCCATTCTGGGCGTCAGTTTAGCGGTGGCCCGAGCCGCTGCCGATGCCGTGGGGCTGCCGCTCTATCGCTACCTGGGCGGTGTTTCGGCTAAAATTTTGCCTGTGCCCATGTTCAATATTCTAAACGGTGGCGTTCATGCCAACTGGCAGGGCACGGATTTTCAGGAATACATGATCTGTCCCGTGGGCGCTCCCAATTTCCGGGAGGCGCTGCGCTGGGGCAGTGAGGTTTACCATGCCTTGAAAGCGGTGCTGAAAAGCGGCGGCTATTCGGTTGGCGTGGGCGATGAGGGCGGTTTTGCGCCAGCTTTGAAATCCAATGCCCAGGCGGTGGAAGTGATTTTAGAAGCCATCAAAAAGGCGGGTTATGAACCAGGCAAAGACATCGCCATTGCGCTGGATCCTGCTTCCAGTTCCTTTTTTGAAAATGGCAAATACAATCTTCGCTCCGAGAAGCGCCAGATCAGCTCTGAGGAGATGGTCGCCCTGTATGCCGACTGGGTGGAGAAATATCCCATCGTGGTCATTGAGGACGGGCTGGCCGAGGACGATTGGGCAGGCTGGAAGCTGTTGAACCAGAAGATCGGACACAAGATCGAGCTGGTTGGCGATGACTTATTTGTCACCAATGTCAAGCGGATTGCGAAAGGGATCGAAGAGAACGCCGCCAATGGAGTGCTGATCAAGTTGAATCAAATTGGCTCGTTGACCGAAACCATTGCGGCCATCGAAATGGCGAAGAAAGCGGGCTGGGGCGCCATGGTGTCGCATCGCAGTGGCGAGACGGTGGATAGCTTCATCGCCGATTTTACCGTGGCCATGGCCACTGGGCATCTGAAAACAGGCGCACCTTGCCGAGGCGAGCGAGTGGAAAAGTACAATCAACTCCTGCGCATCGAGGAAGAGTTGGGCGAAAATGCGGTTTATGCAGGCCGCCAGGCGTTTGTGCGTTAAGCGTTCTGCCACAGGGAAATTGCCACAGAGACGCAGAGGGCACAGAGTTTTTTTATTGAATGTTACAAGATTCAAGCTGTGAATGTCTATGAATGAGCTTTTTATGTAGCGATAAAAAATTCTATGCTTGGTCTGGCTAATCAGATTGGCTTTAAATTTCATTTTGCTGACTCTCTGAGTTCTCTTTAGCCCAGTGGCTAAATTCCTACCCCTTGCGAAGATTCCGATCCTTCGCAAGGGGTATTTGCTTTCCAATATCAAAAAATATTGACGCTCCAACAATTTCCTCTACCAGTCGTCTAATCGCCTTCGGCAATGGATCGAAACGTATCGGTTGCGAGAAATATTTTGCCAATAGGATCTATTGCAGGCGATTGAGCAGATTAAAAATAAAGATCAGGAGATTAGGCAAATTGCCGATAAAATGAGTGCGAAAACAGAAAGTCTAACCAGCAAATTTAAACTGAATATACCGCTCATCCCGCTGTTATAAAGCTTTGAGCAAGAGATCGATGTGAGCGAGACGTTGCACAGGTTCTGGGAAAAGTGGAAGGACTGTGTGTTCTAAAAAATAATTTACGATGAGGGATTAACGAATTCTGATTTGAGAGGGAGTACAAAACATGAAATCGAAAACATATCTAAAATCAAAAATTGGCAATCCTAATTCTGGAATTACGGATTATCGATCACGCCAGAGGAGGATACGCCCTCGGAGCATTTTTGATCTGTGAAAGAATAAATTAAACTATACAATCTTCTCTCTCAAGTTAATGCCGAGATTTCTTTGCCAGGTAAAAACGAAGCCATGATGGGAACCTTGCTAAAATATCCCTCTCCAGAGAACAATCAACTGTTGTGATCTATTCTTTTTTGATTTTGGCTCCAATCTTAAAATAAGGCTCAATATATTTCATTCCCTTCTCTGGTCTCCCTAATGATATAGAAAGCACAACAATTTCTCTGTCATAACCAGCTATTAATTCTTTGGCATTCATTGTTCCTTCGATCTTTAACTTTCCACATCAACTATTTGCTGGCGGGAACATTGCTTTGGATCATCATTTTTTTATTATCTACGAAGCCCATGAAGCATTGAAATGGAGCATTCACGCCTGGTCTCACCGGGTGAGCAGCATTTTCATTTTATTAGCGCATCTGCCCGAGCTGCACCCCGAGATCGAACTGATTCAATTTATCGTTTTAGCCAATATTTCACGGTAAATACGGACACCGGCAGCGCCGTTTGCAGTTTTGTTTCAAAAATGGGGTTGTGACATAGCAGTGGCGTCGGTTCTGTGGCTGCAGGAACAAGTGAATGAAAAAATGGGGCCACGCAAAGAAGGAGGACAAAGCGGAACTATGCAGCGTAATAATGCTGTGCATTTTTTTCTCATCAGCAAACTTCTTTTGCACACTCGAGGGCAATGATTGATTTCTGCTGCCGCTCATAAATTTAAAATCGCCGCGACGGTAAAGAAAAATCATTTCTCCGAACGTTCAACCTATTTCAATTGTCGGATTGGCCAACGAATTGTTCCGCAATATGTTATCTCCCATGACTGGCATCTTGGCATAGCGATTACCAAAAAGAACTTTGCTCATTAATGACCGGGGCTTGCCAATGGCATAAATTTTGTCACCTCGACTCTCCAAATAGGGGACTACATAACAACTACCAAATCAAATTATATCAAGGAGGCGTAATTATGAAAAAGCTTTTCCTGTTATTGCTCGTTCTGTTTATTTTAGTTACCGGCTGCGAGAAGCAGGTAAATTCACCCAACCAAGATACTACCGGCGACTTAAGCGACAGCGAACAGATGGAAATCGTTGCGGCCGAGGTGGCGGCAAATAACGGTGGCTTCGTGGCGGAAGTTTCGACACTCGGAGGAGTTGCTAAAGGCGTTCCCGGCGCTCTGGCCAAGGCGGCTGGTTTCGACACCACGATCACCCGCTCCTGGATCACCTACTCCATCAGCCTGTCGTTTTTTACGGCTCAGGGAACTGAACAACTTTTTTATGTGCCCAATGTGACTGATAAAATTGTCTATCAAAGTTCGGTCACCGGACATTATTCATCCACAACGCCAAAGCGAGAAATCGAACTAAACAAACAGTCATCCTTTGTAATAACGGGTATTGTCTCGGGCCTACTCACCATCAATGGGAAGACCAATAATCATTCTTCTTATAAACTTACCGGGCCGCGTTCCGAGATCGAAGCAGAGACAGATAGCGAGATGGAGGTGACCAATCTGGTTATGGATAAAAATTCTGCTTCCAATATCCCTCAAAGCGGAAAACTGGAATGCACATTTCATGGCACATATACCCGCACCGGCGTGGTCAACGCCAAAGCTGTTGAATATAGTTTTCACGTCGTCATTGAATTCAATGGCGGCACGCAGGTCAAAGTCACTCTGCCCAGCGGCAATCAATTTACTCTGGATATTGTAACCGGAGATTTTTCTTAGCATGTTCCATGCCCCCCCCATTGGCCTTTCCGGAGGAGTTATTCCTCCGGAAAGGCTTCTTCTAATCTTTGATTCATATTCAACCTAAATTTCTAATCAGATTGCATTTTAGAAAATAGGCCCAACAAGCACTCCGTGGTCATCGAATTCTTTGGCCATACCTGCGTTTCATAAGATAATTGGTCGCCGATGCTTCGTGTCGTTGTACGCTGGTGGCCATTATCATCTAAGGTTGACGCCAATGACCAACTGCTGTACTGGTGGCAATAAGACCTCATTTTGAAAAGCGAATGAATTTGGTTTCAACAACCGATGTTACAGGATGCCAATTTGCCAATTTAAAAGATATAGGACCGCAGGGTAAATTAAAAAATAAAAATTGCACCAGGAGCTCTATTTCAACAACAAGATCCTTTTTAAATCCGCCTCGCCGATTTTCAATAGACCGACGCCGGGCAAGCGCTGCGTCAATAATTGCCAGTTGCTATCTTTTCTAAAAATCGTTTTGAAGATCGGCAGAGCATCGTCAATCATACCAACGTTGGCCAGCGAGACTGCATGCCAATACTTCATTTCCAAATTATCCGGAAACATTTTTTCAGCCGTAGCATAGGCATGCAGAGCTCCGGCAATGTCATTTTTCTCCACAGCAAGATCGCCCTGGTTCATAAAATCATAGGCGCGATACAGCCGAAGCAAGCGTTTGATCTCTTGAATTGGCTCGGGATGATCCTCAACACGCAGATCGATGAGTCGATCCTCCCACACTTTGCCGCTGGATTTGCCTTTGACAACCAGGATGGCCGCAGATTGACGTCCTCGAATGTCACCGCCAGCTTTTTGCGCCGCTTCCAGAGCCGCCACCATTCGTTCAGCCAATGGCTCGGTGTTTTTTTCGAAGGCTCTGGCCATGGCTGGCCACACTTTTTCATTGAGCATCAAATTGGCCTGAACCGAAAAGTTTGATCCCACAATATGTCCAGCAGCAGGAATACAATTTTTCCCGGTATAAGCCGCCACCTGACCGCTCGCATCGATGATGGCCAACTGCCGCACCTCGCGTCCTTCGTCGGAATCAATCAGGATTTGCAGCACTTCAGGCGCCCTTTTCCCCTGCTTTAACAATTCCAGACCACGAGGGCCGAAGGACACATTCACAAATGATTGGGTAGCAATAGCCCCCACGCCGGCCTCCGCCCAGGACACAATGGATCCCACTGAAAACCAATGCGATTGAACCGCAACCCCCATTTCCCCCGTCACTGAATCCCGAGCGACGATCGAATAAGTATGCGCCAACGGGCCTGAAAATGCCAATTGGGAAAAGAGGGTCTTCGACTGACCTGCAAGTAGAAAGACCATGCCGATGCCTAACAACATTTTTTTCATAGCACGCCTCCATCGTTGGTACAATTAGCCAGATTTCGTTCTCTTACACCATCTGGATGAACCAAAAATTGTTCTGCATTTTTTTTCATCCGCGGGATTATAAATCCAAGCTATTTATTTTGCTCTGCCCCTCATTCCTGGATGCGCTACCGAAACAAGCCGACATCTCCAGCAACCCGTTCTGTAACTCGGGAGAATCGCCCCTTCTTAATGGTCGCGGGTGGGTAATTGATCGGGCGGTGGTAAATGGGGCCGGATTCGCACTCATCGCAAACGGCTTAGCCAGTTATTTTTTTGCTGCCGTATAGTTGACCAGCCGCAGCGAAAATTTCGATTCCCTGGTATTCGGCGAAGTCAAATTCATAGGACCCGTAATGGCAGTGGTACCCTCATAGAAACCACTGTAAGAAAATTCCACCAGAATCCCCTCTTTGTAAGCGAACCATACCTGGCCTTTGGTTTCTCCGTCGCCTTCGGCACTCATTTGACTGTCGGTCATCTTGGCACTCGATTGGCTCGAATACTGCGTTTCGACTTGAAGGTGCAAGCAGGTTAAGCCCAGCTTCGTCTCTTCACCCAACACCGTATACTGCGATTGGCTATCCTTGATGTAGGTTCTGGTGGACTGTCGGGTGGTGTCAATTTGGGTTGTCGTATCCAGTTTGGCTTCGCTCCAGCTATCGCCAATTTTCATTGGGCGCTCCGGGACTTCAAAAAGCGGAACTGAAAACCAGCTTTTAGCATTACCTTCCATTGGTTGATCGCCTAATTTGGGTGTGGGCAGGCTATCGATCGGCGCCAGATCCTTTTGGTCACCATGGAGAGTAATCGAGGCTCGAATTTTTTTGCCTTTGATATCACCGAAATCTATCGCCTGCGCACCCTGCGGACCTACAAATGAATGGCTCACCGTATCCAGGGTCAGCACGAAGTGGATCAGGCTATCGACTTGTTCTGCCTCCAATTGGAAGACATATTTGCTGTTGCTGGTCGTCTCGAAAGATTGGCCCATGCGCTCCATGGTGTTTGTGTCTTGCATGATTCTCTCGTAAACAAAAATATCCCCCGGGTTGGCTCGATAAGAGAGTAGAATTCCCTTTTTAGCGTCTCCCCAGGCCGATGCTTTCTTTTGAGCGAAGCTGAAGCTAATAAAGAAGAGGGAAAGGAAAATGCCTGCGCACCAGGCCGTTCTACCGCGATTCATTGAACTCATTTTCTTGACTCCTTTGTTAATTTGATTTTGGCGCTCGCAAAATAGGTAATCCCGTCATGTTGCCCTACCTGATGGGTTTCGCATTGAACTTAAATCGCTGCATTCGCTATCTTTCCAGAAAGAACCGATTCTTACCCTATCTATTCGCCAGCGATCGGACCAATCTGTCCGGAATAAGAGGAAATCTATTGACCAAGATCTAAATCTAACCTGAAATTCTAAAATGAAAATGATTGCCAATAATTGGCCCACGGAACACACGAAAAAACATTGAAAGAGCTTATTATTTTCTGAAGTTCGTGTCCTTCCGTGTATTTCATGGGCAAAGAGTTATCACTTTCAATCATCACAGTTCATTTTATAAGTTTTGGTATCCATTCATTGCTGTCCAAAATAATTTATATTTGTAAATCTGCCCCTTGTAAAATCGGCCTTTGAAAGCAAATTAATTCGCTTTTCAAAATGAGGTGCTATTTCCACCTATCCGCCAGTTGGGGGATTATATTTTGCTGTCCCAAATGCTAAGCTGGAAATCCGATTTTGGACAAGAGTGGTATCCATTAAAAATTCAATCCCCTGTTCATGAATCGGAACAAACCAGCTCCAATAATTGGGATGAACAACGAAAATCAGGTACTAATATATGAGCCCCAGCGTGGATCAACCGCTGTCGCTTTTTTTCAGTCGAGAAATGTCCTCGAAACTCATAGTAACTTTGGTCGGGACTCAACACGCCCACCGCGATCCCGCCAGTTCGATTGGTATATTCGATCTCTGGCACTCCATCGCCAAAAGTCAGCAATTGACCTGGCTGAAGGTTTCGCTCTTTGATCAATCGTTCGATAATCAGTTGTTTGGGACAATCACTATTATTTCCATTAATTCCCGACGCCATGATTCGATCTTCGAAAAATCGGTCATAGCCCAGAATTTTTACGCTCTCCTGAACGGGCTGAATGTCAGTGCCACTGGCAAGAAACAATGCCTCTTTGCCAAAGCGTTTTTCGAGCCGGGTGAGTAGCTCGATTGCGCAAGGCACCCGCAAGTCTTCGATATCCAATTCGCGGTTTGCCAATTTTTGATGAGCGGTTTTGACCATAGAGACGAGCGCATCATTATATACATCTTTGTAGCGCTGCGGGGATAGGCTCAAGCCACCCCGGCGCTTAATCTCGTCGGCCAGTCGTTTCATCTGCTGATAGGTAGCAAGGCCGATGGTATTTTCAATATCAGCAATCACCCAATCCACCGTTTCTGTCACCGAAATATCAGGCACTGCCTGCGCCAGCGCCGCCGAACAGATGGCAACCATCAAATTCACCCAGCCATCGCGTTCCCGGGATAGTGTCCCATCAAAATCAAATAACACCGTCGTCAACTTTCGTCCATCAAACGGCCGAATGATCTCAATATTTGTTCCGGAAATACGTTTAGCAATGTTCATCATGCCTAAATCCAATGTTGCTCCCATAGATTTGTTGCCCCCCAGAAATGCATTTAGAAATCAATTCTGGGGGATTCCATTTCTATGGGAACTTTTTCCATTCTATTCACCCCCAGAATTGATATCCTACAAAAACCAACCCTGCAATCAATTCGGTGGCATCGCATTTCATTGGGAGAGATTATTTTTAACCGATTTCAAGTGATGAAAAAGATTCAACAAAAACACGCGATTATCCAGGCACAGATAGTGCATCTCCCTGGCGCCCATCCGATCGAATGTTTTACAAAATCTCAAATAATACGCAGGCGAATCTTTGGGGGGCTCGATTCCCGTCCCCCATTTCCAGCCGCCAGCCGGCTGAATATCATTGACCACAATCATAAAATCGTTGATGGTCTTGTGATTTTGGTGGGCCACATTTCTGGCCATCGACAGCGCCTTCTCAAAAATCATGGGTGACATGATCGCGGAACCAATCGAAATGTAAATTCCTCCTTCCAGATTAGCAATGCTATTAGCAAATCGCAGCCAATCCACTTCAGCCGTTCGGCCGATCGCCGCACCGAAATTATAGGGGTTGGTATAGATGATGTCGTAGCCAAAGCCGGGATGGACGGTAACCGGTGTCGTTGATGAATAAGCGGCTGCTTGAAAACTGTATTGTCGGTAGGGATGGGGGATTCGAAACTCACCTGGTTGAATTTTAATTCTCTCATCCGGGCATTCCATTGCGGTTAGCAGATCGATCAGCCCGCCAAGTGATAGTTTATTTGGTGGCAAATCGCCCGGCAGGCCTAAAATCTGTCGCTTGATTTCATCTCGATCGGGAATGATGAGGCGCTCGGAATGAATCAACTCTGAAATGGATTCGCCATAGCCTTTTCTCTGAGCAGCGCCCGCCAGTAACGCTAAATTGATATATTTGCCAGTTTCCTCCCAGAGGCCAAATTGCCCGAGCTGAACGTTGCTCCGAACATCTTCTTCAGATCGGCCCAGAAAGGCGAATTCCCAATCATGGATCGAGCCCGCGCCATTGGTCGCCAGGTGGGTAATAAAACCATCCTGAATCATCCGACGCAGCACCAGTCCCAGGCCGTTTTTGATGAGATGGGCACCAAATGCCAGAACGACACTGGCCCGATGACTTCGGGCGTGAATGATCTCGGCGGCTATGGTAGCGATGATCTCATCATAGCCATTGGCTGGCAGAGGTGTGGAATCAGGATCGATGGCAATTTGTTCGACAGCAGATTTGCTGCTCCGTTTTGCCAGCGGGCGAGCATGCAATTGAGTTCGGTCGAATTGACTCATCACTTTTTTGGATTCGTGTATCCCGGTTCGAAGCACTTGAGTAGTGGAATGATGGAGCTGCGGGGTATTGGGCTAAGGTTTGAACCCATGGTTAAATTGCATTATCTGCAGAACTCCACACCACTAAAATGAATAATCGCGATACTTAGCAAACGTCTCAAACAATGCCACCAGATTTTCGACGGGCGTTTTTGCCTGAATATTATGAATGGCATTGAAAACAAAGCCACCCCCAGGACCGAAGATTTTGATGCGCTCGATCACTTCAGTTCGTACCGCATCGGGCGTGCTAAAGGGCAGGGTCTTTTGCGTGTCGATCGAGCCACCCCAGAACACAATTCGGTCGCCAAATTGCTTTTTCAATCTGGTCGGATCCATTTCCGCAGCCGAGCACTGGACGGGGTTCAAAATATCGAACCCGGCGGCGATAAAATCGGGAATCAGGGCATACACCGAACCACAGGAATGGATGAAACTTCTCCATTGTGTATGTTGATGAATCCAATCATTGACGATTTTATGAAATGGCCGGTACAAATCACGATAGGTTTGAACGGAGATGAAACTACCGGTCTGCATGCCAAAATCGGTACCCGTGACGAAAACCGCCGCGACTTTGTTTCCCACCACCTTATATATCTTTGCCAGATTGGCCAGGGCAATTTCGCATTGACGTTCAAAAATCTGATACACATAATCCCGCCGCATCACTGTGCTGACATACCACTCTTCGATATCCCGAATTCCCTTCGGATGCTTCAGCCACATCGCTGGCACCAATGCGATATCACCGAAGCTGGTGCCGCCAAAGCTGCCCACTAACGCTTTATCCGTCTCCGCAAACAGTTGATCCGCTTGCGCCTTCAGATGAGCCAAATCGTCATCGGAAATCGGGCCAAATTCCTCCAGATTATCCTCAACCTTCAGATGTTCATCATCAATCGGCGGCTGTCGCACGATGGCATCGAAATACCATCCCCCTTTGGGCATTCGTCCGCTGGGTGGCGCGGATTTGTCACCTTCGGGATACAATAGGAGATCGCCATTGGACTCCGGGTCCGTATTGAATCCTTCCGGGACCAACACCGGTGTCCCATCAAAGGTCGTCCACTCTTTCCAGCCCTCATTTTTGAATCCAAACATCGTTTTCTGGCCACTGAGGGGTACCATGTCCACGCCGAGGGCCTCGATCAGATCGGGCTTGATTTCGCCCAACATCTGGTAGGGCTCGATTACTTTCACCGGCGTGCCGGGCGCATCGAGCCCCAATTCCTGCCGCAGCAAATATACCGAACTAACATGCATACCAGTGACTGCCGTACCGCCGAGGTCGAGCGGGACTTTATCGGGCAACTGATGATTTAGCGCCCGAGCAACACGTTCACGTGAAGTCATGTTTGATCCAATATTATGGGTGCGATGCTGTTAGTTAATTTGAACTTCTGAGGCTGATACTATTTTTCCGGTGAACCAGCCGCCTCGGCTGCTGGGGTCTGGCCGGTAATGCTTTGCGCCAGATCGAGTTGCGTTTTGAATTCGATGCTGTAAATATCCAGTACGGTAACGAACAGCGCGGCGATAATCGGGCCGATAATGAATCCCATCACGCCGAACAGACTGATGCCGCCCAGGGTCGAAAAGAAGATCAGCAGATCGTGCATGCCTGCTTCCCGGGCCACCACCCTGGGACCGAGAACATTATCGATCTGGGCGATAATCACGGCACCGATGAGCAGCATCACAATGCCCTGCCACACATTTCCGATGACGATCATGATAATGGCCGCCGGATACATGACCAGACCAAAACCAACCATGGGAATGACGGACAGGATCACCATCACCACACCCCACAGCGCGGCGGCGTGAATGCCAAAAATCCAGAAGGTGATCGCACCCAGCGTTCCTTTCAACAAGCCAATCAACAAAGTGCCTTTGATGGTCGCCTTGGAGACCTCGATGAAGCGCTTGATCAAACGGTCTTCATATTTATCGGCCAATGGACTCAGGTATTTCAATCGCTCGATCAAACGATCACCATCCCGAAAGAAATAGAACATCGCGAAGAACGTCAAGAACAAATTAGTGACCAATTGAAACGTGCCTTTCGACGCCTTGTTGATGACCGTTCCCAAAAGCGAAGCCAATCGTTTCGCCAGATCGCCCAGCTCTGCCTGCCAATCGATGCGATCCAGGTGCAATTTTTTCACCAATTCCAGCTCTTTGATTTGCCCCAGCGCACCACTATCCCCCTGGGCCACGATTTCCCGCACCACATCCTCGGCGCTTTCATAGAACCAGATAGCCTCGCGCGAGACCATGTTGGCCACCAGATAGACTGGAATCAATAAGCCCAGGAACAGAATCAAGCAAGAGATAAACGCACTCACGCCTTTCTTATTCCGAAACCATCGGAGCAGCCGTTGGTAGAGAGGATAGAACAGCCCCGAGAACACCGCGGCCAGAATTGCCGGCACCAAAAACATCTTTACCATCGAGAAAAAAAGGACGCCAATTCCGATGAGCACCACCAGCAACAGGTAGCGGCTCATTCGCTCCACTCGCATCTTGCGGATCTCATCGGCATGATCGATGGGGACAGCCGATTTGGGATTTGCAGTTGACATGGTTATCTCCCTCTCAACGTATGCGAAGTTACCAACCTCCCATCGCCTATATTATTTTATCATCCAGGTATTTTTTCACCTGATCGATCGCCACCCGATCCTGCAACATCGTGTCCCGGTCCCGAATCGTTACCGTTTGATCCTGCAGTGTCTGCGAATCCACCGTAATTCCGTAGGGGGTGCCAATTTCATCCATGCGGCGATAGCGACGGCCGACGGCACCGCCTTCATCATAAAAAACCATATAATAGGGACGTAACGAATCTACGATTTTATGGGCTATTTCGGGCATGCCATCTTTTTTTACCAATGGGAAAACCGCCGCCTTAATCGGTGCAATTTTGGGTGACAGATGCAATACCACCCGCGTATCTTTCTCCAGTTGCTGCTCCTCGTAGGCGTCAATCAAGCAGGTCAGCAGCGTGCGATCCACGCCTGCCGAAGTTTCGATAATGTAGGGAATATAATGTTCCCTGGTTTCATCATCGAAGTAGGACAGATCTTTGCCCGAATATTCCGTATGGCGTTTCAAATCGAAATCGGTGCGATTGTGGATACCCTCCAGTTCCATGGTGCCAAAGGGAAATTCATATTCGATGTCGAACGCCGCCGAAGCATAATGGGCCAATTCCTCTTTCGTGTGCTGATGAAAGCGCAGTTTTTCTCTGGTGATGCCCAGATGGTAATACCATTGCATCCGTTGTTCTTTCCAATATTCAAACCACTCCTGGTCTGTTCCCGGCTTGACAAAAAATTGCATCTCCATCTGCTCGAACTCACGCGTGCGAAAAGTGAAGTTGCCTGGTGTAATTTCATTGCGAAACGCTTTGCCGATCTGAGCGATGCCAAAGGGAATTTTCTGGCGGGCGGCTTTTTGGACATTCAAAAAATTCACATAGATTCCCTGCGCCGTCTCGGGACGTAAATAGACCACCGACGCCTGTTCCTCCACCGGTCCCATGTGGGTCTTGAACATCAAATTGAACTTGCGCACTTCGGTCAATTCACCGCCGCAGTCGGGACACTTGCCCGGAGTGGCAATCTGGTCGGCGCGAAAGCGATGCTTGCAGGATTTGCAATCTACCAGCGGATCGGTAAATCCTTCCACATGTCCCGACGCCTCCCAGACTCGCGGGTGCATCAGGATGGCGGCGTCCAGTCCCTCGATATCGTCCCGAAACTGCACCATGTTTTTCCACCACTGTTCCTTGATATTTTTCTTCAATTCAACGCCCAGCGGACCATAGTCATAACAACTGGTGATGCCACCATAAATTTCGCTGGACTGAAAGATATAGCCGCGGCGTTTGCACAACGATACCATCTTTTCCATGATTTCGGTTGATGAAATTTTCATGATCCTTGCCTTCCTGTTTTCAAATTCGATTTATGGTCCCGATTTCAACTATGAGTTTACAGCCCAAAAGATTGTGCCGGCCAGATTCGTGAATCTGGGCGATTTGATTCACCTGAAATTCAGATCATCGAATTGGCCTGCGGTTACTGAACAAAAAGTGCCATCAGCAGATTTCGAAGCGCGCTCAGAACTGACAGAACTCAGAAAAACACCATCCAATTTTAAGACCTTTCATTCCGCCAAACGGCCATTGGCGTCAACGTTATATGATACTGGCCACAAAGCCACGAAGCAATCTACGGCCAATTATCTTATGAAATGGAGCTATGGCAAAAAAGCCTGATAACAACGGAATTCTTTTTAGTCATATTTTCTAAAATGCAATCTAATTTCTTTGTGTCTTCGAGTCCTGGTGGCATTACCAATACTCAAGTTGACGCCAAAAGCCAAAAGGCGAAACGTCTACTGGCGGTTCTGAGATCCCCCAAAATAGCCCAATTTTGATTGCCTTGAGCTCTGAACGCCAAAATCGGATCTGGCATTTTTTCGAGCGATCTGCTTGAACGAACAACAGTCCATTGCCGCTACGATTTCTGCTCAATTTTCATTGGTTGAGTGGTGGCATTTTATCTTGAATTTGTTTGAAAAATCTCAAGGATTTGAGATACCTGGTCTCTTCGATATGATATCGAAGAAAACTCAACAATAGCATTTCGCATTCGGGATCTGTAGTGATGGTTAGCGACTCTACCTGATGCATCGCAATGGTCTGCAGCTTACGCAGATACATAATCGTCGCCGCCGAGACCGTGATGGCCGATGGCTCCGACTGCTGGCATTGGCTACAAGCAAAGCCACCATTGGCCAGCGAGAAACGAGCCGGGCCTTCGAGTTGCGAGACCCCACAGATCTGGCAACCCTGTAAATTTGGATGAAAGCCACTCAGCTTCAAAAATCGTAGCAGAAACCAGTACAGGTAGTTGTTCAACTTCCCTCGGCAATCATTGATGCCACCCAAAATTTCGACCAGCAACTGAAAAAGTGCTGGGTTGGCTGGCCCGAGTTGCGTACGATCGATCAGCTCAGATATGACATTCGCCAGGGCATATTTGTTCAAATCCGCTTTTATTTTCTCATGGGCAGCAATAATGTCTGCCTGGCTCAAAAATTGATACTCGCGCGTTTCTTTGAAATAATAGACAATGGCCACATGATTCAGTGGCTCCAGCGAACCGAAAAAGCGACTCCTCAATCCCCGGGAACCTTTGGCCACGGCCTTGAGCTTGCCAAACTTCAGGGTGTAGAAAGTGACGATTTTGCTGGTCTCGCCGGAGCGCTGGGTTTTCAGCACGACGGCCTCGGTCTTCTGTAATGGCATATTTTCCGTTGCCTGCAAACCTTAATGAAAATGGAGCCGCTGCGTGATTGGCAGCGGAATGATCGGCCTGCCTGCTGATCACCGCAGTTGCTTCTGCACCTGTCGCGTCAATTCGATAAATCCAGCCACACTAAGCTGCTCCGGCCGCAATTCCAGATCAAAATCCAATTGATTCATATCGCTTTTCACCGGCAGGAGGACGCGCAGCGAGTGGCGCAGCATCTTTCGCCGCTTATTAAAGGTTACTTTCACGATCCGCTGAAATAGCGCCTCGGCATCCTCAGTCAGCATCGTTTCGGGACGAAAGCAATATTGAATCACCGCCGAATCCACCGTGGGCTTAGGCATAAATACATGGCGCGACACCGGAAACAGCCATTTGACATCCGCCTGATACTGGCTCAAAACCGAAAGAATGCCGTAAGCCTTCGAGCCAGGACCGGCCACGATGCGCTCAGCCACCTCCCGCTGCACCATGAGTGTGGCCGTTGCAATTCGGCCTCGCTGTGCCATCAATTTAAAAATCACCGGGCTGGTGATATGGTAGGGCAGATTGGCCACCACCTTCCAGTTTGTCGCCGCGGCAAGCAGGTTATTCAAATCGATATTGAGAATATCTTGATGCCGAAGAACAAAATTCGGAAAATTGGAAAATTGCTCTTGCAGGTTCTGAACCAATTGCGCGTCAATTTCCACCGCCACCACCATCGCCGCTTTGGGCAAAAGAAACCGGGTCAGAGCACCCAGCCCCGGTCCGATCTCCAGGACGTGATCGTCCGCAGACAATTGCAAGGCGCCGACGATTTTGCGAACAATATTTTGATCTTGCAAAAAATTTTGACCCAGGCTTTTCTTGGGTCGAATTTTTTCGGTCAACATGCCCCACCAATTTCGGTTCTTGAACGAGTAAACTTGTTATGGCAGTCCGATCCGTTCGACAACCAGCAAAGTCCCCTGCTCGGCGCCAGGGCATGGCATTCCCCAATCGCGTAAATGCCAATTTCGCATCATGGTTGATGGCGATCAACCAGCTTTGAATTCATAATTCGATCCCGAAAGCCGTTAACCGCTAATCTGGCAAGTTCATGCAAGTGGAATTGCTCATGGTCAGGGAACTTGCTCCCATCACCCCCGGGGCAGATTATGCCATCATCCGCCCTCGATACCGTCATTCATCTTTATTCCGAACAATTTTTGAACGTTGTAATTGGTCGCCTGGGCGAGCTCGGCCACGGAAATTTTTTTGTCCTCCGCGATCTTCTGAGCGATGTACGGAATATGAGCCGGTTCGCAGCGCTTGCCCCGATAGGGCACCGGAGCCATGAACGGACAATCCGTTTCCAGTAGCAACCGATCCAGCGGAACATAGTCGGCGGCAATTTGCAATGCCTGGGCATTTTTGAACGTAACCACACCGGTGAACGAAATATAGTAACCTGCGTCCAGCAGTTGGCGCGCCTGCTGCTCGCCACCGGAGAAGCAATGAAACACACCCTGCAATCGATCGCGGTACTCCTTCGTCATGATTGGCAAAATCTCGGACCAGGCGTTTCGGGTATGGATAATCACCGGCAGATGATGCTGGATGGCCAGCTCCAACTGCTTCCGAAAAACGCTAACCTGCAGGTCATGCGGCGCATAGTCACGATAAAAATCCAATCCGATCTCGCCGACCGCCACGACCTTTGGCTGCTGATACAATGCCATTAGCTTGGGCCACTGCTGCTTCGGTACTGCTGCTGCCTCGTGCGGATGAATTCCCACCGTAGCATAAACCAGATCGTATGTATGTGCCAATGCGACAGCTTTTTGGGAAGTGACCAGATCAA
This sequence comes from uncultured Cytophagia bacterium, assembly GCA_964647995.1. Classification (GTDB taxonomy): domain Bacteria; phylum Zhuqueibacterota; class Zhuqueibacteria; order Thermofontimicrobiales; family Thermofontimicrobiaceae; genus Thermofontimicrobium_A. The sequence continues at coordinate 93,320 of CAZYNP010000004.1, forward strand.
TCCCAATATTGATGATGGCTGCGATCCGAGCTGCCCGAGCATTTTGGATAACCAGATCACGATCGCCGTCAAAATCAGCAAAATCGAGATGAGCATGAGAATCGACCAGGCTGCTATTAACGAATTTTGGTTCCATTGGGCAGTTCTTTCTCTGGGACAATAAGTGACAATTGATCATCAGCGGTCACCGCCGCCAGCAGCATGCCGTTGGACTCGATCCCACGAATTTTGGCCGGTTCCAGATTGGCGACAACCACAATTTGCTTGCCAATGACATCCTCGGGACGATAGGCCCGAGCAATCCCGGCGACAATTTGCCGCGTCTCATCGCCGAGATCGATCTGGAGCTTCAGCAGCTTATCTGCCTTTTCCACTTTTTCGGCCGCAATGACCCGCGCCAGCCGCAATTCGATGTTCTGAAATTGATCATAAGCAATCTTTTCCGACATAGTTTTTTCCTCAGTTTTCGGCGTCGTCTTGTTCAATACCGCTTGCAGTTTCTGAATCTCCGGTTCGATGGCCTCGTCCTCAATTTTTTCAAAGAGAATCTTCGCCTCGCCCAATCGATGGCCCGGTGCCATCAGCAATTGGCCCGCCTCATCCCAGTGCTGCTGCTCCAGCGGTTGTGTTCCATTTAACATCGCCCACAGCTTCCGGGCGGAAAACGGTAGCACTGGCTCCATTAGAATCGCCAACCCGCGAATGACCTGAGCGCAAATATAGAACGTGGTTGCGCATTTCTGCCGATCCTGTTTGATGGTAATCCAGGGCTGCTGATCATTGAAATATTTATTGGCGAATCGAGCCAGATCCATCAGCGCAGCGACGGCTTTTCGCACTTCAAAATGCTCCAGGAGATTGCCAATTTCGGTCGGCGCCTGTGCCAGTCGCCCAATCATCTCCTGGTCCAGCGCATCGAAATGGCCCGGCTCGGACACCGTGTTATTGAAATTTTTATTGAGAAAAGTGAGCGAGCGATTGATGAAATTTCCCAGAATATCGGCCAACTCACTGTTGTTCCGCTGCTGAAACTCACGCCACGAAAAGTCAGCATCTTTCGTTTCGGGGGCATTGGCCGCCAGACAATATCGCAGCGGATCCGGGGGAAACTTATCGAGATATTCATCCAGCCAGACGGCATAATTGCGACTGGTGGAAAATTTGCCACCTTCGAGATTCAAATACTCATTGGCCGGGATATTGTCCGGCAGAATATAATCGCCATGGCCCATCAAAAACAGCGGCCAGATGATGGCATGGAATACAATATTGTCTTTGCCGATAAAGTGGATCAGCCGCGTGGCAGGGTCCATCCAATACTCTTTCCATTTATCGGGCTGGCCAATTTTTTGAGCCCACTCCATAGTGGACGAAATATAGCCGATCGGTGCATCGAACCAGACATAGAGCACTTTATCTTCATACCCTTTGAGCGGAACGGGCACGCCCCAGCGCAGATCGCGCGTAACGGCACGGTCTTCCAGCCCGGTATTCAACCAACCGGCACAGAAATTTTTGACATTTTCTTTCCAATGTTGCTTTGTATCCAACCAGGCCTTGATCTGTGGCTGCAACTTTTTGAGATTGATAAACCAATGCTTCGTGTTGCGAATAACCGGACGGTTGCCGCAGGTCACGCAGACCGGGTCAATCAATTGAATTTGATCAATGGAGCGCCCACAATTGTCGCATTGATCCCCGCGGGCGCGTTCGGCATGACAAATGGGACAGGTGCCCTCGACATACCGATCGGCCAAAAATCGCTGACAATGCTCGCAGTAGAACTGGGCGATGGTCTTTTCGCTCAAGTAGCCCCTGGCGTGCAGTTTCAAGAAAAATTCCTGGGAATTTTTATGATGCAGCGGCAGCGAGGTACGAGAATAATTGTCAAAACTCATGCCGAATTTTTCGAACGAGCTTTTGAGAATACGATAATAGTGATCTACCAATTGCTGCGGCGAGATCCCCGCTTTTTCCGCAGCAATGGTGATGGGCACCCCATGCTCGTCGGAGCCACAGATAAAAATCACATCACGCTTTTTCAGCCGCTGATATCGCACATAAATATCGGCTGGCAAATAGGCACCAGCCAGATGACCGAGATGAATAGGACCGTTGGCGTAGATCAATGCACTGGTCACCAATATTTTTCCTTGCTTTTCCAACTTGCGAATCCTTTCTCCTTGACTTCGTTGTCCCTAACTTTCTCCAATTGAGAGTGTCCGAGTTACCGAATCCAGTGCTGGCGGGTAACGTTCCCTGTTGGCGTCGATCCATCATTTGAACGGCCCGCCTGCGGGTAAGGCAGCAACAGCAATTTCCATGCCCGGATTATTTCAGGAATTCTTTGATCTCTTCCACTGAGAATTTTTCATATTCATCATTTTCATATTTAAGAATAGCCCGTTCTTCAAACACATCGATCTTATCCAACGTGGCCAACCCTTTGGGAGTTTTGATCTGGCTATCCAGCGGTGGAAATTTTTGCAGCACTTCGAGATATAACTCCCGCTCGTAGTTCAAACAGCACATCAATCGCCCGCACACACCGGACAGCTTTTGAGGATTCAAAGGGAGGTTTTGCTCTTTGGCGCATTGGGTAGTAATGGGTTCAAATTCATTCAAAAATGAAGTGCAGCATAACTTGCGGCCGCAAATGCCATAGCCGCCGAACCGCCGCGCTTCATCGCGCACCCCGATCTGCCGCAATTCGATGCGCACCTTGTACTGTGCCGCCAGGTCTTTCACCAGCTCCCGAAAATCCACCCGGCGCTCGGCAGTAAAATAAAACGTAATTTTATTGCCATCGAACTGGTACTCCACATCCACCAACTTCATGATCAGCCCATGCTTTTCGATTTTCTCTTTGCAAACCTTAAACGCCTTCTTCTCCAGTTCTCGATTAAGCGCCAGCTTTTCCAGATCCTTTGCGTCAGGTTTGCGCAGGATGGCTTTCAGCGGTGCATCGCCTTTTTTTCGCGCCAACAGCTCCCCAACCTGATTGACCATTCCCAGGTCTTCTCCTTTATCCGCCTCCACGATGACGTAATCACCTACCTTGAAGGGAAATTGCTGGGGATTGGCGTAAATTTGTTTTCGTTCGCCTTTGAACACCACTTCTATATAATCATACATGGGTTTTTCTCCTAAGATACTTCTTCAACTCGAATAGTAATTCCAGCAAAATGACATTTAAATACACATTCCGATCCAGGTACTCGATAGCATTCTCAATTCGCCCGATTACCCGCTCATAATCGATGGCGACTAAACTGTTAATGAATTTATCCAGCGTGGGCAAACGATCGATATTGACTACCTTCTCACCTGCCTCACTTTGATTCGGATGCAAGCTCAGCAGCATGGCATCCCGAAACCAGATTACCATCAACTGCAACAACTCCTTGACCGTTTTGCGATCTTCCTGTTGCACCAGCTGCTCCACCAATTGTAAAATTTCCAGATCAGATAGCAGCACCTTTCTTAAAATGTTCAACATCAACTCCTGTCGTTCCTGGATATTCTCGGTGGCTAATTCCAGCGCCCGACGATAACTCCCAAAGCACATGCGGGCATAGAGCCGTGCCTGTTCCGGACTGAGGTGCTCGCGTTCGATGAGAGTGGCTTCGATTACTTCCCACGTCAGGGGATCGAAACGTACCTGCTGGCAACGGGAAACAATGGTCGGCAACAATAAATTCAATTGTGACGAAACCAGAATCAGCGTGGTTTTTCCCAATGGCTCTTCCAGAACTTTCAATAACGAATTGGCAGCCTCCACGGTCATCCGATGGCAATCCAGAATGATAATCACCCGACCTTTATTTTCGTACGAAGTCAACGCCACAGCCTTTTTCAGTTCTCGGATCATCTCGATCAAAATAAAAGGGTTGGCCCAGGGCTGATAGCGATGATAGGGTTGCTGCGCCAGACTCTGGCGCACCAGTTGCAGTTCCTCGACTTTGGGCTGCTTTGGCGCCGGGAAAATGACCATCAGGTCCGGATGCGATAATTGGGCTACCCGGCGACAATCACTGCACTGATTGCAATAGAGGTCATCCTGCTGACAGAATAATGCTTTTGCCAATTCCAACGCCATCGCTTCCTTACCCACGCCTTCTGGCCCATGAAACAACAACGCATGTGGTAGGCGCTGGCTAATCAGCATCCGCGTCAGGATCGACTTGACGCGTTGCTGGCCGATGATTGTTTCAAAGCTCATGGAATTTTCACTCGAATACTCGTTACCGAACCTTAGTTTGCCACATCTGCGCCGAACTTAGCAGTTCTGCCATCAACGCCCAGCGTATGGTTAGGGTTACTGACTTGAAGGTCGCCTTCAATGTCGGTTCAGCTCAACCACTCTTCGGGATTTAACACTTGATTGTTCTTCCAGATTTCGAAGTGCAACAGCGGCCCTCGCAGCGAACCCGAATCCCCCACATTGCCGATGACCTGACCACTTTCGACCTCATCATCAATTTTCACCAAAATCTGCGACAGGTGCGTGTACACCGAATAGTAGCCAGCGCCGTGGTTGATAATGATGATATTGCCGCGCCCGCGTTGCCAGGTAATCGCAGTAACTACCCCCCTGGAGACCGCTCGTACTTCGCTGCCGAAGCTCGATTCAATGTCGATACCAATGTTCTCGGTGATCGTTTTCCAGCGGGGATGGCGATATTGGCCAAAGCGACCGATGATCTCCCCGCGCACCGGCCAGGGCATGCGGCCTTTGAGTTCGGCAAAATTGCTGGCGGAAAAGCGCTGCGCGTGTTCCAGCGTGGCCTGCTTGTCTTCAGCCAGATTGATCAGCCGCTGAATCTCTTTGGCGGAAAGTTCATATTCCTTGATGCGCTTGAGATAAATTTCCTTGTTCTGCTTCGCTTCGGCCAGCAAGGTGTTTCGTTTATCACGTATCTGCTTCAGCCGCTGTTCCTCAGCGGTCTTCTCGGCAATGATTTTCCCCTTGGCAATAATCTCATATTTCAGCGTGCTGCGTTGTACCTCGACTTCCACTCGTTTTTTGAGTATATTTAAATAATTTCGCCGATCATTCGCGGCAATAATCCGCTGATACTTAAACCAGATTAACTTTTGGTTGAGCGAACGGGATGACAACAGCAATTCCAGATCTCTGGTTCGGCCATATTTATAAAAACTAACCATGCGACGCGCATACAACTCCTGCACCCGTGCTAATTGATCGTTCTTATCCTGCAATTCCATGGTTGCCTGGTCGATCAATTGAGCATTTCGTTTCTCTTCCTTTTTTAACTCGACCACCAATTGATGCGTCAGGTCGATCTCTCGCTCTACCTGGTCGAGGGCGTCCAACAATTGCAACTCCCGCTGGCGCTCCTGCTGAATTTTTTGCCGATACTCCTCGATCTCCTGCCGAATTCGTTCCAGTCGCGTGGTTCGTTGCTGGCGGCTTTCCTGTCCCATCAGCGTCATTGCCCCCAAGCAACAACAGAGGATGAGGATGCTTGTTTTGTCCCAATTTTTCATGGCGTATAAAATAATGGATTTATCAGATAAAATCAATAGAAAAATAAAATTTATGATTAAATTAAAATTGCCTTGACATATAAAAATAAGAGTGTTATATTTAGCATGGAATTTGCTCTTTCATTGAACTTTGCATCGCAGGCGAAAGTTTAATCACACCATGCGTGGACACCAAATAGCGAATCCGCTTTTAACCGAACGGCTAGATATTCGCAGCGGCCTGGATTGCTGTCTGAGACACCAGGCGTAATATGCACGCATTGAGATCGAGATCGTTCAATTAAACCTTGAATATGGCAAACAGCTATTGGAACAATATCTTCGAGAAGAATGGCAAACACCAGCTTAGCCTGGATAACATCCTTCGAAAAGTGCCGATCTTCAGCGAACTGAAAAAAGGCGAACTGCGCGAGTTCCGGCGTCTGGTTCATAATCGCTATTTCAAGAAAAATGAAGTCGTCTTCTATGAAGGCGAACCTGGGGTCGGCATGTATATCATTGAAACAGGGGTGGTTGGTATTTACAAAGAAGTCAACCATCAAATCAAGGAAGAGCTGGCTATTTTGCATGCGGGAGAATTCTTTGGCGAAATGGCCCTATTGGATGAATCCCCGCGCTCGGCCACGGCCATTGCTCTGGAAAACTCCCAAATTTTGGGTCTCTTCCGGCCAGACCTGTTCGACCTTGTCTATCGCAAGCCGCGGCTGGGAAACAAAATACTATTGAAACTGGCGCAGATGATTGCCGAACGGCTTCGTTTGAGCAATGCTGAGCTTTATGAACTGAAACAGCAAATGGAAAATTCCGTCATCATCCGATGAAACCACTATTACCTATCCCACAAAATAATGGTTCGGGTTCCCATATCAATTCCGAGCAGCAGATCATCATCGTTATGAACCGGCAATTGATCCGGCGGTTTATGCAATTACTGCTGCTGCTGGGAATAGTGATTTTGACGATATGGTCACTGCCTTATATCAAATCATTGCTAACGCCATTGGGAATTGCGCTGTTCCTTTCATACATCCTTAAACCATGGGTGAATAAACTGGAAAACGCCGGCATGAATCGGGGCGCCGCAGTGGGTTTGGTGTTTCTCATTTTAAGTGGACTGCTTTTTATGGGATTAAAAATGCTGCTACCCGGGCTCAGTCAGGAGTTTAAAACCCTGGCGCAGGCGGTGCAAGCAGAGGACACCCAATCGGTTATTGACAAATTGCAGGCAACACTTTCGCAACGAATCCCTATCCTAAAAAATCCCGACATTGCCCGGGAAGTGAGCATCAAGCTCCATAACTTCTCAGCAACACTGCTACGAAAGAGTTTTAACCTGATCTTTGCCGTAATCTCCTCATTCACGTACATTATCACCGTCCCGTTCATGATGTTTTTTATTTTGAAAGACGGTCGTCGCATAAAGAAATTCATTATTCAAATCGTGCCCAATCGCTATTTCGAGATGTCGCTTAATTTGTTCTATAAAGCCAATAGCCAACTTGGCAATTATATTCGCGGGCAGTTGCTGGTTTCTTCCATCATCGCCACACTCTCCATCATTGCCCTATATTCGCTCAATATTCCCTATTTTTTCATAATTGGAGTCATTGCCGGTCTGGCCAATATGATCCCCTACTTTGGTCCCATCGTGGGGGCATTGCCGGGAGTGGTCGTTGCCATGGTCGAGACCGGCTCGATGGAATCAGTGGTCGGCGTGATCGTGGCCTTCGCTCTGATTCAATTGTTGGATAACGTGATCTTCTCACCGGTGATTGTCTCGAAAAGTGTACAAATACATCCGCTACTGGTGATCCTGGTAATTCTGGTGGGCGGTAATCTCGGGGGCATTCTGGGGATGCTGGTGGCAGTACCCATTTTTGCCGTAGCGCAGGTTTTCGTAAAGGAAATCATCTGGAGTTTTCGACATTATCGGTTGACCATTTAAATCTGCCAGTCCACCGAAAGGCAATTCGAGTCGAACGGAGCGAAACAATGGAAAAGCTAATCACCATCGAACGATTCATCCTGGAACGCCAGCAGACCAATTTTCCCGAGGCGACCGGTGAATTTACCCAATTGCTCTACGACATCACCTTCGCGGCAAAAATAATTTCTCGGGATGTCAATAAAGCGGGCCTGGTGGAAATATTGGGATTAACTGGCCGGCAAAATATCCAGGGCGAAAAAGTTCAAAAACTGGATGAGTTCGCCAATGAGATGATCATCCGAAACCTACAATATACCCGACGATTATGCGCCATGGCGTCGGAAGAGGTCGACGACGTTATTTTGATCCCGAAGCAATATGGCTGCGGCAAATATGTACTACTATTTGATCCGCTCGATGGCTCATCCAATATCGACGCCAATATCAGCGTTGGTTCAATATTTTCCATTCACCGAAAAATATCTGGGGACAAACAACCAGCGGGCCTGGCCGATTGCCTGCAGCCGGGATACAAACAGGTGGGCGCCGCCTACATCGTTTATGGTTCTTCCACCATGATGGTCTATTCGGCTGGCGAAGGCGTGCATGGCTTCACCCTTGATCCCAGCGTCGGTGAATTTTTATTATCCCATGAAAATATCAAAATTCCTACTTCCGGAAGCATTTATAGCATCAACGAGGGCAATTATCACTATTGGGATGCCAATACCCAACGGTTCATTGACTATCTCAAAAGCCCGGCCAATCATTCCGGCAAGCCCTATTCCTTGCGCTACATTGGATCGCTGGTAGCGGATTTGCATCGCACGCTGCTATATGGAGGCATCTTTTTGTATCCACTGGACTACCGTGATCCGGCCCGACCCTCGGGGAAATTGCGGTTACTTTATGAAGCCGCGCCGATGGCCTTCATCTTTGAACAAGCGGGCGGCAAAGCCAGCGATGGCTTTCGCAATATCAATGCCATCCAGCCTACCGAACTGCATCAGCGAACACCGCTAATCATCGGTAGCCAGCAGGAAGTAGAATTGGCCGAGCAATTTATCCAGGGAAAATATCAATCCGCTGATAAATCTTGAGCAACAGAACTACCAATTCCATGACCGCAAACCTTTTTGAATGGTGGAGGATCAATCAAGTATGACCAACCCGGACCCCGTGCTACGGATTATGCCACTGCCGAAAGATACCAATCGTTATGGCACAGTATTTGGCGGTGTAATTCTCTCCTATCTCGACTTAGCCGGAGTGCTCGAAGCCCGCAAGACCGCTCCTATGAACTATGTCACCGTGGCCATGAACAAAGTCGAGTTTCATCAGCCCGTATTTGTCGGTGACCAGGTCTCTTTTTATACCAGAACCGTGCGCAAAGGTCGAACCTCGATTACCGTTGAGGTGTCAGTAGAGGCCAGCCGTTACGACAATCCATCGGTAGCAGTAAAAGTAACCTCTGCCGAAATAACTTATGTCGCAGTGGATGCTGACCGCAAACCGGTCGTCATCCCTTAATCGAACATCGCTGGCACCGGGCTGCATTTTGGTTCGGCTATCTACCAGACTTGCGATGCAACTCATTTCGATCATCCAGGAGGAGGAATATTTCAAATGGTAAAACAGATCCATCAGGCAGTGATTGAGTTGATACAGGGCGATATCACGGAGATGACCACAGATGCAATTGTCAACGCTGCCAATGCGCAATTGATTCTTGGCGGGGGAGTCGCCGGCGCGATCCGACGGAAAGGCGGTCCCCAAATTCAGGAGGAATGCAATCAAATCGGTGGCACGTTCGTTGGTGGCGCAGTCATCACCACCGGCGGCAATTTGAAAGCCAAATATGTCATCCATGCCGTGGGTCCCATGATGGGCGAGGGCGATGAAGACAATAAGCTACGACAAGCGACTTTGAATAGTCTGAAGTTAGCTGATCAGCGCCAGCTCACGTCAATAGCCTTTCCTGCCATTAGTACAGGCATTTTCGGCTATCCGCTGGACCGATGTGCCAGGATCATGCTGTCCGAGACCATCGACTATTTGCAAGGCCAGACTGGACTGAGAAAAGTTATCTTTTGCCTGTTTGATGAGGAGGCATTTTCCATATTTCAACAAACGCTGTCAGGGCTATAATTTCTCAATTCGAATATTTTATTTCACCTATTGGGAGCAAAGCAATTCTAACCAGCCTTCTGATCTCCAACTTCTGGGTATCTTCAATTCGGCAAGCAAAGCAGTTTCGCGTATCATGCCCGATCTTCTCAGCGACCGATCCCGGTAGTTCTGTCTGAAATTTCAGTTTCGCAACGGTTTTGCCCGGATTCATTCTATCGAAGGCCTGTCTAAAAAAATCGAAAAACCAATCGATCGCTCGTTCAGGAGAGTGCAATAGGCCCTGGGAATTTGGTGGCTCGGAAATTGTGAGCAACGGGTTAGTGGCTCTGGTCGGATAGGCATTATTTAATCAACAGGCACCTGCCGGATCGAGTTTTTCCGCCCCAGGTCAACTGGTAAACATAAATACCCGAGCTAAACCTGCTGCCATTCCAGGATAAGGTATGAACCCCCGAAGCTTGCACTTCTTCTTCGGAAACGACAGCGACCAATCGACCAATTGCATCAAAGATTTTCAAATTGACTGGTGCCGAATAGGGCAATTGATAGACAAAATGGGTGATCGAATTAAACGGATTGGGATAATTGCGCACGAAAAGATATTGGTCGGGATGAATCAATCGGTCGTTCACGTTAACCGTTGGCTGGCGCAAGGTCTGGATAATTTGCTCCAGCATCAAATGCATGCCATAAAGATGTTTCATGTGATCGCTGGCGGTCTCTCCTGAATAGCCTTTGAGATGGAAATAGCCCGTGTCGCAAGCGGATTGCTGGAGGCCGATTTCGTCCACTGCTGAAACTGAAATGCGCTGTGCCCCGATGCCATTGATGAGATAATTGGCGGTCTGGGTGGTGCTTTCATAGCCGCTGGTGGGAATGGCGGAGTGGGTGAGGCAAAATATTTTTCTGTCATCCCGAGCATCCCTGGCAAAACGGAGGAAATCTCTCATCTGCTGCTCTTTCAAAGCCGGATCGGAATTGCAGTGAAGACCATCGGCCAGGGCCAGGGCTTTAATTTGATCGTAATAGCTGGGCGTCTTGAAAATCTCCCGCACACCCGCATAGCCAGCACTAAACGAGGTGACGATGAGCGTATCAACTTCGGGATTGGCGATGACAGTGTGATTCTGAAGAACGGCTTTTACTTTATCCAGAATGAGACGAAATTTATTGGCATCTTGAAAATAAGTCTGATAGGGGCTGGACAGCGCACCCAGATGGATATTGAACAGCACGGCATTGGCCTGAGCTTTGTAGACTTCATCTTCGGCAGCCCAGGATGCACTGTGCAGATGAAAAACGAGCATAAATTTTCCATCTTGCGGTGCCTGGAAATAACTGGGCACGAACACCTGGGCAAATTGCCCGGTGGTGCCTTGATTCAATTGAAGTTCAGCCGTCAAATCGAACCGCTGACCAATCGCCACGCCCTGGGCCAGGGAGGCGCAAGGCAAGAGGGTGAGCAGTGCAAAAATTGCGCGAAGCATCTTCATATTCCCTACACCTTTCAAAGCTAACACTGATTGAACGCGTTAATGCTATCCCCCGGCTGAAAATACAGCCATGGATGGTTTTTTCTCGTTTGCAGGCGCGGCCGTTCTCTCGTCCGCTATTCGAATCAAAATGCGCTGAGCAAAAATCCGCTGGGTTTTTCTATCCGTTGGTGAAAAAAAATTCTAATAAAATATCCCGGATTCGATTCCACAGATGCTCAGATCGCCACGGAGGTTATGTTTAGCTATCGCAGCCGCGGCCGTTTTATCATCCGTGGCAATAATGGGATAAACATATTGGTTTTTTCCATATAAGCTCTATAAGCACTACCAAATTTTTTCAGATTCTCCGTCTCCTCTATCCTGGCAGTGGCATATAGAAACGCGGTGGTCAACAAAACCAGCACCACGCTGGAAATGGAAATATGCTTCAGAGCGGCGCCCCAGGCACCGGCCAGCAATGAGGCATAAAGCGGATGACGAAGGTAGCGGTAGGCGCCCTCGTTCACCAGCACCGTGGTATCTTCGAAATTTTGGCGGGGTTTTCCAACAATCCGCAACAGATAAAATCCATGAATGGCCAGAAATAACGAGGTAATTAACAAAAGCCAGGAAACGATCTGTCGCAGACAGAACGGTTGGGCAAACCAGTAATCTGCGTTCAGCAGCACCAGAATTACTATGCCCTCGAAAGCGAAAAAGCGATAGAAGCCATGAGTACGCGATGACTTCAAAGAATTCCAGGAGTAAAGCAAGATAAAGAAAGATAGAAAGCCAAAAATGATAATTTTGATCATGGAATCACGCTTGCTATTGGGTTCAATTTGCAAAATTCCAAATCTAAGAAGTCAAATCTCAAACAATAATCAATTCCGAATTTTCAATAACCGTCCCATTAATCTGACGGCCCAGCCGATTAAATCAGGAGATAACTGGCATGTTGCTTTTTGAATACTGAAATCTAAGACATAGAAATTTTATGATTCCCAGGTAACTTCAGCTCAAATTTCAGCCAGCGCCTGCTGGTAATTTTCAACGATGAATTTCTTTCCCTTTTGAACGACTTTGTGTCCTTCCTGTTCGAGAAAGTATTTCACATTCTCGATGCCACCGGGATATTTTTCGTTCAGCACGCCGCCCGATTTCAGGGTGCGCCAATAGGGCGTAATATCCTTTTTTCCCTGTCGCGCCTCTTCATCGGCAGCATGGGCGGCCACCCAGGCGAAAATGCCTGTGGTCATGGGACAGCCAATCGTGGCGCCGTGCTTTTTCGCCAGCCTGGCCCGAATTTCATTGATGGTGATCAGCTTGCCCTCGGGCACCTGGCGCATGATCTCGTCCACCTCAACGGGCGCGGGGATGACGACAGTACCAGTACCCCAGCGCTGGCTCATGTTTTCCGTGATGCGCTCGACTCGGGGCAGGCCCTTGTTATCTAGTAATTTTTGCTGCCAGGATTTTTGCTTTTTCATACGCGCGCTCCCAATTAATGTTATTGACCACAACAATGGAATGCCTCAGAACTGAAAATTTTAATAATTGCCCTCAGAAATGAAAGGACTCAGAAAAAGGATTCCATCCAATCCGCCCAAAGGCAGACCGCCCACTGGCGGTTCTGTGACCGTTCAATTCTGAGACCTATAAAATCGAGTCTTCGAAGTAACCCTCAACACCGCTTCTGTGGGAGTTCAGTTCGGTGGGAGAATTAAAAGTGTTGCTCCCACAGAACTGCCCGCCAATCGGCAGAACGGTCTGCCTGTTGGTGGAATGTTATCCCACAAAAATGAGAAAAATAAGCTAAATTTTTGGCGCAGTATGATGTTCCAATTTCTAGAACAGGTCGCGAAATATGGGATCTCGTTTTACAAAATACGCTCGACGGATAAAATGCCGCCGCTGGTCACAGCTCCAGGTCACCTGATCGGTCACGATGGGGCTATGGACGATTTCGCTGGGCACCCAACTGTGGTTCACCAGCCAGGCAATGGCCGAAATATCCCAGATGGGTCGAGTAAAAGCAAAATGATCGGTGCTGCACGCTCTGAAAGTCTCGGCCAGATAATCGCCGATGGCACCCTTTCCAGCGGCGAAACGCTCAATTTCCAGCAGAGAGGTGAGCAGATGCGAGGCGACTCCCAGACAGGGAATTTGTATCAATGGCACACCACAGTCGAACACAAGTCGGGCCGCCAGCACATCCTGCTTCAAATTGAACTCTTTGGTATGATGCCAGTGCAGTGGATGCCCGCCCAGCCAGACGATGACGATGCGATTGATAATTTCGGGCTCGATCAAAATGGCCGAAGCGATATTGGTCAACACCGCAATACCAACCACATAAAGCAATTCACCCTGCTTCGAACTCATGGCCCGATTCACCAGATCCAGCGCGGCCTCGCTGCGGATGGGATGTTCCCAATCAGTCAAATATCGATCCGACCCCCGAAATACCGATACCCCGCCTGGGCGATTCAGTTTACTCAGGAGTTTCAAAATTTCCTGATAGCTTTTCTCCATGCCATTGGCCGGGCCCGTGGAGCGCTCATTGAAAAATGGAGCGGCGTAAATGGCATCCACTTCCAATCGCTCGGGCGATAGCAACGCGTAAACAATGGCAAATTGATCATCAATTTCATTGTAAGTGTCAGAGTCGATGACCAGGCGAATTTTGTTCTGCGCCGGCTGCAGTCGCTCCAATCGCACCGACTCGGGAATGATCGGAAATTTCATGAACGCCTCTTTCTGGTAATTTACCTGTTCGTGAACCCGTTCAAAGATCGACAACCTTTGAACGGGTTGCGGTTCAAATCATGCTTCTACCAAAATCTGGATCTCAGTCAAATAGTTCTTCGGATTCCCTTTGAAAATCCAGCCGGGTCCCTTCAGGTAAACCTCTCGGGAAGGCAAGGTGGGGCGATACGCTTTGTCATGGATGTAGGCAAAAATTTTTTTGTAGGAATCGCCCAGCGTTTCATAAGGACCCTTGTGGATCAGCGAAACGCATTTCCCGCCTTTCAGTTCTCGAATCGAAATGCCGTCTTCGTCTTTGCCCTTGCGGATGGGAACGCAGGCCTCGAAATCGGCATCATCATCCTGGTATTCGGCATCGTAATACAGCGCCATGGCTTTGCCGTTGATCTGACGTCCCATTTTCTTGTACAGCAGGGCGATACCTTTGCCGACATCCTGATATTTGCCCTTCATGCGATACCCGGCGATCAGAATGGTCTCCAGTTCTTTTTCTTCCACTTCAAATTCCTGGTTGTTCATCGTTAGGCTCTCCCGTTGATATTGAATCAGTTCTTGAATGGCTGAGGAAATCTCACGGTACCGGTGAATTTTGCTATCGATCTCAAGCAGCTTCCTTTCAAGCTGGGGCAGCAGCTCGGACTCGTCATCACAATCGTCCAGCATCTCTCTGATCTCAGCCAGCGTGAAATCGAACGCTTTCAAAATCTTGATCGACTTCGCACGCTCGTAATTGGCTTCGTTGTAGTATCGATAGCCCGTAAACTGGTCCACTTCGGCTGGAACCAAAAGCTCCCTTTCATGATAGAGCCGCAGCGACTTGATCGAAAGCGAAGTCATCTTTGAAAATTCACCGATACTAAAGCGCATGATTTTCCTCTCGGTTAATTATAGGGGTATGGTGCCTCGCGGCACCACCGATGGATTGGCGCCCACCATCTGCCTATAATATAAGGGCTGCCCTTAGGGGAGAGTCAAGTCATTTTTTAATTTTTTTTATTGCAATGTCCAGAAAACTTTCCGGGAAACTTCGGAACATAAAATGATGTCATGGAAATAATTCAGGCGCCACTCTTAAAAGGCAGAAATCATTCGATTATGACGACGCCTTTTTGTCTCCAATCCGCTAAAAAGCACAGTGAGCCGCGAACCGCTCGCGCATCCAATGCGGACACCTGTAGCCGACCATGGGAAGATCAGGAGCCGTGAAATGCCAGGTCTGGTCTCACCGCGGCGGGTGAAATTCGCGATCCAATTTTGCAGGAGCGTTTCGATCCATAATGTCGTTCGCTCAGAAAATGGCTTGACAGAAGAAGAGAGTTCTTGATGGGAATAAAATCGGGCAAGCCGCGCTAAAAGTAGTCATCGAGCGAATCTTTTTCGACGGTCAGCCAGCGTGCCGAGGTGAGATCTACTGTGGCAATGCCCCCTCTTTGTTTAATAAATCAACCCATTAATTTCGGTTCGGCGCAGCAAAAATTAGGGTTGCCCGAGGCTTTCAACAAAGCCACTGCTCCGATGACGGAAAGTCATCAGTCTGCAGGATCTGGCGCGACAACTCGGCCAGATCTACCTGCAGTTGCTGTTAGGAAAAATGCCAATCTCCTGATGCCAGCCGGCTACGCCATTTTTCCAGGATAAACTGTACCCTGCTGCTCTGCCAGATATCTTTCCGCTTCCATTGCCGCCATGCAACCGCTACCGGCCGAAGTGATGGCCTGGCGATAGATGGCATCTTGCACATCGCCAGCAGCAAATACTCCGGGCACACTGGTCCGCTGTCTCCGGTCGGTAATGATAATCCCCGATTCATCCATATCCAGTTGCCCCTGGAAAATCTGGGTATTGGGAATATGCCCGATGAACACAAAAACGCCATCGGTTTCCAGAATGCTCTCGGCGTTGGATTTTATGTTCTGGAGGCGGACTCCGGTGACGATCCCATCCTTTGATAGGATGATTTCTTTGATCACTGAATCCCAGACAAAGTGCATTTTTTCATTGGCCTGTGCCCGGCTCTGCAGATGCGCATGCGCCCGCAAGCGATCCCGACGATGGATCAGTGTCACCGACGTGGCAAAACGGGTAAGAAACAAACCTTCCTCCACTGCACTGTCACCACCTCCGACCACGACGACCTTTTTGCCGCGAAAGAAGAACCCATCGCAGGTGGCACAATAGGACACACCCTTACCAATACCTTCTTTTTCACCAGGAACATTCAATTTTCGTGGGTCCGAGCCGGTGGTAATTATAACACTTCTGGTTTCATAAACCCGTTCGCGGGTGGTGATTTTAAACGGTTGCCCGGTGAAATCCGCCGCAATTGCGGCATCGGCCACAACTTTCGCACCGAAGCGAATGGCTTGCTGCTCCATGGCCTGATACAATTCATACCCGGTAATGCCTTCCGGGAAACCAGGGAAATTATCGAGTTTTTCGGTAATCGTGACCTGTCCGCCCGGCTGATCGCCTTTCAATACCAGCGGCGACAATTCGGCACGAGCCGCATAGATCGCCGCCGTAAGACCAGCGGGACCGGTTCCCAGAATGATTACATTTTCCATTGCAACATCCTCTGCCTGTTGATCGGTTGATTCTGCTGGCTAAAATTATCGTCTTCAGCTACATTCCCCCGAATATGAGCCTCGTAATGGCAAGAGCGATCGATGCACCATGAATTCTCAAGCCGGATCGAGCCCTGGATGCCAGCCATCTGTTCTTCAGTCGGCTCGATGCAATTCACAAATACTGACCGCCTGCTGCTGGTGACAATCGCACCTTCGGTCGCATTCAAAATGCTTTTTGCACTGATAGCAGCCATCCGTTGGTTGATATATCGGGTTGGAAATGAAAATTCAGGCTGCCCGTGGCGGCCTTTTCCAGCGCCTTATTGTAGCGCTGCGTTTGCCAGACCGCATGGATGGCACTGAGCAGATGATTGGCAAAGATTCCACCCAACACAAACACGGCCCGATTCTTGGCGCGATCACCGGCAATCCTCATCTGATCGAATTTCTGTCGATTAGCAGCTATATCCCAGGACCAAAAATATGATTCGTCGTGATAGACTTTCTCGAATTCAAACATTCGCTGTTTGGCGGCATTGTATTCGTACACATCCTGATAGTTGCCAATATCCACATAAAATTGGGGTGGTTTGTCCGCGATTTGGGCACCCGAATGCGTCGCGGCGAAGGCCAAAGCATCCTGCCGCAGCCAGTTGCCATATTGTCGAAAACCGAAATAGCTGATCCAGAGCGAAATTTCGGTGAAAAAGAAAACTCGGGCCAGGGAGCGCTGGCCCAGATAATTTTCGCCCGCGCCGGGCAAAATTAGCGATCGTAAGAAGGCGACCCGACGATCTTTGGTTCCAGCCACTTGCTCTTCTGGAGTCCAGAGAACCGCCGCAGCATCACCAGTCGTCAGAGCCGCAGCTTGAATTGCCGGTGGTCGCAAATCCAATTGCGCCAGGAGCAGCGGGGTTGGAGTGAGCAAACGATTGACCGCATTCACTCCTGCCGTTGCGAATCCTGGCGGACAAAATAGCAAGATAATACCAATGATGAGAATTTTTTTCATAAAGCATTTACCATTGAATCTTGAGTGACAGGCCCGGCTCCAACTGATTGCCATATTCGATTTGCTCGAACCGCAGCGAAGTTTTGATCAGCCGATTGTTATGGAGTTTTGCCGTCCAGGCAGCATCAATGGCGCTCAGCAAATGATTGAGCATGACAATGGTGGTGCCGGTTCGAGCTTTGGCAAACAAATCATTGCTCTTAGCCCGCTGCTTCATATAGTCATCGGCTATCTGACAATTGTTTTTGCGATAGTCAACGATCTGGTCGAAATCGTAGGCCAGGTCGCGTGGCACGCCCTGCCAGCCAACAACGAATTCCGAGTACTTACCGATCATTTCATAGTATTGTTGCGTCTTTCTGTTCTGATCGATCAGCTCTGCCATGTGACTGGCGTGAGTAAAACGATCTTTCAATTCATTTGGAGCGCTCTCATACCAGGCCAGCCAGGCCATGGGATCCCAATTTTCATCGGCGAATTGCATAAACTGATCCTCTTTCGCTTTGCCCTTTTGGCGATAGACCGCGTAGAAAGTCCACGCGCTCGCTTCGACTACAAAAAAGGCAGCGGCTTTGAGATAGGAGCCCACATACAGTTCTCCTGTGCCGGGGATCAGGGCCGAGAAAAACAGCGCTCGCTTCGGCAGCTTGTAGCCTGGCAGTTTTGCCAAATGCTGCTCCAGGATCAACGAATCCTTAAACGCCAATCCCATTAGCTGATCGTTGCGCTGAAAATAGTGGGCAGAAAGCTCCGCCGCCGCGGATGGTATCAAATAAGTGCCGCGGTAGGTGGTGTTTTCATCCACGTCACCGGCCAGGCTAATGTGAACACCCAAGCAAACCAGCAGACAGAGAGAAATAACGGACAGCTTTTTCATCGGTTCACTCCTCAATAAATTTAATCGAAATATCCAAAGGTAATACCCAGATAATAGCGCCACTCTTTGCCATAACTGAGTACCGTTGTTGCATTTTCGACTTTAGTAACTGCATCCAGACCATAAGCAGCATTGAAAAAGATGCGAGTGGGGAAATTATAGAACGAAAACAGGTCCAGCCGCAGTTCCACCCCGGCGTCCTTTTTGAATTGGGAAAAATCCACCTTATCGGCATTGAACGCATTGCCATAATCAAAGAAAGTGCCAAGATACAATTTATCGAAATGGAGATGCAGCAAGCGCCAATTGATATTGTTGAAAATAGGAAAACGATAAGTCGCACGACCGATCAGCAGTTTACGGCCCTCAATGCTGTAAAAAGGATAACCCCGCAAACCCAGCAGGCCACCAGCATAGAAATTGAAAAACTCATGTACGGGACGATCAATCCATCCAGCCTGCAATTGACAGGCCAGCGCATGTCGGCCCCGAGCAAACAGTGGGACGTATTCCTTCCAGTCCAATTCGACTTTGCTGTAGTTATAATCGTCAAACGCCTCGGTCCAGGTACCGTAGCGAGTCAATTTGAAATCCTTTAGAAACTTATTGAACTCCTGATTGTAGCGCAGGGAAATGATCCGTCCTGCTGCCGGATTGATTTCCGAAGTCATGCTGGGAGCAACATTGCGATAATTCCAGGTCAATTGCAGGGTTCGACCGATGAAGTAACGATATTTGAAGGTCGGAAATTCCTGACCACGATATTTGAACTCGGGCTGATAGCTGGCCTGATAGAGATTATAAATAAATGCTGGACGTAAATTGCTCTCATCGTTCAACTTGAAATCCAATCCCAGATCGACTTCAGTCAAATTGTATTTGAATTTGAAATTGGTAAATACCGTATCGGTTTCGCTGAGCGGCAAGTCATCCATCTCCTGATGATGCAACACCCGATTATAGACTTCCAGGAAAATTGTGGGCCGAAATTGGCGATAATTTACCATCCCAAATATATCGTAGTCCCAATCCCGATTGATCGCAAAGCCACCAAAAATATCGTAGCGATTCAGCATGTCGCTGGAGTAGATATAAGTACCCAATTTGGTAGTGCCATAATCGATCATGACGCGCGGCAGGAACGCCAAACTACCATAGGTCAGATCGTACGCTTTTGAGGTGTAACGGGGAATGTCCGCATCATTATAATTGATGGTTCGATCGCTGATGCCGCGGTCGATAAGCTCGATGTCCTTGCCATCGGTGGAGGCCAGTTGCAGCAGCGGCCGGTGGTACACGGCATATTCGGTTCTCTTTTCATCAACTGGTTGCGGCTTATCCATAAAGGCGATCTGATAGCCCCGAGCGGTAAAATGGCTATATAACAATTGGCCCTGTTTGTTGATCGAAGGCATAAACGCGCCACCGACCACATTGGTGAGCTGACTTTTCTGTTTGGTAAAAATATCCATGGAATAGATATTGAAAATACCTGTCCGATCCCAGCTAAAGTAGATGTCGCGGCCATTGGGGGCAAACATCGGATCACGGGCATCATTCCCATCGGCCAACAGCATCTTCAGCGTCTTGCCATCGGCCGAAATCATTGCCAATTGCCGACCTTCGCCCTGGCTAAGACTGAACACAATCACCTGACCATTGTTCGACCAGCGCGGAGTGAATACCTGTTGACCATCCCGAAATCGAGTAAGATATGTTAGCTTTTTGCTCGACAGTTCCAGAACGGCAATATTTTGACTGCCATCTCGGGTCGTAACGAACAGCAGTTTCTTGCCGTCATCCGACCAATCCGGGCTTTCCGCTCGCATGTTGCGGGTGATCTGGCGCTCTTTTTTGGTTTTCAGATCATAAACATAAATGTCATTAAAATGAGAGCCATTTCGATTGGGTTTGGACTTGCGAGCGTAGGCGATTTTATGGCCATCCGGAGACCAACTGAGCGAGGAACTCACACCGCCTTTTATTTTTTTGGTATCGCGGGTGGCTTTATCGTAGACATAAAGAGCTGACTGCGACAGATAATCGCTACCCCGGTTGGAAATGAAGGCAAACTTGCTCCCATCCGGCGACCATGCGGCAAACAGGTTAGCAAAGCCATCGGCCTGAATGACACGTCCAAGGCTCTGATGGTTCTGAATTTTCGCCAGTCGATAGGCATACATTTCGCGGAGATAGCTGGCCCACTCTCGATACAACTGTTTCTCGCTTTTGCCAATAACCTTCTTCAGCGCGCCATCGATCGTTAAATGCCAGGGTTTCTGCATCTCCCGAAAGATCCGGCGAAGCGCTTCGACTCCGTAGGTTTCCGCAATATAGCGCACCAGCGCGTAGCCTTGATTGTAAACCCGCTCGTTGTCCAGACTGTTCTTACCAAATACGCCCATCTCCTTGTGATCCAGCAACTGACCTTCCAGCACCGAGGTTCTGAGGATCATGTCCCGGTGGGAATCCCAGTTGTCGTAATTCAGCTTGGCCAGTTGAATCTGCGCTGCACCTTCTGCCAGCCAATTGGGAATGATGGTCATCGCCAGAGGATAGGATACAATGCGATTGGGGAAACCATAGAGCACGTAGGGATTTTTTTCGGGCTCATAGCCCATGTACTGGAAGTAAATACCCGGAACCTTGCGCGTCATTTTTCGCGCCGCACCCAGCGAAATCATGTGGGTAAATTCATGCGTCACGACATTGCGAAGCCAATTGTGATTGCCGCGCAGAACAAAATCCATGGGTGTGGCCCAAATTTCGATTTTATTGTCATAATAATACGCGCCGCCATTGGAATAATCGTCATGATCACGAATAATAAAATGTATTTTGCCATCCGGCTCATACAGATAAAGCGACGTAATCGGCGAATAGATCTCCTCGGCAATCTTGGTCACCAGCGCCGCAGTTCGCTCCGCCTCTTTATGATAATGCACCTGAAAATGTTCACTGTCGATGGTATACCATTCCAATTCTGGATGATTGTACTCCACCGGTTGTGACATGAGCAGTGCACCCCACCCAACCATAATCAACATGGACCCGATGAAGATTTTTAGCCTGTTCACGCTTGTCCACCCATTTTGATGATTGATCTATTTGACTGCCAATCCTGTGAATGGTTGCCGATCGATCACTCGGAGTTACCGATCAGCTTATCCACCCAACCGACCGATCACCAAAACCATTGCGATGCAAACACCGCCTGTCGACCGGTTGCTCCAGGTAATAGGCTATTAGACTTATTTAATAACCGCAATTTTAATGACCGCCAGGTTGGTTTCGCTGGCGCTTTTTGCCTGTACCCAGGCCAGATAAATTCCGCTTTGCACACCAGATAAATCCCAGGCAATCTCGTTTTCCATTTGCGCCAATCCAGGTCCATCGAACTCGGCCACCAATTCGCCGGCCAGATCGTAAATGCGAATGCTGACGGTTGCTGCCTCCCGCAGATAGTAGCGAATGGTCGTGCTATTGCCCTCGGTTGGATTGGGGTAATTATAGACCGTCTTTTCAGGCATCAATTTGCCTGCCACTGCGATGGGCGCAGTTGCAGCAAGATAGGCGCCCGAGTGGCGAGCATCTTTTCGATATTGCCCCCAATAAATCTTTTCAGCAACATAATCATAGTCCAGCGGCCAAACATAGCAGAAGTCATCCGCACTGCGAGCAACGACATACAACTTTCCAGCCATAGCTAAATTGCCAACCGCTGCCGCTGCCGCGATGGCCTGCGAACTCGATAGCGGAAAGCCTGGCACCCGACGTCCCTGCGCATCGAACGCCACCACCGTCTGCCCCCGGGTGCCGATGATTATTTCCACGGTATGATTCCCATCCAGATCCACCAGTATCGGATCGGGCGACGCTGCATTCTCGACCCCACGCTCGAACGTGACCGGGAAATTATTTAGCGACACCCCATTGTAATGATAAGCAAATAGTTTGCCCCCACCGGCCAGAACAATTTCCAGATAGCCATCCCCATCAATATCGGCCAGAGCCGGATTCGATAGTGGGCAGCCCGTAGCAATAGTTTGAAATTGCGGCAGCCGAACACCCTGCTCATCGAATATCATCACTCCCCCACTGCGAGATGAAATGACTATCTCCAACCGTCCATCATGATTCACATCGCCCACTACCGGCGAACCCAGGGCACCGAATTCAGCTAACACCTGCTGCCAGAGGACATTACCCTGCTGATCAATGCGATATACCGATCCATTGCTGGTAACTGCCACCAGGCCATCCGTCCAGGCAACGAGGCCGGTTACCGAGGCCGGACTCACATTCTTATTCCAGATGATGGCGCCAGTCTCATCCAGCACGCACACATTCCCATTCTCCAGACCCACTGTAATTTCGAGTCCAGCGTGCGCAGCCAGCCAGTCGCCTACCAGCGGGACAGCGCTCGCCGCCGCACCAGCATTGGCGCTAAACCATAAATCGGCACGACCATCATTATTTTGATCAATCGACTGCCAGGCATAGATCCATCCGCTGGACGAACCAGCGATTACCTCAAGCTGCTGATCTTGATTCAGGTCCGCCAGGGCGGGCGAGAAGGGCAGCTCCCCATCAGCGATTTCGGCAAATACCGCTAACGACCGCCGGATCGTCCTGCCATTCACTTGAATTTGACTGGTGGAATCGAGGTTGGCGATGAATTTCTCGCCATTCCCTTTCCATGCAAGAATCTTGCCAGCCACCGTACTAAGGATCACTTCATCCGCACCATCGCCGTCGAGGTCACCCACCACTGCCGCGCTGGTGCCGGAATTATTACCCAGAAAAGCCGGAAAACCAGAAAGATAATTTTTGATTTCCAAAGAGAAATACATTACCGAATCGATGCCGCTAAAATTGGTGACGTAGATGCCAGTATTGGCCCTGGCATACGACTCAGTGCTGGGCATGGTGAAGGGGGTGAACATCACCTGGCTGGCAGCATTCGCCATCAGATGAATCTCATTTTTGTCCCACCACATATCCTCGGCATAACCAGCATGGTAGCCGGTAAACCCAAAATTGTTATAAAAATAACCCATATCCTGGGAACCATCGGCTTCGACCAGATCGACCCCACGATGCTCGCGATCACTATTCACCCGATTCGCGGCATACTTCTCGGCAATTACCGATTCATCAATATGCCAGATGAGAATTCCCGAACCAGGTAGGCCATAGTCGTATTCATCGATGGAAACGATGACGCCGAGGCCATTGCTGGGACTATAGGATCCATCTTCATAAAACTCGATCCGGGTGCCGTGCTCATCGTACCCCACGCCGACATTTCTTTTGTGAATCACATGCTGTTGTCGATTTTCCAGCAAAAAATACTCGCTGGCGCTGACGGGAATCTTATAAATTTTACTCGGATGAGCGGCCTGGCTGGCGGCGACGGGCAAATTCTCACCGGCCGACACAACGATGGGTTGCTCCCAGCCCAGAAATATCTTGCTCCAGGCACAGGGTTGCGCCGGGATGTTGCCAAAAAAATTGCCCGACCCCTGATCCATCAATCCAAAACGACCGATGCCCGGTCGTCCGGTATCCGTGTCAAACAAGCTGGGCAGCCCCAGTTGATTACCCACCATCAGCGCGGCGGTACCCAACAGACCAAAATATCGATAGCCACTTTGATTTTCTGTTTCCGGTAGAATAATTCCCTCGCGCACCAGGGAGGAATTCTGGTTCACGGGAATGCCCGCAAAATCTGCGGCATTATTGCCAATGGTTTTTTTAAGGTCTTCAAAATTCAAAAATACCGATGGAATGTCGCTGGGCGTGGTATCGAAATCCTGCGTAAACTCTGCGCCAACGCCGGCATGGAAGACAATGACGATATCGAATTTCGAAAAATCAATTTGGCCGCTGGCATCGGCCAGTTTGATGGCATCCCGGAACAATTCGGCCAGTCGCTGATCCAGCAATGATTCTGTCGAATTGGGATTGTAATAGCTCATGGGATGGGGCAGGGTCCAGGCGCTGTCGCCAGTTAGGGGATAAACGAACCCTTCGCCCGAAGCATCGGCAATTTGCAGCAGGAGTTGGCCACGACTTACTTTGTGGTAATAGTCCTGCAAGGCGCGCAACTGATTAAAAAAATACTTTCGGTTGTGAGGTGGCGGATTGATCATCGAATCGCCGACCGACAGATCGAACCACCCATTGCCAGTGGTGTTGCGATCATTATCCCGCTGAAATTGAACTCGCAGTGCGACAACGCTCAGCGTATCCGGTAGTTGCGCGTGCCATGCGAACTGTTCCGCCGCAACGCGTTCCGCGACTGACAGGGGCATCATGGGCGAACGAGGGATAAATCGAACGGAAGGGGTGCTCTTACGAAATGTCGGTGATTTTGCTGGTTGTTGACTGAAAGCAACACCGACCAGCAGCAGTGCCAAAGAGATTCGCAGCGTCTGTTTCAAGATCATTCTTCAACTTTATGCTATTCATGAATGTAGTCGATTTTGAAAAACAAATAATTGTTTGATTAATCCAACCACTAAGCAGATGGATTACCCCCGCGGATCAAGCTGAGGCGCCGAAAGTCGTTCTATGCTTTCAAGAGGCCAGGATCAAGCCTTGAAATCACTGATACCAGGTCAATTGGGGACACATCAGCGGGCTTGATCCAGACCTCATGAAGAATTCCTGTTTTTAGAAAGTACGATACCAGGCTCTGGGTATTAGAAACCAAATGTCAACGAAAAACGCATCGTATTGGCCAGGGGATGACCTTCGGGAGCCGCGATATAGCCAAAATCAAAGCCATAGAGCGAATATTTCAAACCGGCGCCAAAACTGGAATATTTAACTTTGCCTTCTTTGTCGTAATAATAGCCGGCGCGCAGGGCAATCAGATCGCTATACCAGTATTCCATGCCAATGGATCGGGTAATTTTATCCAGTTCCCGTGTAAACGGCTTATCATCGAACCAGGAAGTGAAAAGGGCCTGATAAAAGGGATCGGCAGGCTTGTCACCATGCGGTGTAACCAGCAGTTTGTTTATATCAGCCGCCAGCGTCAATTTGTTGTACTTTTGATTGATCAATTTATAGGCAAAACCGGTCTTCAAATTAGTCGGCAAAGGATCGGCCTGGGCTTCATCGATATAGGCGATCTTGGGGCCCATGTTCGAGATATTCATACCCCAGGTTAATCTTTGATTGAAAAAGGGCAGGGTATACAACAAGCCGATATCAAAGGCAAATACACTGGCCTGGCCGCTACCGATTTCCGAGCCAGCACCATATTTGGATAGATTGCTGCGGATGAAACGCAACGTGACACCCATAGCCAGGTTGTCAGTAACCGTGGCGCCATAGGAGGCAGAAATAGCATATTCGTTGCTGGAAAATTTATCCAGTTCGTTGCCCTGCTCATCGGTGCGGGTTTGCTCGCCAAGATCGAGATAAACCACATTGAAGCCAATAGTCCCCACGCCTTCGATACTCATGCGATAGGCAAGAAATTCATAGAAGATGTCGCTGGTCAAGCCAGGCAGCCAGTTGGCGTGCATAAAAGTAATTTGTCTGCCTTCTTGATAAGCCAGGCCAGCCGGATTCCAGAAAACAGCAGATGCATCGTTGGCCACACCCACAAAAGCTTCGCCCATTCCAGCAGACCGAGCGCCCGGCGAAATCAATAAGAACAATAATGCCGCTTCACTCACGGCAAATGCTTGCTGCGCCAACAATCCCAGCGTCAAAATAACCGATAGAATAACCACAAACTTTTTCATGAACCAGATCCTCCAAATTTTATCACTTCCAAAAATAAAAAACCGAATGAAAGAGGTCAGCCCTCCCGCAACTTATAAAGGTTCACCTCAACCATCCGGAATTTAACCCACTATTAGGAAAATTCAGAAAAAGGTGTCGAGATACTGACTTTCGCATGATTGGATACGCAATTAGCGTCGTTCAATTATTTCATTAGCTCTCAGCAAACCTTTAACGAACCTTTCCTGATAGGCAGCCTCCATGTCGTGTTCATAACCTCGTTGTCAATCGTAGCTGAATCTCAATTCGTATTATGAAACTCAATGCCATTTTAAAAGTTCCTTGCCACCTCCAATCACATCATTTTATTTTTGGAACATTTTCAGGGCGTCAACAAATTGATCCATCTCCTCCTTGCTGCGCTTTTCGGTCACTGCGATCAGCAATCCGTGGGACAAGCCATAGTCAAAAACGGACAAATCGATGCCGGCGTAAATATTATGAGGCAGCAATTTATCGATAATCTCGGCTGGGGCTACGGGAGTGATAACGACAAATTCTTTAAAAAATGGCGCCGGAAAGGCCAATCGAAAACCGCGTAATTTTTGGATTTCAGCGGCCAGATAATGGCTGTTTTGCAAACAGAGATTGGCTACTTCCTGAAGCCCACGTTTGCCCATCAATGCCAGGTAAACGGTTGCGTTCAGCGCAATCAACGCCTGATTGGTGCAAATATTGGATGTTGCCTTTTCTCGACGAATGTGCTGTTCGCGCGTTTGAAAGGTCAGCACAAAGCCGCGGCGACCCTGGGTATCCACCGTAGCGCCGGCAATTCGGCCGGGCATACGTCGTATGAATTTGAGCCGCGAAGCGAGGATGCCCAAATAGGGCCCCCCAAAATTCAAGCTGTTCCCGAGGCATTGACCTTCGCCGGTGGCAATGTCGACATCATAGCTTCCTGGTGGCTCCAATAAGCCCAGGGAAAGGGGATCCGTGGAAGTCACAAACAGAGCCTGCGCTTCATGGACAACGGGAGAGATATCGAAAACTTCCTCCAGATTACCCAAAAAATTCGGGTGCTGGATAATCACCGCCGCCGTCTGCTGGTCGATTTTGGCTTGGAGATCAGCCAGGCTGGTAATACCCTGGTCCAGCGCAATGGGATCGATTTTGATCTGCTGTCCGTGCGAATAAGTCTTGATAATCTGGCGATAATGAGGATGCACCCCCTGTGAAACCAGGATTCTCTTTTTCCCGGTTTCCGCCACCGCCATCAGCGCCGCCTCGGCCAATGCCGAGCCACCATCATAAAGGGAGGCGTTGGACACTTCCATGCCCATTAGTTCGGCAATCATGGACTGATATTCATAGATAACCTGTAGCGTGCCCTGACTGACCTCCGGCTGATAGGGAGTGTAAGCGGTATAAAATTCCGAGCGGGAGGAGATATGGCCGACTGCTGCCGGCACAAAATGATCATAAGCGCCGCCGCCCAAAAAGCTGATGGCATCGGAAACGCTGCGATTGCATTGCGTTTTCAATTGTACCGCGCGTAGCACTTCCAGCTCCGACAGGGGTTCGGGCAAAGCAAAATCCTGCTTAAAGCGCAATTCCTCGGGAATATTTTGGAGCAACTCTTCGAAATTTTTGACGCCGATCCGCTCCAGCATTGCCTTGCGATCAGCATCGGTATTGGGAATAAATGGCATAATAAACTCCAGTGTTTCGGACGCAATCCATGATGTAATTCAATTCTTAGCTAATGTGTTTTTTATAATCCTCAGCATCCATCAATTCATCTAACTCCGAAGGATTAGACATCTGCACTTTGATCATCCAGCCCTTGTCATAAGGATCGTGGTTGATGGTTTCCGGCTGCTCCTGGAGTAAGGTATTGACCTCTACGATCACGCCCGATACTGGCGAGAAAAGATCGGAGACGGCTTTTACAGCCTCAATCGTACCAAATGGTTCCATCTGTTTCACTTCATCATTGACCGATGGCAGTTCCACAAAAACGATATCGCCCAATTCACCCTGGGCGTAATCGGTAATGCCAATCGTTGCGATATTATTCGTGTCGTCAACCAGCACCCATTCATGCTCCTCGGTGTACAGCAGTTCTTTTGGTATTTCCATTCTTGTTTCTCCCAATTTTAAGGTTTACTGATTCTCGGTTTGTTTCAATTGATTTTCAATATACTTGGTGTCGAAGTTGCCTTCCTGAAAATTCTTTTCGGCCATCACCTTTTGATGAAATGGAATTGTTGTCGGGATGCCTTCGATGATAAACTCGTCCAATGCGCGGCGCATGCGACGAATCGCTTCGCCGCGATCACGCCCGGAAGTGATAACTTTGGCTATGAGCGAATCATAGAACGGCGGAATCACATATTGCGCATAAGCATGAGTGTCCACTCGCACACCGGGACCGCCCGGGATATGAAAGCTCTCGATTTTGCCAGGTTGAGGTCGAAAATTTTTATCCGGATCTTCGGCGTTGATGCGACACTCGATGGCATGCCCCCGCAGCTTAAAACCCTTGATGAGCGTGTCCAATTTCTCGCCCGCCGCAATCAATATCTGCTTTTTCAACAGATCCAGGCCAAACACCTGCTCGGTCACCGGATGCTCCACTTGAATACGGGTATTCATCTCCATAAAATAGAATTTGCCATCCGCATCCAACAAAAACTCGATAGTTCCGGCGCTTTCATAATTGACCTGTTTTGCGCCTTTGATGGCCGCATCGATCAGCCGCTTGCGTATTTTTTCCGTCACCGCTGGCGAGGGCGATTCCTCGATCAGCTTCTGATGCTTGCGCTGGATCGAGCATTCGCGCTCCCCCAGCGCCACGATATTACCAAACTGGTCGCCTAAAATTTGTACCTCGATATGCCGCGGATGTTCAAAATATTTTTCAATGTATAAATCGGGATTGCTGAAGGCCGCATTGGCCTCGGTTCTGGCGGTAATGAATGCCTTTTCCAGCTCACTCTTATTGGTCACCACGCGCATCCCCCGACCGCCGCCGCCAGCCGTCGCTTTAAAAATGATTGGATAGCCAATTTCTTCGGCCACCTGTTCAGCCTCTTTAAGAACGTGAACCACCCCTTTGCTACCAGGTATGATGGGCACACCCGCCTTTTTCATTTTGGCCTTGGCAAACGCTTTGTCACCCATGTTCGCAATCATTTCAGAGGACGGCCCAATAAATTTGATGCGGCACGATTCGCAAATCTCGGCAAATTGAGCATTCTCAGCTAAAAAACCATATCCCGGATGAATCGCCTCCGCATTGGTCACCTCCGCCGCACTGATGATATTAGGAATTTTTAAATAGCTTTCCGCACTGGGACCCGGACCAATTTTGACCACTTCATCAGCAAACCGCACATGAAGTGAATTCTCATCCGCTTCAGAGTAGACGGCGACCGTCGCAATGCCCAATTCCTTACACGCACGAATGATACGCAAGGCGATTTCGCCTCGATTGGCAATGAGAATTTTTTTGAACAATAGCAACTCCGGCGTTAATGTTTAACCTGAGATTCTAAAAATGGAAATGGTTATCAATAATTACCCCACCAAACAGACAAAAAACACTGACCGCATTTTTTATCTTCTGAATTTCGAGTCATCCCGTATATTTCGTGGGCAACGAGTGTTCATTTTCAAGCGTCATGGTCCTTTTTAAAAATTAAGGTCTAAAGTTTTTCAATCCGGAACAGGACCTGATTATATTCGACAGGCTGCGCGTTTTCAACCAATATTTCTGCCACACGACCACGTACTTCACATTCGATTTCATTCATCAACTTCATCGCTTCAATAATGCACAATACTTGATTGGGGGCCACCGTATCGCCAACCTGCACATACGGATCGGCATCAGGCGCTGGCGCCCGGTAAAAAGTGCCCACCATCGGCGACCTGACTTCCACAATGTTGGCGGCAGTGGCTTTGGCTTCGGGCAGCGGCTGCGGTCCCTCCGGTGCCGCACTCACCGTCACAGCAGCAGGCACCGCTGGCGCGGTTACCACATTGGGAAAGGTAATCGTTTCCACTGGCGCTGCAACTGCCTGGCCGCGAGATGATTTTACGATACGCACCTTTCGGCCCCAGCGTGTGACTTCTAATTCGTTGATGTTACTCTGCTCGACAAATTCGATTAATTTCTTGATCTCTTTTGGCCTCATCGCAGCCTCCGATTATGAATATTTGCGCGCCACCACCTGATCGTTTCCGATTAATAAATTTCCAGCCGATTCCGATTAGCGAATCGAAGAAAGCCAACCACATTCGTTGCCAGAATCGCCCCCAGCTCGGCCTGATCACAATGACCTGATCCTGCAGTCAGACTTAAAATGGATTCAAATTTAACCGAAAAAGTTCTAAAAGTCAAGATTTTTCTCACCCTCCGGAAAATTCCGTCTCTGGCAAATTTGCCAGGAAGATTTGCTCGACTTGTTGCGGATCGGCCCGGCCGGCTGTAGCTGCCAGCGCCTGACCAATAAAAAAATGAATCAACTGGCTCTTACCCGCCAAATAGGCTCGAACCGCCTCGGGATGTTGATCCATTAACTCCCGCACGATCGACTCCAATTCCTCCACCGCGACAGCAGGCGCCTGGCACAGCGATTGATAAATCGCACGCGGCGAATCACTCGATCGGAGCATCTGATTGAAAATTTCTTTCGCCACCGATCGCGACAGTTGGCTTTCGATTACTAAATTCAAAAACTCCCCCATGTCCGCCGGCGCCGGAGCAACGCTACCAATCGCTTGCTGCGCTGGAATCCGGGGCAATAGTTCCTGAATGATCCAATTGCTTACCAGCTTTGGTTGCGGGCATTGCGCCAGCACCGCCTCAAAATAATCGGCCACTGCTTTTTCTGCCGTAAGCTGATCGGCAACAGCTTGTGGTAATTCATAGTCGCGCAGCAGCCGATCACGACGGGCCAGCGGCAGCTCCGGTAACTGCTGGCGCAACGCATCGCACCAGGCAGCATCAATCTGCAAGGGAACCAGGTCCGGCTCCGGGAAATAGCGATAGTCAGGCGATGTTTCTTTGCTGCGCATGGGAAAAGCGATATTTTTTTGCGCATCCCAGAGCAAGGTAGCCGGATCGACCGGTCGCCCGGCCTCAATGGATTCTCGCTGCCGCTCGATCTCATAGGTCAGAGCTCTGGCGACGCTGCGAAAAGAATTCAGATTCTTGATTTCGGTCCTGCTGCTGGCATGCGCCTGTCCCACCACCGCAAGCGAAATATTGGCATCGCAACGGAGATGCCCTTGCTCCATATTGCCATCGCAAATCCCCAGATAAATTAGCATCCGGCGCAGCATCTTCAGGTACGCTACCGCTTCCTGTGGCGAACGAAGCTGCGGCTCGCTGACAATTTCCAGCAGCGCCACGCCACAGCGATTCAGATCGATCAGCGTTTGATCCGGCGGCAGCCAATCTTCCTGATGAATCGATTTTCCCGCATCCTCTTCCAGATGAATGCGCTGAATGGCGATGGTTTTGCGCTCATTTCCAACCTCAAATTCGAACAGCCCCTGTCGACACAGGGGCTGTTCGTATTGGGAGATCTGATAGCCCTTCGGCAAATCCGGGTAAAAATAGTTTTTGCGCACAAAAATGGTCCTCGTGGCAATCTGGCCGCGCGTGGCCAATCCCATTTTGATGGCCATGGCCACTGCCTGCCGATTCAGCACCGGCAGGGACCCTGGCAAGCCCAGGCAGACGGGGCAAACATGGGTATTGGGCGGAGCACCAAATTCGGCACCACAAGAACAAAAGATTTTCGATTGGGTTGTCAGTTGCGCGTGAACCTCAAGCCCAATGATCGCTTGCAGAATGCTATTCATGGCGCTATTCATCCCCAATCACACCAGGCGTTCTGCCCGGCGCTTCGAGGCAAGACGTTGTTCCCCCAGGACGCAAACAATTTGAGCATGGATTTTTGGGCATTGATCGTAACTTGCAATACGTTCAGACAGATGGATTCGAGCAATATTTTCATTTTTGGAGATAAAGTTTAGCGTGATGTAATGCCAGCGTATGCCAGAAGTTTTTCCAGAGAATAGCCAACTTGCAAAGCTGTCGCTTCGTGAAATGGTTTGGCTAATAGTTGAATACCAATTGGCAGGTGTTGCGAATCAAATCCAGCCGGCAAAGCCAGCGCCGGTAATCCCGCCAGGCTTGCCGCTACCGTGTAAACATCCGACAGATACATTACCAGCGGATCAGCCACTTTTTCACCGATCGCGAATGCCGTCGTCGGTGTCGTCGGCATTAAAAGACAATCGCACAGCTCAAAGGCGCGCCCGAAATCGGACCTGATCAGCGTACGCACTTGCTGGGCCCGACGATAGTAAGCGTCGTAATATCCGGCTGAAAGAACGTAGGTCCCCCACAAAATTCTTCGCTTCACTTCCTCACCGAACCCCTGGCTGCGACTCTCCGCATACATCTCCTCCCACTGCGTGGCTGCGGCCGCTCGATGGCCATAGCGCACACCATCATAGCGCGCCAGGTTTGATGAGGCCTCT
Organism: uncultured Cytophagia bacterium; assembly: GCA_964647995.1. Classification (GTDB taxonomy): domain Bacteria; phylum Zhuqueibacterota; class Zhuqueibacteria; order Thermofontimicrobiales; family Thermofontimicrobiaceae; genus Thermofontimicrobium_A. The sequence goes on from CAZYNP010000004.1 coordinate 125,889, forward strand.
GCCGTGGCCAGAATATAATAGGCAGCAACCGCATACTCGGAGTGCGGCAAAGAAACGGGCACGACAGGGATCCCGGCCGTTTCCAACAATTCGGCACAACACTCAACCCGGGCTCTCACTTCAGCGTTCAAGCCAGGGCCAAGATATTCCACCGGCAAACCAATTTTGAGCTGACGGATAGGCTCTTTCAGCGCTTCCGTGTAGGCAGGGACAGGTTCAGCGATGGCCGTGGCGTCGCGCACATCCGGCCCGGCAATGATCTCCAGCACAGCCGCGCTGTCGGCCACGCTGCGCGCCAGAATTCCAATCTGATCGAAGGACGATGCATAGGCCACCAGCCCGTAGCGAGAGACACGGCCATAGGTCGGTTTGAATCCCACCAGACCACAAAAGGCCGCTGGCTGCCGGACCGATCCACCGGTATCAGAACCAAGCGCAGCCAGGGACATCCCTGCAGCCACTGCGGCAGCCGAACCCCCGGACGAGCCACCAGCAACACGCGATAGATCAAATGGATTACACACTGCGCCAAAATATGAGTTTTCATTGGAAGAACCCATGCCAAATTCATCCAGGTTGGTTTTGCCAATGATGATGGCGTCGGCAGCCTCCAGACGTTCGATGACCGTGGCCTGATATGGCGCGATGAAATTGGACAACATTTTTGAGCCACAGGTAGTCCGCTCGCCTTGCACCAGGATATTGTCTTTGACTGCGATCACCAATCCCGCCAAAGGACCAGCGCGGTTCTGCCGGATTTTTTCATCGATGGCATCGGCTCTGGCCAGTGATTGGATGGCAAAAACAGAAATGAAGGCATTTAACGCGCAGCCTTCATCTATTCTGGTTAAATAGTGCTCAACTAACTGGCGACAGGTTATCTTCTGCTGCCGTAGCAGGTGTTGAATGGCATGGAAATCCAACGCAGCCAGATTCAACCCATGGGTCACGATTGGGAAATTTCCGTTTTGGAAGTTTCTAATTTTTTGGGTTCTTCCTCATCCACTCCGCGACTGGCGCGTTTGAACTCCCTAATTCCCTTGCCCAATCCCGATGCCAGCTCGGGCAATTTTTTGGCGCCAAACAGCAGGATAATAATAAAAAAGATGATGAGCAACTCTTGTATGCCTAATCCAAACATTTTTCGCCTCCATAATTTTCAATTAATGCCGTCTGACAAAAGTTACTTGCCAGAGTGGAATCGCCGTCAGACGTGCGTGCCTGCTTTCGTCACTGCACGCGGCCGATCAGTGGTCTGCCAATTATCCTTTCAATTGACGATCGATATCATTGAGGTTGATTTCATCCTTGACATCTTCCATGGCTTTCCGAAACTGCTGAATCCCTTTGCCGATGCCCCTGGCCAGTTCGGGCAATCGTTTGGAACCAAACAGTAGCAGAATCACAAAAAATATCATAATCAACTCGGGAGTACCAATTGCACCAAACATAAACTCTCACCTCGCCAAAAAAATGTACCTTGCATTGTTAATGGGAATGGGATGCAACTCCCGTTCTTCATTGTTGCAATTTGGTAGCCAACAACAGCAAATAATCGACAGGGAATACTACCTTGCATCCGATTTTGCTTTCGCATTGTTGAGTTGCCAATGCCAGAAAAAGCAACGTCCTTCACCTGACAATTAGGTTTATCACCAAACCGCCATTGGCCACAGCGCCGGATGGCTTGCACCGCCTTAATGTCCATCAGCGTTGTTAGTTGGGCACGATCTCAACGAGCCATTTATCCGCCTGGATCGAATTTGCCGGAATTGCTAACGTGCGTTCGGTTGTCAAAATCGTTCCCGGTGATACCAGCGCAGCACATAGGCAGCAAGAGCAATCCCGACCACGCCGATGACATTCAAAATGAATTTGAAACCCAGTGTAAAACTAATAATTCCGAGGTTCAAGGTAAACGGATCAAAGCCGATCGTCGCCGATCGCAAGAAAAAATCATGCACCACACCAGCAGGCAGCAGCAGTGCCAACAACTCGGACAATGCCGAACCAATGATGGCGCCAAGAAACAGAATCACCAGCACGAATGCTAAGGATATTTTGCGCATGGTTCAAAACAGGTCCATTTGATTTTGGGATATTGCGCCAATTCTCGAATCCAATATACAGAAAAAATATGAAAAAGACAATAACTTTTTCATGTCCGGCGATCATTTTGTTTTTCGGTCAGCCGCGAATCATGCGAAAGATATATCGCACCACGCCCCACAAAATATAAATCGTGCTCAATGGAAAAAATGTCTCCTGAGGGAAGAGCGCGAGAATTATCGTCGCCAAAAACATCAAGCCGATGCCGAAAAGCCGCTTTTTGCTCTGCCGCAGAGTAAATTTGGGCATGGTGTAATATTCCACGGTGCTGACCATTAGCACGCAAACCAAAAACAACTGGGGAATTAATAAGCGGCTCAATTCCAATTGGCCCCAAAAATGATAATTCCAGATCACAAACGCCGCGATGTTCAGTGCGGCGTGAGGAATGGGCAAGCCGGTAAATTTCGTCTTTTCTTTGCCCCCAAACAGGACATTGAATCGGGCCAGACGGACACTCCCAAAAAACAGGGGCAAGAAACTGATGATAATTCCCAGAATGCCCATGGTGCTAAAATGTAACCTGAACAGCAATACCGAGGGAGCCACTCCAAAGGAAACAACATCCGCCAGCGAATCAAATTCGACACCAAAACTGCTGCTCGATCCCGTCAGTCGAGCCATCTGGCCATCCAGTAAGTCCAACACCGCCGCCAGCGAAATCAGCCAACTTGCGGTGACCAATTTGCCATCCAACGCACTAATAATTGCCAGGAAGCCGCAGAAGATATTCAGGGTAGTAAAAATATTGGGGATGACGCTTTTGCTATTCTTCATTTCGGTCCATAGGTTCCTATAATGGTTATGCCAGCGGTGACTTTTTGCTGCAGTTCGATCTGCAATGGCACCGATACCGGCAAAAATAAATCCACCCGCGAGCCAAATTTGATCATGCCAAAGCGTTCGCCAGCCTTGACCTTATGTCCTTCCCGAAGGTGGCAAACAATCCGCCTGGCAAAAATGCCCGCAATCTGCTTCATGAAAATTTGCACGCTATCGTTTCGAATCCCGATGGCACTCTGTTCGTTGGAGAAACTGGCCTCGTCTTTGTATGCAGGGTGATAGGTGCCCTGGCGATAATTAAAATAGACCACCTGGCCAGTGATGGGCGCTCGATTGACATGGACATTGAACGCCGACATGAAAATGCTTACTTGAATCGCCTCCCCCTTAAAAAACTCCGGCTCATTGACCTTTTCAATCACGATAACTTTGCCATCAGCGGGGGCCAGGATCATGTTAGCACCGGAGGGAATAGTTCGTTGGGGATCTCGAAAGAAATAACCGGAAAACAGGATGAGTGCACCGCACAATGCCACCAGCACCCATAGCAGCCCATTATGAGTCAGCGTCGCACCCACCGCCAACACCAGTAGGATCAACAGCAATAAAAGAATAATCGGAATACCTTCTTTTGCCACGTCGACCTCGAATAAATGGTCTGAATACCGCCTGAATAATTTCTAAATCCTGAACGATAATGTCAATGTTGTTTTGCCGCGCAGCGGGCATCGCAGCAACCGCCAGCCATCAACTTAGCAACCAAAAGCTCGTGCACCATTGCTTTTGAAATTCAACGCCAGATGCGATGCTTTGACTTGTCAGTGTGTTGTTAGATTTGTGCCGCAGCAACGAATTGGCAAGCCAGCCAGGCAGCGGTTATGGCTTCGAAAAAATACGATTTTTGATTTCCTCGTAGTCCAACTCCAGCTCACTCAATTTCTGCTGGGATCGATCTTTGCCGATCTGAGTCGCCTTCATTGCATCCCAGAGATAGCAGGTAGCTGGCGATAGTTCATCCCCCAACATGATTTTATTCTTGAAACGCCCATATTCGATCGTAAAATGTACCAATAGCAATTTGCGCCGCAGAAAGAAAGATTTTAGAATGGCATTGATCTTGGAAGTGAGGCGTTCGATCATGTGCATCTCATCCGATGTCGCCAGATTGAAGGCGATGATGTGGCTTTGATTGATCATGGGATCGTTTCTTTTCTCATCTTTTAAATAGAACTCCATGACCGGACAGTTCAATTCTTTGGTGGCATCAATACCGTAACGCTCGTCCAGATTGCCCGCGATCAGGTTGTACATTATCACTTTAATCGGAATCATCTCCAGTTTCCGCACCAGCAGATCCCTGGCATTGAGACTTTTTATCAAATGCGTCGGGATGTGAAATCCTTCCAGGTAGTCAAACAGATACGCCGATAAGTCTTTATCGATGGCACCTCGGCCTTTGGCAGCAGCAGTTTTACCACCTTCAGCCGCTGATGGGTCATCTTTGAATTCCAGAATTAATTGGTCCGCCTCGGTTGTGGCATATAATTTTTTTCTCCGCCCCTCGTGCAATTTTCTCGTCTTTTTCAAGTTGCTCACCCCGCTGATTTTTGGTTAGGAACTCCAGGTTATTATGCTACAATTCCGACACGCTCGAAGATTTTATCAATATTCCTTAAATGCGTCTTCAGGTCAAAACAGTCATCAATCTCCGCCGGCGTTAATACCTGTGTAATCTCTGGCTGCATCAGCAGCAGTTGCTTAAACTCCTTGCCGCTCTGCCACACTTCCATGGCACTCTGCTGAACTAATCGATAGGCTGTTTCGCGCAACATCCCTTTGCGGGTAAGTGCCAGCAATACCATTTGCGAAAAAATCAGCCCTTTCAATTGTGCTAAATTGCGGAGCATGTTGTCAGGATACACCAGCAGCTTGGTAATAATTTTGGTCAGCCGCTGCAACATGTAATCGATCAAAATGGTGCTATCGGGAATAATAATGCGTTCGACCGACGAGTGCGTAATATCTCGTTCGTGCCACAAACTGACATTTTCAAGGCTGGCCAGGGCATTGCTACGCAGAACGCGGGCGAGCCCGCAAAGCTGCTCGCAACTGACCGGATTACGTTTGTGCGGCATGGCTGAGGAGCCCTTTTGGCCACGGGAGAAAAATTCTTCGACTTCCAGAATTTCGGTACGCTGCAGATTTCGGATTTCCGTGGCAAATTTTTCCACCGAACTGCCAATCAACGCCAGGGTGGTGAGGAATTCGGCATACCGATCGCGCTGGATGATCTGTGTGGAGGCCGGAGCTGGTCGCAGCCGCAATCTTTGGCAAACCCGTTCTTCGATGACGGGATCCAGATGGGCAAAGGTGCCCACGGCGCCGGAGATTTTGCCGACAGCTATCGTCGCCAATGCATGCTGCAGCCGTTCGATGTGCCGGCCCACCTCATCGTACCAGACCGCCAGCTTCAACCCAAAGGTGGTGGGCTCTGCATGAACACCATGGGAGCGCCCGATGCAGATCGTATATTTATGTTCCAAAGCTCTCGTTCGAATGGCCGAACGGAGCTGCGCCAGGTCTTCCAGAATAATTTCTCCTGCCTCGCGCAATAACAATGCCATCGCCGTATCCAATAAATCCGACGAAGTCATCCCCAGATGGATGTAGCGCGCCGCATCACCAACATATTCGCCCACATTGGTCAAAAACGCGATTACGTCGTGTTTGACCTCCTGTTCGATCTCCAGAATTCGTTGTTTCTTAAACTGTGCTCGGGTGCGAATTTGTTCCACTGCCGATGCCGGGATGAGACCCAACTCCGCCTGGACTTCACACACGCAGATTTCGACCTCCAGCCATTTCTGGAATTTATTTTCGTCCGTCCAGAGGGCGGCCATGCGCGGGCAAGAATAGCGCTCGATCACGACTAAACCTCATTTAAGTTCTTCTAACTGCAATGGTATGTTCAGGTATTTGCCTTTGCGTATAATCTTTAGTGCCAGCACATCCCCACCCTTGGCATCCGTATCTTCGATGACCCGCCAGATGTCACGAGTATTCTGAATTACATGATCGTCGATGCCAATGATGACGTCGCCCACCTGCAAATGCGCTCGTGCAGCCGGACTGCGCGATTCGATATTCGAAATAATCACACCTTTAGTACTATTCAATCCCAGGTATCGGGCCAGCGAGTAATTCAGGTTCTCCACTTCCAGGCCGGTCCAAAAACGCCGATTGACTCCACCGTATTGCCGCAATTCGCTGACTATTTTTTTGGCGCGATTGATGGGGATCGCAAACCCCAGGCCGATATTGGTGGCATTGCTTTCGCTGCCCGAATAGATAAACGCATTAATGCCAATAACCTCTCCCAGGCTATTTACCAGCGGCCCGCCGCTGTTGCCGGCATTAATTGCCGCGTCGGTTTGGATCATATCTTTGTACACGCGGCTGTCGTCCTGTCGCCCAAAATCCCGGTCGGTGGCGCTAATTATGCCTTGCGATACCGAAGGTTGCCCCATGTCAAACAGGCCGAAAGGATTGCCGATCGCAATCGCCCATTCGCCAATGATCAAATCATCGGAATCCCCCAGCATGGCATACGGCAGTGATTCTTTGGGATTGATCTTCAACAGTGCAATATCCGAAATATAATCGCTGGCGACCAATTGAGCATTATACTTTTGTCCATTCGGAAGCGTAACCACGATTTCGGTGGCGCGATTGACTACGTGCTCATTGGTGACAATATATCCATCCGGCGAAATGATGAAACCCGAGCCCAAACCTTTCACCTGTTGCCGTTGTTCCGGAAAGAAAAACCGGAAAAAGTCGTCATCATAAACCCATTCCGGTGAGCGCGATTCTCTGATCTGCAGCACATTGATTCCCACCACCGCCGGGCTAACTGCTTTGACCGCTTCCGTAATCACCGTTTGGCGGGAATTGGCTAATTGCTGACTATTCACCTGGCGCATGGCGACAGATCTGGTGGCAGCTTTACCGCTATTGACTTGCGGTGCGCTGCTCCAATAAAAAACCGGTTCGCGCATCCGATCCAGCCAGTACGACCAGATCAATATGCCCACCGAGGTGCCAACCACAAAAACCAGGAGATATGATAGGAATTTTTTCATGGATCACGGTCCTTATCCAACATTTCGTCCATTGATTGCCGCTGAAGAATGGCGGCATCGGCGGCTTCAATTTGACGCATGCCAGCACGCAACGTTAGCGACTCTTGACCTTTTCCCAGTCCTTCAAAAAATTCTGGATGCCAATATCGGTGAGCGGGTGCTTCACCAACTGCTCGATGACTTTGAACGGAATGGTAGCAATATGCGCGCCAGCCAGCGCCGCTTCGACCACATGCAATGGATTTCGAACACTGGCCACAATAATTTCGGTCTTGAAATCATAGTTCTTGAAAATCGTCGCAATGTCTCGCACCAAATCCATTCCCCAATCGCTGATATCATCGATTCGGCCCACGAAGGGGCTGACGAAACTGGCGCCGGCTTTAGCCGCCAACAGCGCCTGCGATGGGCTAAAAATCAGTGTGACATTCACCCGGATCCCTTCCGTTTCCAATTGCTTGATGGCCTTCAAGCCCTCTCGGGTGATGGGGATTTTGATTACAATATTCGGATGAATTTTGGCCAATTCGCGACCTTCGCGAATCATTCCTGGCGCATCCAGGCTAACTACTTCTGCGCTAACCGGGCCCTGAACCACGTCACAAATCGAGCGCAAAATATCCTCGAATTTTCCGGGCACTTTTGAAATCAACGATGGATTGGTAGTAACGCCATCCAAAACACCCAACTCCGCGGCCTGCTTTATTTCTTGAATATCCGCTGTGTCAATAAAAAACTTCATCGCAACCTCCGGTTTCGGTTCAAAATCAGTAATAGATTCTTTCCAGACACAATCCTTTCGCCGGAACGGTGGGGCCGGCATTATTTCGATCGCGTGACTCCAGAATACTGGGTATATCGTCGACGGCAGTAAATCCCCGTCCGACATTGATCATCGTTCCCACAATAATCCGCACCATGTGATGCAAAAAACGATTGGAGACGATATTTAAAATTAATGTAGTTGCCATTTGTTCCCAATCGATCCTTTCAATACAGCACCGCTGCCCTTCTTGCGGATCATCCACCCGACAAAAAGCCCGAAAATCATGTTCCCCCAATAGATAGTTCGAAGCTTCCTGCATCCGGCCGACATCCAGCGGCGAACGGTACGTCCAGCAATAAAACCGATTGATCGCTCGTTCCTGCCGGGTAATGGTATAGCTATAATGCCGTCTGATGGCATCAAAGCGCGCATGAAACGCAAGCGGCATCTCCGCAGCCGATAGGATTCTAATGTCGCGCGGCAGATTGCCATTCAGCGCGGCCATGATTTTTTCGGGCGGCATGGGGTGGTCGAGCCTGAAATTAGCCACCTGCCCCCGGGCGTGAACACCGGTATCGGTTCGGCCTGCGCCAATGACGGCAATATCGCTGCGGAAGATCTTTTTTAGAACATCCTGCAAATCGCCCTGAATTGTGCGCAATCCCGGTTGGTATTGCCAGCCGTGGAAATTAGTACCATCGTATTCGAGCAGCAGTTTGATATTTCGCATGGCGCCAGTTGCTACTGATTACTAAAAGTAAATGAACAAAAACGTTAAGCCCAGCGCGCTGGCCAGGAAATAATAATCCTCGCGGCCGAACGCCAACGCCTGGTAATTGGTTCGGCCCTGACCCCCGTTGTAGCAGCGCGCATCCATGGCCAGGGCCAGTTCATCGGCACGCCGAAACACGGATAGGAACAGCGGGAGCATCAACGGAATCACGCTCTTTATTCGCCGAATGATATTTCCTTCGAACGTTGCGCCTCGAGAGATCTGAGCCTTCTGAATCTTATCGGCCTCCTCGATCAGGGTCGGAATAAAGCGCAGCGACAGGGTCATCATCATGGTTATTTCATGCGTTGCCAGGCCCCATCTTTTTTGTAGTGGCCGCAAAAAACGATCCAACGCATCAGTAATCTCCATGGGTGAAGTGGTCAGTGTTAAAATTGCCGCCAACAGAATTAAAATTACCAGCCGAATAGAATAGAGGGTGCCGTTCAGCAAGCCACGGCTGGATATGCCAATCCCCACATACGGAATGGTGATAATTTTCGAATCCTGATCACTCAAAAACAGGTGTAGCCCGATGGTCAACAATAGTAGCCATAAAAACGGGCGCAGATTTTTCAGCACCAGCATCAGGGGCAAATGAGCCATGCCGATCAGCGCCAGAATGATTATCAGCGAAACCAGTAGCTTAATAATGCTGTGGGTAGCCACGAACAACATCATGGCGACCAGGATTACCAAGATTTTGGTGCGTGGATCCAGGCGATGCACGAATGAATCGACCGGGTAATATTGCCCCAGAGTAATGTTGTTTAAAATGGCCATGTTATCTTTTAAGTATTGGGCGGAATATACGGATTTTTTTTGCAAAATGCAAGCCCTGTGGTTGGCAATATTTCCGCTGAATTATTTTTTTCTTGACATTTTGCCGTTTTTATTTTATTTTGCATGGCAACTAATTCGCGTAGATTTCGAAAACTGGTTTATCACATCGATTCTTAAGGAGTAGGAGGAAGCATGGCAGAAATCAAAAGCAGTTCTTCCGCAACAGGTCCTCGTTATCAACCCTATGTCCCCGCCAGCACCAGCATGAAGGAATTCACCCTCCGCGCATTGCTGATCGGTTTAGTGATGGCGGTGGTTCTTGGCGCGGCCAACGTGTATCTGGGATTGAAAGCCGGTATGACCATCGCCGCGACCTATCCTGCTGCAGTGATTGGCATGGCCATTCTGCGAGTGGTAAAAGGCAATATTCTTGAAGAGAATTTTGCCCGTACCGTCGGTTCCATCGGCGAATCAGTGGCCGCAGGGGCCATCTTTACCATCCCGGCGTTTTTCCTGGCGGGCATCTGGAAGGAGTTCGTTACCACCGGGCACTACCTGCAATCCGCAGCCATCATGCTCGTGGGTGGCGTCCTGGGCATCATGTTTGTGGCGCTGCTGCGCCGGGTGATGGTGGAAGACGCCGAATTACCCTTCCCGGAATCGGTCGCAGCCGCGGAAATCCACAAGGCGGGTCGTGCGGGTGGCACCGGCGCCAAATTTCTGTTCAGTGCCATGGGTATTGGTGCGTTCATTCAAACGCTGGCTTCGTTGAATCTATTCAAGACTACCTGGGAACACTTCGTACCTTTTGCCAAAAAAAGCATCGGTTTGCTCTCCAGTGGCAGCGCAACCGGCCAGAGCGGTTTGTTGCTTAGTTCTCCCGGCGTAAAGCCGGCCTACATTGGCGTGGGCTACATCATCGGTCCCAAACTTGCATCACTGAACTTTAGCGGCGGCCTATTGGCGTGGGGACTTTTTGTGCCCATTCTCACCTATTTCATCGGTCCTTCCCTGTTCCCTGAAGGTGCTGCGGAAGCTACCTGGGTGGCCATGGCCAATAACGTGTGGAGCCGCATCGTCCGCCCCATTGCCATCGGCGGCATGCTCATGAGTGCGGGCTATACCCTGTTCCGGATGCGCAACAGCCTGGCGATTGGCATCAAGCGCTCCATCGGTGACGTGAAAAAAGCTGCCACAGGCGAGCAGGTGGTGCTCCGGACCGAGCAGGATTTAAAGTTGCAACAGGTGATGATCGGCATTCTGCTCACTGCTGTTGCCACCTTTTTTATCTATTACTTTTTTGCTCAAAACGTCGTTGCGGCGCTGGTCGCCATGATTGTGATGATCATTGCTGGCTTTTTCTTTGCCGCAGTATCGGGCTACCTCGTCGGCATCATCGGGTCGAGCAATAATCCCATCAGCGGCCTGACCATTTCTACGCTGCTGGTTGCGGCCATCCTGATGGTCGTGCTGGGGATGAAAGGCGACTTTGGTGTCGCCGCTGTGCTGGGCGTGGCCGCGGTCGTGTGCGTCTCCGCAGCCGTTGCTGGCGAGATGTTGCAGGATTTAAAAGTGGGACATATCCTGGGTGGTACCCCCTGGAAAATGCAGGTGGGTGATCTATTAGGTGTCGGGCTATCGGCGCTGGTCATGTTTGTGCCGTTGTTCATTTTGCACCAGGGCGATATCAATCAGGGCAAATTGGCTGATTCACCGTACGAAGGTGGCTTTGGCAGCGCCAAATTACCAGCCCCGCAAGCCGGGTTGATGGCATTGTTGGCCAAAGGCATTGTCGGCGGTGAGATGGCGTGGCCGTTGATCATTGTTGGAATGTTTATGGGATTTGGTTTTATTTTGATGCAGGTCAAAAGCCCCATGCTGGTCAGCGTCGGCATGTATCTGCCCTTGGAAACCACCTTCGCCATTTTCATTGGTGGCTTGATCAAAGGCATCGTCGAAAAAATCAGTTCGGCCCGACAGCACAATGACGCGCAGAAAGCACGCATCGAAAATATTGGCATCCTGCTGGCAGCAGGTTTGATTGCTGGGGAGGCGTTGATCGGATTAATCTTCGCCGCATTGGCGGTGGGCGAAGTCGATTACGGCAACTTTTTGCCTCGTATTTTCTCGTTCCTGCCGCTGCCGTTTTCGGTCAGCTTGTTGGTTTTCATTTTTATCGGCTGGATCTTGATCCAATTTCCATTGAAAAACGCCGGCAAAGCGGATGAACCCGCGCCACCAAGTGCAGTGATGTAGCAGAGTTTCGTTATCATCAGAGAGGCAGCGCTGCCTCTCTGATGATAAAAATTAGATCCCAAACCATGCCTCCAGCTACTGGAGATCTTAATTCCATTTTTTAATTTTAAATGGGGCGTTCATTCTATCAATAAGCCTATTCTGGAATCGGTCGGACTGGGACAGAGAGCGATAGACTTGAGCTACCACAGTGAAGGCAAGGAAAGTAATTCAGCAGCGCAGTTCATGCAACACCCTATCAAGTGAATCGCAATCAAGCGGGCCATCATCGTATTGCCATGAGACAACCGACAAGGAACCTTTTCGATCTTATCCCAATCACAACTATTCCAAGCGAAACCGCCAGCGATGGCCGGGTCACACTGCTTAAGCCGAAATTCCGCCATCGACTGCTGGTAAAATATCTGCTGCCGCGACTGAAAGCACCTTATTTCAAGATCACCCTGGATCGATATGGCAGCTTTGTGTGGCAGCAATGTAACGGCAGTTTTAATGTCAAACAAATAGCGAATCTCTTTCAGGAAAAATTTCCGGAAGACGCAGCGCAGGCCGAGGAGCGCGTGGCCATGTTTCTGCAACATTTGCAGCGCTTGCAAGCAGTAGAATTTCGCTCCGGTCAAATTCAATCATTGACCAATAATTCATCAACCAACTGATTAACTTAACTGATTTCGATTCGGCAAACTCCTCCTTGGGGGGAGGAAAATCAATTCGTAGCAGCAATGGCCAAATTAGAAAAAGCCATCCATAAACTCTTCGCCGACTGCCTAAAAATAGTTCCTGGCGATTCCTGTTTGATTCTGGTGGACCCGGGCACCTGCCAACTGGGGGAGATGATATTCAAAAATTTCCCGCGCATCAGGGCTGAGGTGGCGCTGTTGGAAGTTCAGCCCTTCAACGCGAATCAGATCGAACCGCCCGCCGCCATCTTGAACATGCTCAAGCAAATGTCGGCGATCGTGGCTTTTACTTCTAACTCGTTGATCCATTCCAACGCGTTGAAACACCTCTGTCATAACGGCGCGCGCGTGCTGTGTCTGGAGCCCATGTCGTCCGAAGCCTTTGTTCGCGTCATTAATACCGATTATCAATTTATCGAACTCAAAAGCCGGCGCCTGGCCGACCTCTTTTCCATCGGGCACAAGATTCAAGTGCTTACCGCAGCCGGCACCGATCTGACCATTCCCATCGCCCGACATCGGGGGATGGCCAATACCGGTGTGGTTCATGAGCCGGGTAATTTTAGCCTGTTGCCCGCAGGTGAAGCAGCCATCACTCCCGATCTGCATGGGACAGAGGGGGTCATCGTGGTGGATGGTTCCATTCCAGCATTGGGATTGCTGCAAAATCCCATTGAGCTCAAAGTCAAAAGCGGCTATACCTATCAAATTACGGGCGGCGAGGAAGCTGAAAAATTGCGCAAGATCCTGAAACCATTTGGGAAGCTGGGCCGCAACATCGCCGAATTCGGCATCGGAACCAATCCCCACGCCCTCCTGACCGGGCAATCGCTCGAAGATGAAAAGGTGCTGAGCACTGCGCATTTTGCCCTGGGGCATCACGTCTACGAAGGGGGACGATTGAAAGGAAAACTCCATCTGGATCTGATCATCAAAACACCGACCATCACCATCGACGGCCGAATTATCATGGACGCCGGCAAGTTGTTGATCTAATTCCGATCGAACCCCCCGCCTTCTGTGCCAATTTCAATCGAATTTTCGCCGTCAATAGCCCACGCTCACGGTTCAAACGGCTGACTTTGGTCCAGGCAACGATCACATTCACCCCGCCGACAGTATAGTTTGAATAGATGCAGCAGTCCCTGCTGCAACGCAGCGGTTTGGATCGGCCGGTTCGCTTTCTCTTCAGCACTGAACAAGGTGTTGATCATCTGGGTGACAATGGAATTATTCGATTGACGCGGATAGAGCTCGTAAATATGCCAGATTTTTTCCATCAACGCCGATGCGCCGATCTCTTTACCATGTGCCAATAGCACTGGCAGCACCACATTGATCACGATTTCGCGGGCACGCTCCGGACCAACCAGCGTCGCAGATCGACCATCTTCGAGTGGCGATAGATTGTCCTCAAGCTGATAGTGATTGGCCCAATAGCCACTCGTTTGACAAATAAAACACTTCTCCAGGCGATTGATCAACTGTCGGGGCTGTTGCTCAGCGTTGGCTACCAAACGATATAATGGTTCCAGGATGCCAGTGGCCAGAAACGGCTGCAGAATCAAACAGGCGCCAGCCAGCCTTCGGGTGGGAAAATTCGAAGGCCGCATTCTAAAAAATTGCCACTGCTCGCGGCGCATCGGTTCCAGGCCCAGCCGTTCTGAAAATTCCCGCCAGGCTTCCTCCAATTGGGGAATGTACTCCTGCGTTTCGCTGTCCTTGATTTTTCGCCAGTCAAACGTGGGATCCTGACTGGGCAGCAGTCCCGCCAGCCCCAGCAAAATCCCCAGCGGCCGTCCCAGCATGCCCTCGGCGGAAAGCGGTTGAAATTCCAGCGCCACGGCTTCGAAGGGAAATAGATGTGCCAATTGCCGAAATGGTACTTGATTTTTCACATAGCCTAATGCTTCCATCATGCCAACATATAGAATCTGATTCCAGGAGCAGGTCTCTCGCAGTTCGGCAAAGCGATCGGCCTTGTCCTGCAGGCGCTGGTGCCCCCAATATTCAATCAATTTCAATTTATAGTCGATGCTTTTTAGGCGATGTGGACAGGAGCGTGCGGGCAAAGTTGGCGAGACGCCCAACTGATACTGTTGGTGCAAGGCAAAAAATTTCTCTTCGGGGATATCAACAAACACCTGGGCGACCACCGCATGTCGGTTCAAGCGAATGGCAGGCTCCGACGTATCCACCGGCCCGATGACCAGATGCATGATAACATTGTTATAAGCGGGATCGGCATGATGGCTATGCTGATACCAGTCATCTGGCGCCCGATGTATCTCCAGATCGCCCTGATAAAGCGTATCGTCAAGTCGTATGGTGATGTTTTTGAAATCCGGGCCAGCATCATCATTCCGTTGGCCCAGCGAAACAATGCCCACGATCTGTCCGTCGATCGTGGTGAGAGGAATCGAGGCAAAATAGCCGCGCTCCCATAATTGGTAGATCAACTGCTCGGCAATCACACTGCGATCATCCACCTTCATGGCGTTCCTTACCTCCGGCTAAGTCTGGAACATACCTGAAAATCTTTTTCGGGTGATTGACTTTTATCAAACAGATCTCCCGGCCGTCAGATCACAACGATTATGCGAAAAGTAACCAACGACCCGGCTTCTTTTGCTAAGCACAGTAAGCGATAGCAGGATTTTTTTTCGATATCGCTGCTATCCATTCGTCCATTGGCTTGAGGCTACTTGCAGTCATGAATTAGTTACTTTTTCTGGCCGCGCATCTCACTCAATCGCTCAACCAGAATAGCAAAAAATTATGAATTAAACGAGCAAACGTCAGTTAGCGCTGATTGCCCATCACTCAGCGGGAGGATAAACCGATATAGCTACCCACCGAAACCCAATGGGATGGTTCATGAAATTCATGCCAGAAAAATATCAATGAGAACCAACGCCACTCACTCGGGTGGTATCGACGGCAGTCGTTTGCGCCGTAACCAAGCCAGTGTGACCGGAAATATAGCCGCGCTCATTGATGACCGCCGGATTTTTGAGCGGTGCTGAAAACCTTCGCAACTGCGCTAAAACTGTATCCGCTTCGGCTCCCGCCAATCGCCGCGGTTGAAAATGAATCCGCTCATTGTTGACACAAACCGGAATCGCTTTGGCATACAACAAGCCATTTCGGGTCAAGAATGCTTTCAGAATAATGCTCTCGGTGGTTTTGCGGCTATAGGATGAAAACGTGAAGTTGCCCAGACTATAGGCGATCAGCCGATTGTTATAGATCTCCAGTCCCTGCAGGACGTGGGGATGATGTCCAATCACCAGGTCTGCGCCGTAATCAATGGACTTGTGAGCGATCTGTTTCTGATAATCTTTGGGATAATTCGCCAATTCGGCACCCCAATGGAAGGTTACGATGGTGATATCGGCCAGAGTATCGCATTGCTGAATGCTTTTTTTCAACAGATGTTCATGAGGGAAAACCGTGCCGCCATGCTGTCGGTTTGCCCAAAACTCCTCCGGAAAAGTGAGGGAATAACCGAGTACCGCTATGCGATAGCCATTTCGTTCCAAAATGGCGGGTTTGATTGCCTCCGCATAGGTCGCTCCCGCCCCGCAATGGGCAATGCCCAGCGAATCCAGGGTGCTGATAGTATTTTTCAGCGCCTCCATGCCAAAATCGAGAATGTGATTATTGGCCAGAGTTACCACATCGATACCGGCGTGAAGCAAGCTCGGGGCATATTTGGGCGGCACCTTGAAAGTAAATTTTTTATCAAAACGGGTGCCGGTATTGGAGAAGGCCGCTTCCAGGTTGCCCATGGTCAAATCGGCTTCGGCCAGTATCTGCCGGGTGCTATCGAAGGGATAGTTGACGCCATATTGCTCCATGTATTGAGGCGTTACTTCGCCCAGCATAATGTCGCCAACCGCAGCAATCGAAATGAACGGCGGTGATAGCTTCTCGAACAGAAGCGGCAGACGTCGCGGCGGTTCTTTCCCCTGCGGCTTGAAAACAAAAGGTGGCGCCAGTTGAACAACTGGTTTCACATTGTGGCATGCCCAAACAACCAGCATTATTATCAGAACCAGAATGTTCTTTTTCATAGCTCACTTTTTCGATTAATTAAAAGCCCCACTCGATGAATCCGTGGGGCGCAATTCAAATAATAAGCAACACTAACTTAGCTGAAGAGCTGAAAATTCACCAGAGCAGGCCTGCGGCAAGGGTTATTTTACCCCTTGGCCTTGCCTTCTTCGGCTTCGGCATCTTTTTTGACCAACTCATCAAGGTCTTCGGGTGGTTTGCCATACTCGGCCCGAACGCGGTCCAGCTCTTCTTTTTTCTGTTTGAGCTGTTCATTCAAATTCTGGATGCCCGTGATGAGTTGTTGCACTTCGTCATTGGCGGCAATTTTGGTATCTTTCAGTTCGACCAGCAATTGATAGGTTTTGCCACCGAGCTCATTGAACTTTTTGTCGATCTCTCTTTTGATGCCGATAATATCCACTTTGATTTTACCGATCTTGGTATACTCATCGGTTTTGCGAGCCAGAACGCCAATGCCCTTTTTGAATGCATTGGTCAGATCATCAACAAGTCCCATAATCTCCTCCTCTCAAAAGGTATTTAGGGGTCACCAGTGAATAAATGAGTCTTCATTTTTCCACCAGACAACTTGGCTTTTGAAGCGCTGCAATTTAATGAGAAATCTCCTAAATGTCAAGCTAAAAAATGAGATCACCATCTTTCGCTCTTGTGGCAGATGAATGGTGGAGATGGTTCGCAACATCCGTTTCAAACTCAAGCAGCCGCTGGTTGCATTCATCCGCCCGGCAGAGGGGTGCTTTTTCCCCAAATTCATCGCTAAAAAACAGAGCCACCAGGCGCGCGCTCTGATCAGGCGCTGAGCGGTGGAGCATCCTGAGTGGGTCAAGCCACCAGGCGCTTCGGTGTTACGGATCATTCTTTTAGAATCACGATTGCCTCGAACGGTATCTCCCTTTTCAGCATCAGGCTAAAAAACGATGTACCGCAGGTACAAATACATCAGTGGGGCGACGAACAGTGGAGCGTCAAAGCGATCCAGAAAACCACCATGGCCTGGCAATATGGCCGCCGTATCCTTCACCCCGGCATCGCGTTTGAACACCGATTCCACCAGATCACCGATTTGGCTCAGCACTCCAATGGCGGCACCAATGATCAAACAATGGATCAAGCTGATCGACTGCACATAAGTTACATGCAACACATACGCGGTGAGAATGGCAAATAGGAAGCCGGCCACCGCTCCCTCGACGGTTTTGTGCGGACTGACTCGCTGGTACAGCTTATGTTTGCCCAGGGTAGAACCCACAAAATAGGCGGCAGTATCGCAAATCCAGATCGTGAGCAGCATCAACAACAACCAACTCCCACCGACCGCGTAGTCCAATTGTAGCGAACGGGGCAGCTCGCGAATAAGGATATGGAAACCAAAGAAACATGCCGGATAGAAAAAGCCCCAGGTTGTTGCCGCAACATTTAATATCGCTGAACCGTTATTGCGGAACAGCTCTAACAACAGCGTGACATAAAAAAGCAACGTGATGATCAACCACAGCTTTTCCAGGCCAAACAGATAGAACGAAATGGTGATCAGAACTGTGCCGACCAAACCCAGGATTTTGAAGGGCCGCATTTGTTTGGACTCGGCCAGGCGATAGAACTCATATTGCGAACGCAAATTAATCACCAGCACCAGTATCACCAATGGCCACCCACCCTTGAGAATCAGCAAGATGATCAGTGGCGCACCAAACACCGCCACCAGAACCCGTTGCCCCAATTTCCTGAGATCCAATAGTATTTTCCTCCTGTTAGTTTTGGTTGGATGCAGCTACCAGACGTTGAGCAAAGATTAGTATTAGCAATCTTTCACCCCGGAACTGAAGGCAAAATCGAACCAATAATACGTGACCTTGCAAAGATTAGTATTCGCGATCTTTCACCACTTCAATCGAGACCTGAGTGATTCCCTGTTTGATGAAATCCAGTTTTTCGGCGGCTGCGTAGGATAAATCAATGATACGCGACTTCACCCGAGGCCCGCGATCATTGATCCGAACGATCACGCTCTGCTGATTATAGAGGTTGGTGACACGAACCATGGTACCAAATGGAAGCGTTGGATGAGCCGCGGTCAATTTGGTGGGATCATAAATTTCACCGCTTGCCGTGCGGTTGCCTTTTAACTCCAGCGCATAGTACGATGCCCGGCCCGTCTCGATGCCCTGGCTGGGTTTAAATGGCTGGTTGGGCATTTCTTTCGCCTGATCTTCGTCGCTCAAGAAAATAATGCCCTCGCTCTTTTTAAAATCACGCAGCTCTTCGGGGGGTATTTCGATTTTCTTGCTTTTGGTCTCGGCCTCGCTGGTGCTCTTGGCGACACGCGCCTTTTGCTCTTTCACTCCGGGTTCATCCTTCGCCAAATAGATGATCCCATCAATTTCGCGGTTCTCTTTTGGCTTTCGGTTGAAAAAAGCACAATTCACCACCAGCAGCATCATGAGCAACATTGCAATTTTGCGCATTGCAACCTCCGTGCACATTGTAAACCAGATCATTTGCTCTCTCGTTGATGGTTAGATTTGGAATTTTCAATTGATAACAGGCGGAGCTGGGTAGCTCAAATATTCGCCATCACCTCAGTTCCATCCTACCTATGTCAGCTCAATGCTGCCGATGATGTCCTTCACATCCGGTATGCCCTGCGCTTCCAGGTACAGTTCCAGATCCCTCACCATTTGCTCGGCAGCATGTGGGTCAATGAAATTAGCCGTTCCCACTTCGATGGCCGTGGCACCAGTAATCAGAAATTCCAGCACATCCGCCGCATTCATAATGCCGCCAATCCCGATCACCGGTATCGCCACCGCCCGAGTGACTTCGAACACTTTGGCGATAGCAATCGGTTTGATCGCTGGCCCGGACAGCCCGCCGGTGACCGTCGCCAATTTCGGCCGCCGTCGCTGAATATCAACCGCCATGCCGACCAACGTATTGATTACGGCCAGCGCATCGGCGCCAGCCGCTTCCGCCGCACGGGCAATCTCTCCAATCGAAGTAACATTGGGACTCAGCTTGACGATCAAACACCGCTGAGTAGCTTTTCGGGCAGTTGCGGTAACCTCGGCCGTAATCTTTGGGCTGGCACCAAAAGCCATGCCCCCTTCTTTTACATTCGGGCAGGATACATTCAACTCATAGCCGTCCGCGCCGCCGGCCGCCTCGATCGTTGCGATCACCCGACCGAATTCATCGATGGTTTTGCCGGCAATATTGACGATTACCGCGGTTTGCAGCGTTTTCAAAAACGGCAGTTTCTCCTGGATAAACTCTTGAACGCCAACATTGGCCAAGCCAATGGAATTGAGCATTCCCGCGGCGGTTTCCACAATTCGCGGCGGCGGATTTCCGGGACGCGGCAATTCGGTGATGGCTTTGGTGACCAGACCGCCGAGGCGATTTAAATTTAGAAATGGCGAAAATTCAGCCCCATAGCCGAAAGTTCCGGATGCAGTTAGGATCGGATTTTTTAATTTTAATGGACCGAGTTTGACCGAAAGGTTAATCACTGAAATCTATCTCGCTTGAAAAAAATACGGGGCCATCTTTGCATACATATTTAAATGAATTTGTGGCGGTAGCCGATTTGACGACGCAGCCCAGACAGACTCCAAAGCCACAGGCCATCATGGTCTCCAGCGATACCTGGCAGGGGATCTGCGCCGCGGCAGCCATCATGTTCACCTGCTGCAACATGGCATTTGGTCCACAAGCATAGATCATCGTGCGCGGCATCTGCCAGAGCTCCGGGTGGGCCAGGGCCAGGTCGGTCACTTTTCCAATAAAACCGAGCGACCCATCCTCCGTGGCGATCCAACTCTGGACTCCCAATTCGTTGAATTCATCCTGACAACAGCAGCCGGTTTGCGATTTATTGCCATAGAGCAGCGTTACGGCCATCTGTTGCTGCCGGAGTTCCTGGGCTAAAAACAGCAGCGGCGCAATTCCCAACCCCCCAGCTATCAACACCGCCTGGCGGAATTCTTCCTGCACCTGAAAAGCGTTTCCCAGTGGCCCCAATAAATCCAGTTCATCCCCCACCGAGCAGCGACTGAGCCATTCCGTGCCGGGTCCCAGGATTTTAAATAGTATCTCCAACCAGCCGGCGTTTCGATCGACACGATGAATGCTGAACGGCCGCCGCAACAGAGGGAAGTAGCCCTGCCCCACTTTGATATTTACGAATTGTCCCGGCAACGAGAACCCTACCAATTCAGCCGCCGAAATCCGCAATCGAACGATATCGCGGTTCAATCGCTCATGCCGGATGATGCGCTGTTTGCTGAGCCGGGGGGATTGAGCAGCAGGAATTTCAAATTGTCGGTCATTCATGGCGCTTACCACCGTTTGGGCGTTTTCCGTCGCGGATCATTTTTTTGCATCTCCTGACGCAAAAAGAGCCGATATTTTTCCTGCTCCAGGGAAGTCACTTCCGCCACCTGGGTCGTATCACTGGCAGCAATGACCTTTTCTCGGTCGATATCGCTCTCGGCCAGCGCCAATGAATCGGCCGATTCCCCTTTCGCGGCAGCCGCTCGCGCCTGGCGAACCTTTTCGACCTTAGCCTTTACGCGTTTGGCATAAATGGAGGCTGGATAATTCTCCAGCAGGTTTTCATAGGCCTGAAATGCTTTATCCGGCTGGCGCATGCTATGTTCATATACCCAGCCCGCTGCCAGCAGCGCTTTGGGTGCCCACTCCGATTGCGGAAAATTTCGGAAGATAGACTCGAAGGTATCGATAGCGTAGTCATAATTCTGAGATTCGAGATAGGCCTTCTCCGCTGTACGAAATTTTTCCGCCAGCGGCGCTTCGTAATCGGTCACTGGCAACGTTCTGATTTTTTTGCGGGCATGACGCGCCAGGGGATCATCGGGATATAATGTGACCAGACGCTGATAGACCGAATCGGCCAGCGAGGTGTCTTTTTTATAAGTTTCACAAATGAAGCCAATGGTAAACAGTGTTTTGGGGATAATCGTTCGCGAGGTATCCATTTCCAAAACGTCGATGAATTCCTTCAATGCCGAATCGGGTTGATTGAATTCAAACAAATACAGCTCGCCCAGCAACAGCTTATCTTTAACCAGTTCCTGCTGGGGTGTCCCCAGTTCGCCGGTTTTAAGCAACATTTTCTGATTCTGATTCAGCGGCTGCGGTTGCCGCAGCGACCGCTCCGACCCTTCCTGATCCCGCAATCTGGTCATTGAAGCTGTTGGATCTCGCTCATTGGCCAGCGTATCGGCGAGCGCCAGGCTGCTATCGGCCCGAGCGCTGTCGCCCAAAGCGGGATCGAGTATTGGATTTGGTACCCGACCGACATCGACGCTATCCATCGCTGCGGCAATGGAATCACCTTTGGCGATCTTTTCGCGCTGGGCAGCGATATCAGCTTTCAATGCCAGCAAGCGTTGGATGCTCTTGCTCATGGCCGTCGCGCTGGCATTGGTCTCGGCTCTGGAATTCTCAGCGACGGATTTGTCGTAATAATCTTTGGCAAATTGATATTCGGCCTTCTGCTCCTGATAGATTTTCCCCAAATAGAAGTATGCCGCAGCGGCTTCCTCGGTGCGCGGATGCTGGGTGGTAATGTCCAGATACCAGCCAATCGCGCTATTAAAGTCGCCTTTCAGTCGATAACAGTGGCCGATCTCGAGCCGACAAAGCGGCCAGTTGGGTTCATTGACCGCATCCCCCAGGAAGTTGGAAAACAATTTGATTGCCTCATCATATTTTTCCATCTCTTTCAACGCTAAGCCGGCTCGCAGCATCACATTGAATTCGAATTTCTCATCGGGACTAAATTTGCGCGCTTGCTTGAAACTCTCAACAGCTTTGGCAAAATTTTTTAACTTGTAGTAGCATTCGCCCATTTCATAAAATGCATTGGCCCGCAACTCTTTTTTCCGGGCACGTTTGGCAGCCGTTTCATATTCACTAATGGCCGTAATATAATCGCCCTTGTGCTTGAACAAGCCGCCGAGCAGCAATTGGGCTTCGTCGCGCACATCATTGGGCACATCACTATTGAGAATATCATGAAAATTCTTCTCAGCCGTTTCATAATCCTGAAGTTCGATATTGGTCTTTCCCAGCCACAATCGAGCTGCCGGAACAAATTCGCTGGTTCCGAAATTCTCAATCAGCTCCAGAAATTTCCGCTTGGCCTTATTGTAATCTTCCTTTCTAAAAAAACACTGACCCAACAAAAACAATGCATCATCGACATACTTGCTTTTGGGATAAAGCTCCAGCACCTTGGATGCTTTCTCAATCGATTTATCATAATTTTTGATTTCCGAGGGGGTCACCTGGCTGCCACCCGAATTTACCGCCTGACCTCGTTTGCGAACATCACTTTCGCGTTTTAGTCGCTCCTTCTCAGCATCGCTGTAAAATTTTTTGGCATTGAAAAAAGTGTTATAATAGGCACAGCCGAAATTGCCGACCAGAAAAATAAGCATGGCAGCAAAAATAAAGGCGCGCGGCCGAAATTGGCGCAGCAGCTTGAATGCAAATGTCGAGGTAGGGTGATTCATCACTGGGACTAAAAGTTATGCCATGGTTCTTTGCGCATCCATCGGAACAAGGCGCCATCTGGAAGCCACTTCATTCAAGACCGCCTCAATCCGCGGTCTCGGCCAGAGCAGTCATCAAACGCGGCAGAATTTCGCCCGACTTTCCCATAATACTTTCATCGACCACAGTGGAGATCGGTGTGGGCTCCAGGTTAATTTCAACCACATAGGCTCCGGCATATTTGGCTTCGATCGGCAACGATGCCGCTGGCTGCACAATAGCCGAGGTTCCCACACAGAGAAAAACTTCTGCTCGCCGGGCTGCTTCGAACGCCAGCCGCAGTTCTTGTTGCGGCAACGCTTCACCGAACCAGACCACATCCGGTCGGATCAGGCCCCCGCACTCGCAGCGCGGCAGCTCCGCGTCAGCCGCGAAGGATACCTCAGTCACTTGTTTATTACAGTCAACGCAACGGCTGCGCATAATGTTCCCATGCAGTTCATAGATTCTCTGGCTGCCAGCCAGGCGATGCAGGCCATCCACATTCTGGGTGATGAGATGAAACTCCGGGAATCGAGCTTCCATTGCCACCAGCGCATAGTGGCCAGCATTGGGTTTGACCTGGCTGATGAGATGTTTCCGATAATTATACCACTCCCATACCAATCGGGGATTGCTGATGAACGCATCGAAGTTGGCCAACTCCTCGGGACGGAACTTTTTCCATAGCCCTTCGTCGCCACGAAAAGTCGGCACCCCGCTTTCGGCGGAAATACCTGCTCCCGTCAGCACGCAGACCGCGTTTGCCTGTTTGAGTTTGGTTATCAATTGCGCTGAAAACATACCTTGCTCCTCAATATTCGTCGCTTCAAAAATAGGATAATTATCGTTCAGATGCAAGGCTTTTGTTTAAAATTTTGTGATTTTCAACCAAAGGGAATAATTTTTGTTGATCCATTGATTGTGCCTGGGATGATAAAGCGTCCTCTCGCCACCGATTATGACCGGTCTCAGCCTGGTTCAGCCGGTGGTAATTTTCCGGCCAGGCAATAAATTACAGTGAGTTTCAGATAAATACCATATTTTAACTTGACCTTTTTAAAATTTATCGTTATAATACAGCTAAATTTTCGTTCTGCAAGTCTCAAGCTGCAATGCAATCATTCCAGTATGATGGAGGTGTTATGAGGTTATTTGTGAGGGTGATGGGCGCGTGGTTACTGGTTCTTCCGATTATCTTGCTACTGAATCAGCCGCCTCTCCTGGGGCAGGATCAAAATTATCCGCGTGGGGCACAGTACTTTTTAGGCACCGACGACCAACTACTGATCAAAGTGAATATCTGGGGTTTTGTTGCCAAGCCCGGTCAGTATCTGGTGCCGCGCGATACTGATCTGATTTCGCTCATCTCCTTTGCCGGTGGTCCGCGTGAGGGTGCCAAATTGGGCCATATCAAACTGATCCGTGCCAAGAAAACTGCCGATGAAAAGGACAAAATCATCCATATCAACGTCGACAAATATATCAAAAGTGGTCAGGAATCGCTAATCCCCCAATTAGAACCCAGCGATACCATTATTGTGAGCGGCTCCACCTGGTATCATGTCAATAACTTTCTGGCATTTGTAACCAGAGTCGCAGCCCTGGCTCAAATTTATTGGTGGATCGTTTACTATAGCAATCTCGATTGATTATTCTTCAGCAGTTATATCCGATTAAGATGTTGTAACAACCAAAATATCTATTGACAATTTATAAAAAAGAAGTAAATTAAAGTCATCAAACCGAAGTTATTTGGTACTGCTTCTTTTGAATTAAGACATCAACTTGGAGGTTTGAATTATGAAATTACGCCGAATCGCTGGTGGGGGGATCATTTGGGTGTTGCTGTTAGCAGCCGTGCCGCTGACTTATGCCAATAACTTGAATGGCGGCAATGGTCTGGTCTATGTGAAGTCTGCCTGGAATTTAAAGCCCGGCTATCTCACCTTATCGGCCCGCACGCGCTTCTTTGGCAAAGTCGCCGCTTTAGCCCCCAATCAAACCCAGGCCGTCACCTATTGGGATGTTCAGGGGGCGCTTAGCCTGAATTACGGCATTGGCGATCATATCGAATTCGCCCTGTCGCCTATCATGTATCAGGACAATCACAAAGGCGGCAAAGGCTACAATCTGCCGGACGATCTATTTCTCGGCTTAAAATTGGGCTCCTATCCCATCAAAGGGACGTCACTAACCTGGGCGGTCAGTCTCAATTCTCGATTTCCCACTGCCAAATATCACAATGTCCCGTTCGAACCGTATTCCGCCGGCAGCGTGGAATGGGGATTCACTGGCATGCTAACTTATTCGAAAGATCCCCTGTACCCTGAAGACAATCTCAATGTCCATGCCAATTTGGGCTACATCAATCACAATGACGTTGGCAAACGACTGACTCGTTACAGCAATGACAATATCAGTGTCACGGCCATGAGCCAGCAACTGATCTATGGCCTTGGCTTCAAGATCCCGACATCCGATTTCGATTTCTCCATCGAATTATTTGGGAATAAATTTCTCCAGCGCCCGCCCCTGGCTACTGCCTATAGCGTGGAGGACTATCTTTATCTTACGCCTGGAGTGCATTTCAAAGCCTATCGTTGGTTGACGCTGATCTTTGCTACCGACCTTAGGCTAACCGAGGATAAAGACAATACACTCTATACCTACGGCTGGAAAATCTATGATATGCCCAATTATCCTGCCTGGCGGATTAATTTAGGCCTGAATATGGTTCTGCTGCCAACCAGCGTCTACCGATTGAGCGATAAAGACATTCTAATGAAGAAGGCCGAAAGTCGCCGGGAGCTGTTCGAGCAAATCATCAAAGAACAGCGGGAAACCGAATCGGCCGAGGAAGAGTTAGAGCGAATCAAAGAAGAACGGCGCAAAGCCGAACGTGAGCTGGAACGGCTGCGACGTATTCTTGAAGGCGATGCCAAGAAAAAGAAAGACGACAATCAATAACATTTAGCAACCGATTTCTTTGTGAAGCTCCTTGTCCTGTCATTTGGGCAAGGAGCTTTTTTGTTGTCTTCTGTCAACCATCGCCAGGAAACGGCTACCATTTCGCGCTTGAAAATTTTATAAAAATAAAGATTCGGCTTGACTTTTTACGATTGTTGGCTTATATTCTTACCCAGAATAGCGGAACAATATAGCGAATTCCGGATCTCAGCAATCAGAATTGCCGCCGGCAAATTTCTGACCAACGACAATCGATCACTGAGAAATTACTTCTGTTTTCGATGCAGGATCAGTTCCTGCCACGGACAAGACACGATTTACCTATATTTTTTTGAACCAAATTGCATCTTCCTGAGCACTTATCGATAGCAACAGGGTTTAGACATCCTTTGTCGACTGTCAAACGGATACTTCAAAATTTTGGGAGACTGTGCTATGAACAAGTGTTATCCTCGTTGTCTACCTTCTAACAAAATGAACCATATCTTCTGGCTATCACTGCTGCTGGCCCTGGGAGTTGTCCTGCTTTCTGCTGCTGCCCATGCCCAGGACAACATCAAAGCGCGGGTCTTTCAACGGGTCACCGATCTTCTGAACGAGGCCAAAGCCGAACAAGCCGACCTGCTGTCGCCAACCACATTTACCAAAGCGATGCAGGAATATGAACAGGCAGCGAAGGATTTCGATCGTGGGAAAAATGTCCAGAAAAAAATTGGCGAGGTGAAAACGCTGCTGGAGTCGGCAGTGGAAAACGCCAAACTGGCCAAGATCACGCTGCCACACCTGTTGCAGGCTCGTGAGGATGCTCTCGAGGCCAATGCCACCGAATTTGCCAAAGCTGCCTATGATAAGGCAGAGATGCTGTTTTATGAGACAACCACCACCCTGGAAAAAGGGGCTCTGGATAAAGCCAAAGAAAGAGCATTGACCACCGAAAAACTCTATCGAGAGGCCGAGTTGCTCGCTATCAAAGCCAGCATCATTGGCAATGCCAAACTGCGACTGCAACAGTCACAGGAGCAAAATGTCAATAAGTTTGCGCCCATTACCTTCAAAAATGCGGAGACACTACTGGCAGAAGCCGAAAAAATCCTGACCAGTGACCGTAGCGCCAAATCCGAAGCGCGGCAGAAGGCTGAGGCCGCCGCCTACGAAATCGAACATGCCATTTATCTGTCCAAGATCATCCAGGCATTACGAAAAGACGAAGCCAATTGGGAAAAGCTGATCTTGCAAAATGAGAAATATCTTTCTCAGATCATTGCTCAATTGGGATTTGCACCTGAATTCAATGAGGGCTTCGACCGGCCGGTTAAGTCCGCCGTCGATGCCATTATTAATTTGCAAAAAGAGAAACAGAAGCTGGCCAATGAAATTTCCAGCCAGGATCAAACCATTGAATCACTCAATGGGACGATCATGAAACTCAGGGCGGAACTGGATCAAACCAAGGAACAGGAAGCCGGTTTGAAGGCGCGGCTGGCACTGGAACAGCAAAAACGGGAGCGCTTTCAGAAAATCGAATCGATCTTCGAGCCAGAAGAGGCGGCTGTGTTGCGCGAAGGCGATCAAATCCGGATTCGATTGTTGAAATTGAATTTTCTCAAGGGCAAAGCCGTGATCGAGCCAGAATATTTCCAGTTGCTGACCAAGTTGCAGCGCGTGATTCGGATGCTGGATGAATATCATGTGGCCATCGAAGGTCACACCGATAACATCGGAGATGATCGCGTCAATCAGTCGCTCTCCCTGCAACGCGCCAAAGCAGTAAAAGCCTATTTGATGGCCAATATGGCATTGACCGAGGATCAAATTTCGGCCATCGGCTATGGGGAGAGCAAACCTATCGCTTCCAATGATAACGAAGCCGGTCGCGCTCAGAACCGTCGCATCGATGTGGTGTTCACACCCAATCAATAACCATTGCCTTGCGACCTGAAGCCCGATAGGCCAGCGACACTATCAATCGAACGAGCAAGCCAGCATGATTCGAAAGCGATTATTATTACATACCTGTTGTGCGCCATGCGTGGTGGTGCCGGTGGAGCGATTGGCCGCGCAATACGACATTACCTGTTTCTTTTTCAATCCCAATATTCAGCCGGCCGAAGAGTATCACCGGCGGCTGGCTGAACTGGAACGAATCCGTGAGCGCTTGAATGTCGAAATGATCGTTCCGGCTTATGATCCCGATCGGTGGCTGGAGTTGGTGCGCGGCCTGGAAGCTGAGCCCGAAGGCGGCAGGCGCTGCGCCATTTGCTTTCAGGTTCGGCTGGAGGCTACCGCACAGGTAGCAAAAGAACGACAATTTGATGTGATGACCACTACTTTGACGATCAGTCCCCACAAAAATGCTGCGCTGATCAATCAAATTGGCCAAACGCTCGGCGAAACGTATGGCGTGGCGTTTCTGGAAGAGAATTTCAAAAAGAAAGATGGTTACAAACGAAGCATCGAACTGAGCAAACTCCATCAGCTCTACCGGCAACATTACTGCGGTTGCATCTTCAGTCAACCATGAGCGTCAGGAATTGGAGGAGCGGGGTATGAGAGAAGCCATGTTTTATCGCCAGTTGGAAGAGGACCGAGTGATCTGTGAGTTGTGTCCTCATTTCTGCAAACTAAAAACCGAACAAATTGGGATTTGCGGTGTTCGTAAAAATATCGCAGGCCATTTATATTCGCTGGTCTATGGCCATGCCATTGCCGTTCATGTCGATCCCATCGAAAAAAAACCGCTGTTTCATGTAATTCCGGGCACGGGGTCTTTCTCCCTGGCAACCGTTGGTTGCAACTTCCATTGCAAATTTTGCCAGAACCATGACATTTCTCAGGTGAATAAAAACGGCGACTTGAAATACTATGGCCAGGAAATCAATCCAGAAGACATTGTGACCATGGCCCGGCGCAATGGTTGCCGTTCCATTGCCTATACCTACACCGAGCCGACGATCTATTTTGAATATGCCTATTATTCAGCCCGGCTGGCCCACGAAGCAGGATTGCTGAATGTGTTGGTGACCAATGGGTATATCAATCCAGAGCCGCTGCGGTTCATCAGCGAATTTATCGATGCGGCGAATGTCGATCTCAAAAGTTTCAGCGATAATTTCTACAAAAAATTTGCCGGCGCCAAAATTGCTCCAGTCCTGGAGACACTCAAACTGATGAAACAACTCAATATTTGGGTTGAAATCACCACCCTGGTTATTCCCGGCGAAAATGATTCGCCACAAGAGCTGCAGCAAATAGCGAGCTTTATCAAGAATGAACTGGGGCCGGAGACGCCCTGGCACATCAGTCGTTTTTATCCCCAATATCAGATGCATGATCATCCGCCGACCCCGCAGGCAACGTTAGAAAGGGCCCACAGCATCGGACGGGAACAGGGACTGCGATATGTTTACCTGGGCAATGTGCCCGGCAATGCTGCAGAAAACACTTATTGTTATGCCTGTGGCAAGCTGCTGATCGAGCGATTTGGTTATCAGATAATCGAAAATAATATCCAATCTGGTACCTGTAAATACTGTCAGACCACCATCGATGGCCTGTTTAGCTAATCTTACATCAATACAAACCAAAGGAGACCACCCACATGGCCAGCACCAATCTGCTGCCACCAATGACCGCTATTCGCATGGTCTGGGCTCAGACAGGGAAATTTTCCAATGACGAACAATCACGCGAAACCGCAACCCTGGTCGACGCCAGCCTGAAGGATATCATCGATCAGGCGGAAGGCGATGAGAAAAAGTACATTACCAGCGCTGTCGCCACTATGAACGCATGTCTGCGCAGCCTGGATATCGTCTATAAAGGCCGGGAACTCAATTTTCAAGAGAATGAAAAGCTCCGGTTGGCATACCTGGAGTCCATCAAAGAGAGCCTGACCTTTGGCGAAAAAGCCAAAGACTTTATGCAATCCATCCCCACGATGACCATCAGTGCGGCTGGCGGTCTGACCATTGGCCAGCTTATGGGCGTCCCGCCGATTACGCTGACGGGGATTGCGCTGGTTTTGGCTGCCGCCGGTTATCTGTTCAATCGCTTGATAGTCAAACGCGCACGACGCAAAAGCCAACTGCTCTATATCGCCCAGGACTATGAGCGCAGCCTATATTACAATCATTATGTTTCGCGCGTTTCTTCCATTTTGACCTCGCTCTATCTGGACCTTGATCGCATTCACAAGAATATTTTTCAAACCTCCTATCCCATCGATGGCATCGAGCTGAGCAAAATGATCAAAGAATTGCTGGATGGCGTGCGGCCCTCATTCTGCCCGTATATTCATAAACACATATTGGAAAAAAAGATCACCCCGGAAATTTGGGCAACCTGCGAAACCGGTGGCAAAGAGGCTATCAAATATTGTCCCCATTGGAACTACGAAACTGGGGTGAATAAACTAAAAGCGGTAGTAGAAAAACGGGTCTGATATCTTTGTGCTATCTACTGACAATTGATTTTTCCAAAACACTATTGAAAGGAAAAAACGAAGATGACAGATCAAATTCGGCATGTTGTCATCATTGACATTGACGGCTTGCGCCGCGATGTACTTTATAATACGCTGGCCGAGGACAGCCTGCGCGATGAGACCAACAAGCGTTTGCCCAACCTATCACGAATTGTCGGCCAACTCAGCCTGGAAAAAATCACCTCACCCGACGCCATTGCAGTGTTTGGTGATTACGATGTGTCGCAGAGCGAATCCATTGTCGTCAATCGCTGCGTCACTGCTTTTCCATCCTATACCTACCCCTGCCAGACATCCATTTTCACCGGTCTTTTTCCCAAACACCATGGCATCACCGCCAATTTTCATTTCGACCGCAGGGGGCAATCGCTGGGAGCCAAAGGCAAAACCGAAAACTACTCCAAATTTGAAGCGCTGAGCTTTTTTATAAACGAAGGCAGCGGCAGCCGCATGATGAACAAAGGCACCCAGACCATCTACGATTACTTGCATGAACAGTACAAATGCGCCGTTTGCTACAACCTTTTCGTGTCACAAGATAAAGCGGCCGTAAACCACATCGTCGGCGTTTTCCCCTGGCGTCTGCCCTGGCGCTTCGATGGCGCCGATCCCAAAGCCATCGATTGGATTATTCCCAATATTTTCAACCAGACACAATTCCTCACTGAACGTGCGGCGGATGGCATCGGCGACTATCGCGAAAATTTCGATGAGGAAATGATGGATGATGCCATTCGCTACTTAGAAGATTTTGTGCGACACAAGCATGCGCCGCCCAATCTATTCACCCTCTATTTTGGAGGGCACGATCACCAGGCACACATCAATTTACGGGGCGCATTGCAGGATCATGGCGATATCATTGCCCAGCGAGACTACCTGATCAACACTGTCGATACCCAATTGGGACGCTTCTTGAAAACCTGGGCTAACTTATCCAAATTTGAGCCGCTCAATGACACACTATTCGTCATCTGTTCGGATCATGGCCATACCGGCGCTGAATTGAACGATGCCAAACGAATCACACGTGCCGAAATGAAAGCGCTGTTGAAACGCTGCGGCTATGATATATTGGGCAAAGGGGAATTTGGGGAAATTGAATCATCCTGCAATGCCATTATTACGATCACCGCAGCCGCCGCTCAAATCTATATTCGTAGAGGCATCTTTGGTTATCGAACACGGGGTGAAAAAATCGATTGGCCAGAACAACCAACCTTCAAAGACCTGCGCGAATTGTTGCAGCAACTCAGCCAGGCCAATCAGGCGACTCCCAGCGGCAGCAATTTTTTAGCCGATGCCCTGGATTATATTCTATTCAAAGATTATGAAAAAAATGCTTATCAGATCTACCACTACGATCACCATCGGGCTGCTGATCGCATCGCCGCGCTGACCTCCAATTTTGGTAAAGAAAAAGGATACATTTTAGCTCAGGACCGACTGCAAGAGATGTACGGTGACAATAGCGGCGACATTATTTTATTGATCAACTATCAACAGGACTTTCGGTTTGAAAAAAGTCATCGCATGCGATCGACCCATGGCAGCTTGTTGCCCAGCGATTCCTATGTACCCTTGATTTTTGCCACACCGTTCAACCGCAAGCTGCTGAAAAAAGCCGCCGCGGGTAGCTATCCCAAAGGCGTCATCCAGCAGGCACGAATTTATGACATCACGCCGACCATTGTTGGTCGATTCGGAATCCATCCGGCTAATCTGGATGGGAAGGAACTCTTTTAGCTGCAAGGGGAATACCAATGCCACCTTCAAAATTATCGTTAGAATTGAACCTGGACCTGGCCAGCCTCTCATGGCCGCAAAAGATCGAATTGCCTTACTTTGAGGGCGAAATGGGCGGCTTTCATTATTCACAGCATCCCACGGATCCCCTGAGCATCGAAGCGATCGAATTGGGCATTGCCGCCGCTAACCGGCTGCGCCTGTCGCTGCGGGGCACCGGCCGACTGAACGTGAACAATGCGCCAGATCTTCGCATTGGGGGCACCAAACTGCAATTGGAGGCCACGCTAATTTTAGCGAATGGCCGGCTGCAACTGACGCAGCCGGAACTGGTAAAATTGGATCTGCCCAACCTGCCCCCTTTTGGCGACAATATGCTTCGCGCCATCTTCAATCGGCATCTGATCGCAGCATTAACTGAGAATCTAACCATCGATCTGCAGAGCATTCTGGATAAAATTCAGGCCGATCTGAACCAGCCCATCCCGCTGATCGCCTCGCCAAATCAATTTTGGCTCCGGCTCAACTTGGACACAGTGACGCCGGAAATTCAGATTGGCCACGAAGGAATTTCGGTCATACTCAATTTAACTCTCCATCCGGCCGTTAGCCGGGAATGGACATAGCTATTCAGCCCAAAGCTGACTATGGTTTTGGCGATTGGCGGGATACGGTGGCTGCTGGCGTGACGGCTTTCATTTGATAGAGCACAATGCCATCGCAAACTGGAGTGAGGATATGCTTTTTTCGCTTGCGCGTGTACCGATAGAAATCTTCGCGCACCACGCGGCGGGTATATTTGGAAGCATGGACAAAATCTTTCCCGTCGATCAGGATGCCCTCATGCCCGACAATGATTCCACTTTTGAACAATTCCTTTGGTATCACCGCAACCCCACAGACCGCTGGCAGTTGCTGCAACAGTTCGCGCGTAATATGCGCTTTGGGGAGATATGCCAGTTCCACCTTCTTTTCCCAATCGATTGGTAGAAAATGGGTGCCGTCTTCCTGCCGGTTCAGGACCAGCCGCACAGTGTCCAGCCTGGTGGGATCAGCCACGGCTGAGGTTATTATTTCGAAATAAGGCGAGGTAAGCAGTCGATCCGAGGTGAAATGAATGCGGTTGCGATACGAAATCGGGTTTTGTCCAACGGACGGCGGATAGTAGTTCAAAAAAGTCATCAGCGACTCGGCCTCATGATAACTTTGGGCACTGGCCAGCGCCATCGTGGTTAAAACGAACGCGGTGCAGTTGGTTTTATCGAGGCGGAAGATCGGTGCCGGTTCGATGCCACTGCCCTCGCCGATGGCTTGCCAATCGAATGGCGTTCCCAGCCGTGCCAGAGCAATCAGCCGAATCCGGTCTTCGAATTGCGGCTGTTCTCGCTGCAGGGTCTGTAACAATTGATCGATTTCCTGAATCGAGAGCTGCTGCAAATTTTTATGAAGGTGCAGGGAATTGGAGGAATTTTTCATTGCGGACGCGGGAGCGAACAGATACATCATTCCAGCGATCAACCATACAAATCTACCCATAACGTCTCAAACTTTTCGAATTCAGAAACAAAAAACCCATCGGTTCGCGATGGGTTTGACAAATTTGCTGGTCGGGGCGCCGAGATTTGAACTCGGGACCTCCTGCTCCCAAAGCAGGCGCGCTACCCGGACTGCGCTACGCCCCGGGCGTGAAACCGAAAAAATATAATGTATTTCGTGGCCAAATGCAAGACTTTTTTTGAAGCATCCTTATGACCAAATCTTTGCCAACCACTTCCAGTCCTGATCAAATCAGCACGGTCTTGATCGAGATCGGTAGCTTTCACAGGCATTTCAGCAATGGCTGATCATTGCTGTGAGCTTGCAAGCCACTGCTCTAAAATGACGCGTGCCTTTTGCAGTGCCAGCCCGCGATGACTGATATCATTTTTGAGGGCCAAGGGCATTTCAGCAAAAGTTTGTCCCAGTTTGGGGACATAAAACACTGGATCATAGCCGAATCCACCCTGGCCCCGCCTTTCTTCGCTAATAATTCCCTCACAGACCCCTTCGACAACCTGCTCCATCGTCGGACTTACTAACGCCACGACACAGCGGAAGCGTGCGGTTCGTTGCTGGCGGGGAACGCCGTTCAGCCGTTGCAACAATTTTTCGACATTGTCATCGTAGGTCGCATCCGGACCGGCAAACCGACTGGAATAAACGCCAGGCGCACCACCCAAAAAATCCACCTCTAATCCCGTGTCATCGGCCAGACAGAGCAGTTGAGTATAATCACATACCGCACGAGCTTTTTTTATGGCATTTTCGGCCACCGTTTGACCATCTTCGACCAGGGCCGGAATTTCTGGGAACCGATCGAGGGTTAACATTTCCATGTTCAAGCCCTCCAGTGCGGCCCGGATTTCATTTATCTTGTCAGCATTGCGTGTGGCCAGAACCAGCTTCAATCTATCCTCTTCGTTGGCAAAATATCTTTCACTTCATTGGGGTCGGCTTGCAATCAAAAGCAATTGCACTGCCGTGATGGCTTCATTAAGCGTATACTTCTTTCTCGTTGCACTTGCAAACGAGAACAAATTTCTCCTTAAAGCGCCAGGTAGTGGCATTTTTCTCGGAATCCACCAGTTTGATAACCGTGGCCACTTCGCCGCATTTGGGGCACTGCCTGGATTTGAGAGCTTCTTTGGTTCCTTTGGCAAGTTTTGCTACAAAACTTCGATCTTTCGCCATAATGATTCTCCGTTCAAAATTACAATCATCATCGTTCCTAATTTTAGCCCACTAATTTAACAAAAAATATGAAAAAGTCAATCAAAATTTCTAACGTCCTCGAATCGCTAATGAAATTCTGGGATATTTTCTTGCAGTAGATGTCGAACCAGCAACGCAGCAAGTTACGCTAAGGCTATCGAGGCGACGCCTGTTGCAGTTGGCTCTTGAGACTGCGAATCTCGTTCTCCATCTGAATCATGCGTGAGTTCATCTGCTGGAATCGAGTCGGAGAGAGAATTATCGGATATGGTGGAACGGTCTCGCTACTGGGACTTACTGGCCGGGAGGCAAGCTGTCGAGGCTTTTGGGCATTAAAACCGAGCGGCCACTTTTTTTCGATGCAGGGAAAAACTTTGAGCTGACGATTGTCACGGCTAAAATTTATGGACACGTGGGTTCCGGGCTTGGTTTGCTCGATCAATGTCCGGGCGATGTCGATCGTGGCCAGGTCAGATTCATTAAATTGGAGCAAGCGATCGCCTTTTTTCAAGCCGACGCGTGCAGCAGGTGATCCCACTTTCACATCTTTGACCACCAGACTGTTATTGCGAATGGAATCCGGATCGAATTCGACGCCCAACCAGCCTTTTTGCTCCCGATGCATCTGAATAACTTCATTCACCATCTGCCTGACTTGATTGATGGGCAATGCCATGCCGGTCTGCCCCCCATAATCGAGATATTTGGGTGCCAAAGTGGCGGCATCGGTCTCCAATTGGGCGGTGACAATCCCAATAATCTCCCCTTTGATATTGAAAACAGGACCGCCAATGTTCCCGGGATTTACCGGTGCCGAGAAAATAAAAATGCCGTCGGCCGTGTAGCCATTGATCAAGCCAAACGAGGCAAACGGCGAAATCCCCATCGAATTACCTAATACCATGACCAATGAATACAGCAACACCTTGTCCGAATCACCAATGGTAGCAGGCGTTATATTTTCAGCCGCAATTTTCAGTACCGCCAGACCGGTGGCTTCGTGAACGCCGATATATTCGGCATTAAATTCCCGACCGTCCCACACGGTGACCCGGATGCTTTCAAATTCTGCCAGAATACTACCGCGTGTAATTATGTAGCCATCCGCATTGTAAATAATTCCGGAGCCAACGGTCCAGAGGTTATCCTTCTTTTCCTGGCGATTATCTTTCAAAAACGAGAGTAATCCCTCATCTCGATCGATCACATACGAATGCGATGATTTGGCGGAAACCGTGACCACCGACAATTTGGTGAGATCGATCAGCGCTGAAATTTCTCCCTGCATTTTTTCCAACATCGAAACATTTTGGGAAAAAGTGGGCGAGACCAAATTCGCGACCGCAATGATATTAACGAAGACCACGATAATCAGCTTTTTCATACCAATCTGCAGGTTACTCTATATATAGCCTAAACCCTGAGTTAATGAAGCAGTACCAAAGCAGCACATACATTAACCCAGGGTTTAGAAAATTATGTTAAGCATTCGCGTTCATTGAACATTTGAAGAATATAACAATCATTAGTGACATCAATAGACGATTTCCGCTCTTCTCTCGATCGTACCGGTGCGGGTGGCGATGGATCGGCTGGAGTCTGCCGGCAAACGTTGATCAAACTGCTGATAGGCGCCAGCGCTGACCTGCACAGGATTCTGGGTGGTTATACGGGTAGCAGGTTGCTTTTCGAGCATATAAAAAATGACATTCACTGAGTCGACCTGCTGGTAACGACCGCCATAATATTCGGGATTGACGTAAGCATCAGGAGGATACAGTTGACGTTGCCGGTTCAATTGCGAAAAGATGGTGAACACCGCCAGCACGATCAGCGTCATAGCCACGGCATAAGCTGGTACGCGAAACTTCCAGGAAGCAAAAAAACGATCGTGTTGTCGACGTGCCAGGCCATTTTCCAGTCGGATGCGGGCGCGCAAAATGGTATCAAAATCGGGTGATACCGCGACCTGAGGCAATGCCTTCAATTCCGAGATCAGGTTGCGCAGTTCCTTCGTCGTGCTGCTACAGCGGACACACTCGTTGAAGTGATATTCCATCTCCTGCTTGCTCTGCGGGTCAAGCCCTCCCTCGATATAGTCAGACATCAACTCTTTGAACCGTTGACAACTATCCATTTTCTTTCCTCAAGATTTTGATTTAGGGTTCTAATAATTTCTATTTCAATATCATCAATATGCCAGAATCTCCTGGCACAACCAATTCACCTGTTACTTAGATACCCTCACCTCAGCAGCATTTTCCATCATCTAAAAGGATCGAATGCTAACGCTCTAAGAGACTTTTCAACCGCTCTTGCAATTTCAGTCGACCGCGATTGACTCGCGACTTCACTGTCCCCAGCGGAATATCAACTATCTGACTGATTTCTTCATAAGAAAGCTGTTGCACATCCCGGAGCAAGATAACCTCCCGGAACTTAGGAGAAAGGTCATTAATCTCGCGATGAATGATTTCCTCTTTCATGCGACTATCGACATCTTTTTCGGGATTGAACGCTTCATCCGAGATGTCATAATCTTTCTCATTATATCCCAGGTCTGATATCGAAAAAAATTTCCTCCTTTTCCGTTTTCTGAGTTCTGTTTTGGCTAAATTACCAGCAATGGTATAAATCCACGTAGAAAACTTGGCAACTTTCTGGTACGCCCTTCGATTACGATAAACTCGAAGAAACGTCTCTTGAACCAGATCCTCGGCTTCCTCGGCATTGCCGAGAAAACGGTATACAAAATTCATCAGTTGGTTCTTATAGCGTTTGACAATTAAGTCAAAGGCATATAAATCGCCATTCTGGAATCGTTCAATTAAATCTTCGTCTGTAGGTTTTACACCCTTTTCTTCTTCCATTCGCTTAACCTACCAAAGTTTTTAACACAGTCCTAGAATCAAAAGTTCCCGAACATTGCAACTTGAAAAAATTGTCAACGATGAATGAGTTTATAAAGCAACAGTTCCATAACCAGCGGACTACGCATATAGCCTGTCTTTAGATGATAATCGGCCTCGCTTAAGCAATGAAATGACGCTCTCAGTTGTTCTGGCGTAAAGTTCTTTACCTGCCGCAGCAAATCATTTACAAAGTAATTGGCAAGTCCGGTCACCTTCGCCAGCTCAGCGGGTGTTCGTTTTCCCTGCGCCACACACTCGCGCACCTTGAGCAAATTGACAAAATGCCGCACGAGTTGAATGACTATGCCCGTAGGTTCATCGCCTTGCTGGAGCAAATGCTGCAAAATTGTTATCCCCCGTGCCAGATGCCGCTCACCTATCGCATTGCAGAGCTCGAACACATTGAATTGTTTGGAAATGCTGGAGACGCTTTCGACATCGGCGACGGTGATGCGGTTGCGTGGCAGAATATTGATCTGGATCTTTTCTAATTCATTCACCAGGTTTTGCAAAGAATTGCCGATCTGCGCCTGCAGCAATGTCATCGCCGGAGCCTCGATCTCCAGCTTTCTGACTTTTAAATAATTTTGAACCCATCCCACGACTTCGCTATCGTATAGCTGGCGACAATCAATTGCTGTCGTCTGGGCCGCCAACGTCGACAGCGTCTTGTTCGAGCGCAATTTCTCCGCCATGGTCATTATCAAGCAGGAGGTTGCCGACGGGCTGGAAATATAATTCAGTAAATGTTTCAAATCCGCCGGTTTGAAATCCTGGATTTCCTTGATTATGACCAATCTTCGGCTGTCCATCATCGGGTACGAGCGAACCACCTGGATCACCCGCTCGATTTCGACATCATTGGCATAAAATAAGTCCAAATTGAAATCGCGTGTGGATGGATTGACCGCGATTTTTATGATGCGACCGATCAGATCATCGTGGAGATATTTTTCTTCACCGAAAATAAAATAGTTGTTCGCCAGCACGCCGCTGTTGAGTTGTTCGACCGCGGCGGCGTACGTAAGCGCATTTTTTGTCGATTGCAGTGGTGGCATATTATCTTCTTAAACTCGCTCGGTAGCACCTCCAAACGCCTACCGTAATAGATGCGGCTGGCCATCGAATGGTGCGATTCCATCCCAAACCATGAATACCTGATAGCTGGTTTTTTGCTGCTTAACATTCAGACGCGTCAGCGGTGATAACAAGATCGGTCCAATCTAATTGTTGGTCATTGGAAGCCAATCGGGACACGCCAGCCCCGAAACAATTCAAGCATCACCGGTGGCTCCTCCCGCCGCTGCGAATCGGGATCATTTTATTAGTTAACTTTTCAGGGCTAATATAGGTTATTTGTGGGAATATTGCAAGAAAAAAAACTGATCTGATCAATCCTCAGGCCACTCTAAATTTACGGGGCAGTTGGTCAAGAACTATTGGTCAATCCGTCAAATGAGAGGAAACGGCTATCCCCGGCCCATTCATCTTCCTCGGCGCTGCCCCAATTCGCCTGGCGTCAATACTACGGCGCAAATTTTCGAGCCAATTTTCGCACCCC
Source organism: uncultured Cytophagia bacterium (assembly GCA_964647995.1). Taxonomy (GTDB): domain Bacteria; phylum Zhuqueibacterota; class Zhuqueibacteria; order Thermofontimicrobiales; family Thermofontimicrobiaceae; genus Thermofontimicrobium_A. The sequence continues at coordinate 165,241 of CAZYNP010000004.1, forward strand.
AAAAGCTCCGTCGCACCAAAATCGATCTATAATTTTTGGGCATAAACCAGAATTTCAAAGTCATCCAGTTCAATAGCCCGCGACTGAAAATTGCCAGCCTGGCAGCCATAGCCATCGATAACATCGAAACCAATTGTTTCCAGAATAAACTTGATTTCGGAAAAAGTGTAGTACCGATTGGAGCAGCACAGTTCCTCCGGCTGGCCACTTTCATTGATAAATTTTTCCGTCCAATACCCCATGCAGGTTTTAGGATCAAAATATGAGTCTTGCTCCGGATGTCGGAAAATATATGACGCATGCAACACGTTCAGCAATAGTTTGCCCCGACTTTTTAGCGATTCATAGAGGTTGGTTAAGATGGCGACATTTTCGGCATCATTGTCCATAATACCAAAGGCGCCCTCACAAAGAGAAAACGCTGCATCGTAGCATGCTGGAAAACGCATGGTGCGGGCATCGGCATGAATGAACTCCACCGCCACGTTTTCCTGCGCAGCTCGCTCACGGGCCAGGGCGATCATGCGCGGGGAAATATCCAGCCCCGTGACCTGAAAACCGCGTCGAGCCAGCTCAATAGCATGACGGCCTGGTCCGCAGCCGACATCCAGGATTCGCTGCGGAGGTGTTAATTGTAGCAACTGAACGATGAAGTCAACCTCTTGCGCTGTTCCTTGAGTAAAGGGATAAGCAAGGTAATTTCGGCCTAATTTTTCGAATAGCTCTAAATACCATCGTGGAGTGACCTGGCGCATGATCGTATCTCCCCTTTTTGGAACCGGTCCTTTTGTCGTTGTGCTGCAATTGTCGCTGAGGCAGTTCCCTCGACGGTCAGAATAATTGCAATTGTGCATCATCGACTGGCGTTTCTTTGTCTCGGGGTCGGTCCTTGAGCTGTGCCTGACGTTGTTGCTTTAGCGCTTCTTCGATGTCGGCTAAAAATCGCGAGGGTCGATTATTTTTTCTCTCACCAAATAGGAAGCGGCTTTTGGTATACAATAGAATCAATCGTTGTTTGGCGCGGGTCATTCCCACGTAGAATAGCCGCCGCTCTTCTTCGATGTCGCCAGTAGTAGCCTGCGGGTGCCGATAAGGAATCAGCCCTTCCTCACAGCCGGCAATAAAAACAACCGGGAACTCTAAGCCTTTGGCGGCATGCAAGGTTAACAACGCCACTTTTTCCGCTTGCGGATTGTAGACATCCGTCTCTCTCTGAAGCGCGATCTGCTCCAGGAAATCACTCAAATTCACGGCTGCCGCATCGGCATATTCCCGCAACAATTGCCAATAATATTGTCGCCGTCGGTCTTTTTTATAATACGATAGCAATCCGAATTGCGTCATTATGCGGGAGAGAATTTCGCCAACCGGGGCATCAGGAACGAAAGCCATTATGTCCTTCATTCGACCGACCCAGCGCTCGATCGGCTGCTTCTGGGCTGCACTCAGCGGCGCAATCTGGCGACAGCGCTGCATGGCTTCCCAGAGCGACAGCGCATTGGTACGTTGGTAGCTCACCAATGATCGCAAAGTCGACTCGCCAATGCCGGTTGGCGCAATCTGGAGTATCCGCTGCAAATCCAGATCCGCCTGGGGCTGCTGCAGCACCTTCAAAAACGAAACCATTTCTTTCACTTCGGGAATTTCATAAAACGGCTGTTCGCCAACCGTCTGGTAGGGAATCCCGGAACGAAGAAATGCCTCTTCCAGCGCAGCGACCTGGGCCCCCAATCGATAGAGTACCGCAATCTCGGAAAAACCAGTACAGGTTTGGGATTCCTCGTCGCCAGCACGACCAGAATCTACCGAAAAGAAGCTGGTGGCCCCCATCATCTTCTCGATCTGATGCACGATAGTCTCGGCTTCGGATTTCTCAGTTGGCGTCTGAAAAATGTCAATTTGAGTCCGGGAGATCAGGGGTGACCAGAGATGGTAATTCTGATGGTCTGGATTTTTGGAAATCACCTGCGTCGATGCCTTGAGAATCGTTGCCACCGACCGATAGTTCTTTTCCAGCCGAATGACCCGGCAGGCCGGAAAGTCCTGTTCAAATTGCAGGAAGAAACGACGGTCCGAGCCGCGAAAACCATAGATCGCCTGATCGGGATCGCCAATGGCACAGATGTGGGTCTCCGGAGTCGTCAGCGAGCGTAACAATTCATATTGCGGCCGATTGATATCCTGATATTCATCGATAAACAACCATCGATACCGCTGTTGATATTTCTTGAGCACGGCAGGCTGCGCTTGAAATAGGCGGATGGGCATTAAAATCAAATCATCATAATCAAACGCCTGTTGCGCGTGGAGCGCTTGCTGATATTGATCGCACCAGGAACTCAACCGCGCATCAGTTGACGCAGGTGCTTCCGGGTCAGAATGGGCAGGAGACAGGCTGTTTTTGAACCGGGAAATTTGATCGGCCAGCTCTCGTATCTCTTTGTTGGATAATGTCGGTGCGATTGTTTTTAGCAAATTTATCACGTCGCTCTCGCCGTAGATCAAAAAGCTCGCCGGATAATTTATCGTTCGCGCCTCCTGCCTCAAAATGGAAGCTCCCAGAGCATGGAATGTTTTAATGGTTATGGCGCTGGTGGTGCTCTCACCCAACACCGCCAGCAGTCGCGACCGCATCTCCTGAGCGGCACGATTGGTAAAAGTAATTGCCAATATCTGATCCGGCGGGACACCCTTGTTTTGAATCCAAAACGCGATGCGCTGCGTGAGGGTATGAGTTTTGCCGGTGCCGGGCCCGGCAACTATCAATAACGAAGAACCGTCATATTCTACTGCCTCCTGCTGGCGGCGATTGAGGCCGGTCGCGCCTTCTTCATCAGATTCGTGCGGCGCCGCAATTGCGGCCTCTGGAGTAACCTCCGGCGGGGGTTGTTGCTGACCGTAGGCCAACTCCTGATCTTTTATCCCCGACGGCGCGGGTTGATCGCCTGCGGTTGGCAACACCGAGGCATCATCGCCAAAAAAGAAGGATTGCGATAAAAACCGCTGTCGCTCGTCATCCGAGAAGAGTTTGATGGTGCCAAACTCGCCATCATAGCCGGCAGCAATCTGGACCTCTTTCTGGCGCATACGTCGAATTCCCTCGGCCAACAAGCTCCCGCCGGCTCGCTGGAGTTCACTGAGCGGAATCTCCGTCAGGATCGTTATTTCGGAACCGAATTGGCGCAGTAGCTTTTCCAGCTTTGCCGCGACCGCCTTGGTGCCCGCACCGACCGCTAAGATCTCCGCCAAAACTTCCGGCAACGGTATCAGGCTATGGAAAGGCCTGGCAGCAGACGGTTGTGAGCCGAACGGACGGTCGGCCAATGCTTCCACGCGATTGAGGACGCCAACGGTCACGCGCTTGCCGCAAACCGGACAGTGGCCCTGATGCGCGGCAGTCTCAGCCGGAGTGAGCCGCACCTGGCAGCTCCGATGACCATCCAGATGATACTTGCCCTCCTCCGGGAAAAATTCAATCGTACCTAAGAAGTGTCCCGAACTGCCGTTTTTTAACGCTGTTAGCATCGCAGGATAGGAAAACTCACCATCGAATATATTTGCCTCGCGTCCCAGCTTTGCCGGTGAATGGGCATCCGAATTCGAGACCAGGGTGAATCGATCCAGTTGGGAAAGCATCCAATTCATCGGCGGATCTGACGAGAGACCGGTTTCCAGGGCGAAAATTTGCGGCGTGAGGTCCTCGAAGCAATCACCAATGGAATCGAAGCCGGATTTTGAGCCCAGCACGGAAAACCAGGGCGTCCAGATATGCGCGGGAATTAAAAACGACCATTCGTGCGATTGGAGCACCATTTCCAGCAGATCCCGAGCATCGAGCCCCAGGATGGGCCGGCCGTCAGATCGGATATTGCCGATTTTTTCCAATGCCACTTGAAATTTTTGGGCAACATCAAGGGAGGGAAAAAAGACGATGTTATGAATTTTGCGGACGTGATCGCCTTTTTTATAAATATTGCTAATCTCGCCCGACAGCACAAAACGGACCTCGCGGTGACATGCTGCTGGGACGGTGGCATCGATGGCGCGGGCATAATCAGATTTCAGGCGAAAGAAACCCGGCTCGGCCGGTTCCAATTTGGTTTTGATCTCATCCAACCAGCCCGGATGCGTGATATCGCCGCTGGCAACCACCTGAATCCCCTTTAGCTGTGCCCAGCGGTGCAACTGTTCGAATGTCAGATCCTTGCTGGTAGCTCGGGAAAAGTGAGAATGAATATGCAAATCAGCGATGAATTTCATTTTCAGATTGATACGTTCGTTGTTAACTTTTGGCTAATCAATGTCTACAGATAATCGATTTTTGACCTGGAACTGGCAGAGAGACGATGGTGACAGTTGACAGTTGTCAACCGAATCAGAATGATCCAATGACCGCCACGCCACCACGACGATCAGGCGGCGTCTGCCATTGCGTGTTGAAAACGCCGCCAAAAATCTGGCAATCGCATCCAGATGCTTCGGGTTTTGTTCGCTCAGCGGCCTGTTGTCCTGGAAGTTAGAATGCCGGTTGACTCCGAGATAGCCATTCATCACCTCCCCATTCAGGCTTACGAGCACTAATACTATAATTAAATAAAAGGAGAAAGTCAAGAAGATTGTGGGAAAAGGTTGGTGATATTTTGTCATTTCTGGCAGGAGGAAAAAAACTATCTCCGCTTGTCGAAAAAGCGATTTCGACAAAAAATGTTCTGACCCATGGCAAATGTGACTGGCAGCGTTGGTCAGCAATGTCCTGGTCGCGGTGCAGTTATTTTTTCGAAGATGACCGGGATGATTGTTTCCATAAAATATATCCAGTGACCAGAATGGCTATCACCAGATTGGTGATAAAGATGGCGTTCCAGAATGTGACATTGTAAAAAAATCTGCCCAGTCGCATCCGAAAAATCAGGATGAGAACTCCCAAAAGAGCGTAGATAAATGCATAGATGTAGTACAGGAAGATGTTGCCATGATTGTAGTCCTCGAACAGCGCTCTGAGGATGAAGAACAAAAGTGCGCTGCATAGTATGCCGAAAAAGACTGGAAGTAGCATGACTTTTGCTCCTTATTTTTGTACTGGATTGCAGTGGCACATCCACCATTTTCAAAAAATGAATTGGCAAATTGAAATTCATTGACAGCTTAAATGGCAGAAATTCGTTCCAAAGTGGGTAGTGGCTGGAGAGCAATGCAGCACGAAATGCGATTCTGTTTCTTGGGCAGCGGTGAATATTTTCGGTTATTTGGTATAACGATCCAATCGATGCTCAGCCTCCGAGGTAGAAGAGCAGGCAGCCCCGAAAGGCCGGGCGCTTGCCAGCAGAGAGAGGGCATTGACGATTTTACAGCCAATGTCTGACTTCGGATTGAATTAAAATATAGCTATCACCTCCTGAATATTTATTTGACGGCATAAATTTCGACAACATGTTACACCAATAATATAACCAGATTTTCTTGAAAGTCAAGTAGATTTTATACTCAAAAAAAATAACCAAACAGAACAATGCCCAATGGAGGGCTAACTCGACTATGAGCTGACAATTGGCAATTCTTGACGGCCATCGGCTATTTTTCGCCGGCAGGGTCACACGCACCAAGTGCGGCAAAGAAATCCCTCGTCGAGGGAAAACTGCAAGGCATTTTGCGTTCGTTGACGGCTGAAGCGTAGGCTGATCCATAGGGTTCTAATAAGCAGAGCAAACAATTGTCCTTATGCAAATACGGCCCAGGGATCGATGGCAGCATCTAATCTGAGTTTTCTAAACTAAATTATAATCTGTCGGAAAAAATCCAAACGCCTTCCGGCCGCTGGTGTTGACCAGATCAATAAGTCACAAAAATCTCATCAATACCAAATTGGCGAGCGACCGGTCAGTAACTTGGTCCACTCATACGTGAGGTTTTTCAGCTCATTGAAAAAAATCAGTTATAGGTGGACTGACCAGTCGCTTAAAAATGGAATGCTTCCAAAATCTCAAAAAGTTGAGCGACCGGTCAGTAACTTGGTCCACTCATACGTGAGGTTTTTCAGATCATTGAAAAAAAGTCTTGACATCGAAAAAATTTATTTCTATATTCGGCGCTTTATTTTTAAAAACGAAATTCGATAAAATTAGCTTTTAGGCATATTCATTGAAACTTGACCTAAATCACAGCTATATTTTCGAAAAAAAGTTACATTTGACCAACAAAAAAGGATATTGACTATCGTCAACGAATAGTTGGGCAGTCCATCTCCTCATTCCCAAAAACGGTCAACGATGAAACCTAAACTGAGATGGATCGTTTAAAGCAGAGTTTTTAACGGCGCCATTAGAGCCTAACGAGAATTCAATTTCAATGCTATACGGGACCATAATTAGTTATTCAATTACATAAGGAGAAATCAGGATGAAGAAAGAGAACCTACTGTACAAGCACATCCGATTGCCATTGAAAATTTTGTTAATCGTTTTCATGTCGATTACCGTCATAGGGTTCACCTATAAGTATTTCGACACGACCGATGAAACAAAAAAGAAAATGAGCGATCTGGAGCGTTCTCTGCAAGACCTGAGAGCCGCGATGAGTGTGGATAGCGTGCGACAATATAACATCCAGAAGATCATGGCGATTATTGACAAATACAACAAAACGATGTCGTCAGTTGAGAAATACGAGATTGCGAATGAGATTTATAACATGAGTCTGAAGTATACCAATCTGGATGTCGATTTGATTTGCGCCACGATCACACACGAGTCGGCCAAGACCTGGGATCCAAAGGTCATCTCGCAAGCGGGTGCTATTGGGTTGATGCAGATTATGCCGGCAACTGGCATGTATCTGGCTGAATACGAAGACATCACCTGGACCAGCCCCGAAGAAGTGCTGATGAATCCCATCTACAATATCCGCATGGGCACTCGCTATCTGTCGACGCTGGTCTCTTATTACGGCGTGGACGGCGGGTTGGCCGCTTATAATGGCGGTGAGAAACAGGCTGCCCTCTGGCTAAAGAAAAACAAGCAAAAAGGCATCCTGTGGGCGGAAACTGAAAACTACATCCCGGCAATCATTAAATTATGGGATCAATATCGCGAAAAAGCTCTGTAACGACAACAGGGTTTGACATCGAAAAGGCTGCTCACCAGAGCAGCCTTTTTTATTTTCTCCCCCAAAATTATTCCTGCACTTACCGATCGCTGGTGAGCGAGCGGTCCATTGAGCACTAATTTTTCCGCTGGCGACGCTTGCGGAAGTAGTCTCGCGCCAGGTCGTTCCACAATTGACTCCAGGTCATTTCGGTATTGGCACGAAGCGGCACGTAGCATGCGCCGCAGGTATTGTGATTGGTGAAATTCGTCACCAACGCCCGTCGATTCTCAAACCTGATCTTATGCATGGCACACGGAGCCAGGGTACCATCTGGATTGACGACCAGATGCCGAATACCGGTGCGGCAATTGGGGATGTGGTTGGTCTCGAAGAAATCGATCATGCGACGAAAAACGGCCTCGGTATTCACGATTGGTGCGCCCTGCCGCCGCATCGCGATCAACTGCTCGATTTGATGACGCAACAATTGCAGCTCTTGCGTTGTTTTCAGGGAATGCGCATCGCTCTGGGTCCGCAATTGCGTGTAGGAACTAAACGTCAATGAGGCGCCCCAGCGAAACGCGGTGTTGGCAATATCCAGCAGATAGGGCAAATTTTCTCGCCGAATGACGGAGATCATGGCAATATCATGATAACCCAGTGCGGTCATGCGCGGGATGATTTCCGAGAGATGCTTGAAGAGCCCCGGAATCTGCCGATTTTTGTCATGACGCTCGTCGGGCATGTCCAGTGAAAATGAAAATTGATCGACGCCGGCCTGTTTGAGCTCCACGTATTTCTCCACGGTCATCAGCGAAGCGTTGGAGACAAAGGCAATCATGGGCAATGTTCCATGACTCCGAAACAATCGTACCACATCGAGATAATCCTGGCGCAGCAATGGCTCGCCGCCGGACACCTGGGCAAACAGGGGTCTCAATTGGCGATAGATCTGATCGAATTTTTCTGGTGGCGCCAATTTTTCGTTGGGGATGATGCCGTCCTTGTCGCAATGGGAACAATTGGCATTGCAGGAGTGCGTGATCTCGAACGATATTGCCAGTGGTTTTTTCATGAGCAGATTGGCAACGCCACGGACAAATAGCCCGCGGGCCAGCTTCGGCGAAATATTTTTCATATATTTTCCTCTCCTTCCAAATGAAATACCGCCAGCCCAATTTATCGGCTGACTCCAATGTAGTGTCGGGGTCTATGGACTACTCTTGACGAATTAACTTTTCAGTTTTTAACGAGTCAAGCAAATAATGCCACCATATTATCCTTCGAATTTAAGTGTTCAACTTCTGAATTATCAAAAACGCTCCCCCAGTACTCCGATGGCAATGGCTTCGAACCATAGTCTTTTACTTTTTTAGCTTCGCACTCAATTTAGTCAGCATATCCTGGGTCATCGTTTCCAGAGTATATTTCGGCTGCCAGCCCCACTCCTCTCGGGCCGCACGATCATCCAGGCTATTGGGCCAGGAATCGGCGATGGCCTGACGCACCGGATCGATCTGATAGTCTATTTTGAAGTCGGGAATATGCCGCCGAATAGCAGCCGCAATGCTTTCGGGATCAACGCTCATGGCGGTGATATTGAACGCATTGCGATGTTTCAGTCGCGTGGGATCGGCTTCCATCAATGACATGGCGGCGCTCAGGGCATCGGGCATGTACATCATGTCCAGGAAGGTACCTTGCTTCAAGTAGCAGGTGTATTTTCGATTTTTGATGGCTTCATAATAGATTTCGACGGCATAATCGGTGGTGCCGCCGCCGGGCAAAGTTTGGTAGGAAATCAGGCCCGGATAGCGCAGCCCTCGGGTATCGACGCCAAAACGATGAAAATAGTAGTCGCACAACAATTCGCCGGCGACTTTGGTGACGCCGTACATCGTCTGGGGACGTTGAATGGTGTCCTGCGGCGTGCGATCGGCCGGTGTGGTCGGACCAAATGCGCCAATAGAACTGGGAGTGAAAACGCTGCAATGGTATTCGCGAGCGACTTCCAGCACGTTATAGAGACCGTTCATATTTACCTGCCAGGCAAGCTGCGGCCGGGCTTCGGCCACCGCCGAGAGAATGGCCGCCAGATGATAGATCGTTTTCACCTGGTACTGTTTCACAATTTCGGCAACCTTACCAGCATCCAGACAATCCAGGAGATGAAATGGACCGGCCGCGAGAACGCTTCCATTGGGGTTGGGTTTAATATCGGAAGCGATTACCTGATCATTCCCATACACTTTTCTCAATTCAGTTGTCAATTCGGACCCAATCTGTCCCAGAGCACCGGTTACCAGAATCATTTGTTGCATTGTGCCTCCATGCTTTTCATTTTCAGATCAAAAAACCTAACCATGCTAATTTAACAGTGCCAACTTTTTGCTGATATATATTCAAGCGATTAATTCTACTCCGATAGTTCATCTCATTCCAAACGGCACGGCGTCTGGCCCGGTGCGTTGGATAACAATCGATTCTCTCTGAGAATACCGACAGGATCATTTCGAACCCGAAAATCCGCGCTTGCAACAACTTACTCGGGTTCTTTATCCGGCAATAGATCCACTTCATTTAGCTGAGCCAAATGCAGCCCTAAATCTATCGGATATATTGGTAAAAGTCAATCTTTTTTTGCAAGCGGAGAATATTTTTATCTCATTGCCGTTATCGAACATCTTTTAATTTCGGCTCTAAAAGGGGGATTGGAATTGGAAAAATTCAGCGCATTGGAGGTAAATAAAGCTTAAGGGAGCCGTGACGAACCACTTTTGCAGTGCTTGCAGTTGCCAATTCACCAAATCAAAACGAAACCCAAATTGATATAACTGGCACGGACGGCCTGGCGGCTTGAATTTATGTTCGATATCCAGCGGCTATGTACTCCCGACCCCCTGGGGTTTTGGTGACTTCGTGGCTAACCAATTGGTGTCCAATTGCAGAAAATAACTCCATGCTTTTGGGAGGTTACAATGGTGGTACTTACAAAACCAAATTTGGCCAATAATGACCAAACTGCTAATTGAATGCAGAACGCAGCAATTTAAAATTTGAAATTCGCTTCGTCCTCCGTGCCAGATTGACAAGAGAGGAAGTGAGGGCAGCGAAGCAGCTACAAGATCCTGGACGACCAGGCAATCAAGCCCCTCTTGCTACCGCCTGGTTAATATCACCCCTAAATTGATTCGTCGTCCAACATCGAACGCACTGGGATCACCCAATTCGCCGCCAATTTTTCCATCGGAGGCAATCCATAGCACATTGTATTTGTCAAATAAATTACGCACATCCGCGTATGTCTGGATCGTTACATCTTTGGCTAAACGCCAGTTCTTGAACATCTTGATATCAACATAGGCAACCGTTCTCATGCGAGCATTGTTCGGCTTCATTTCGACACTCAAGTCCGGGACATAGCCGGTGCGAGAAGGATAATAGGTGTACGGTCGCGGGGAATGCCAGCGCCAGATTAAGCTCAGACCCAATTTCTGAGGAATCCCGACAAAAATGTCCCCGACCAGCGTCTGCCGTTGATCCCAGCTTAAATAGAATTCCTCATTGGGGACAGCAAATCCCCAGACAAAATAGTTCAGCCCCTGGTCAATGCTGCCGCTGAGGCCTTTGGCATGCATGTGCGTGTAGCACAATTTTCCAGAGACAAAATGACCATATTTTTTTCCAGCAGCAGCTCAAATCCGTTGGAGTTGCCGCCAGCCAGGTTGACGAATTGGGAGTAACCGTCGTCTTCGGCTTTGCTGTCCGAGGCTAAAAAAGTTTTAGTATCCACCAGGCCCGAAATGTCTTTATTAAAATAGGTGAACGACACCAACCAGGTATTCCACAAGGTACGTTTGTAGCTGAGCTCTATGGCGCTGGTGCGCTCGGGCTTTAAGTCGGGATTACCATACTGCGCCTTGATGCCTTTCTTGAGATCGAAATTCAAACCGGTGAACATATAATCGAACATGGGCACCTGAAAAAAGAAGCCATAGTTAATGAAGAAAAAATCGTTTTTGGTGATGGGAAATGAAAATCCAAAGCGTGGGCTTAATTGCGACTTAATCGAAGCGGGCACCAAGTTTTTGATCTCTTGTTTATAATCTTCTGCCGTGATAGGAATCCATTCGACGACCGGGCGCCGGGCGCGGGGATTGAGGAATTCATATCGCAACCCCAGGTTCATTACTACAATATCATTATCTATTTTATTTTAAATAAACAATGCACCCTGATAGGGTCGATAATGATAGTAGCTGCTGTAATTGAGCAACTCCCGATCGAGCAATGGCTTGACCCAGAACGACTTCTGTGGCTCATACTTGACTAAATCATTCTCTAAATCAAAATATTGAAATTCGAATCCCATCTTCAATTGCGAAACGGGATGATACTGGGCGGTAAAATCACCTTTTGCCAGATAGCTAATCTCCCTCGCATCCTGCCACCACAGACGATTGCCAGCGAAAACGAAATAGTACCACGGCAATTCATACTGAAACGGCTGCATCGCCTCCACATCGTTTTTATCACCCTGCCCCAGGTAATGCTCAATTTGATAGCGACTGAAATAGAGAGAATAAAAAGTGCGGGGCGACAGCGTATGCACCAACGTACCGCTCAATTGCAGCGAACGCCTGGATTGCGGCGGCAGTCCGGTCAAATTGTAGCGCCAGCGATATTCATAAGGCTTAATGTCCCAATCGGAAAAAATCGCCTGAGTAATGAACCTAATATTGTGAGTGAGATCGAAATTAATTTTTCCCATGAGATTGATGTTTTTTTACATGGGCGAATCAAAGTACTGTCGCAGATCCTGCCACCAGCGGGTGTCAGAAACCAGCAGATGGGAAGCGAAGAAATAGCGGATTTGGTCACGATAGATCGGACCGGATAGCATTAATTCGGCTTCACTTTTTTTATCGCTTTCTTCAATGCCAATGTGATCGTCCAGCAATCGGGCCAGGACCTCATGCTTGTTTCCGCCCGATTTGGTCACGATATTGATGATGCCGGACATGGCGTTGCCATATTCCGCATTGAATCCACCGGTTTGGACCGTCATTTCGGCCAGCGAGGCGTGTGGGATTTCAGAACCAGCGCCGCCTTCCATGGATTGCTGGATTGGCAAGCCGTCAACAAGATAGAGGACTTCGGTAGCTCTTCCGCCCCGGATGTGCAGATCCGATGTCACGCCTGGCTGCAACGCAATCACTTCTCTATAGGAATTTACCGGCAGGTCATTGATTTTGGAACTGCCGATTGAGTGCGTTGTGCCGGTGATGTCCTTGGGAATCAGTGGTCGCTCGGCTGTGACGACAATTTCCTTGTCTATATCCACCGCGGTCTCGATCATTTCCATTTTGACTTCGGTTTTCAGATCCATGATGATGCGGACATTTTCGATGACATAGGGCTGATATCCAATCATCGGCGCAGTCACCCGATAAACTCCCGCAGCCACATGATAAACCACAAATTTGCCATCTTGATCTGTGGCTGCCCCAAATTTGGTACCAACGATGATAACGTTGACCCTCACCAGCGGTTTGCGGCTTTTCTGGTCCACCACTTCGCCCTTCAGCGTACCGGTGGTGCTTGAATGAAGAGCCGCCGAAATTGAAAAGCATACGGCGATGCCAGTTAAGATGATTAGTGGTTTCATGTTCATATTCCAGGACCTATTGCACCATCAATAAATTCCTCTACGGACTATGAATCGCCAGCTCTCAAAAGGGACAGGGCGGATCGCCTTGCATTGTAGCTCCTTCACGACACCAGAATTTTCGCCGAAAGCCATCAGCGGGCATAAAATAGTGAATTCTGAATTCCAGGGTATCGGACATTACCCGGTGATAATTTTTAAAGAGCTGAACTTCAGCTTGTGCCAGGATGGTTTTGGGCGGCGAGAACGCGATTACAGTATCCACCGGAGCCAGCATCGTGGTATCGCAATGCCGCCAGCGGATTAATTCTGGTGGTTTCGTTCCAGCTATCAAGGAATCAAATTCAATGCAGTCGATCCAGATCGGGGTATAGCTATCGGTTTGATGGATGCTGTTCCCGCTCATGTCTCGCTGCTCCCAGGTCAAACGGTTCCCGGCATACAGCAACAACGAATCGTGAGGAGGGATCGTCATATTTCGGTTCGATACTGTATCCGCGTAAATCAGTTGCGCATGCCAGGTATCGGCAGGATGCGCCGACCAGATATTTACCTTCAAAACCAACCACTTTTGGCCATCCATGGCTTCATCAAAATCGTTGTACGCGGTAATTGTGAATGGCACTCGCCATTTAGCAAGCTCCTCGAACTGTTGCTGAGTCATGTTGTTCGGAGGAATTTTGTAGCGATTTTCCCAATTATTTTCCTGGGCAAAATCGTATCGGTTATCTTTGATCGCCAGCCTGATTTTCAGGATTTCTGTTCTACCCGGTCCTTCAGGAATTTTTTCGGTGCACCAATAAATCAGACACCAGCTTAATAGGATCAGCAGCAGAAGCTGTCTTTTTTGATGGTTCATTTTTCAACCACCCCTTTTTTATAAATATCTAAAATCAACCTTCCAAATTAATTTTTTGGATTTTATTATTTGACAGTTGAGATTTTTACCGCTTACCTCAAAATCACAAATTTCCCGGTCGCCGCTGCGCCATTTTTAGTCTCCACTACGAACAGATACAACCCATAGCTTACTTTCAAATTGCTGTGATTCAGCAAATCCCAGAACTCATAATCGGTATTGGGATCATCATGCACCAGCGTCCGCACCTGGTCGCCGCTCAAGGTGTAAATATGAATTTGGCACTGTGTCGGCAAATGGATGAATTGGATTTTCGATTCATTGCGATCCAACTCCCAGCCAGCCGCAACAATGTAGGGATTGGGCACAACTTTGACTTCCTTCAAATCCAAACCGCGGATTGGCTGTGGCTGCATTGCAGTGGTTTTGATGCGAAATTGATCGCCGGTCAGAAATGGCCGTTTCAAAGCAATATGGGCCACATCGCCGGGCTGCGGAGGAAATTGTCGGCGTGGCATCGGAAAATTCGGTGATGATGATCGGCCGCATAGGTTGATAATTGCTTCAAAATTATCCCGAAGGGAAATCATGCTGCTGGCTCGAGTTGGTTTCGAGTCATCTGTAGAATCACCGACTAACGCATAGTTACGATTCTAACAGGAAACACATTAGCAAGCCTTGCCCCCAAAGCAAACGAAAATACAAGAAAAGCGTTTTCCAAATTTATGCTTTGTGTCGTTCCGTGTATTTCAAGGGCAAGAGCATAAGAATTTTTGGTGCCATAATCCATTTCAGAAATTTGGGCTATAATTTATCCCCCAAAGTTTTTTCGCTGATGATCTACTTTGCCCCCGTCAATCCCGGGCATAACACGAAAAACCAGCCTCGCGAATCAGTTGCACCGCCTGTTGCCGTTCGGTTTCATTTTCAAACGCCAAGCGAATTGTGCCCCCTTCGCCCTCGCGCACCTTTAGCACTTCGATATCTTTGATATTGATGTTATTCTTAGCCAGCACGGCAGAAAACTTAGCAATAACGCCAGGCTCATCTTCCACGGCGATGGAAACATCATATAGTGGCCGAATGAAACCCTTGCTATCCTTGGGGATGGCCAGGCGGGTTATCGCCGCCTGATTGAAATAAGCCTCCAGGGTCTCTTCCTGCAAGTATTTTTTGATGCGCTGGAGTTCAGCGATATATTCATCGATAAAATTAGCAATTTGGTCCTTGTTGGTCCGACAGATATCTTTCCAGATCGAAAAGGGACTGGAAGCAATGCGGGTCATGTCCCGAAAGCCGCCAGCGGCCAATTTCAGAAAATTGGCATCCTCCTGATGAAACCGAGCGATCAAATTGACCAAGGACACGGCGGCAAACTGCGGCAGATGGCTCACAGCGGCGATGATGCGATCGTGCATTTTGGGGGTCAGCATCAGGATCTTGGCGCCCATTCCCTCCAGCAACGCCCCCAGTCTGCGGATCATTTTATCCGGCACACGATGCCCCGGCGTCATCACCCAAATGGCATTTTCAAATAAAAAAGGATCGGCCGATTCGATGCCTCTGGTCTCGGCACCGGTCATCGGATGCGTGCCCAGAAAATATTTTTTATTCACAAAATGGTTGTTGGCCTCATTGACAATGAATTCTTTGCTGCTGCCCACATCACACACCAGAACATTTTCCGGTGCCGATTTCGCGACCACGGGTAGCAGATCGATGATCTGTTGCACGGGGGTGCAGAGAAAAATAATTTCGGCATCCTTCACCGCCTTTTCGATCTCGGAACGATTAAAACCTTCAACGATTGCACCACGTTCCAATGCGCGATGGACAATGGAAAACTCATCCACGCCAACGACGGTATCACACAGTTTGCGACGCTTCAAAGCCAGGCCAATAGACCCGCCAATCAAGCCCATACCAATAATAACAATGCGACAATATTTTTCCATGGCTGTCTCCTTAACAAGTGACTTTTGAATCCACTCTAACAACTGTTAATTCCATCGTCCTCCGCCAGCGATGAACACCAACCGAAAAATCATTCGAACGCCGATAGCGCCGTGGGACGCAAAGCCGGCAAAATTGTTTAGACTTCAATTGCTGGCTCTCCCTGGAAAATGCCACTATCGCGCTTGCTTTGCTCTCAGGAGGACCGAGATTTCATCGGAATCGATCGAACATGAACCAATTTGCTTGGGTTGACACCAATGACCAGCCAATTGACAGCTTCACTAATTTGAACTTCAACCAATCTATTGCTCAAATTGGCGATCAAGGTCTGGTCACTTCAGGCCGAACCTTCCATTTTTTATTCGGATGCCTGTTCCGACTATTCATTGGGATAAACTGGAATCGCCAAAAAATTAACCGTCGGCATTATCAGGAAACCAGCCGCCTGACTCTGCCGAGCCATAAATGATCAATTCCGAGTCAGCGAGCGGCTGAAAACCAGGGCGCCAGGCCAGTTACCAACCGCCAATCCCGGATAGCGCTCTGGCCGCAGCTTTCGTCCGGCCGATGGTCATTTTTTTCGTTGCCTGGAACCATCAAACCGTCCGCCCAATCGCCCAGGCGATGACCTTTAATTCTTCCATTAACCGCTGAAATTGATCGGGAAAGAGCGATTGTGGGCCATCGGACATGGCTTTGTCGGGATCATGATGGACTTCGATGATCAAGCCATCGGCGCCGGCGGCAATGGCGGCTCGGGCCATAGGCGCTACAAATTCCCGCTTGCCGGTACCATGACTGGGGTCGGCAATAATCGGCAAATGGCTCAGCTTTTTGACAATGGGGATGGCAGAAATATCCAGCGTGTTACGGGTATAGGGCTCGAAGGTACGGATGCCGCGTTCGCAGAGGACCACCTTGTAATTGCCGCCAGACATGATGTATTCTGCGGCCATCAGAAATTCCTCGATGGTCGCCGACATTCCCCGCTTCAGGAGTACCGGTTTATCGGTATGACTAAGTGCTCGCAGCAAAGGGAAATTCTGCATATTGCGGGCGCCGACCTGGAACATGTCGATGTAGGGATAGATGGCGTCGATCTGGCTCGGCTCCAGGATTTCGGTTACGATCGGCAGTTTGAATTCATCGGCGGCCTGGCGCATCAATTTCAAGCCGTCCATGCCCATGCCCTGAAAGGCATACGGTGACGTCCGGGGCTTGAACACTCCGCCGCGCAGAATGGTGGCACCGGCCTGAGCCACCGCCTGGCTGATCCTATAAATCTGGTCTTCGCTTTCGATGGCGCAGGGACCGGCCATGACGATGATCCGATCACCACCCAGTTGCAACCCGTTGAAACTGATGACCGAATTTTCCGGATGAAACGTGCGACTGCACAGTTTGTAAGGTTCCATGATGCGCACAACATTGAGCACGCCATCCATATTTTCAAAATCTCGAATATCCACTACTGTGGTGTCGCCGATCGCACCGAGAATGGTGCGGATTGCACCATCGACACGATGAACTCGCAATTTAGCGGCGGTGAGCCGCTCTTGCACCGCTTCGATCTGTTCGGCAGTGGCTTTTTCTTTCATGACGATGACCATGGCTTTATCCTTTCTGAATTTGCTGAAGGTTTCGACAGGATTGGATAATGAGGCGGAAAATGTCTTGCAGTTGTTTATCCGATAACGGGCCGGGGTTGGCGCTGGCAACTTGTCCCAGCACCGCTTGCTCGCGCTGCGGATCGTAAACGGGTCGATTCAACTCCTGCTTTTGTCGAAGTATCTCCAGGCTAAGTTGTGCCCGCTGGCTCAACAATTGCACCAGTTTCGTGTCGATCGCATCAACCTGTTGTCGTAATTGCTCCAATGACATGCTCCACCTCGCTAAAAATAAAAAACCCACTGTTTCATCAGAAAGAGTGGGTCGGAAGCTACAAAGGAAATATTAATATATTTTCATCCGCCCACTGCTTCTAAAATAATAAAAATAAAAATAGTGCATGCTAATATTAATAGAATAGTCGTTTGTTTTGAACGTAGTTTTCATTTTCGTCTTCCAATAAAAAAGCATGGGCTTAATATATAAATATTTTTCTTTATGTCAAGCGAATTTTTCAGAATGATAAAAAATCTATTGACCCCAAATGAGACACATGTCCTGTTTGCATAGCAATAGTGACGAACCGGACATTTTGCAGAAAAAATTATTTGTTTTCTTTCTCCCGACAACTGCTGGCCGGTGTCGGAGCACTGGCGACAGCCGTTTGCGCCGGCAAACAACTGCGTTCAGGATCGCCGCAGCAATCGGTTCAAATGCTCCACGAGGGATTGGCTCGTAATTTGCTTCCTCTTTTCTAATTCTGCATTTGCTTTGACTTGTCAATATTATCGAGGTACAACATAATTCAACCATCACTTCATTATTTCGAGCGCAACATGATCAGGCAAAACTGGTTTGGAATCCTCATCTTGCTTTCACTAAGCTGGCAGGGTTGTACGACCTTGAATTATCAGCAAAGTCCGGCCCAATTGGAGCGCGACATCGCTGGTTTTCAAGCACGGCTGCGCAACAATCCCCATGATGTGGAAGCGCTGCGCGAGCTTGGCGTTAGCTACTATGAACTACAGCAATTTGGGCCAGCGCGAAACTACTTATTGCAAGCCTTCAAGCGAAATCCCCAGGACGGCAAGACCATGACCTATCTAGGGATGACGCTGGAGGCCGAAAACAAGGACCGGGTTGCGCTGCTGGTTTATAAGCGTTTCACCAAAGTATCCCAGCTTTCGCCCTATCGTCAGACCATGGCCATGCGTTACCGCCTATTACATCGCCACATGATGCAGGCCGAAATGCGCCAACTGCTAAGCCAGGAAGAGAATTTGAATTCCGCCAATGTGCCCGCTAATTCCATCGCGGTTTTCCCACTGACCTACCAGGGTAAAGACCAGAAATTTTCGGCCCTGGGTTTGGGCTTGAGCGAAATGATGATCACCGATTTGAGCCAGGTGCCGGGTCTCGTGCTGGTGGAACGCGTGCGGCTGCAGGCATTGCTGGAGGAGATGGCGGTGGGGCAATCGGGACTGGTGGATGAAGCCACCGCCCCGCGGTTTGGCAAATTGCTGAGCGCCGCCAAAATCATTCACGGCAATTTCGACGTGCTCGAATCAGAAAATTTGCATCTGGACATCGCGTTCTGGGATGTGCGAACCAACGCAACGCCGGAGTTTAGCATTCAGCAGGACGCCCTGGACAATGTGTTCAAATTGGAGAAAGACATTGTGTTCCGCGTGATCGATGGCATGGGCATTGAATTGACGCCGGAGGTGCGGGAGAAGATTCAGCGCATTCCTACCAAAAACATTCAGGCCTTTCTGGCCTATTGTATGGGCCTGGAAAAGGAAGATGGCGAGCAGTTCGATGCCGCCCTGGAATATTATCGATTGGCAGTGAAATTGGATCCGCAATTTCGAGAGGCCAGTGCCAAAATAGATGAAAGCCGCGCCATGTTGCAGGCCGAAAGGCCGGACCGACCTGGCCTGAAAGCTGAACATTCGAGGAAAAACGAACTATCACCACACCAGCGATTGGTTCAGCAGCGACTGGGGCATTTGAACAATAGCCTGGGTTCCTATTTCATTCCAGGCCGGGAAAGCCGGGAACCCGCCCAGGAAATGCAAAATTCCGGTGCAGAAGTGTTTGAAAACCTGCCGTTGCCTCCCAGACCACCCATTCGACGATAATTGAGGTAGCTTTATGAAAGAATTTTCCAAATCAGCGATTGCTCTGCTGCTGCTCAGCCTCGCATCCAGTTTTTCAATTGGGCAGACGCACGAAAATATAGCCCAGCTTGGCCATTGGACCGAGGGCCAGTGTCAGGCGATCTGTCTTGGCCAATATGCCTTCCTTGGTAATGACAGCCTGTTGACGATTTTGGACATCTCCAATCCTGCAATGCCGGCCATTATCAGCAACCTGAAACTAACCGATAGAATCGAAGATATTTTCGTGATCAACGATCGGGCGTATGTTGCAATGGGCTTTGGTGGCGTTCAAATCCTGAATATCAGCAACCCGGCAACGCCCTATCTCCTGGGCAAATATCAGGAAACGTCAGAGCAAGCACTCGGCGTCTGGGTTCAAAACAATTACGCGTATGTGGCTGCTGGCTACAATGGCCTAAAAATTATCGATATCAGCGATCCAGCGGCACCGGCTGTGATTGGCGCAGCGCAAATTCAGGGCGAAGTTTTCAATGTACAGGTCGTTAATAACCTTGCCTATTTAGCCTGTTCCTGGGGCGGATTGCGGATTTATGATGTGAGTTCACCAACAACGCCAATGGAGCTTGGATTTACTGACAGCCCTGGTGACGCCAATGATGTCAAAGTGGTCGGCCAATATGCTTACGTAGCCTATTTCGCCGGCGGCCTGCGTATCTACGATGTCAGTTCGGCCCAGGTGCCCCAGGAGGTGGGTTTTTATGAGGTCATCCAGGATGCGCGAGCGGTGGACGTGGTGGGAAACCTGGCCTATGTTGCTGGTGCAGATACTGGCCTTTTTGTCCTGGATGTGAGCAAGCCTTACGCACCCATCGAGATTGGCTATTTCGACACCGAGCATCAGGCCCAGGATGTGGCCGTAGCGCAGGACAGAATCTACGTTGCCGATGGTCAGGCAGGCCTGTACCTGCTGCGATTGCAAGCTGAGCTGGGACTGTCGCAATCCAATTTGAATTTCGGAGCGACGCGCGTCGATCAGGCGAGGAACGACACCCTGATCATCAAAAATATTGGCAGTACTGTTTTGCACGTGGATAGCACGATGATTCAGGGGAAGAATGGCCAGGATTTTTCCATCATCAGCGGCGGTGGCTATCAGGATGCCTTTACCATTTTGCCGGCGGATTCGGAAATTGTGATCTTTCAATTCGTGCCTGAAAGCCAGGGCATCAAAACTGCCTTTTACCTAATTTATAGCAACTCCAAAACCACTCCGGACACGGTGCGATTAACTGGCCAGGGTTTATCACCATTTTGGACCATTTACAATACTTCCAACTCCAGGCTCCCGACTAATCGGGTTCAATGCCTGGCAATCGACCCATTGGGGCAAAAATGGATCGGCACCAGCACGGATGGCTTGGCCCAATTCGACAACACCAATTGGACCAACTACACCACCAGCAACTCCGGGCTGCCCAATAATGACGTGCGGGCCATTGTCATCGAAGAAAATGGCAATCGGTGGATCGGCACCTTCGGCGGCGGCCTGGCCCGGTGGAAGGCCTCCGGCTGGACGGTCTACGATTCTACCAATTCGGGACTTCTATCCAATCGGATTGCAGCCATTGCCCTGGATGATAGCGGCCACCAATGGATCGGCACGCTTGGCGGAGGCCTCGCTCGTTTCGATGGCACCACCTGGCGCGTCTATCATCAGTCGAATTCCAATCTCCCCACGAACGACATTCACTGCATCGCCATCGACAACCAGGGCATCAAATGGTTGGGTACCCCGGCGGGATTGGTCCGTTTCGATGGATCGACCTGGACGACTTTCGATACGACCAATTCCGATTTGCCAGACCAGCAGGTGCACGACATTGCTATCGACGAGCGAGGACGAAAATGGATCGCCACCTTTGACGGTCTGGCGGTGCTCGATGGCAGCAATTGGACTATCTTCACTGCGGCCAATTCGCCCCTGCCTTCCAATCACCTCATGACCGTGGACATCGACGGCGGTGGCAATGCCTGGATCGGCACCGATGGCGGGGGCCTGGCGCTTTTCGATCAGAGCCAATGGTCGATTTTTGATCCGATCAACTCCGGCCTGCCGGGCACTCATGTGCGAGCGTTTGGCATCGAAAGCGGCATCGAGAAGTGGATTGGGACCCTGGACGGCGGTCTGGCCCGATTCAATGAGCCGATTGGTAACATCGTGCCCCGGCTGGTGGTTTCACGGCCGATACTACAATTCCCCAGCGCGGTGGTGGGCGATTCATCGCACCAGGACCTTGAGCTGATCAATCGCGGCAATGCCGATCTCGTGGTTCAAGGCATGACCATTGCCGGATCGGCTGCCGGCGATTTTGCGATTGTTGACGGCGGTGGCCCCGCAACATTGGTTCCGAATGCGCGTCGACAGTTACTCCTGCGATTTTTGCCCAAAGCTCCGGGCAACAAGACCGCCCTGTTGATCATCAGCAACAATGCCGCCACCAGTCCCGATACGGTTATTTTGAATGGCACAGCCCCTGGCGCCAGCATCACCGTCTCGCCACTCACTATCACTTTCAGCCCGACTCTGGTGGGCACCACCAAAATCGATTCCATTAAAATCAAAAACAGCGGTGCTGCTCGGCTGGATTTTGGCCCCATGCGTCTCAGCGGTGCTGATGCCAAACAATTTAAGGCCGACACCAATGCAACCTTTACGCTGATGCCCGGGGATAGCCAATTTTTCAAAATCCGTTTTGCACCCAATGTTGCCGGCAATAAGATCGCCCGGCTCAATATTCCCAATAACGACCGGGATACCTCCGTGGTCCTGACCGGTCTGGCCATAGCGCCAAAATTGGACATTTCGCGGAACACGCTGGCGTTCGGAAATGTCCCGCTCGCCAGTTCCCGGACCGACTCGTTATGGGTCAAAAATATCGGTTCTGCAAACCTGAACCTTGGAACGATCACCATCACTGGCCCCGAGGCCGCCAGGTTTGCGCTGAACCCCAGCTCATTTTCCCTGGCGCCGGGCGATAGCAGCCCGCTGCGGGTGACGTTTCGACCAGATTCTATCAAGAATTGCCAGGCAACGTTGAACCTCTTTAGCAATGGCGGGGATACTACAGTGATAGTGACCGGGACCGGCGCAGCCGCCAAAATTTTGGTGACACCGCTCAGCATCAATTTCCATGAGGTGCTCATCAATCGCTCCAAAACCGATACCGTTTCCATCCGCAACATCGGGAATCTCGAATTGCACGCGATGCGAATCC
Source organism: uncultured Cytophagia bacterium (assembly GCA_964647995.1). GTDB lineage: Bacteria > Zhuqueibacterota > Zhuqueibacteria > Thermofontimicrobiales > Thermofontimicrobiaceae > Thermofontimicrobium_A. Next base: position 187,813 of record CAZYNP010000004.1, read on the forward strand.
GACTGGTAGGCACCGAGGCTGCTCGCTTCGATGTCGATACCACTCGCTTTGTGCTGACGCCAGGTCAGGTTAAAAAGCTGGCCGTTCGTTTTGCTCCGAACCGCCAGGATACCATTGGCGTGACGCTGCGCATCGAAACTAACGGCGGGAATGAGAGCATAGCGCTCTTCGGTATTGGCGTCGCGCCACTGATGGCCATCTCGCCGACCATTGTGTCTTTTGGCGCGCTGGCACTGGGTGAGGATTCTGTCCGAGTGGTCAAAATTCGCAATGACGGTATGGCTCCGCTGACCATTTTTCAACAGGACATCATGGGTTCGGCTGCCAATAGCTTCTCCATCCTGAAGATTACTGGCAACCAGCCCATTGCACCAGCCGATTCCTTGCTATTTGCACTGAAATTTTCACCCATCACTGCGGGCACTAAATCCGCCTGGCTGGTAATCGCCAGCAACGCCCCCAATAGCCCGGATTCGGTGCAGTTGACCGGCGCCGGTCGGGAAGCGGCCATTCGGGTGGAATACGATTCCACCGTTGTCGCCGGCGATAGCCTGAGCTTCACCATCAGCCCGACATCGGGATTTGTGCCCACCGTGAAGCGTCTCTATTATCGTCAGGCCGGAGAAATCACCTGGCATTATATCGAACTGGAGGCCTCGGGCAACAATTATCAGACCATGATCCCGCCGGATTCGGTGACCTATCGTGGCATCGAATATTACATCTACCTATCCGATGGGCAGAACGTAGTGACCCATCCGCCAGTGGATGCCCAGAATCATCCTGCGGTGATTCGAGTGGCCGTGGAACAACTGCTGGCGCCGCTCATTTTGCCGCCGGTGAGCTATAAAATGATTTCCATCCCGCTGGAGCTGCAGCAAGCGGACATCCTGCGGGTGCTATCAGATGACTATGGCCCACGTGATGAAAAAAAATGGCGGCTACTTCGCTGGCGGCAGGCAGACTCCAGCTATGTCGAATTTCCGCAACTGACGGATCGCTTCGAGGTGGGCCAGGCGTTCTGGCTCATTACGCGCGATGGTCGCTTGTTCGATGTGGAGAACGGGCTTTCCGTTGATTCATCGGTACCGTTCCAGATGACAGTACAGCCGGGTTGGAATCAGATCGGCAACCCATTTCCCTTCCCCATTGTTTCCGATTCGGTAGCTACGGGCGGTCTGGTGGAACCACCGGTATATTATGACGGACGCGACTATCAGTACAACGTAAAAATCCTGGAGCCGTGGCAAGGCTATTTCGTCTACAACACTCAAACCCGGCCGGTCACCTTTGCCATCCCCCCAGCCCGGGCACCGAAGGGATTGCCCAAACCCCAGAATGCCGTGGCCATTCAGCACGAGGATGAATTCGTGCTGCAGTTGTTCGCTGAAATGAAAAATACGATGTTGATCGATAGCCAAAATTATATCGGCTTCCTGCACGATGCAACCGATCAGGCCGACATCCGAGATTTTATGGAAGCACCGCCGATCGGCGACTATGTGCAATTATCAATTATCGATCATCGAAACCAGTTTGCTGGCAATTTCAAAGCCCTCAATCCCGATGGGCAGTCGTGGGACATTGCCATTTCCGGCACCATTCCCCATCGTCAGGTAGCGATCCATTTGCTTCCCGAGGGACACCTGCCGTCGGCATTTCAAATTTATATTCTGGATAGGGACGATGGGTGCGCCATTCCTTACCAGGACAATCGCTTTGAAATTGCCCTGGATCGGGAAGCGGTCACACGCCACTTGACCATCATCATTGGCACCAGGCAATTTGCCCAGGCCAATCGCGGGGATATTCCGCTTGAGCCGATCGAATTTCTGTTGCAGCCGAATTATCCCAATCCATTCAATCCGGAGACCTGGTTGGAGTATCAGATCGGCAAACGCAGCCAGGTCGTGCTGGAGATCCGCAATGCGTTGGGGCAAAAAATTTGCCGGCTGGTGGATCAACTCCAGGCGGCAGGCTCCTATCGAATCCGGTGGGATGGCCGCAACACCGCCGGCCAGGTTGTAGCCAGCGGGGTCTATTTCTGCCAGCTCACTGCCGGCCAATTTTCGGCGACGCGCAAGATGCTATTGATTCGATAGCATCGCTGAACTCTCAGCCGAATTCAAGCAACGTTTTTCCAGCAGCGCGATAGCAGCGGATCGTACCAACATCTTCTCAATAATGTCGAAAGGTAGACAATGAAATCTCTATTCACCCTGACGCTATTGGCAAGCCTCCTCTCCCTGGCTGCGGCTGAAGAGGATGCCTACATCATCAGTCAGCAACGAACTGTGAGCATACTCCCGGTTTTTCAGAGCTGGCAGATCGAAGGCCCGTTTCAAATCAATGAATTTTCCATCCCAATTGCGGTTTACTATCCGGTCAACCGCAGTCTGAGTTTCTATTTGAAGGGCAATCAGGCCAACATCAGCGGCGATGTCGCGCAGTTGAGCGGTATTACCGATACCCAATTGAGCTGCAACTATCATCACGAGGCGAGCAATCTCGTGTTCAGTTTGGGATTGAATCTCCCGAGCGGCATGGTGGAACTTACGTCGGGACAATTTTTGACCTCGGCTTATCTGAGTTACAATTATTTCAACTTCCAGGTGCCCAGTTTTGGTCAGGGCTTCAATGTTTGCCCCGGCGTCACCTGGGCCAAATCCCTGAGCGACAATTTTGTGCTGGGGCTTGGGGTCGCTTATCAATTCAAGGGACAATTCAAACCCATCAAGGGCATGACGAATGCGTTTGATCCCGGTGAGGAATTGCTCATCACTGCCGGGCTGGATGCGCGGTTGAGCCCGTCAACCTCCGTTGCTGCCGACATCATTTTTACTCAATTTGGGGCTGACAAAATCGCTTCTCAGAAAGTGTTCGTTTCGGGCAATAGCATCATCATGACCGGCCAGTTTCGGTCATATTTTGGCTACAATGAACTGGTGTTGCTGGGTCGCTTTCGCGGCAAAGGGAAAAATAGCCTCGTCATCGGTGGGATATTACAGGAGGAGGTAGAGCAATCGACGCCCGTCCAATTGGAGTGGGAAGGACATTATCGCTGGCGATATCGTCAGCATTTTCACCTGACTTTTCTGGGCGAGGCCAAATCGTATTTGCCCAAGGGCGATTTTCCCGGCGTCGATATTTTTGGATTGGGAGTGCAGCCAGAAATCGAGCTCTCTGCGCTGATGAAAATGTTACCCCGGCTCAAGTTCCTGTTTGGCGACTTCCCCGGCGGGACAACCATTATGGGCTGGGAACTGGGACTGGGGATCAATTATCGATTCTAAAGGCATCTGCTGGATGCTCGATTGTGCCGTGGCCTACCATGGCCAATGACACGAAGAAATGCTTCCACGATCTTGCCGGCGACCGGGTTCGGCTGGCCGCCTGGGGCATTTCGATCGATTAGGGTCTGGGGTTGCTGAAGACTTCGTGGCAAGTTATCCTTTGGCCAGCGGCAAAGGATGATCCCAACAATTTTCAACGCAGCGAAAGCGATTCTACCCACCGGCGATGGTGAGTTTCCAGATCATTTTTCGGCCCGTTTTTTTTGTGGCATCGTAGCAAATATGTTCGCTCGTATCTCAATCTCGCCTCCTGTGAACCATGCGCTCGATAAAAAAAGCCGTGGGCAGCAAGGTTCCTGCCGACGGCTCTCTGAAGTGCTTCCCGGGATTTATTTTTCCATCACCCCTTGATCATAAATTTAACCCTCGAAAACACCACCTCAACGCCGGTACGCCTCGTTGAACCAGAGTTGGGCGTGCACCACGGCATCGCGCATCAAGTCCTCAGCCTTCGCAGTGTCACGATTGGCCAGATGCTGCAACAACTGGTCGCCGGGCAGTTTGCGAGCGGCCTCTGCACACGCTTCCCAGCTCAAGATGCTCCGCACCACCCGATCGATACCCTGATGGCTATTGTCGTACGCCCGGGTTTGCATGTCGTGCCCTTTCCAGCGTCGGAAATCCGCCTGCTGAATCAATCCAGCGATGGCAATGTTCATCCCATTGATCCTCACGCCATGATCGACATCATATTTACCCGGCCCGCCTAAAATGATGCCATCGTTATAGCCCTGGCTATTCAGGTGCATGTGCACAATGGCGTCATGGTCGATTTCCTCCACCGTGTCGTAAACATGATCCAGACCGATCATTTCCGAATGGCCGAACTCCTTGTTCACCCCTTTTTTTGCTCGGGGAATGCCAAACTCCTCCTCCAGCTTGCGCCAGAAAATCAGCGCGCTGGCTACTGTTGGGATGAGCATAGCCGGATGTCCCTCATTCGGCTTGGGCTCGAAGCCGATGTACAGCCGCCCGCCCTTTTTGGCTTCATGCTGACACAATTTTGCCACGCTCTCCTTCAGGTTTTGATACATCTGTCGCACCCCGATCGAAGCCAGGTCATAACCAAATGATCCATTCCACAAAATGAACGACGGCGCCAGAGTGGCCTCGGGATGCCAGGCTTTTTTCAATGGTCCATACGCCAGTTCCACCGTCCGCTGCCCAAAATCTTCGGCTGCCCTCCGCTCTTTGGGATCGAGCGAGGAAATTCCGCCATAGGCAAAATGACTATGTGCGCCCGGCGTGATCATGGCCAGGTAAAAGCCGGAATTGGTCAATGCATCCGCCACCTCCGCGGCGTTCTGCTCATTCACTTCGGTGTCGTAATGCATTTCGATCCCGATGACGATATGGTTCGGCAATCTCGGGACGATCTGTTCTTTGACCAATTGGATCATTTTCACCGTGTCGAAATTTTCGCTATTCCATTCGGGACGAATATCTCCGGGCACAAAGCCGCCTTTGCCGGGATTGAACGTCCAGCGACAAATGCTATGAAACGATTTTTCGGCACTCATTACACATCCTCCTGCAAGTGTGCTGTTCTCTGATTGATGTCCTGTTACATCTCGATTGTATAGTTTGGTTAAACCAAAAGGCTGCTGGCTAAAATGGAGTGGGCATCTTGATTCCAGTTGATCAGTCACGGCCCATCCAAAAATCTGCTCAGCATTTCCACTATTTGTCATCAAAATCCCTTCGCCAGGCCGATGGTACCAATCGGCGGATTATTCCAGAAGCAATTCATAAATTCGATATTTCTTCACCAATTCGAACTGCAACTGGATCAGCGCATTATTCATCAGTGCATTGTCCTCCAGCACCCAATTCGCCTCGATGTAGACGTTCTGATTGGCCAGAATATCATTCAACCGGCGGAACATGAGCACGGAGATGCCTTTTTTCTGATATGGTGCCAGCAAGCCCAATGCCCAGATGCGGTACCGCCGGATCTTTTTGATTCCCCGTAACAATTTAACCAGGCCCAGGGGAAACAGCGAGCCGTTCAGATGGCGGAGGATCACGTTGATGTCGGGCAGTGTGAGCAGATAACCGATGGGTTGTCCATCCACCTCGGCAATCAAGATCAGCTCGGGATGCACGATCAGTTTCAAATCTGCGGCAATTTGTTCCGCTTCCGATTCGGCTACCGGATAGAACCCCCAGTTACCGGCAATGGATTCATTGGTCAACTGCACAATGATCCGGGCATCGGCCACGAGCTGCTTCATGTTGATCGGGCGCACCGTAACCCGATAGCGCTCGGCGATGCGATCAGTAAATTTCAGAAATCGTTCGGGAATCCGGTAGCCTTTGCTCAAGTCACAGTTGTAAACCAGCAGGTCTTTGATCTTATGCAAACCGAAGCGAAGCATCTGATCATTGTAATACGGCGGGTTGTAGGAAGAAAGAACGATGGGTGGAAGATCGAAGCCCTCACAAATAAATCCCATGTCCTGGGATACGAAATTCCACGGCCCCCACATTTTCCTGGCGCCTCGGGCCCGTAACCAATTAGCCGCCGTCTCCAGCAACAGCAAGGATGACTCGAAATCATCGATGCATTCATAATGACCGAAAAAGCCAACCTTTTCCCCCCAATACTCGCTGGCCACATGATTGATGTAGGCCACTATCCGGCCGCAAATTTGCTGTTGCTGGTACAGCAGGAAGCATTGATAATCGCAATGTTGCAGCACCGAGTTCTTTTTGGGGTTGAAAATGTGGTACTGGTCCAGCCGCAGGGGCGGTATCCAATTGGCTGTTTGTCGATGGATCTGGTAGGGGAACTCGATGAATTTTTTCAGATCAGACCGAGAGTCAACTGCGACGATTTTCATGTTCCTTCCCTCTTTGATAGTGTCGATACCACTCAACCGTGCGTCGAATGGCCTCGTGTATGCCAATGGGCGGCGAATAGCCCAATAATTCCCGGGCTTTTCGGATCGAGAAATGATAATCAATTCCAAAATTACAGATGCGATAGCGACTGAGGATGGGTTCCTGCCGCAGCCGTAGCAGTCGATAAAGTCCCTCGATGGTACTGGCCAGTGCATACGCTACCGGAAAGCTGGCGGACAGACGGGGCACACGAATGTTCAACTGCCGGCAAAACTCCGCCACAAATTGAGCCCAATTGATTTCCAGGTCATCGGAAATGATAAAGGTTTCCCCAATGCCGCGCGGATGATTTCCTGCCAGCCACAGGGCATTGACAAGATTTTCGACATAGGTGGGGCAGGTCCAGGCCTGTCCGCGATTGATCAACGGAATCAGTCCTTTTTCCAGCACCGGGAGAAATTTCAAACTGAACGTCCGATCGTTTGGGCCATAGACATTGGCAGCCTGGATGATCGTCACCGGCAGCGCATTCTTCCGGCCAAAATTTCGCAACCAGGATTCGGCCTGCAACTTGGTGGCAGCATAAGGAAAATTGATGGTGGGTTTAGGATCGCTTTCCACGCGACCGCGATAGCCAGTAAACCCATAGACCGCGGTTGAACTCAAATAAACCAGTCGCTGGATTCCTGCTTGCTGCGCGGCGTTCGCCACATTCATGGTGCCGATGACATTAATCCGATAAAACGTTTCCATTGCGCCCCAATCCGAGGCCAAGGCAGCGATGTGGAAAACTATATCCTGTTCGGCCAGTGCCTGCCCAAGAAATTCCGGTTCACCAATGTCACCGACGAACAACTGCAACGGCAAATCAGCAATAAACGAGCGGTCGCTGGTGGCTCGCACCGAGCCGCTGACCCGATGCCCCAGCGCGACCAGATAGCGCGCCAGATTGCTGCCGATAAAACCGTTGATGCCTGTGATAAAAATATTCATGCCTCTGCTCGAAGAAGCGGTTCCTCCCCCGGTTGCAATAGCTAAAATTGCGCCATCGAATCTTGCTGCCAAAGAAACGCCAGCCGCGGCCAGCAGCCACATCCTCCTGCCCCCTGCTGTTCAAAATTCGGCCATCCCCCGGCGCTACCGGCTGTCGCGCAGCCGATTTCGCATCCTGATAGTGAGGTATTTCAATCGGATAGTAATATATACTTTTTGAGCATTAAATCAAGGTCTTTTTCTCCAATAATACAAAACTTCGTTTGCGGCTGACGATCAAAAATTAACACTATACTTAATCCGTTGGGTTTAGCACTCTATCAGGCCTTTCAATTTATTTTCTCACCGCCGATCCGCTGAATTCGAAGAATCAGTCCCATCCCCAATCGTCTGACGACCGAATGCGCCTGATGCCCATGCCCCTCCGAGCTTTCGAACCGTAACAGGCATTCGTTTACACCAACCAGTGCTGTTTTACCAAACGATCCACTTCCCTCAACTGGATTCAGGACGAGGCACTGTTCACTAATGACTGACCCACTAACCGCAAGCTCTTCTCACACTTGCTACCCAATCCGTTTTTCCTTCCATTTGCCCCGGCGAAACCAGAGCCAGAAGCAGATGCCTTTCAAAAACGTCGAGCCACTGATCACCCACCAGATGGCGACCACGCCGAAGTCAAATCTGATTGAAAACAGGTACGACAGCGGAATTCGTAACAATGTCAACGGAATGGAAATCAGGAACGGCGGTTTGGTATCGCCAGCGCCCGTGAACGCACCCTCGAGCATCACCTCTGGCGCCAGAAAAATCTCAAAAACCGAAACTGCAAACAGGTAGCGATAGCCTTCGGCAATCACGGCAGGATCAGCGATGAACAGCCGCAACATCGGTTTACCAAACAACATAAAGCCAACGGAAATGACACCGAGGAAACTCACGGCATAGGCCAGCGCCAACCGTGCGCCCTGCTGCGCTCGCTCGGGTTGGCCGGCGCCGAGATTCTGTCCCACCACCGTAGCTACCGCAATGGAAAATCCGAACGCAATGAAAAATGGAATCCCTTCGATCCGGTGGCCAATCGAAATGGCGGCCAATGGCACCGTGCCGAAATAGGCGATGTTTTTTGAGAGCAAGATGTAAATGATGGAAAAGATCGCGCCCAGGGCCCCGATGGGCGAACCGATGCGAAAAATCTCTATTGCGTTCGAGCGGAACGCTTGAAGCCCAAATTGGAGCCGAATGCGGACCTGTGGCAATTGCGTCAGCAGGAGAACAAAGGAAAAAACATGGGAGATCGCCGACGCCAGCGCTGCCCCAGGCATGCCCATTTGGGGAAATCCCAGCCAGCCGAAAATAAAAAAGGGATCGAGTATCGCATTCATCACCAATGAGGCAACAATGATCAGCATGGGGATCAAGGTATTACCCGCCGCGCGAAAAATGCTATCCAGCGAAATCGAACCATAGATAAAAACCATCCCCAGCGTGAGGATCAGCGTATACCGCTGCGCCAGACGTGCCACTTCGGGTTCCAACCCCAATAGCTGAAACAAAAACAAATTCGTCAGATAGGTCAGGCCGCCGACCACGATCGAAAACAGAAAGGTGAGCACCAGCCCCTGCGACGCCCACATCTGAACCCGCAAAAAATTCCCAGCACCTGCATTGCGAGCAATCAACGCATTCAATCCTGCGGCAACACAATTGGCCAGCGCCTTGATAGTCCAGAGCACAAAGGACGCCGCACCCAGGGCAGCCACAGCCCTTGCACCCAGTTTGCCAATCCAGAACAAATCCACGAATTCGAAGGCCATGATGGAGACCGAGGAGATCATGGCCGGCAGTGCCAATCGAAAAATGCCACGAGAAATGGAGCCCTGGATAATCGTATTTGAAGGTACTGATACTGATTGCATGGTTGTACGATGGTTCAGTGATCCCGCTGATTGCAAATTAAGCCGATTTCGACCGATTCGGCGAACCTTCCGATTTGCGGGTTTCGTTTCATGCGCGCCATGCGCGGTCGAACCAACGTTCCCGCCAATTACCCCACTTCCGCCCAATTACGCGAAGCCGCCCTTCCAGCCAATTCGATTATTTCGCGGCTAATAGTTGTTGGCTAATGTTCAGGAACTCCTGGCACATGGCGGCAATGGCCTCCGAGCGATGGCCGGCGCCCACCGGGTCTGAGTACCAGCGGGGGATAAACCCACCGGACGGTCGTCCCAGACATCGGGCCATTTTTCGGCAATAGGCCCGAATCTCATCCAGCGAGCCGTGCACCATGGTCTGCTGAATGTCCACCGGTGCAAAAAAAGTGATGCGGCCGCCAAAGCGCTCTCCCAGAAGTTCCAGCCCCATGTTCTCCTGTTGATCCATGTGGATCACCTCCAGCCCGATCTCAATCAAATCATCCAGAATATCCACGATGTAGCCGCAACTATGGAGGAACGTCAGCATCCCGGCCTTGTGCACTGCCTGAAAGATGCGGCTGTAACGCGGCTTCCAGATGGCCCGCCAGGAGGCCGGCGCAATCATTAGTTGCTGTTGCAACCCCCAGTCATCGGCCATGATATAGCCATCTGCGCCGAGTTTTGCATAGCGGTCGATAGCGACGAGATTCATTTCCACCAATCGATCGATGAGCGTTCCCAATTCGTCTGGTGCATCGTAAATATCCCGCCACGTATTTTCCAATCCCCGAATGAAATGCACGCGCTCGTAAATGGAAATTCCCTGGGCGAGAATGAATTTGCCATGGGCCCTGTCACGTATGTTTTCCAGATGGCGCCAGCGCTCAGGATCGTGAACATTTGGCATCGGCAGTCGATCAAATTCATCCCAATTTTTCAGCGGGAAATCTTTCACTTCGCCAAGACTCATCTGGCCGATATTTTCCCACACGGCTCCCCACTCGTCCACACCGCTGCGAGGCCGCTCATCCGGCGAGGGGGACATGTTGATCCACAGAAAATCCGAGCCATAAGGTTCGGGAAAATCAAACGGCAGCCGCGGGGCGCCCTGGAAGCGGATGGTTCTGATTACGATTTCTTTGCTGGTCATAGCGTCTCACTTTCGTAGGTGGAACACAACTAACATATACAATTGAAATATGATTGTGACATGGTTGAGGGCAGTCATGTTTTAAAACCAATGATCATTTTCCAGGCCCATATTCTTTTGGATGAAATATTCGCTGGTTGCTGCTGGCGCAAGTGATGCGGCAGCCATTGAGTTAGAATTTGAAATCATAACCTTGCTTCACCAGCGCCTCGCGATTCTTTTGCAACAAACTCAAAATCGCCTCTGCCGAAATGGCTTTGGTAATACCATAGCTGATGGTTTTGCGGTTCTCCACATAGATCTCCCCCTCGTAGGGCAGGGCATCGTCATAATCCCGATCTTTGGCCGGAACCAATACCGTTTCCGTCTCAGCGGCTGCCGATGCGGTGATGCCGACGACTTCAAAATTGGGCACACCATCACGTACAGCCAATAAGAGGCCCCCACTGAGGCCACGATTGAACAATGCATCGATAACAAACGAGCCTTTTCGATCACGATCCGGCTGACTCACAATCCCCTTCGTGATGACCTTATAGCCCAGAGGGTAGCCCAGGAGATAGACGAACGAACCCCATTGCAGTTCGCGCGCCTTGCCCAGAGGATAGCTCAAAACCGGCAGTGCTCGTTCGGGCAGGGTTTTGAACTCCTTGCTCAAAATGGCAATGTCGTTTTCATCGTCCAGCAACAAAATTTCCAGCACCCCGTCCTCCGGCAAGCCAAAGCCCAGAATCTGTTGGCTGCGCTTCACGGCAATGCTCTGGACATATTGGGGACTCGAGTTATCTTCCCGACGATGATAGCCGATGATGGTATCGGGCTTGCTGACCACATGCGCACAGGTGAGCAGGGCCAGCCGCCTGTCCTGAGAATAGATGATCGTGGCAGTACCGGAGACGGTGTTGCGGAGCTCGATAGATTTGGTGGCCAATTCGAATAGTCGTTTCCGGGGTGCGGCCAATTGGACTTTTCGGTCCAGGGGAAAATAGTATTTCTGGTAAGAAGTGGTGCAGATCACTTTGGTGACCGTAGCACTGAGCGCCTCCAGTTCCGAGGAACAATTTTTATAAGGAAATTCCGAATCGTAGCGGCCGTCGCTCAGTGTCGGATAGGCCACCTGATAGATGCGTTTGGCACATGAACCGGCTGCTATCAAGATCATGGGCAAGAGCAGCCAGCGGGCATAGCGAAAATTTTTCATGGTGTACCTTTTATTTTGATGTGATCGATGAACCAAACTCGACCGCGAATTACGAGAGTGGACACGAATGCCACGAACGCTTAAATTAGCGTAATTCGATTAATTCGCGCAATTCGCGGTCTTGATTACGTGGCGAAAGCCGAGCACCATGCCATGGCGATCAGTTCCATAGCGCATCGCGCAAGCCGGATGTCCTTTCAATGCGGCGGGACACGCCGGTTAAAAAAACGGGCGCCGTGGCCCAGATCGTCACGCTTTTTCTGGCGCGCGTAATTCCAGTGTAAATCAATTCCCGGGTGAGCACTGGCGACTCGCGATCCGGCAACAGCAAAAGCACATGGTCGAATTCTGAACCCTGGCTTTTATGCACAGTCATGGCGTAAACGGTTTCATGAGGCGGCAATCGCAGGGGATGAAATTTTCGTAGCGTCTGATCGGCGGCCACGAAAAAGACCCGCAATTCGCCTCGCGCCTCGGGATCGGGCAGGGCAATTCCCACATCGCCGTTGAAGAGATTCAGCTCGTAGCTGTTTACGCTGATCATGACCGGCCGACCGGCGTACCAAAGTCGATCCGGACGAATCAATCCAGCTTCCTGCAATACGGTTTCAATAATCGCATTGATCGTTGCCACACCATAGGGGCCTTCTCGCAATGCGCACAGGATACGAAACCGATCAAACCGGTCGAACGCCTCCTGGGGTGTTTCGGCCTGAAGATATGGTCGGTAATTAGTAATTGTCAGCTCTTTCAAATGACCGGCCAGCGCTCTCGGCGGCGGCAGCTCGATCCACTGAACATCCGGGAAATCCAATCCCTGCAATATCTGTAACGCAGCAGTTCCATCCCCCCGATTCACTGCCCGGCTCACAGCCCCAATGCCGCTGTCGCGGCCAAAACGATAGCTTTTTTGCAACTGGATAATGCAATCTTGCAACGCCGCTGCCTCGCCAATCGCCGGTGGTCGCGTGGCCGGGTACGGAGAGACGTCATTGATACGCTGATAAAATTCTATGGAATACGGATGCGCATTGCCTGTGTCACAAATATCTCCCAGTACCGCGCCTGCTTCTACCGATGCCAGTTGATCTTTGTCGCCCACCAGAATCAACTTGGCGGAGTCTGGCAATGCCTGCATCAGTTTGGCCATGAGCGCCAGATCCACCATCGACGCTTCATCGACGATCATCACATCGACGGGCAGCGGATTTTGGGCATGATGCCGAAAATAGGGTGAATTGGGAATAGCACCCAGCAAGCGATGGATGGTAGCGGCGGTCTCAGGCATCTGCTGTTTAATAATTTCGGAGCAAGGTAACTGGCTTTTGGCCAGCCGAATGGCCTCTTGCAGCCGCATGGCGGCCTTGCCCGTGGGTGTGGCTAATGCGATCCGCAGCGGTTGCACTGAAAAATAATCGAGCAGGAAAGCCATGATGCGTGCAATCGTAGTCGTCTTGCCTGTACCTGGCCCGCCAGAGATCACGCAGAAGTCCTGATAGAGTGCAGTGAGCGCGGCTAACCGCTGCCAATCAACGTCTGCATCGGCACCGGGAGGAAAATATCGATCCAGGAGCTCTCGCGCCCGCTCCAAATTGAGATGAGCCGTCGTTCGCATGGCGCGCTGCACAATGCTAATGGCTAACCGTTCCTGGTAGTCCCAATAGCGATGGAGATAAAGCTTATGGCGGCTATCCAATACCAGCGGCTTGAATTCTCCGGGTTTGCCCACCGTCTTACTGGAACGAAGCACCGCAACCCAATCCTCGAGCAATGGACAGCGCAGTTCGACATCAGGCACAGTCGCGGGCAAGGAGACACCTGCCAGTGCTTTCAAATCGACACAGATGTGCCCCTGCCGATTCCACCGACTGACCAGCGCCGCGGCCAGATAGACCTCATCGCTCGCCCGGCCATCCAACCGCTGGATGAACTCAGCAAAATGAAGGTCCAGGCTGCTGAAATTTCCATTCTGTTGAAGAAGCTGATTTAGCAATTTTTTCATTGAAATATTTCGATTGAAAACGATGACCGTTAGCGCCATTTTTAAATTGCATACCAGGCGATGCCTCACCTGGCTTCCCCAATCTGCCAGTGGATAAGAACAAGACAATAGATATTTTTTTGTTATCCATTGGCGGCATTCATCCGTTGGGACTTTCTTGATTTTCTGAAGATATTTTTCCAACGGATAGAAACAACCCAACGGATATTATTTTTGGTTTATATCCATTGGCCAAATTTATCTTTAGTTAAGAAATCAAATCTTTTATACCCCCAACTGATAGATAAAGCCAACGGATCGTCTTTAAGGTTTCTTATCCGTTGGTTTCATCTATCCGTTGGGCCAAATTTTTGAGCATTGAGTCCTAAAATATCCGTTGGCTTCATCTATTTGTTGGACCAAATTATTGAACTGTATCCTTTATTCTTCCAACGGATAGAAACAACCCAACGGACGAAGAAATTCCAAAAAACAAATTCCAAACCTGTCCGGCCACTGGAATGATAAATTTCGGCTGCAATGCTCAATTATTCAAGTTGTCTGGGATTCGAACCTTGCCAGTTACAATTTGTTTGGAATACGATGTTTGAGCATTGAGTTTTAAAATATCCGTTAGCTTCATCTGTCCGTTGGGCCAAATTATTGGATGATATTCTAAATTCTCCAACGGATAGAAACTACCCAACGGATGTTTTTTTGAGTTTGTATCCGTTGGCTTCATCTATCCGTTGGGCCAAATTATTGAACTGTATCCTAAATTCTCCCAGCGGATAGAAACAACCCAATGGATGCTATCCCCAATTCTCAAAACCAAACCTGCTTTATCCAAAGCAGCATCAGGTTCGATTGGCAATTGGGGCATTGAACATCACAATTTATTGGATAGTTGGCGACTGTGATTTGAGATGTTTTATTATCCTTGACCAGTTTTGGGCAAATTGGTTTTATCCAGCAATTGCTGCCGCAATTCGTTCACCAATTCAATCGAAGGACGATCTCGATAAATGCCGTACTCCAATCCAGCCCGAGGATCGACCCCGCGCAAAAAGATGTAACACACACCACCGAAATGTCGATCGTAATCGTAGCTCGGCCAGCGGGTTTTCAAATACTCGTCCAACGCCAGGAGGTAGATGAAATATTGCAAGGTGTAATATTCCTCCATCATGACCAATTGCAGGCGAGGCTTATTATAATCCTCCAGTCGGTCTCCCAGCCGATTCGATTTCCAATCGATAAGATAAAATCGATCTTCCCATTGCACCACCAGATCGATGATCCCCTTCATGAAGCCGCGCGTGGGAGCAAAATTCAGCCGGTCGATTTGCTCGGGAAAGTGATCTATCGCTTGCCTTCCCGCATGTTTTTGAAATACCAGTTTCAGCCGTTCCGGCGACAATTTCTGAAGCGGAAAATAGAATTCCATCTCGCTCATTCGCTGGCTTCGGCTAATTTTCGAGAGCGTAAACTCCGGCTGCTCCGGCACCAATGGCGTGGTTAACACCCGGCGCACCATGGCCATGACCTCGACTTCCCAATTCGGCTCGAAGCCATATTCTATCAGCTTGCCGATAATTAGGTCTCTGGTAACGGCCGATTCAACATCCAGAAAATCCATTAGCTCAAAAATTTCATGAAAGAACAGACCAGCCTTTTTGCCCGAAGGAAAAGCATGGATGCCAGTGGGTTCGATGTTTTCCTGCAACACCGCAGCAGCCGTGACCAGCGGTGCTTCGGCCGTTTGGGTCAAATATTCATCGGCCACAATTTCATCGGCATGCTCCCGGTTGGCAATCAAGGATGAAAAGCTGGCTACTCGCCAACTGCTATCAATCACCTGATCAAAAGGCTTGGGAGAAAGCCGCAGGCGGGTGATAGCAGCAGGCCGATATTCAACGGGTGGCGTGGTAGGAAGCGGCAAAAGCTGTATGTTGGGCTGCGCGTTTTGCCTCAGAACATCCAATTCTTGCCATAGCATCTGGTCGGTCAGCGATTCGAATCGGGCCGCAATTGCTTCGACCGGTGATGGGCTATTGGCAGCGCTCGCCGGATGAAACAGATAGGCCGGCGCAGAGGTATCGGCTTCGTTGATTCGGCCCCAGACCAGATAACAGCGATGTTTCGCCCGGGTCATGGCCACGTATAGCAGCCGCAGATTCTCGGCCAAAAGCTCTTTTTCGGCCAGGGCCCAACTTTGCGACCCTGGCTCTGCGTCGAGGTCTAACGTCAAGCGACGCTCATCGGTTTCGTCATGGAACATCACATAATCGGCGGTGCTTTTGATGCGAGAGCCATCCCAGGCAAAAGGACAGAAAACAATGGGATACTCCAGCCCTTTGCTCTTGTGGATGGTGACCAGCTTCACCGCATTTTCATCACTTTCCAGCCGCAACTGATGCTCTTCCTGGCGAGGTGTGCGAGGATCTCGCCGCTCGGACAGCCATTGCAGCAATTCGGCCATCCCCAATTTCGAGGCAACCGACTCCTGGTGCAACACTTCGGCCAGATGCAGGATATTGGTGGCCCGGCGCTCCCCATCGACCAATGCCATCAATCGAGGCAACACCATCTCCCGGGAGAGAAATGTACGCAACATCTGAATGAAACCGCGTTGTTGCCAGAGTTCATGATATTGGCGAAACCTCAACAGCCAGCTTTCCCGCTCGGTATCATTCGCCAGCACCGATTCGATCTGCTCGCCGGTCAAGCCCAAGAAGTCGGTGGCCAGAGCCGCCGCCAGCAGCGACTCCTGCCCGGGATCGGCGATGCTGGTCAGCAGCCGTTGCAGTTCCAGGGCCTCTGGCGAGTCGAACAAGTTTTCGGTACTATAAAGCACGGCTGGAATACGCAGTTGGGCGAGTTCCTGTTGCATTTGCAGCGCTTCGCTATTTCGCCGCACCAGCACCGCAATGTCCTGTTCTCGCACCGGCCGGCCATCGATGCTTAGCTGTTCTTGCTGGCTCGCCTGTAGCAGCCGGGAAATTTCCGCGGCCACCGCTCGATAGATCAGCTTGCGGGACAGCTCCCTGGACAGTGGCTTTTGACCATCGCCAAATTGCGACGCATCGAGATACCACAGTTGCAGCGGCACCTCCCGATTGCCTTTGCTATTGAGATATTCACGCTCAGTCCGATCGGCCGGCTCGCTGGGCACAAAAGGAATTTCCGGATAGACAAATGGCAGACCTGAGCGACCAAAAATCGCGTTGATGGCCGCAATCAGGCCAGGTTCAGAACGCCAATTATGGACCAGCGTAAAGCGAGCCGGGGTTTCTCTGGCCGCGGTCATGTAGGCAAAGATATCCGCCCCCCGAAACCCATAGATCGCCTGCTTGGGGTCGCCAATGAGAAACAGTGTCGCATCTGGCGGCTGAAAAACGTTTTTAAAAATTGCGTATTGCACGGGATCGGTGTCCTGGAATTCGTCGATCAACGCGGCGCGATATTTGATTCGAATGGCTGCTGTCAGCTCCGAACTCGACGGCGCTTGCAAAGCCGCATAGAGCTTGAGCAGCAGATCGTCGAATGACTGGATATTTTTTTCTTGCTTTCGGCGAGCCAATTCTTCGCCCATAAATTGAAATAGCCGGACCTTCAGCACCAACAACTGCTGCTCGAACGCCTGTTGCAATTCTTCCCGATGTTGTTTGAATTGTTCGCAAAGCCTGAAAAAGGCATGGCTGGGGACCGGGCAGCCCTTTTTGGTACCCTTCTCAATCTCCGATTGGGTGAATTTGCTGAATTGATCGAAAGTCTCCAGATTGGTTACCTCGCTGATGAGTAAGGCATCCATCCGGCTGAGCCAGTTGGCAACGTAGTCCAGACGATAGCGCCCGCGGTTGAGGTGTTCGCTATGCAGTAGAATGTCGGCCACCTCAGCCCGAGAATTGAGCCAGGCCTGGCGCAATTCACGATAGGAATTTTCGTAAGTCTGCTCCTGCCTGGCAAAAGGCCATTCCTCCGCCGCGGCATAGGCCGATGGTTCGGTTGTTGCCAACCGCTGGATGGAGGGAAGAATTTTGAAGTCGGGTTGGATGATCCGCACATTGACCAATTTGAAAAGCGCTTCGGGTGTCACGCCTTGCTGCCGAACAAACCGGACAAAAAGCGGCGATGCTTGATAAAAATGCCGGCGCCAGAAGTCGTGCACAATTTCCAGTTTCATCTGCGCCTGATCCGCGACCAGCTCGGTGTCGAACAGGCTGCCGCTTTCGAAGGAGAGCTCGTCCAACATGCGCTTGCAAAAGCCATGGATCGTGAATATGGCTGCCTGGTCAAATTGGCGGATGGCATGATCCAGCCGAACATTGGCCCGGGGAACCTGCCGGAACTTTTCGATGAGGGCTACTGGAAGCTGGGACGGGATAGTTTTGCCACTCAACAGGTCGCGAAGCTGGCGCAGTGCGGTCCGGATGCGATCTCGCAGCTCTTCGGTAGCTGCTTCGGTAAAGGTAACCACCAAAATTTGATCCACCGACAGCTCCTTTTCGAGAATCAGCCGGAGAAATAGGGCGGTAATGGTGTAAGTTTTGCCGGTGCCAGCGCTGGCTTCGATCAGCGTTGTTCCTTCCAGTTTGCTGTTAATGAGATCAAATTTGGGAAAGGCATCCATTAAATTACTCACGGGTATTTTGAAATGGTGAATTGAGCATCCCTGTCGATCATAATAACCTTTGATGTTCGATGAACGGCTGAAACACGGCCAGGGCCAGTTTCTGAAATTCATCGTTCAGAGGCTCGCTGTCGCGAAAGCAGAGTTGATAGTACTCATCGGCACTTTCGCTCCAGCCATGGTCATTGTTCTGCCAGGTCTTCTGCGCCTGCTTGAGAGCGTCTTCCGCCGACTGGTTCTTTTCCACCAATCGCTGGGCATAGCGCCAGGCGCTTTCGGGAAAAAAATGCAGCGGCCGAACCAGGCCTTGCCAATAAAGCTGGAGCAATTCCGCCAGCAAGGCTTTGCTTGCGGGGATCGGCTGGAGCTCCCAACCCACCCATTCCGGCGACTTGGACTCTGGATGCAAACCGATCAACAGACTGTTCTCCGGATAATCGTTCGTCCGGATGAGATTCAACAGCAGATGCTGCAGCCAGAGCCGCAACCGATCTTTGCCGCTCACTTTTGCGTAGCGGTACTGTACCAGATATTGCGGATAGATGCCGGTAATTTTGCCGGTGATATGAAACTGGTCAATCTGCAAGTCAACTGGCAGTGGTTCCAGCGGCGAAGCCTGGAGAAACGCCATGCTGCGCTGCACGAATTGTTCGATGCCCAGCCGCAGGTCATCATACAGGCACTCGCCAACTCGGCCATGGGGCAGCCTTCCGGCAGCTCTGGCTATCGGCAACAGTTCGGACAATTCCCGGCCTTCGGATCTGCGGGCCAAAAGCTCTTGCGCCAGGTCATAGCGATCCAGTAGCTTAAGGTCGAACGCCTCGGTCTCTTCAATTAATCTGGGTTCATCTTTCAAAAAAATATTCAATCGCTGATTGAGCAGAAAACGGGTCGGCTGGTTGAAAAAGCGGATCAGATCCTCGAGCTGGATCTCTTTCCACTTTTCACCCGGGGCCGTTAATCCGGCTGCAATGAAAGGGGCCGGGGACTGCCGGGGTTGCAGCAGACGCTGGGCGGTTTGAAAATAATCGCTGGCATAGCTAAATAACTTTGGATTGGCCTGGAAATATTCCGGGCTGAAGGCCTGCAGGCGATGGCGAGTTACCAGGTGATCGCTCGCCTTCTGACCCTGAACCTGGAACCCGGCATCGATATAGTCCAACAATTCGCTGACCAACACCGAGGGCGGCAAGATGCTATTGTCCTGAATGCTCTGGCCCACGTAGCTAATGTAAAGCATTTTTCGAGCGGAGAGCAAGACCTCGAGAAAGAGGTAGCGATCGTCTTTGCGTCGGGAGCGATCACCAGGCCGCGGCTGTTTTGCCAGCAGGTCGAATCCCAGATGCTTTTCCGGCCGGGGATAGGCATTGTCGTTCATTCCCAGCAGGCAGATGACGGCAAATGGGATGCTGCGCATGGGGAGCAGGGAACAGAAGGTGATGCCGCCGCTGAGGAAACCCGTGCCCGAATACTCTTTTTCCAGCGCCTGGATAAGATAATGTCGAATGATTTCGCAGTCAATTTTTTCAGTAAAGCCTGTCGCCGCCTGGATCGTCGCCCAATCGCTGATTTGCTGCTGCAGCCGCAGCCAGTCGGATTCTGTATCCGGCGAGGGCTCGAAATAGCGATGGCTGAGCCCGCTCAAAAACTCGGCCCAGTCGGCCAGGGTTTTGGGTTGTCGCAAAGCCGCCACATCGTGGAACAATTGTTCGACAATTTCCAGAAACTTGCCGAGTACGACCGCGTCGTCGCCCTCGATCAGGTCGTAGGGCAAAATATCACCAAACATCTGCTGATTGCCGCCCGCCATGGCATAGCCTAATAGCAGACGATCCAGTCCCGCCCGCCAGGTATTGTCGCGAACGCCAGGCAATCCCCAGCTCCGGCGCTGATCGGCATCGATCCCCCAGCGAATGCGGGTGGCGATAATCCACTGACGGATGAGCTGGATCTCGCTGTCGGTCAAATTGAACTTGCGGCGCACGGCCGGCGATTCCAGCAGGGTCAACACTTGAACTGCGCTCAGGCGGCTCTGGGGCAATTCCAGCAGCGACAGCAATATCCCCAGTTCGCGATGTTCTCTGCGAGCCTGCCGATCGCTGATGCTGAATGGAATGCGTCGGCGATCATCCAGCGGCAAATCGAACACTGCCTGAATGTATGGGGCATAAATTTCAATATCCGGCGTCATGACCAGCAC
The DNA here is from genome assembly GCA_964647995.1 of uncultured Cytophagia bacterium. Classification (GTDB taxonomy): domain Bacteria; phylum Zhuqueibacterota; class Zhuqueibacteria; order Thermofontimicrobiales; family Thermofontimicrobiaceae; genus Thermofontimicrobium_A. Next base: position 208,084 of record CAZYNP010000004.1, read on the forward strand.
ATCTTTCGGCTGCAGCTCGGTGTTTTGCTGGAACAGATGGAGCAATTGATCCTGCAGCACCTCCACCTCGCGCATGGGACTGTGACAGGAATGCACCTGAATCGAGCGATCATCGGCGGCGATGGGAAGCGGTGCCATACCCTCGCTGCGATCCACCAGATGAAAAATGTCTGATTGGAGCTGGGTTAACAAACTGGTTTGGCCAGGGTCTTCGAATTCGGAAAAATCCTGTGGTTCCAGATCATAGATCATGGTGAGGAAATCTCTCCCCAATGCGCCCATGGAGGCGAGCAGGCTATTGCCCCGCTCCAGATGCAGCGCGTCTTCGGGGAGCAGATCACGTGCGCCATGTTTGCCGGCCTGCCGCTCGATCTCGCGGTCGGACAAAATATCCAACCAGAATTCGCGACAGGGATTGAGAAGAAACAGATTGACCTCGGTAAAACGGGAAATGGCCGCTAAAATTTGAACATGAAACGGCGGCAGCGCCGAAATGCCGAACAGGGCAATGCGCCGCGGAAAATCGGGACGAGGCATTGCCGAATCCGCCAGCATTTCCATAAATCGTCGGGCCAGCGCCGCCCGATGCTGGCTGCTATTTGCCGCGGCCAGTGCTCGCCAAAGCATGGCCTGCCAGTGATTTTCCTCGCCCTGTTCCCACCGAAAAATCCAATCCGGACGGTAGAGCAGATATTGATCCAGACGATCGGCGATCCTCTCAGCCAATTGCACCTGTTTCAAGCTCAACCGTTCGTTGCCAAGATATTTTTGGAGACTCGCAAATTCGGGGGTATCACACAACTGCGGCAGCAATTCGATGATCTTCCAGGTCAAAAATTTCGGATCGAACGGCGATGGTTCTGGAACCTCGGGAATTACTTTCCGGATTATATCAGAGACGAATGCGTTTGGAAATGGAAATTGGAAATTGGCGCAGATACCCAAACGCCGGGCAAGTTCGAGGGCCAGCCAGCGCTCCATGCCCTTGCTCTGCACGATGATGATCTCTGGCGCCATCGGCGAATCCAATGGTTGCCTCACCAACTCGGCCAATTGGTCAGCAAGTAGTTCCAAACGGTTGCTGGTAAACAATCGGAAATTTTTTGAATTGGCAATTGACATGATCAGTTATGACCGTTCGACTTTCGCGGCAAAGCTATGTTCCGCTTAGGTGATTTTTGATTGCTCAAATATACGGCAAAAGATTTTCTATTTCAAATGGTTTTTTTATTTGGACATCAAAAAAGATCGCGAGCCAAGGATGCCAACCGCGCGGCTTGTAAAACCGCCATCAACAACGGCGAATTCTGTCAACCGATACCAATCAGGCAGGTTCGTTCAATAAAAAAATGTTCTCAGATAAACGCCAATGTTGGTATAATCCAATGGAAATTGAAAATTTGATAACAGATAAAATTCTGGCGTGGCATTTGCAAACCGTTCTCTCGATTTATTTGCGGTTATTCGCTGAATAGAATTGATCAAACTGAATTCAAAATTGCCTGGAGACTGGGAACAGATGCACGTACTTCGGTCGCTATTGGGTATGACTCGAACGGACAGTTGCGATTCAAAGAAGGTTTTAAAAAACACCATTGCGCTTTTTCTAATCATCGCGGGCTTGAACTGTTCCTCTGCGCAGCACGCCATCTGGCAACCGCAAAAACAGCCGTACCGTTTCCACAGCCAGCAGCCGATTGCGGGTGATGATCTCGTCCTGGCAGATTTGAATGGCGATGGATTCACCGAAATCATTGCCATTTACAATTCATTAGCACCAGGCCGCTCAGGTTCTTATATTTTGCTGGTGACTTTTGAGGGCAAGACCATGGAACAAACCCTCTTTGCCGGCCATATTCTCAATTGTGTTACTCCAATGGACTGCAATCATGATGGCGTGCAGGAGATTCTGGTGCCCTTCGTCCGCCATGATTCGCTGTTTTTGAGCATTGTCGATCATCGCGGCCAAAAGCAATCCTCTTTTTTCTTGATCAATGGCCAGCCGCGAATGGAAGATGGTGGCAGCTTCGAATGGGACCCGTTTATTCGGGGTCTGTACTTGCAGGACATAAATCAGGATGGGCAAGAGGAGCTGATCACCGTCATCACGACGGGCTATGCTCGCCTGCCCCGCGGGGTATTGGTACATTCGCTGGCCGATGGAAAATTAATTGGCAAAGAGATCATTGGTTCTCCACCGCGCGATAATTTCCTGGATGATTTCGATGGCGATGGTCAGCCAGAGATTTTGTGCTTTGGCACAGCTCCCGCCAACGGGGCCGATTACGGTGGATTTAACGATCGACAGAGCTATTTGATTACTTTTGCATTGAGACCTGAACCGCAGGTGATCAGGTGGCGACCGGTGAGTAATAAATTTTCCAATTATGTCCTCTTTTATGAAGACATCGATGGGGATAGCAAAAAGGAGTTGCTGGCGTGGACTGAATGCAATTCGGATCGGAACGTCCAATCCAAAATTATTGAACTCAATCCGTTGACTCTCGAGAAAATCCGGCAATCGCAGTATAATCTGTCATTCATCAGCGCTAACGTGGCCAATCTCAATCGTGACAATCAACTGGAAATCCTCATCGCTGGACGAAATAGAGAGTTGATCGTTCTGAACCATCGTTTCGAGCAAATCCAACAGCGTCGCTTACCGGTGTACATATCTGGGATTAAAAAACTATCAGCCATCGGCACCAATGGTGCCGATGGTATCATTGCCTCCAGTAAGGAAGGCGAAATTTTATTAGACGCCAGTCTGCAACCGCAAGCATGCTTCCCTAACATGGGCTGTGTGGGAGTGGTACGCCGGGGTGAATTTATGCCGCCGCTACTGGTGATGCGCAACAAGAATTGGCATGAACTGGGCGTGCTGGTCAAAAACAGATATTATTTGCTCGCCCGGTACTATTCTGTGATGCTCACTGCACTGGTGATCGGCTTGCTGGTTTCCCTGGGCATTTTTTCCAGCCAACTCTATTTCCGCTGTCAGTTGTTTCGAGGCGTTCAGTCGCTGGTTCTGGATACCGATGTGCGGGGAATTTTGCTTTTTGATCGCCATCTCAACATCTATCAAATGAACCATACCCTGCGCCGATGGTGTGGAATTTCCGGGGCGAAAAATAATCGTCGCCGGCAGCATTGGTCTGCATTATCTCGGTTTCCAGAGGTTGCCAATTTCTTGACCGAATCCGCTGGTCTGGCGCCCCGGCGCTACGAAAAAATTTTTCAATTGCAGCTACCAACCAAAACCAGCACATGTCAGGTAATCGTAGAGCCAGTGCCTATAGCGAGTCGATACAGCCACTTCTGGCTGGCATTTTTTTTCGATAACAGCCGGGACGAAGAAATCGTGCAGGCCCGGACGTGGTGCCACATGGCGCAAAAAACCGCTCACGATATCAAGAATCCCCTCACCACCATTCGGCTCACCCTGGAACGGCTGCAGGCCATGCAACAAAATTCAGCGTCGGAAGCTGCGGAAAAATTCAATCTCTACATCAAGCGGATCATCGAACGGGTGGAATCGCTGCGTCGAATCTCCCAAAATTTTATGAAATTTGTCAACGTCGATCATCTCAACCCGGTCAACACCAATATCAATGAATTTTTGAACGGCACCATTGCGACGATTCGCGCCGGATTACCACCGGACATTCAAATCGAGCTGCAATCCGCCGCCAATCTTCCGATCATAAAAATCGATCAGGAAGCGATGCATTCGGTCATCGAAAATCTGGTTTCTAATGCTGTCAATGCCATGCCTGACGGTGGCAAAATCACCATTTCCACCCAGTTCCTGGAAAAATTGACCGTTCCCGGCAATGACCAAATCGCGCGAGATTATGTTCTCATTGAAGTCCTGGATACGGGCATCGGCATTGCCGCAGCCGACCGGGAACATCTATTCGAGCCTGATTTCACGCGCACCGAAGGTGGCAACGGCCTGGGGCTGACCTATGTGAAAAAGACCGTCGATGATCATCAGGGCTATATCGAAGTATCCGGTGAACCTGGCGCCGGAACGGTCTTTTCCATCTACCTTCCCACGCCCTGGCCTCATGCTGGAACGGAGATTGCAGCTCAAAAATCTTAATCATTCAACATGCGGCCTTAAAACACGGTTGTCTGGACGGAATTGTCGCTTTTTCGATCGTAATTATTCATAATAACTACCTCAGCGGAGTCGATCATGATGTTACCTCAGGCCACCCTCTTAATCGTCGATGACGATTTATACGTGCGTGAGAGTCTTCGGGAAATTCTCAGCGATAGCGGTTACGCCATAGAAGAAGCGGCCGATGGCAAAATTGCCCTGGATATTTTAGCCCAGCGACCGGTGGAACTTATGTTGTTGGATCTGGATCTACCACGGGTGAGCGGCATGGAAGTGCTACGAAAAGTGACTTCCAATTTTCCAGAAATTGGTGTCGTGATCATCAGCGGCAAAGGCACGATTCAATTAGCGGTGGAGGCCACAAAACTGGGCGCGTACGATTTTCTGGAGAAGCCGCTGGAAGCGCAGCGGACGCTGCTCACGGTCCGGCACGCGGTGGAAAAATTTCTATTGGTCCGCCAGCGGAATCGGCTCCTGGAAGAAACGAAAGCGCGCTATCGAATGATCGGTGCCGGGGCCGCCATGCAGCGGATCTACCGCTTGATCGACAAAGCTGCGTTCAGCCAGAGCAAGGTGCTGATTCTGGGCGAAAATGGCACCGGCAAAGAGCTGATCGCTCGGGCGATTCATCACACCCCGATTTGACAGTTTGATGAATCAGTCTATTGAAAATAAAGGAAATAGCGC
>CAZYNP010000005.1:0-5310 GCA_964647995.1 uncultured Cytophagia bacterium
TTTAACATGAAATAAACGGAAAAGTTCCAACTGTGGGACAGGTTGGCAACCTGTCCTACAATCAATTGTGAAAATTATTTCGATGGGATCAATAGAATGGAGTGGATGGTATGGGGATTAAAAGTATATGTCAATGCTTGGCCTGGATAACTTTCAAATTTTTCACGTCCAACAAGTCCTGATCTCTTCCAGCATGCTCTTTTGCCTTTATTAGGTCGCCCAATCCTAAAATAAAAATTGGGACATCGCCATATTGGCTCACGGATTTATGTTCCCAGGCCTGTTCAAAATCCACTCCAGGAATATCCATCATGATATCGATCCGATTGGGCGCCACGCCGATCTGATAGATCAAATCTTTGTTGCAAAAATCGGCTAACGAAACCTGCTCCAAAGGTGCACCGAAGGTCGCCAGGGCAGTCCAGACTTTTTGGGCATTCGCTGGAGTTGCTTCAACCCAGATGTCGATAGCTTTGGTGAAGCGAGGTTCGGTGTAATACATCACCGCATAGCCGTCAGCGACCAGATACCTAACGCTGCCGTCGTTCAAGGTTTTCAATAGATCTCTGAAGTCGGAATTGATCGACATTTTCCCCTCTCATCAGAAGCATGTCCAGCACCATTTGCCAGGCAGCGGCAAAAATGGCTTCGGCGCCCGCTTGCTGCCAGAACTCCAGGTCAAATGACCTGTCATTGTCTTTCAGATGGCTCAATCTGGCGGTTATTTTTCTGGTAGATTCCATTGGTGACTCAATCAAGTGCGTTTTGATTTTATGATAAAAATATAAGCATTTTCATTTTTAGATCAAAGCGAAATTTATTAACCTTTTCCATGGCGCAAAGCCTTTGAACGGCTCGAGCTGGAATAGTCGATCACGCTGGTTCATCGGTTTTAACCGTTGTCATCTATCGGTTGAGACAACTGTAGGACAGGTTAGCAACCTGTCCCACAATTACCGTTTCCGTGCCGCAATGATCACCACGGGTTCGCCTGGCGGAAAATTTTTCAGCTCAATATCCACCAGCGCCATGATCTGGGACTCCTGTACCAGCCCTGTCATGTCGATAATTTTGGCCGATGCCAGCAGGTAAATGTCGGGCACCAGCGCCCCTGCATCGCCGTAAGTAGTGAGCTGTTCCACCAGCGCTTTGATTTTATTTTTGACTGATGCGGCTTCCACCTGGGCCGAGAGGCAATCGTTGATCTGAAGTTTTATCACTCCCTCTCGATCGATGACTCGCACATTTTCCAATTCGGTTTTGATCAAGCCGAACAACTGCTGGCGAACATGGCGATAGGAGATGGCATTGAGGAATGAAGTTCGTCCCGAAAAGGTCAAATTGGCGGGATCGGTTTTCAAGGAAACGGCAGCGATTCTCAATAGCTCCTCGTCGCTCAAGGATTTGATCTGAACCTCCCGAGTCCGCAGTTCGCTGGAGCCTGTGGCAACGGCGATGACCCGCTTGTTACGGGAATCGACTTCGATGCTGACTTCGATGCTCTCGGGCACAGCGCCCATCCGTTGAACCGAGTCTATGGCCTCCTGGCGGATGGCGATCAGATCCGCCTCGGTGGGATTGACGATGCTGCGCTCCACCGAATCTCGAATGATGCCCAGCGCCACGCCAATGGCTGAGATGACCTCACAATTGTCAGCGATCTGATGGGGCACCTTCAGGTATTGCGCAGCGAACGGCACCAGCGCCGATGCGCCACCGCCGCCGCCGATGAATTGGATGAGATCGGGATCGAGCTTGTACTCCCGACTGAGCTGTTTGATGACGGGCTTGATCTTTTCGGCGGAAATGGTGAGAATGGCCGTGGCCAGTTCTTCGGGCGGCCGAGCGAATTGTTTGCCCAGGGCTTTGAAACATGAATCGATGGCTCGCTGATTGGCAGCACCATGACCGACATGCTGCACCAGCCCTAAAAAATTCGATGCACCCGTGGGGGTGATGGTAAATCGTGAATCGTTTTGGCCAGGTATTTTGATGGCGAGATAGTCATCGGGATCGCCTGGCAAGGGCTGGATTTTTTGCAATTCGATGTCCGAAAAATCGTCCTGGTCGCTGAATGAAATATAATTCAGTTGGGCGATGTGGGCACTGCGGGGACCGACATCGATGATTTTATTGTCCTGAATTCGGGGGATCGAGCCGCCTGCGATGCCAAGGGTTCGGACATCCAGCGTGCGCAGATAGAGACGATTGCCGCCGATCTGGGCGCTCTTGATCTGGGGCTTGCCATTTTTGATCACCGAAATATCGGTGGAAGTCCCGCCGACTTCGATAAAAATGCCATCAGAGACTTTGACATACATCAGAGCCGCTGCCACACCCGCCGCAGGTCCCGAGAGCATGGTCAGGATTGGGCGCTTGCGCATCTCATTGATATCCATAATGCCGCCGTCGGAGCGCATAATCATCAGCGGCGCTTTGATCCCGCTCTCCCGCACGGATCGTTCGGTCATGTTGGCGGTCTCCAGCATTTTCGGCATCATGCTGGCGTTGATCACGGCGGTTCGGGTGCGAATGCGCAGACCGTATAATTTGGAGATCAAACTGGCGGCCGTGGCCAGATAGCCCATCTCCTCGGCGATCTGGGTTACCAAAATTTCGTTGCTGGGATCGTCCACACCGAACGCTTCCGAGGCGACGATCACCTCTGCGCCGCTCTGGACCAATTTTTCGATTGCTTCCCGAATCGTTTCTCGGCGCAATGGCTCGGTGACATCGAGATAGATGTGGCTGGTTTTGAGAAATTTTCCAGGTGAAAGTTGAATGTCCTGGGGATTGGTCTGCTTTTTTGCCAGCCGACCTTCGAGGCCTTTGCCCATGCCAATGATTCCCACCTGCGCCACATCGCCCTCCAGCAGGGCATTGGTGGCCTGCGTGGTGGAATGGGCAATGAGGATGATCTCGTCGGGCTGGATCGCCGCTTCCGTCAGCAATTTCTTGAGAGCATCCACCACCCCTTTCGCAACCCCTGCGGCTGCGGTATGGGTGGTCGGAACGCAGGCTTTGCCGATGATCGAATAGTCAGAGATGTCAACGGCCACAGCATGGGTGAAAGTGCCGCCAACGTCGATGCCGATTTTGATTTTTCTTTTTGTCATAGTTGAGTGAGTTAAGTGAGTTGAGTAAGTTGAGTCAGGCTATTCGGCCGTTTTTTTGTTCTTCAGATATTTGATATAGCCGTTTAGTATTTTGACAACTTCGAAAATCTTCTTTCTGAAATATTCAAATTGTTCATCCGTGATATATTCTTCGTCCTGGGCCACAGTGAAATGATCCAGCAACTCATACAACGAGCCTCTGGCATGACGTCAAAATCGCATGTTCTCTAAATAATGAAATCTGCCGTAGCCTTCAGCGATATTGGCAGTGACGGATCGTGAGGCTCGAACCATCTGATCACAGAGACGATATTTCTCAACATCTGGCAATGTCCTTGCAAATTGAGATGTTTCCTTCCTCAATTCTCTCGCCTTTTTCCACACTTCCAGCATCTCAAAAGTCGATTTGGTCTCACTTTTTTCCATGTTGGTTTCCTCCGTATTTGAAGTGATTGTTGAAAAGGATTTTAAAGAATTTTGTCATGTATCGATTATATTTCCACCCGCCTTACTTACCTCACTCAACCTACTTAACTCACTTAACTTACTCAACCATCAAAGAAAAATCAAAGCTGAGAACACCAACCCAACAAACGCCACTCCCCAGGAAAAAGGAATCGTATTCCATAACACCTTCTGCACGTCCTGTTGCATTTCGTTGGCCAGCCAGACATTGTGCGTGTTGGTGGGATCGCTAATGCCCTGCACCTGGCCCACGGACATGAGCAGGCCCATCACCGAGCCAGGATTCATGCCGCTGGCTAAAAACACGGCAGCCAGACCATAGCCCATGCCCCAGACATTCAATGGCCCACGATAGAGGGCCAGCGGGGCAGTCAGGCCGAAAATAATAACGTACAGGAGGGCATTGGTGGGGATGATTTTCATCATAAATGGTTTGAGCAAAGCGAGCACGGGCCAGCCTTCGGGGTGAGTGGCGTTCCAGCTTGCGCCTGGCCCCATAATGGCATTGAGCAACATGCCGATGCCGAACATCAGCACCACGGCGGGCATCACCACGGCGCCACCCTCCAGCGCCGAGCGGATGAAAATGTTCAGGCTGCCTCGGCGATAGGTAGCAGCGAAACCATAGATCAATCCACAGATGAAAGCGGCGATAAAATTCATATTGAACATCAGAATCAGCAGCAAGGGAACCAATGGCGTCACATAAGCGGCCCCAAAAATCTGATCAGGACTTTTGGGGCGGAAAAAAATGCGGAGGAGGCTGAGGAAGAACAAACCAGCGAGGGCAATGGCCAGGGCGTATTTCAAAAATCTCGCAAGTTGAAATAGGCCGTTCTTTAGCAACAATTGCAGATCAGGATTTAACCAGCCATAGCCAAGTCCCAGAAAAATGGCCAGGGCAATGAAACCCAGGCTGATGGTGGCGATTTTCCTCAGCTTGAGGTCATGCCCATCCCGATAGAGCTGGATGGTGATGTAGCAGAGCGCCATGATAAAGGTCGCAGCAAACATGATCAGCGCAAAGGGGCGAATCTGATCGATCGACAGCTTCATCACGTCGACATAGACCGCCCAGCCGCCTGCGTTGAGAATTCCGCCCATGCTCACGCCCACCAGAAAAATTCCCACCACGGTCAGCGGCCCGATGCCCACCGAGGACATAATCGGCAGCACCACTGTGGCGACCATGATGATGGCGCCCAATCCGCCAATGGTGGTGAACAGCATGGCGATTAGCATCACCATGATCACGGCAATGATCCAGGGATTATCGCCCGTAAGCTCTGCCCCTTTCCTGATAAACGTTTCCACCACTTTGGTTTTCTGCAGCAAAATGCTGAGGATACTCCCAAAGATCGCCACGGTATAGGCGTTGTGCAATTTCAATGCGCCCTCGCCGATGACCAGTTGCATCGTGTCATTGAGGGAAACGCCTGCAATGAGTGGAATAAAAAACGCCATCACGGGCAGGGCGATCAGCGCTGGAATTTTCCTGAAAAACATCGACAATGCCATGCTGATAAAAACCAGGATGATCAAAGCTATTTGTATTGTTTGCATAATATCCCTTTTTAAAGTGATAGGGTAATTAGGCGATTGGGTAATTGGGTAATTAGGTAATTAGGTAATTAGGTAATTAGATAATTAGGTTATCACACATTTACTGCTTAATTACTCAAGTTTCCAATTACCGAATAACCCAGTTACCCAGTTCCCCAATTACCCA
>CAZYNP010000005.1:5410-181293 GCA_964647995.1 uncultured Cytophagia bacterium
TTACTCAAGTTTCCAATTACCGAATAACCCAGTTACCCAGTTCCCCAATTACCCAGTTCCCCAATTACCCAATTACCCAATTACCCAACTACCACTCCCCCTGCGATTTTAATAATTCAACAATCACCTCATCCAAAGCCACTGGCTGTCTCTTGTCATCCAACTCAACGACTACCAGAAAGCCCTCTTTTGACCCAGCCGAACGAAACGCCTGAATGAAGCGTAATTGGTCGCTGATCAAGCATCGGCCATCCTTGCCAGACCAGAGCTCTTTGGCCGTCAAACAGCCCAACGAGGGCGTGTTTGGATAATAGGGTTGCGCTGCATAAAATTCTGGATCGATGGTCGTGCCGTGGGCAATGATCTCGGTGCGACCCGCCTTGCCAGCATAATAGGCTTCGTAAATCGGCAGGTACGATCGCCAGCTTTCGGGCAACAGCCGCCGATAATGATCTTCTGTCCAGATGGTATCGGCTGATTTTGCGTTGTGAAAGAATTTTTGGATCGACACCTCGTGGGGCATCACCAATTGCAGGTTCGGCGTCTGACCAATGAACACATTGCTCGACACATCGATTCCCTGGATGGAAAAGATGCCCTGGGGCGTATTGCCGTTGGTGATGTAGCCTGGCAGGTTGGCAATCGCCCGAGCGAGATGCGAAATATGAAATATGTCGCCATCCTGGGTTCTGACAAATTTGCCATCGGGCCTTTTGATGACCGTCAGGCCTGGATAGTTGCGATCCCTCCGTTGAAAGCAATAGATAATGGTTTTGCCCGTTGCGAATGGATGTTTGAGCAAATCAACCACTGGAGGCAGTGGCTGCTGCGCCGCTTTCAAATCGTCATGTAACATGAACAGAATGGGCTGGAACTGCCACTCGGGAAAGCGGTTTTCCAGCAATTTTTGAAATTCATGCTGGCGCTCGGGCATCAGGCGGTTCAAATAATGAATGGCCATAGCAAACAATTTGGGAGAGGCAGTTTCCTGAGCGACTTGAAAAATCTCCCGAAAAAATTCATTGGGATACAGGCAATAGACCGCTTCCAGCAGCGCTCGCTGAAACGCTGGTGTCCGCTCAGGAAATCTCGAAAATGCCCGTTTCAATGAATGCAGCGCCGAATCGGACTGATGCAGGGAAATCTCCATCCCCCAGAAAGCCGCCTGCCATCTGGATTCGTTCTCCGAAGTCAATTCGGTGGAGAGATTTTTCAGGATGGTATTTTGAACCAGATCCTGTTTGAATTTCTCTCGTTCGGAATCGGTGGCGTTGGGCGCATGTAATTGGCCCAACTTAAAATGAAATTTTGGGGCGCCGCACGCCAGCAATAGCAACCATACCAGGATGGCCCCGAAGTACCTGGTTCTCAAATCATAGCTCATGGCTTATTCTCCAGATAGAAGTGCCAGCGGGCATCGCAGGCAGCACAGGAGCCTGCTGGACACAGCAGGTTAAGAAACTGGGTTCTGAAATACATCAACCCCGTGTCATAAATCACTTCAATGGGCAGATAATAGCTTTTCAAACCGTTCGCTTCAAACGGCTGAATGATTTTCTGCTCCAGCAAATAGCGCTCAAAATTGACGAAGGATTTGCTGCAGCCAGGTACCTCTTTCAGCCGCTGCTCGCCCTGGATGGAGACCCCGATTTTTTCGACTTTCAGATGATCCCAGGGCGAAAAATCGGCCCAGGGGACAGGCGCTTCGACTTCGAGAAAATGACAGAACGACATGGCTGAAAAATTCACGCCCAGCAGCAGAATATAGGCATCGGGCTGCCGAGCCAGCCACTCCAGCACACTGCCTTTGCCCAATGGGCTCTCTGGCGCATTGCAGGGGAGGATGTCCCGAGCAACTCTGCCCCAGAGACAGAAGGAATGGGTTGGCGAAGAGGTACGAAGCACCCCAGGCGTGGTCCGAAACACCTCCGAAACAGCGCCCACCTTGCTTGGGGATTTTTCCCGATCGAAAATATCGTATTCGCCAGTGGATTTTTTGAAGCAATAGGTAAAAGCAGGCATCATGAGCGAGCCATTGGGTCCGATTCGTTGCTGAAGCTGCTGGATCACATTCGAGATAGTCAAATTGGGAAAAGCAGCTCGAATGTTCCGATAGGAGCTATGAACCAGGAGCGAATGATTTTTTTGGAGGCCAAGTTTGATCAGATACGAATTCCAGGTCATTGCTTGTTATTTATTCCCATTGAAAGCCGACCAGATACCGCTCCAATAACCGCTGACTTTTGAAGCGATCGCTGGAAGTCAGTTAGCTGCCCGAACTATTGCTGGAAATATAAAGCAATTATTTTAATTTTACAAGGACTTTTAACAGGAAATGCGATGCTGTCTGGCGATGGGAAGATGTAGGCTGCCAGAATGATTTTTATTGACCTGAAGATAATGATGAGGGGATGCGGAACAAGAATTTTGGCTTGAAAACCATAAAATTGACTTAACCGATCAAATGCGAACGTCCTGTTCAGCGCAATGGATTAAAAGAAAAATTGAAATTTTAAAAAAAAGTCTTGACAATAAATAAAATAATTCGTATGTTGCGCCATCTTCAAAATAGGTGAGATAGTTAAGTGCGAGGAACTCAATTGAAGCATTTTATAAATAACAATTACAATGATCGTTGTGGGTTTTTCATTTGGCAAAATGTCAAGCCATCTGGAGCTATCATAAAAGTATGATCGCACCTGGAACTGCGTTTGGTCTTTACTTTTATGGTAACCCGCTCTCAGGAATTGATGGCGGGTTTTTTTAATTATGATACAGAAAAAGAAATAATCAAAGTGATAAAACAGGGATTTATTTCTGACTGAAATCAGTGAGATTTTTGATCGAGGCTAATAATGCGTCAATTAATTTTTAGAGAACGGTGTTGGAATGATCAACCCATCAATTTTGCTTCAACGTGGGAATTGATGAATTCTGCTGCGAATTTGCCTTTTGATTCGTTGCCAGGCATGCGCAGGCTAAGCAGCGAGGCAGGGGTGTCTCATTGCTTTTCAACCATGAAGACAATCAGTTCCCAACCAAATAACAATCCGAGCGGTAGGCGGTATTCGAAAATGCTTGCTTATACAGAGCAGCCTTGACACAAAGCATACGCTTGTTGCAGGCCCGCAACCGATCTCGGTGCGGGCTTTTTTATCTTTCAACCACAGTGGAGTTTGTTATGAGCTTTTTGAATTTAGATCGTGATCCTTTTTTCGACATAAGATCCAATATGTTGAAGAACCGAAATTTGCTCCTCTATGGCGAATTGGACGACACGAGCTACAAAGAAATTCTCGAATCGGTATTGCTTCTGAACAGCATTTCAGATGTCGAGCCGATCAATCTTTTCATTTGTAGCCGTGGTGGTGAGGTGGATGCCGGCATGGCGATTTACGACCTGATTCAATGGGTACGCGCGCCCATTTATACCATTGGGATGGGCAATTGCGCCAGCATGGCGGCTATTCTGTTGATGTCAGGCCAAAAGCGTTACATCTTTCCTCACTGCTGGGTGATGCTGCATCAGACAAGGGGCGTTGTGTGGGGCGACACAGATACCACCCTCTCCCGTGCCACGATGATGGAGCGCCAGGAGCGGCAGTTTTTGGAAATCCAGGCGTTGCATACCGGCAAATCCCTGGAGCAGATAGCGAAAGATACCCTCAAGGAAAAATGGTTCAATGCCGAAGAAGCGCTAAGCTATGGCATCGCCGATGAAATTATCCAGGTTGGATCGCATCCTGCTGCGGCGGTCGAACCGATGATTGTCAGGCAGATGAAGATAGTTCCCTGAGACCGAAATCAAACCTGGACCAAGCTATGAAAGGTTTCGACAATGATCAGCGGCTTACAAATCATTCTCATTTTTGTTGCAATCTATCTTGCAGTAGTATGTTATGATCGAATTCGAGATTGGATCGACGGCCAGCGAAAAGGTTGCCAGCAACAGCCATCCGATCAGCCGCTGAAGATCACGCCAAAAATGCTGCAAGAGGCCATGGCGCATCGAAGGTTTGGTACCTTTACCTTGCCGCCGGCAGTGGTCGTTTTCAAGATAGGCAGTAAGGTCCCCGTCGAAGGTTACCGAGTGCAAAAGAGCCTGCTACCGAATGGCAGGTGTCGATACCAGGTGACTGTTGCCGCATCGGCAGAGAAAATTCTGGATTTATTCGATGCTTTGCTCATGTGCCTGGGCGAGTATTGCCATGTTGTGGTGCAGGATTTTGGTATTCCGGAGGCCTATGAGGTGGATTATTTCGCCTTCCAGAAAGACATGGTCATTGTTCGAAGCATTTTTTATGATTTTGAAGAACTGCTGTTGAACGATGGCTTTATGGGGCTGGCAGTCTATAACGAGGCCGTTCCGGCCGAGGTGCAATTGACGCAGCATAAAATCATTCAGATTTTTGCATTGGATCTGAAGCCCTTTCGACAGGTCCTAAATCGGTACCGGATTGAAGAAAATCCGGAGCTTAAGTTTCTGTTCGAGGATTTTCATCTGCATCTTGAAAAAGAAGATGACCGAATAGTCCTGCAATCGCTGAAGGAACGGCTGGGCGTCGAATTCATTGCGAAGCAATCCGGCGATTTTGATGCAGTCTACAATTAATAGGTGTTGATATAGTTAGGTGACACGGTGGAGGAGACGCCGCAGGTTGGTCTGCGGCGTTCTCTTTTTCCGGGAAACGATTTCTATTCTTACAAGGAGTTTTCGACAAAAACATAACATATTCGTTCTTGACTATTTAGATTTATTTTTGTATAATGTAATCGACTTCTTGGCGTCGACATTTGCGGATTTGAATCGGAAAATTTCACTTTTGGGGCTTAGCAGCATGAACTTTCGAAATCCAACTCGGTGTCGGATTACTATTTTCCTGGCTATCCTGAGCATCTTTGTTCGAGCCAGCGTTGCCAAAAAGCTCTATCAGGAGCGAATTTATGAGCCAGTGGTGCTGCGGGGCGAGGTATTGGCGCCATTTTATGATGTGCCCATTCAGCAGATTTTCATGTATGCTTACGATGAAAGCTCGCGCACCTGGCGCATGATGCCGTTTCAAATCGATGAGATGACCCGGGGAGAGGATCCATTCAAGCCCGGCAATGAAGCGGCCTGCCAGGATTTTTATTTTCTGCCGGGAAATGGTGTGCTGGATTTGCGGGACGAATTGGTGTTTCTAGTCCGCGATCTGGGTGATCGAGCGCCCGATGCCGTCTGGCTCGACAATGAAGACGCACAAAATTACCCCCGTCTGGAAATCAAGGCCCGGGATCGGCACGATCCTGCCAATTGTGCCTATGGCTACTTGTACCGCTCGTCCACGATTACCGACCAGGTGCCCACGCCCTATCAATTTTCTTTCGATCCGGAAAGACAGGTCGTTGCCACCCGGATTTACAGCGTTCGCTTGAGCCAGCAAAACGGCCTGATCGAGGATGTGATCATCAAGCCGCCCTTCGGGAGCGGTGTGGATATTTTCGATACGCAAAAAATCCGGTTTGTGGGAATATTCGACCTGGGAATTATCACTATCCCAATCGGCAAAAATGGCAGCCAGGCCGCCAATGAGCGGGATAACCTGTATGTCTATAATCCCAACGATCTGGACAATTATCACCTGTATAGCACGCCCCAGCCCGTGGTTCGACTGATTCGCGAAGTTCGACACACGATTCGATTTGGCACTTTTCTGATGCATGAAACAGCATTCTATGTCCGAACCAAATTTTATCCGTTCAGCGGTACCATTGCCGGCGGGGCTGATCTCGACCCGGAGAAGCTCAAAAAGGAATTTCAGATGGAAGAAGATGTGTACCTGCGATTGGAACTGCTACGACAATCCTGGGATTTCAACGCTGCAGCAACGGGCATGAGGTTTTTCAACCGTTATAATGAAGATATTGTGATCGACGGCAGCCCGGATTCCATTGATCAAAATATTCCCACTCCCATTCGCGAGTGGACGTTGACCACCGGGCCGCAGGGCTCGATGTTTACGTTTGTCGAATTCAACGACTCCACCTGGAAGGATATCCGGTGCTATTTTTATGATAATAGATTCGGCGGTCAGGGGGATGGGACTCTTATCGAGGGTGGTGACACGGGTGATAGCGTTTCTTATGGCGATCAGGGCCTGCTTTTTCAATCGCATGAAAACGATAGCGTGAGTTTGAAGCTCAATTTTAGCGCCTATTTTTTGCCCGGAAATTTGACCTCAGCGGAAGCAAAGCAATTGGCGTATTGGGCAGAAAATCCGGTGGCGGTTTCGTCAAAAGCCAATGCGCTGTCACCTGTGGCGCAGCCGAACGATGCTGATCGGCTGCCCCAGGATTTCGAACTGCTATCCAATTATCCCAATCCATTCAACGGCCAAACCTACATTCGATTTCGCCTACCCCATCGCTCCGAAATCAGTCTCAAGATCGTCAACTTAGCGGGACAAACCGTGGATGTGGTGGCGCAAGGCTGGTTCGAAAAAGGTGAACATGCGGTTCGCTGGGACGCCCGGGATGAGCGATTGCAACCAGTAAGCTCCGGCGTTTATTTCTATCTGCTCCGAACGTCCGATTATTCATGTACCAAAAAACTTATTCTTCTGCGGTAGCTGAAATGAAAATCATTTTGACGATACTGTCCGTTCTTGGCGCAGTTGCGTGGTTGGCGCTAAACTGCAGTTACGATCATGGGATTGCTCCCCTGCCGGGCAAGTTAGCCGCTACGGTTTACTTTCGCGGGCAAGCGCCGGCCAATACCGAGGGCATTTATCTCATCGTAATGCCGATGTTTCCGCCCCATGCCATCAATGAATTATACCATAGCCCCAATAGCCTGCCCATTGACAAAGATACGGTTTACACCGAAATGGAACTGCCGTTCGGTCATTATGAGGCGGTCAGTTTATGGTGGTATAGCACCGAAACCAAATCCAATCTCGCCGATGTGCTGGCTTTGCCGCTGGATCCACAAAACGATTTGCTGCCCCTGAGTTTCGATATCAGTCCAGAAAAACCGGTCTTCGCAATCGAATTGTACGCTAATTGGAGCCGGGTGGATCGTGACGCTGCGATAGAGGGGACGATCTACTTCAATGGCCCCTTTCCGGAAAATACTCTGGCAACGGCCGTGGCCGCGTATCAGTATAAACCGCAGGAAAGTGTTCATTACCTGCTGTGGCTCAAATCCATTGATTTTACTATCGATCGCAATCCTTACCATTACCGGTTGCCACTCCGGCATGGCAGCGTGGATTATGTGGCGGTTTTCTGGCTGCCCGAACGGTCCGAGCTTTCTGATTTTCGAACCCTTGGGTTCTATGAAAATCCACTGCAGCCCGGCAAGTCTGGCAAACTTAGTCTTTCGGCCAACCAAACAATCACCGGGATCGATATCCAGGCCGACTGGTCGAAAGCCAGACCATAGCACCTGGTGTCCGGTTGATGGTGAAAAGGCCATCCCTGTTCGACCCAAAAATCAGTGATAGGAGCTCGGGCTATATCAACGTCAATTCACCATAATATGACGATCCCGGAGGTTTGAATCCGATGTCTGCGGCAATTGCACTCCATCAACCGCGGCTTTCGCTCTCCGCCTGCCAGATGACCGGCGGATGCGCTAATCCTCGCGGCTGGCGGATAAAATCAACGGGCTTAAATCGGCCGGCCTACAGCATTTGGGCGTTAGCTTCAGCAGGTTTTGTGGCACAAAGACTCGAATGAACGAAGAAATTAGATCGCATTTTAGAAAAACAGGTATAAAAAGCATTCATTTTTCATGACCTTTATTTTATCATAGCTTTGTTTTAAAAGATAATTGGTAGCCGATGCCTGGTGCATTTGTGCTTTGGTGGCTAATAAAATGGCAGGTTGACACCAATGGCCCCAGGTCGGAGATAGTCGACTGATTTTTAAAGCGGTCTCATAAATTATTATTACCTGGAACATGGCTGGTATGAATCACCTCCCAATCCATCGTGCCCTATTGAATTTTATTGCTCTGGTCTCGATTCCAATGGCCCAGGTTCATCCCGGCGGGATCACCGGAAAAGTGCGCGACAGTCAAACCCAGCAGCCGCTGGCAGGCGCCAATATTCAGGTGCTGGAAACGCTGCGTGGCGCCAGTGCCGATGAACAGGGGAATTTTGTGATCCGCAACATTCCGGCGGGACGCTATTCGCTTCGGGTTGCCATGATCGGCTACCGCAATCGCACACTGGAAAAAATTGTTGTTGAAGCAGACCATGATACCCATCTGGTGATCGATCTGATGGAAAGTCCCATTGAATTTGATCCGATCGTGGTTTCGGCCGGCAAAATTGAGCAGCGATTGGATCAGTCGCCCGTTTCGATGTCCGTCATCACCGCGCGGGAAATCCAGGCGCGCAGTCCGGTGAACCTCATTGAAGCGCTGGAAATGACGCCGGGATTGCATTTTGTGGGGAGTCAAATCAATATTCGTGGTTCCACGGGTTACTTGTTCGGAGCGGGCAATAAAGTGTTGCTGCTGCTCGACGGTGTGCCGGTTTATGCCAGCGACACTGGCGAGTTCAATTGGGATCAGTTGCCGCCGCTGGATATCGAGCAGATCGAAGTGGTCAAAGGCGCTGGTTCAACCTTGTGGGGCGCGGCCGCTCTGGGAGGCGTGGTAAACATCATTACCAAATCGCCAGCCGCAGAAGGGAAAACGGCTTTTTCGGTCAGCGCTGGAAAATATGACCAGCCTTATTATCGCGAATGGTACTGGACCAATCACCAGCGTTTGTACTATACCCGCGAGGATCTGAGTTATAGCCGGCGTCACGGAGCGTTGGGCTGGCGGATTTCAGCGGGTCATTCTCATTCCACCGGTTACACCCAGCTCGGCGATTTCACCAAATACAATCTCACGGGGAAGGTGGACTATCGTTTTTCCAATGACATCAAATGGACTGGCTATGCGGCTTTCAGCCGAATCCATCGAGGTTTCTTTGTCCAGTGGAAGGGCCAGAACGATCCTTATCAGGTGGACGAGAGTAATCTGAATAATTATGCCCAACTCAACCAGCTTACCGTCTATTGCCGATTGACCATCCCGTTTTCCCCGAAGCTGGCGGTGAATCTGCGTGGCTCCTTTGTCCGGACGCTCATGGGCAATCAATTTGGCGAGGGGAATGATTTCAACCCAGCCTTTGGCCAGGGAATGGAACTGCAGTTGGATTGGTTGCCGCGCTCGAACCATCATGTCACCATGGGATTCCAGTTGCAGCAGGATGCTGGCAGCACGAAATATTTTGGCAATCACCGGGGCTACTACCTCAGTCCGTACCTCCAAGAGGAATGGAAATTGTGGGAGCAGTTGCGGCTCACCGCTGGCTGGCGTTATGATCGTTACCAACTGATCAACGGCGGCACTGAACATCTGTTTAGCCCGCGCTTCGGATTGAACTGGCAGCCGTGGAGCACAACGAGCTTTCGCGCCGCGGCGGGCAGCGGTTTTCGAGCGGCAACCATCGTGGAGCGATTTTTAGAGCTCAGTATCATGAACTTCAAAATTATCTCCAATCCCGGGCTTCGAGCCGAACGTGCCTGGGCCTTTGACCTGGGCTGGCGCCAATATTTCTCTTCCAACTGGTTGCTGGACCTGTCTGTGTTCGATAATGAATATCGAGATCTGATCGAAGCTCACCTGGATCTGATTCGCGGCCAGATTCAGTTTCGCAACCTGTCCCGTGCCCGGATTCGGGGAATCGAAGCCACATCGTCCATCGGCCTGCCCGGCCGCATTTCGAAAATCAAGGTGATCCCCACCCTCCAGGCCAGCCTAACCGCGATGCATCACCGGGAATTG
This sequence comes from uncultured Cytophagia bacterium, assembly GCA_964647995.1. GTDB lineage: Bacteria > Zhuqueibacterota > Zhuqueibacteria > Thermofontimicrobiales > Thermofontimicrobiaceae > Thermofontimicrobium_A. The sequence continues at coordinate 15,237 of CAZYNP010000005.1, forward strand.
AAATGGAACGAACCGCTGCCATATCGACCCAATCTAATCGCCAATGTCAGGGCGTCGCTCCACATTAGTTCAGTCCAACTCCAGGCCGATTACCGTTATGCTTCCAAAATCGATGCCGTTAAAATCTACCCCATCAATGAGCGGGTGCCCATGAAATTCCTGGATCTGCGGCTGAGTTATCAATGGCGGTATTTCCAGTTTCAGGTGGGAGTGGTAAATCTGCTGCAGTACAATTATGCGCCCATGGAAAGCAATCTGCTCCCAATGCGAACCTTTACTGCCGCGATTTCGGGCAGCTTCTGATTTCCAAGGGGAAAGCCTACGCGCGGGAAAAGAATATCGCCCGGCCTCACAATCATGAGGGCAGCTCTCGATCGCAAGCAACAGGGGTAAACATACCGCAACCTGGCTGAAAGCAATCTCGGCTCTGGACAGGTACCGAGCTTGGAGTGGGAGATTATATCTCAGGCAAAATCTACCATGGTGCTGTTAGAGCTGGCTGGCGGGTCGGCCAACTGGTTTAGATCGAAGGTCATTCCATCGCTGGCGGCAACGACCGGCACGCCGGTGGTCGTGCTCAACTGTTCGGCGATAACCCAGGGCCTGGCTCGAACCATGGTCAGACCGAAATGGGTAATAATGGCCGTTTTCGGTCGGATCGCCTGAATGATTTTTTCGGCATCGGCGACGGTCAAATGCAAAATACCTTTCTCGCGATCGTGCTTATTCTCCAGCCGCACCACATTCAGGATCAATAGATCAGAGCCGGCGTATGCAGGAATCAATTCCTCGAAATAGCAGGTATCGACGATATGGGAGATGATCCCCAGCGGCGTGTGGAATTTTAAGCCATAGGTTTCGGCGGTGTGTTGGTGGGCGATTGGCGTTGTCAGCCGGATCGACGGCGAAATTTCGAATTCAGCCCCTTTTGTCATGAGCATTAATTGTCCCAGATAGGCCCGCACATAGCTAAAAATAACTGGCTCGCCTGTGATTGATTCCTCGGTGGTGATGACGATGCGTCCTTGATTGTGGCCGCTATCGGTCATGGCTTCGATCAGCACATTCATATCGGTGGAATGATCGATATGGCAGTGGGTGAGCACGATCGCCTGCAAAGTAGCGGGATTCAATGGCGGTCGACTGGCAAAGCACCGGGCCAGCGTTCCGGGGCCAGGATCGACCAAAATATTGACGCCATCGAGGTTGTACCAGGTGCCAGCCGAGCTGCGCAGTTGCCGGGCCACGACATAGCGGGCACCCGCTGTGCCCAGGAATTTGATGAAGTTTTTCGCTTGCTGATTCATGGATGGTTATCCTATGTTGATGGACAGTAATATAACCTTTCGAATGCTCTTTTGCAAGCGATTTGTGGCAAAGTTGCCACCATCAAGCCGTGCCCAACTGCTGGCGGTTGAGTTGGTGAACTTTTGTGTTGCATTTGAGTTAAAAGTTCCTTAATTTTTAATCAGCGATCAAATGAACAGAAGGAGATGGGTTGGCCCATGATTCTTTCCGATATTAGCATTCGCGAGTACCTAAAGGCGGGCAGGTTGGTCATTGAACCGCTGGAGGATATGCAAATCCAGCCGGGCTCGGTGGATTTTCGGCTGGGTAATCACTATTTAAAAATTGCCCAACACAAAACTGCATTGCTGGATTTGATTCACAAACCAGAATATGAAGAGATCATTCAAGATGAAGTGGTGATCCCGCCCCATTCGTTTTTGCTGGCCACGACCAGGGAGTATGTGAAATTGCCATCCGATCTGACGGCTTTCGTGGAAGGCCGGAGCTCCATCGGGCGGCTGGGTCTCTTCATTCAAAATTCCGGCTGGGTGGATCCCGGTTTCGAGGGTGAAATCACCATCGAGCTGTACAATGCCAATATCCTGCCGATCAAACTGATGACCGGAATTCGCATCTGCCAACTGGTTTTTGCTAAATTGGATCAGCCTGCGGGCAATCCTTATCACGGCAAATATCAGGGCCAACGCAAAGCCACCGGCAGTCTGGTGATGGAAGATGTTGACCTCCGATCGAAATAGCTTTAGAGACCCAATCATGATTCCCAGATGAATGGCTGGTTCCTGGCTAATCTGTTCTTGCAATTTGGGGTCGATGGTGATAACGGGACCGAAGCATTTTCAAAACTAACAGTTCAAAGCCAAACCGGGATCGTCCGATGAACTTGAAAATCATTGCAGCAACCATTAGTTTATTGAGTATTCTCTGCAGCCTCCTGGCGATTTTCTATTATGCGCCCATCGAACAAACCATGGGCATCGTCCAGAAAATTTTCTATTTCCATGTGGCCTCTGCCTGGACGGGTTTTTTGGCCTTTGGGGTGGTTTTTGTCAGTAGCCTCCTGTTTTTAAGCCGGAAAAAAGAGATTTTCGACACGTATGCCTTTTGCGCCGCGGAAATTGGCGTGCTCTTTACTTCTTTAGTTCTGGTCACCGGGCCGCTATGGGCCAAACCGGTCTGGAATACCTATTGGACCTGGGACCCCCGGCTAACGACGACATTGGTTCTCTGGCTTATCTATTTTGGTTACCTCTTGCTTCGGCAGATGATTGCCTCTCCCGAAAAGGCGGCTCGCATCGCCGCAGTGTATGGCATTATCGGTTTTGTGGATGTTCCTATTGTCTATTTTTCCATCCGCCTATGGCGAACCCTGCATCCCGGTTATGTGATGCTCATGGGCGGCAAGAACTCCGGGCTCGATCCCCGGATGTTGCAGGTGCTAATGCTCAGCGTGGTTGCATTCACGTTGTTCTTTTTCACCCTGCTGCTCATTCGAGTGGATATCGAAAAAGCCACGAAGGCGGTGAATCAATTAAGCAAAAATTCAAGATAGAGGCTTTCGATGAAGCATATTCTTTTTCTGGTACTGGCCTACATGCTGCTCTGGGTGGTGCTGTTCGGTTACATCTTGAGCTTATTGAAGAAACAAAAAAGACTGTTCCGGGAGCTTCAGCGCCTGGCTTCTGAAGCCGCCGAGCGCCAGTGAACTGCCGTCAGCCGGGCGATGATCTATGGATTTCAGCGCCGATGGCGGATTGATGGCCTGTCCCTGCTTGAGGCGTCCTGAGGCGCGGAAACCGCTCGCGCGAGGAGATGGGAATTGTCCCCAATCGCCCTGGAGAGCAGTGGTTGAACCAGTTCAATTCACTCTGCCGCACCACCGAATCGTCAACTTATCTGCGACGATGCAATGCCTGCTACTGTCGGCAGATTTCAATTATGGCAATCCAGGAATCGGATGGAAGTGTAGATCAGAAATCGCGCGGCTACGCACCGTGGGCGTCCAGTGATCGGACGGTGCTCTCTGCCAGAGTTATTTAGACTAAATAGTTGGAATGCCGCCAAAGAAGCGATTTAAAATTGTTGGCTGAGTCACTTCATTGTCGAATGCCAGGATTTATCTGCTCATCCAGTTGGCCGAGCCTGGCATCAAAAATCAATTCTGTAGGACCTCATTTCGTGGGAGAAAATTAGCGCCAGCCCAAAACAGTTTCGATGAGGCGCGAACCGTGATGTGGAACTTTTTCGGTTCAAAAATCCCCAATCAGCTTTTGCTATCCTTCAACCGCCCGGACAATATTACTTTTCAGGTGCGGCTTCACACAGCTCCATCAGAACCCCATGAGTCGATTTTGGATGAACAAATGCGATGAGATGGCCACCACTGCCCCGCCGCGGCTCGTGATCGATGAGGTTGATCTGATGATCCCGGAACTGCTGGAGCGCCTGATTCAAATCTGGCACCTGAAACGCCAGATGATGGATGCCTTCACCTCTCGAAGCTAAAAATTTCGCCACAGGACTATCCTCCGCCGTTGGTTGCAACAATTCAAGGTGCGTTTCGCCAACCGCGAATTTGGCCACTTTCACTTTTTGATCGACAATTTCTTCAATGCCAAGGCAGACCAGTCCCAGGATCTGGGTATAAAAATAAAGCTGTTGTTCCAGGTCGATAACTGCGATCCCAATATGATCGATTTTGGTGATCATCAGGTGCCTCTTGCTGGTGAATTGAATCGTTTTTGCCTGTTGCAGGTTATTCTCGAAGAACTCGATGATTGCTCGATGACCGGATGGAATGGGCTGCGCATCCAATCGTTCGAAACTTTCGACTACATATTCGCGCCCTGGTACTCGCCGAATACCTCTCGGAGCACATTGCAGATTTCGCCCAGCGTGGCATAGGATTTGACCGCAGCCAGAATGGGAGGCATCAGGTTTTCGGAGGTCAAGGCGACGTGCTTTAGCTGGTTCAGCTTTTGCTGGACCGCTGAGTTATCTCGCTGCTGCTTGATCTGGCGCAGCCGTTGGATCTGTTCCGTCTGGGCGTTGAGATCGACTCGTAGCAGGTCGAATTTCTTCTCGTTATTGGTTTTGAATTTGTTCAGCCCGACGATGATGCGCTCACTGCTTTCGATCTCCTGAAGATAGCGATAGGCGGAGTTTTGGATCTCTTGCTGAATATAGCCTTGTTCAATGGCACAGACCACGCCGCCCAGGGCATCGATTTTGTCGATATATTGCTGTGCGGCAGCCTCAAGTTGATTGGTCTTGTGTTCGATGTAATAGGAACCGGCTAACGGATCCACCGTCTCGGCAACGCCCGATTCGTAGGCGATGATTTGTTGGGTTCGCAAAGCAATGGTGGCCGCCTCCTCGCTGGGGAGTGCCAGCGCTTCATCGTAGCTATTGGTGTGAAGGCTCTGCGTTCCGCCCAGCACTGCGGCTAATGCCTGGATGGCAACCCGAATGATATTGTTATATGGCTGTTGCGCCGTTAAGGTCGAGCCACCGGTTTGCGTATGAAAGCGCAGCATCATGGATTTCGCCTGTCGTGCCTGAAAGCGATGTTTCATGATGTGCGCCCAGAGTCGCCGCGCCGCTCGAAATTTGGCCACTTCTTCCAGCAGATCATTGTGGGCGTTGAAAAAAAAGGATAGGCGACCTGCGAACTGATCCACCGGCAGCCCAGCGTCGATGGCGGCCTGGACGTAGGCGATGCCATTGGCCAGCGTGAACCCGATCTCCTGCGCGGCAGTGGCCCCCGCTTCCCGAATATGATAGCCAGAAATGCTGATGGGATTCCACTGAGGCATTTCGTCGGCGCAAAAGGTGAAGATATCGGTAATAAGCCGCAGCGATGGCGTGGGCGGAAAAATGTATGTTCCGCGGGCTACATATTCTTTCAAGATATCATTCTGGATGGTGCCGGCAAGCTTCTGGCAGGCCACGCCTTGCTTTTCGGCAACGGCAATATACATGGCCAATAAAATTGCCGCGGGGGCATTGATGGTCATGGAGGTGGAAACTTGATCCAGCGGAATACCTTCGAACAGCAACTCCATATCCGCCAATGTATCAATGGCCACGCCGACCTTGCCCACTTCGCCCTGGCTGATGGGGTCGTCAGAATCATAGCCGATCTGGGTGGGCAAATCGAAGGCGACGGAGAGACCGGTTTGTCCCTGCTGCAGGAGATATTTGAAGCGCGCATTGGTTTCTTGGGCCGTGCCAAAGCCTGCATATTGCCGCATCGTCCATAATTTGCCACGATACATGTTGGGCTGAGCCCCGCGCGTGAACGGATATTGGCCGGGAAAGCCCAGATCGTTCAGGTAGTCCAGGTGCTCGATGTCACCTGGGGTATATAACGTTTCAATGGGGTCTGACGACCCGGTGACGAACCGTTCTTTCCGTTCGGCAAATTTGGCCCTGCTCGGCTGCAGAACTTCCCGTTCCCAGCGTTGCCTGGCTTGTTGAATCGGGTCTTTATTCAGAGCATCAGGCATGTGTATTTTACCCCGATTATATTTTTCCAAATAGGCTCATGATTTTCAATTTCCAAACCATCCAGATAGCCTCGCGAATGATCTTTTTGGACATTTTGGAACTGCCGGCCTCGCGATCTGCAAATACAATCGGAATCTCAACGATGCGGAAGCCTTTTTTCCAGGCTTTGAAATTCATTTCGATCTGAAACGAATAGCCATCCGAGGCGATCCGATCCAGATCGATGGCTTCCAGCACCTGGCGCCGAAAACATTTATAGCCACCAGTGCAATCTTTGATGGGCATGCCGGTAATGAGCTGGGTATACTTATTGGCGCCAACACTCAGCACCAGCCGGGTAATGGGCCAATTGATCACATTCACGCCGGTTTTATAGCGTGAACCGATGACCAGGTCATGATCCTTGAGTGCCTCTAAAAAATTGGGGATTTCATCGGGGTCGTGGGAAAAGTCGGCATCCATTTCGAAGATATAGTCATATCCCTGTTTCAGGGCATATTTGAAACCGGCCACGTAAGCCGTTCCCAGGCCGGCCTTGGCCGGACGCCGCAGCAGATGCACATTGGTTTCGCAGCGAGCGATTCGTGCCACGATATTGCCGGTGCCGTCCGGTGAATTGTCATCAACCACCAAAATATCCAGATTTCGAATACCTTGAAAGAGAATTCTGTCAATCATCTGTTCGATGTTTTGAGCTTCGTTGTAGGTCGGGATAACCACAATTCCTTTCATCAATCGTTTGATCCTTTGCGTTGGTGAGGGGTCTGATTCCAGCAATCAAAATAGGTTGAATGGGAATTGCTTGTATTCTTTTTTCATCTTTTTCAAACCTTCGTCAATGCCAGACATGTGGATCGCTAATTGGGTCAACGCTTTGTCAATGATAAAGCCAGATTTCAATGGCCTGGGTGCCGCCTGTTTCAGCTCGGGCGTCGTGATGGCAGAAATGAGGGCTTTGTCCAATTTGAATATCGCTGCAATTTTCAGGGCAAATTGATAGCGATCGATGGCTTCGCTGCCGCAGATATGGAACAGATCCCATTTTTTCAACGCGATGATTTTTAAAATAGCGGTGGCCAGATCATCGGCCAGCGTCGGATTGCCAATTTGATCGGTAACCACTTTTACCGGTTGCCGCTGCCGCAGCTTTTCCAGTAGCCAGGTGACAAAATTCGGGCGGACATCGATTCCATGGCCATAGAGCACCATGGTGCGAACGATGGCGTGCTCCACATCGGCCGCATTGAGCAAATTTTCGCTGGCCAATTTGGATCTACCATAGTAGCCCAATGGCGACGGCAGGCTCTCCTCAGAATAAGGCCCGTTTTTGCCGTCAAACACATAATCCGAAGAGATGTGGACGATGCGCGTACCGGTCATCTGCGCCGCGTAGACAATATGCTCCACTGCCTCCACATTGATACGCCAGCAGCGTTCTTTTTCAGTTTCACAACCATCGACGTCGGTCATGGCTGCGGTATTTACCAAATAGGCGGGATGAAAAGCAAGCAGCAGTTCCTTCACTTTTCGCCGATCGGTTAAATCCAGCTTGCGATACTCGAATTTGATTTTCTTCAAGACCGGTTCTGCCTGGAGATCGACGCCCAGGACCGCATATCTTGAAGCGGCTTGCTCTAAAACCTTCTGGCCTAATAATCCGTTCACGCCTGTGATCAACAGTTTTTCCATCAAGATGCCCTCGAACAGTCATTTCGCTTGAGTGATCAATCCTTTTAGCTGCCACAGTTCTTCAGTGCCGCGAAGCGTACAGTTTATCCCGGCCACGCGATTGGCAAATTCGGTGGCGGCAATTAGGTGACGGCTGTTCCAATAATGGACCAAAAAACCAGCCGCAAAGGCATCCCCGCAGCCAGTAACATCGATCACCGGGTCAACCGCAGCCGCGGGGATTTCCTGGCTCACCACGCGCTCTGCGTGACGATAGACCAGCAGCGATCCTTTGGAGCCCCGGGTGATATGTAGAATCGGGACCTGTTCGGCCACAATTTCCTCACCCAATTGGCGCAACTCCGCCAGCGTCAACTGAGTTTGATGGCGCAAGCTGGCCGCTTCGGCTTCGTTCATCTGCAACATATCCACTCCATCGATCCATGCCTTCCAATCCGGTCGATGGCAGAGGTGTCGCCTGCCCCGATCATCAATTGCCAACGACAGGCTGTGGAAGTCCATGTAAATCGGTGCCTTCTGCTGTCGACAAAAGTGCTGGCAGGTTTCCAGGGTCATCTCGAAACCGGTGATGAAATTCAGCAACCAGACGTCCATCCCTTCAACGTCTGCCAGCAGCTCCTGCTCCAGCGGTGGTAGGCGGTGGGTTAAAATTTCATTCCGCTGTTCGGTATTGCGATAGATCAATGTGACCGCGGTATTGGGGTGATCGATTTTATGGATGCCTTTCAGCCGAATATTTTTAAAAGCGCTCAATCGGGTTACAATCGGTTCATAGCTGTCTCTGCCCAGATAACAGATCGGATAGATTTCATCGTCAGCCGATAATAAATGAGCCAGCATCGAAACCGTATAATAGATGCCCCCAAAACTGTTCCGTTCTTCCCCGGAGGCCAGGATGATGTGATCGTTGATAAATGTGCCGATAACGCCGATCTTCATGGTCGAAAATTGGTTGAGCAGATTTTCTCAGCGCCAAGCGTCGGATTTGCCAACTGAGGCGTCCCATTTTTAATGATAAGGATAAAAGATATAAAAGAGAATCGACAGCAAAAATAGGATCCACAGTCCAAAATGAATTTGGCGCCACTGCCCGGCAATCACTTTGAAAATTGGATACAGGATAAAGCCCGCGGTCATGCCGATGCCAATGTTGTAGGTAAAGCTCATCAGGACGATGGTGCTGAACGCGGGAATGATTTCGCTATAATTGCTGAAGTCTATTTTCTTGATCGGTTCCAGCATGAATAGACCGACAATGATTAGCGCCGGGCCGTAGGCAAATGCCTGCACCGCGGTTAGAAAGGGTGCAAAGAACAGCGCCAGCAAGAAGAGCAGCGCCGTCACAATGGACGCAAAACCGGTGCGGCCGCCCTCCTCAATGCCAGCAGCGGATTCGATGTAAACACCGGCTGTAGTAGTTCCGAGCACAGGCGCCAAGACCGTAGAAACCGCATCGGCCAACATGGGCTTTTCAATTTCCGGGAGATTGCCGTGCTCATCCAGCAAATTGGCCCGAGCGGAAACGCCGATTAGCGTTCCCATGGTATCGACAAATGCCATGACAAAGATCGTCAGGACCACGGCAAAAAAGCCCCAACTCAAGGCACCCCGAAGGTCGAGCTGGAGAAAAATGGGCGCTAAACTGGGCGGCAAGCTGATTAATTCCTGCGGCGGGGCGACCACCTTGAACAGATATGACAGGATGGTTACGCTCAGGATGCCAATCAAAATGGCGCCATGAATTCGCAGCATCAACAGCACGCCGATGAGCAGAAAGCCTGCGATGGCCAACAATACGGTGGGCTGGTTGATGGTTCCCAATTTGACCGGTGCGCCGGGAATGCCGAGCGCAACGATGCCGGTTTCGTTTAAACCAATAAACGTGAGAAATAGACCAATACCTACGGCAAAGCTATATTTGAGGCTTTCGGGAATCGCTGCAACCAGCCAGCTTCGTACCCGCGCCAGGGTGATGATCACGAAAATCACCCCTCCGATAAATGTAGCACCCAGCGCGGTTTGCCAGGAATAGCCCAGCACCTTCACCACAGTGTAGGCGATAAAGGCATTCTCGCCCATGTACGGCGCGATCGCAAATGGCCGTCGGGCGTAGAATCCCAGAAACAACGTGCCAAACGCGGCCGTCAAAATTGTTGCCACCATGGAAGGGCCTTTGGGTATGCCGGCGGCCTCCAGTATCGCCGGGTTGACGATGATGATATACGACATGGTGATGAATGTCGTGATACCGGCGATTATCTCCTGGCGATAACTGGTTTGATGCGTATCAAATTGAAAAAAGCGGCGCATGGTCTGTTCCCTCTCTTTTTACAAGTTCTGCAAACTAAGAAAAAATGTCAGTCGAGCGAAGCGAACAGTCTTGATGATCGATTGAATCGATGATACTGACAGATCCCTCAATCCATTACGATTCATGCGAAGTGACACCAAAATTTCAATATTACAGATTGCTATCCCCGGTTCGATCGAAAATCCGGCACCGCGTGATTGAGCCGGACGGCCGATCAACTGGCATAAAATCCTTGCAGAATATCCGCGCTAAAACCTAATTTCACCAGCAGCGGTAGCATCTCGAATTCTACCGGCACTTCCAGTCCCAGCGCCTGAAGTTGTTCCACCTGCTGAAAAACCGTTGCTGGGGCAGCATCGAACCGTACCTGGCCGCGATCCAGAATCAGCAGTCGCTCCGCCTCCAGTGCTTCTTCGGAAAATTGGGTGATCAAAATGATGGCCACCTGATCCTCAGGGCGCTTTTGACGGTTGCCGGCTTTCAATTCCAATAACAAATCCAATAGCTCTCGCCGGCTCCTGGGATCCAGCATGGAAGTCGGCTCATCGAGAATTAGATATTTGGGCGCCATGGCCATGACCGCGGCCAGGGCCAGGCGCTGCTTTTCACCGCCGGACAGCAGCGCAGGCGGATATTTTCGGTACTCACTAAGCTCAAATCGCTCCAGCATGACATCGACAATGCGTTGCATCTCAGCCGGAGGAACGCCCAGGTTTTCCAGCCCGAACGCGATCTCCCGTTCCACCGTGGTGGCAACGATCTGATTATCGGGATTTTGAAATACCATCCCCACTTTCTGGCGGATGGGTATAATATTCTGATCGTCGGTGGTGGAGAGCTGATCGATCAAAATGCTGCCCGATTGGGGCCGCAGCAAGGCATTGAGCAATCGTGCCAGGGTCGTTTTGCCACTGCTGTTACGACCCATGATCGCGACATATTCACCTTCGCAAATTTGCAGGCTAACGTGATCCAGGGCGCAAACTGACAGATTGTCGGCTGAGCGGTATTCGTAGCAAATGTCCTGCACCTCGATCATACACGTCGCTATGTCCCTATCAGTTGCAGAATGATCTCGCGACGCCGGGGCCGATTGTCGAAATCGATAACCACGATTTGCTGCCAGGTTCCCAGCAGCAGCCGTCGATCCTTGAACGGCACAGTGAGGGAGCAGCCCAGCAACGCAGCTCGCACATGTGCGAATCCATTGCCATCGCCCCAGGTCGCATCATGATGGTAATCTTTATCCATGGGTGCTAATTTTTCCAGGGCTTCGGGCAAATCTTTCAATAGCCCGGGCTCGTATTCGATGGTCGTGACGCCAGCCGTGGACCCGGAGATGAAAACGGTCACCGTGCCCGCGGTAAACTGTGATTGTTCCACCGTTGCGGCAACTCTGGCCGTGATATCGATGATGTCGGTAAATCCTCTGGTGGCAATGGCTATTTTTTCGGTAATCACCTGCATCCTATCACATCCATTTTCGAGTATGGTAGATACTGTCCAGGCTATGGCATCCTGAAGCTCACTCGCAGCGAGTCATCTCCAGAAACTGCTGGTAGCGCTGGTCGATCACATCCTGGGTGAGATGCTTCAGTCCGTTCAGGCTGAAGTTTTCGACACAGAAAGAGGCCAGGGTACTGCCATAGATCACTGCTTTGCGCAGTTGGGGCGACGCGAAATCATTCGCTCGAGCCAGATAGCCCACAAAGCCACCTGCAAAGGTATCGCCCGCACCGGTTGGATCGATGACCTCCAGCAATGGAAAGGCCGGTGCCCAAAAATAGTGGTCCCGGTCTACCAGGAGCGCACCGTGTTCGCCTTTTTTGATAACCAGGATTTTGGGACCCAGTTGTTGAATGTTCTTAGCGCCCACAAATAGATTGGTGGTTTGCGCCAGTTGACGGACTTCAGAATCGTTGATAATCAAAATATCGATGGCCTGCAAGACCCGTTGCAACGACGCTGGAGTCCGTTCGATCCAGAAATTCATCGTATCCAGAACCACCAGCCGGGGCTGCCGCATCGACTGCAACACTTCCCATTGCAGATCCGGATGGATGTTGGCCAGAAAAATGAACGGCGTGTCGCGATAATGCTCGGGAATGTGGGGCACGAAATTCTCGAACACGTTGAGGTGGGTGAATAGCGTCTCGCGCTGATTGAGATCGAAATCGTATTTCCCACCCCAGCGGAAGGTTTTTCCGGATCGAACCTCCAAACCATCAAAATTTACCCGACGTTGGTTCAAAAAAGCGATCTCTTGCTGAGGAAAATCTTCCCCTACCACTGCCACCACATTTACCGATGTAAAATAACTGGCCGCAGCACTGAAAAATAGTGCCGAACCGCCAACGGCATCGGTCACCTTGCCGAACGGCGTCTCAACAGTATCCAGAGCTACGGATCCAACAACCAATACGCTCATAAACTTCTCCCATGTTGTAATGCCAGGTTAGCGCAAAGTTATGATCCTCAAAAAATTCATCCCGCAGCATGCATCTCACCAGCCTGCGATTAGCACATCCCCCTATCCCCTTATTCCCTTATTCCTTTATCCCTTTATCCCTTTATCCCCCCGCACCTCTATCCCTCGCTCGCCAACCACAATCTATCTGACGCCGAACTTGTTGCTACATCCTCTCCGGCGCCGTAATTCCCAGAATCTTCAGCCCATTGGCAAAAACCATCTGTGTGGCCAGGCACAGACGCAATCGAGCGCGGGTCAGCGGTATGTCCTCGGTTACCACTCGATGCAGATGATAAAAATGATGAAAGGTGGCTGCCAGTTCTTGCAAATAGCTCGTAAGACGATGCGGCTCCCAAAATTGTGCCGCTTTGGAAATAACATCCGGGTACTGACTGAGCTTGCGCAGCAATTGCTTCTCCTCCTCTTTGTCCAATAGCTCCAGCTCAGCCACCTGCGTGGATTCAACATTTTCAACCGGGATCTCCGCACTCAAACCCTGCTCGCCGGCGTATTTGATTATGTTAAAAATTCGAGCATGGGCATATTGAACATAGTAAACCGGATTTTCATCGGATTGTTTTTTGGCCAGATCAATGTCAAAGTCCAGATGGCTGGAGCATTTGCGGTTGACAAAGAAAAACCGGGCGGCATCGACCCCCACTTCATCGATCAGCTCCTTCATTTCGATGATCTGGCCGGCGCGTTTGGACATTTTGACCACTTCGCCCCCACGCAACAGATTGACCTGCTGCACGATCTCCACTTCAAAACTATCCCTGGGATAGCCCAGCGCCTCCAGCGCAGCCTTCATCCGCGGAATGTAGCCATGATGATCCGGCCCCCAAATATCATATAACTTTTCATAGCCTCGCTCATATTTGTTCTGATGATAGGCAATATCCACCAGAAAATAGGTTGGCTCACCATCGCTGGTCAGCAGCACCCGATCCTTTTCATCGCCAAATTGCTGCGAACGAAACCATCTGGCACCGTCCTGCTCATAGACCAGGCCTTTTGCCTCGAGCTTTTTTAGCACTTCCAGATGTGCATTTTGTTTTCGCAATTCGCTTTCCCGAAACCAGTTCTGAAAATGCACTCGAAAAGCCGCCATCATCTCCTGGTGCGAACGAACCATTCGCTCCAGCGCCAGCCGGGCCAGCAAATCCTGACGTTCTTCCAGCGGGAGCGAAACATATCGATCACCCACTTCCGCAGCAATATCGCGCGCCAGATCTTTTACATATTCTCCATGGTAGCCCTCGGCGGGAAATTCTTCCTCCCGGTCAAACAACCCCATGTAGCGCGCGCTCACCGAAGCTCCCAGCAGTCGAACCTGGCGGCCAGCATCATTCACGTAAAACTCACGATCGATGCGAAAACCAACTGCTTCATATAAATTGGCAATGACATCGCCAACGGTGGCGGCCCGAGCGCTGACCACGTTCAACGGGCCGGTAGGATTGGCGCTCACAAATTCGATTTGCACCCTGACCCCCTGGCCCCAATTAGCATCGCCATAGGTTGGTCCGCGTTGCAAAATCTCCCGCAGCACCTGGCGGTAATAGCCCCAGCCCAGAAAGAAGTTGATAAAACCAGCGCCTGCAATGTCAATCTTTTCGATCAAACCCGAGGGAAAAGCGAGTTGCTCCCGAATGGCCTCGGCCATCTGTCGGGGATTTTTTCGAGTCGGCGCGGCCAATTTCATGGCCACGTTAGTTGACCAATCGCCATGAGCGTCCTGCTTGGGCCGTTCCAATTCGATCGGTACGGTCCGAGGATCAAGGCCCAGCCGGCCAATGGCTGCTGCTACTTCCTGCTGAATGATTGTCTCGATAGCTGTCATCAGTCCTCCACCCTCGTCACAATGGCATCACCCCATAATTTTTCCAGAGCATAGAAGTCGCGAATGTCAGGCTGAAAGATATGCACCACCACATCCACCAGATCCAATAACACCCAATTCAATGCCTCATAGCCCTCGACATGCCAAACCTTCATTTTCTCCTGTTCCAATTGTTCGATGATATGATCGCTAATGGCTTTCACCTGCATTGGCGAATCACCGGAGCAGATGATGAAATAGTCGGTGATCGACGTCAACGCCTTTAAATCCATGATAATGACATCCTGAGCCTTCTTCTGCAGCGAGAGCTCAGCTATATGATGAGCTAATTCTTCAGAATTCAAAATAAAGACCTCCTGCTTAAAATTTCGATCGCTGTCGCTGGTACTCTCCCGATGAACGGCTGCGCGAGAGCGGCTGTTAATTCCGTAAGACGCTCGGTCGCTGCCCATCGTCGTCAACCTATGAAGTTATTAGCCACCAGGGCACGAAGAGCCAGAGTATCTGGCACCAATGACCATTTCAAGCGAAGCGCTGGCCAATGAATTTGCTGCGACACGAATGATCTTGGGCCTATTTTCCAAAATACGATCTAATTTCTTCGCGCCGTCGCGTCTTTGTGGCATTACCTACCTCAGTTGACGTCCAAAGCCAGCCGCTGGATGAGTGGTCGAGGCTTGTTAGCCTGGAATCATTGGGGTTGGTGCCCTCTTGTTGTGTCCAACCACATGGTTTTAAGCTGAAGCTGGCTGCTCATTGTATTGCGAACCGCGGATCGGTGGCGAGGGGACCAACATTGCTTCGATCGCCTCGATCACTTGCTCCGGCGTAATCTCGGTCATGCATTTGAAATGTTGCTTGGGGCAACTATTTCGCCCCACGTGCGAGCAAGGCCGGCATGATAGATAACGATTTTGTACCACAATATGTTCGGTGGTATAAGGAAAAAAACCCAACTCCTCGGTGGTACTGCCAAAAATAGCTACCACTTTTTTCTTCAGCGCGGCGGCTAAATGCATGAGACCGCTGTCATTGGTCAAAACGAGATCACACCTTTGCATTAGTGCGGCGGTTTCTAATAACGAACACTGGCCAGTGGTATCGACGATCGCCTGGCGATCGAATTGAGCCAACTCACTGGCAATCTCGTGATCCTGCCGGCTCCCAAACAGCATGACCTTCGCAGCTCGTTGTTCCACCAGATAGCGAATAACCACGGCAAAGCCTTCGGGTAACCAGCGCTTGGTGGCAAAACTGGCGCCAGGAGCAATGCCCACCGTCAGCGACTGCTGGCCATCCCAAAATGGAGCAAATCGTTCCACCATTCCGCTGTTTTTTTGCCGATCCCAGAATATCTCCAGTCCTTCCCCGTCATCCTCCAGATGATACGACGCCAGCGATTTCAGGTAGCGCTGATGAAGCGGCAGCTTGTTTTGATTAAATAGTGCCCAGCGGAATTTGACATAGAGAAATCGAGCGACGACGTCCTTGCGATAACGCACAACCCGTCGGCTTCGGCTGCCGATGGTCAAAAAGTGACTGCGAAAATTATTGTGCAAATCAACAATCAGATCGTACCGCACTCGATCGATGGCGTGCCTGATCTCCAGCAGGCTTTTCCAATTTTGCTGACGATCGAAAATGTAGCACCGATTGATGCCAGGATGAAACGCCACCAATTCAGCAAACTCTTTCTTGATGACAAAGTCGATGCGGCTGTGCGGAAATTTCTTTTTCAACAGCCGAATCACCGGCGTGGTCAAAATCACATCGCCGATTGAACTCAATCGGATGATCAAAATTTTGGCAGGAGGATCGCTGGCCATCAATTGTCTCATTCTCTTAGAACATCTGCGTTTTGAACCATTCGGTGGTGATTTTTAATCCCTCTTCTAAATTCACAGTTGGCTGCCAGCCCAACAGTTTTTTGGCGCGATTGATATTCGGTTGTCGCACTCGGGGATCATCCACCGGCAATGGTTTGTAAATAATCTGGCTCCGGCTGCCCGTAACTTTGATCACCGCTTCGGCCATCTCCTTGATGGTCATCTCCTGCGGATTGCCCAGGTTTATCGGATCATTGATGTCTGACATCAGCAATTTATAGATTCCTTGGATCAAATCGCTAACGAAACAGAAGCTGCGAGTTTGAGAGCCATCACCGAAAATAGTGATGGGTTGATTGCGCAGCGCCTGGGGAATGAAGGTCGGGATCGCCCGGCCATCGTTGGGGCGCATCCGCGGACCGTAGGTGTTGAAGATGCGCGCAATTTTGGTATTCACCTGATGATAGCGATGATAGGCCATGGTCAACGCTTCGGCAAAGCGCTTCGCTTCATCATAGACCCCGCGCGGGCCGACCGGATTGACATTGCCCCAATAGTCCTCAGTTTGAGGATGTACCAGCGGATCGCCGTACACCTCGGAGGTGGAGGCCAACAAAAACGTCGCCTTTTTTGATAACGCCAATCCAAGGGCTTTATGGGTGCCCAACGCACCAACTTTCAAGGTTTGAATGGGAAGCTGCATATAATCCAGGGGACTGGCGGGCGAGGCAAAATGCAGCACATAATCGATGTTACCAGCTACATAGAGATATTCGGTCACATCGTGTTTGATGAATTTGAAATTTTCGCCCTGCAAATGTTCGATGTTGGTGATATTGCCGGTGAGCAGGTTGTCCATTGCGATCACCTGATGCCCCTGCTGCAACAGGTATTCACACAGATGCGAGCCCAGAAATCCAGCGCCACCCGTCACTAACGTTCTCGGCATACCTTGTTCTCCTTCGTTGACAAATCCAGGTTGCAAATCACATTCTATTCAAATCGTTTTAAATTTATCTTTCAAACCTTCCGAAACCAGCCACTTTAATTTTCCCTGCTGTTCATAGATAATTACTCCCTCCACCCCAGGCAGTTCCTGAATCAAGGCCATGCCGCGTTCCGGCCCCATAACGAAAATCGCCGTGGACAGGGCGTCTGCTTCCATCGCGCTTGGGGCAACAATGGTCACGCTCACACAGCCGCGGGCAGGATAGCCGGTCTTCGGATCCAGGATATGATGATAGCGCACCGAGTCCAGCACAAAGTAACGTTCATAATCACCCGATGTGGCCACACAGCCCGCATCCATCGGGAAAAAACCGAAAAAGCGATGTGTCTCGCGGGGATGCTTGATCCAGACGCGGCGCAACCCTCGGGTCAATTCGCTGCTCAGCGTGCGCAGATTGCCCCCGGCATTGACCATTGCATCGGTAATTCCCTGCCGCTGCAACACCCGGACTGCCTCATCCACCGCATAGCCTTTAGCAATGGCGCCCAGATCGAGCACAACGTCCGGGGCCGCCAGCCTTAATTGATCTCCCAGCAAGCGGAGGTGCTGCATGCCCACTCCTCGCAGCGCCTGGTTGATGGCTACCACCTTGGGCAGCGAAGGATGTTCGCTGGTGAATTGCCACAGTCGTTTGACGCTGCCGATGGTAATGTCAAAAGCGCCAGAAGATAACCGGGCGATCCGTTCACTGGTGGTTATCAGGGTCACCAGTTCCGAGTCCACCGCCACTGGCTGCCAGCCCGCGACACGATTCACCCGCGCGATGGAACTGGAATCATCATAGTCATTGGTAATACGCTCAATCTGCTTGATACGAGCAAAAGCAGATTCGATAATCTTATTGACCTCAGCGACCGAGCGCTGGTTATCGTAAATGGCGATTTGGACGACCGTATCCATCATGACAGCGGTTTGTTCCACCGGCTGGATGCGGTCGGAGCGCGAACACTGTAATAAGGCAGTAATAAAAAATAATGTGGCAATTGGTTTCATCAGCGATTAGGTTTCCCGCATGGTAATGTAATTGGCTAACAGGATCAAAGACCGCTTATAAGGCGAATCGGGATAGCGGTCCAGACACTCCAGCGCCTGCTGAATGAAATGATCGGCCTGCTGCATGGCATATTCGATACCTCCGGTCTGCTGCACGAAGGCAACGATACGCTCTCGATTCATCTGGCCATTGTTTAACAGAGACAGAATTTCGGCGCTCGTTTTTTGGTCGACCTGGTTGAGACTGAACAGAATGGGCAGCGTGATGATATTTTCCAGCAGATCTTTTCCGATGGGCTTGCCCAACTTCTCGGTGGAGCCCTGGAAATCCAGCAAATCGTCCTTAATCTGGAACGCAAGGCCCAGCTTTTCGCCAAATACCCTCAAATTTCCGACATGTTCAGGGTCCGCCTGGGTGGAGGTCATGGCGCCCAATTGGCAGGTGGCCGCCGTGAGCGAGGCAGTTTTATTGGATATCAACCGAAAATAGGTCGCCTCATCCATTTGAAAGTCCTGCGCTTTTTCCATCTGCAAAAGTTCGCCTTGACTCATCTGTTTGGTGACATTGGAAATCACCTGTATCAATTTCAAATCATCCAGGTCGGATAGTCCAGACAGTACTTCGGCAAACAGATAGTCGCCAATCAGAACCGCGATTTTGTTATCCCAGATCGAGTTCACAGAGGGCGATCCCCGCCGCAGTTCGGAATTGTCGACCACATCGTCGTGAATGAGGGTGGCGGTATGCAGCAGTTCGACGATTACTGCAGCAGCGTAGGATTTTTCGGTCAGTTTGCCCTGCAGGTTACCGCATAGAAACAGCAGCATCGGCCGCAGCCGTTTGCCTTTGGTAAGAACAATATAGTTGAAAATTTTCTTGATCAGTGCAACATCAGTTTTGATAAGTTGCTGAAATCTGGACTCAAGTATCTTTAGCTCTTGTTCAATTGGCTGACGTATTTGCGCTATCACTCCAATTTGCCTCTGGGATTGTCTATTTGAATTGTCGTTAAATGAAAAATTTGCTCAAAGCAAAGTCAACGCCCGGTTTCAATCGGCAGCGATCGATCATTCCCTGTCCGCCAGATGACGTGGGAACGATTCGAGCCCAATGGGAGCAGACTCGCTTAAAAAAAGTAGAAGATAATGATAAAATCATTGAATGTCAATAAAAATATCTCTGAGCCAGCCACGCGCGCAACCCAAAAGGTGAACCAATTCCGCTGGCCAATGACCCTGGCGCTGCCGGTCAACCGACCATTTCCTCCCGCAACGGGGCTTTCATTCCCTGGCCAAAGCAAAATCGACCCGCATTCCGAAGTGAATCGTTGGCTGGCAAGCCATACCCATCGCTCGGCCAATTATAACCTGAACGCCCACTGCAAGTCATGCAGCGTGGCGAAATAGAAAACGAATTGGGTTCGGTCGTGGCTGCTTTACCCCGCGCCAGCAAAATCATCCAGATCATTTTGCTCAGCGATGCTATCTGCCACAGGTAACAGGTGCGGACAGCCCGATAACAGAGCGGCGGATTGTGAGCATGACTGCGTGCAACAGCCGGCATTGCGGCAATGGTCATTGTCGGAAATTTCGGCCCGACCTATTATTGGTATTCATCCTCTTTGGATTCCAGCAATATCAAGCCAAAGCTCTTGCCAGAAATGGTCAGCCCCACTTTGATCGTTCCGCTCACTCGCACGCGGTCGCCTTTTTCGGGGATAGATATTTGCGGTTTGACCCAGATTTTGCCAGTGCCATCGTTCAATTGGTAGACACCAACTCCCAGAATCGGCAGCGTGACGGTCTCGTCCACGACTCCACTCAGAGTTACTTTTTTATTATGAAAACGCTGCGGCGAATCTTTGATTTCGCCGATGGAGATGGAGGCCGCACAATAGCAACCAATCACCAACAACGCCAGTAGTGACAGCTGAGTCACCTTGTTCATAAACCCTCCAGCATAATTTTTAGTTTTAGGCAATTAAAGTATATAAAAATTTATTCAATTTGTCAAGTAAGTTTTTTGAAAAAACGATCATAGCACACCTCGTGGGCCAAATCCAGGGCATTCGACCAGAAAATTCTGGGGAATCGTCGGGAATAAAGCCACCAACGACGCCAACACCGGTTCAATCAGAACGGCAGGAGTTATCGTTGATCTGGCTATCGTTGCAGGTTTGCACCCGGAGGCATGTTCTCGCAGGTAGGAATAGAAAGGAGCCAGTGCCCTGGCCGATCGATAGAACCAGTGGAAGTTGCCTGGTGAGCGCAATCGCAACGATGCCTCCCGTTAATGATATGCCGCCGATGAGTCTGGCGAACTGCCGGCCGTCTAAAATTCCTCGGCAGGAAACAGAAAATTTTATTTTTCTTCTTCGTTGCAATAGGCATACGAAATCAATAGCTTGCGTTGCGGTTGTTGCATTTCTAATTAATTCAAAAATCGTTCTTGTATTTTATTTTTAAAAAAAGTATTTGCTTTTTTAATAGATATGTTGTATATTTGACCGTTAAACAAATGTACCCTGTTTAGCGGTCTTTCGTTTTTAGCGTCAAAGCTTATCAAAGACAATTCCCGCGCAACGGTGTGGCTGGCTGCTATCAGCAGTGTGGTTACCATCGGGGCGCAGGAAAAGCTAAGAACAGAGATGTACACAAAACCTTTAATTTTTAGTAAGGATTGGTTCAATGGAAAAAGGAACTGTAAAGTGGTTCAACAGCTCTAAAGGTTACGGCTTCATCACTCGGGAACAAGGCGACGACATATTTGTCCACTACAAAGCGATTCAAGGCGAAGGCTATAAATCGCTCAAAGAAGGAGAGCAAGTCGAGTTCGATGTCGAACAAGGACCCAAAGGTTTGCAAGCTGCAAACGTGAAAAAAATATAATCGCCACTCGTCTGAGCAAAACCCTGGTCATTGACCAGGGTTTTTTTATTTTGGGGAAAATAGATTTATTCGAGAACGGGGGTATTTGAAAAGCATGCCGATCGAAGATAATTCCCAGCGACAGTAAGTTCTGCAATAGCGAGATCTTCCAAACGTTGCTGCGACGCCAGTATTGCCCACCGGCCAAGTATCCGGTAACAATCATCATTAGATAATACTGGCCACAAAGCCACAACGACGCGAAGCATTTGCGACCAATTTCTTGTGAAACGAAGCTATGGTCAACGAATTTGATGACAAGGGATTGCCTTTTAGGCATATTTTCTAAAAGGCAATCTGAGTTCGTTGTGTCATCGAGTCTTAATGGCATCAAAAATATCGAAGTTGCTGCCTAAAGTTCAACGGCCGACAAATAGCGGATGGATCGCAATACCCTGCTATCAGCTCAATCGAACAATCTTCGACCTGCTGGCTTAGATTCCTCCAGCAATTTGGTATTACCATCTGATCATCCAATTACTTGACTTTCCAGAAATATTTATGTATATTTGCAGAGCAACCGGCTACCCAAGTAGATCAACTCTGCATCGTATTGAATGCCGCTCGCTTTCAGGGCTGCGCTCAACGACGCATGTAATGTCAATTCGGGCTTGCCATAGTAACCAAGTCAATTTCAAGCCACATCAAAATTATGAACGAGGTACCAACATGAAAAACGATGCGCCCGCCGCCACTCCAAAGCTAATTACTTTGTATCTCATCATTGCTTTCCTTTCGCTGGTCATTTTATTCGGTCTGGGCTACCTGCTTTTCTGGGGCAAGGGGGAATCGGTTCAGGTGCAGTCGTTCCTGCCGAAGGACGAGGTGCCGCAGACAACCAATTTTACTGTCACTTTTTCCCGGGAGGTCGCACCCGATTCGCTGGTCAACCAATGGATCAGTGGCCAGCCCATTTTGTTCTCTCCTCCAATTCCGGGAAAATTTCAATGGATCGGCCGGGATAAGCTGCGCTTCTATCCGGATGTACCGCTGCAACCATCCACTGAGTATTCGGCAGATGTGACCTCACGAATGATCTCGGGATTTGGATTTTCGCTGCGCGGGCAACGCTCATTTCAGTTTTACACCCCACGGTTTCAGGTGAACAGTGCCTCACTGAACTTTGAAACACTGGCTCAGGCCGAGAAGAAAGCCAATCTATTAGCCACGGTGGAATTTAACTACCCGGTCAATCCGGCCGAGGCAGCCGCAAGCATCACCATTCGCTACAAAAGCGGGGCAGCGATTCCATTTCGCTTGCTCACTGCCAATCCCGGCACTGTGTTGGAATTGAAAGCCGAACAAATTGCACGCGGGCCGGATGAGAGTCAAATTGAATTGATGATCGCCCGAGGTTTGAGGCCTATTGGGGGCAATCTTGGCCTGGAGCAAGATTTTTTGAAGCCGGTTACGCTGCCCCGGGAGGAAGACCTGAAAGTGGAAAAGATCTCTCCAATTCGGGAGACACCCAAAAGCGGCTATGTTCGGGTGGAATTTAATCTGCCGGTCGCTGCGACGACGGCTGCGGCATTTATCTCCATCGAACCTGCGCTGAAATATAAGATATCCGCCACCCACCAGTATCTGGAGCTCAAAGGCGACTTCCAGATGGAGACCACCTATCAAATTGTGGTTCGCAAAGGGCTCAAGGCCATCGACGGTTCGCAGTTGAAACGGGACTTTTCTGCAGCAGTGGTTTTTCGGAAAGAAAATATCCCGCCACAAGTCAATTTTGTGGGCGATGGCTTTTATTTGACCAAAAGTGGCCATCTAAATATCGGCCTGGCTACCATCAATATCGAAAAGGTGCATCTCGAAGTCGATAAAATTTATGCCAATAATTTGGTTTACCTGCTCAACTCCAACGATCTTGCCGGCAGTGAGGGTTATTACTGGTACGATCTGGAGGCCCTGGGTAAACGCATCCATGAGCACGATCTGGTGATTCAAAATGTGACCAACGAGGAGGTGGTTACGCCCCTCAATATTCAGAAATATCTTGCCGACGAACGGGTCGGTATTTTCAATATTACGGCTCGGGAGTATGATCGGCGCTGGAACGTGGCCTCGAAGTGGGTGCTGGCAACTGACCTGGGAATTGTCGCCAAGAAGGGAGGCAATGGGCTCTGGGTCTGGGTCAATTCATTGACCAAGCTGTCACCAATCGTCGGCGCGGAAATCAGTTTATATAGCCAGAACAACCAGCTATTGGCGACAGCTAAAACCAATAACGATGGCATGGCCGTGTTTGAATCGTTCCAGACCCTGGCCGAGCAGTTCGTGCCCTTTCTGGTGACCGCAGCGGCGGGCAATGACTTTTCATTTCTCGAATTGAACCGGCGTCAGATTGCGACGTCCGATTTCGATGTCGCTGGCGCCAGCTATCTGGAGCATGGCTACAATGCTTTTCTCTATTCAGAGCGCGGGGTTTATCGCCCGGGCGAAACCGTGCATCTGGCCAGCATCATCCGGGGGGAAAATTTGACTGTACCGAGTCCGTTTCCAATTATGCTTCGAGTGAAAGGTCCGGATGAGAAAATTGTCGAGGAACAAAAAGCCACATTCGACGAGCAGGGCTCAGCGGCTTTCACGCTAACCATCCCGGAATACGCCAAAACTGGCAAATACCTATCCCAATTGTTAGTTGGCGAAAACGAGGAGATCGGGCGGGTCAATTTTAATGTCGAAGAGTTCGTCCCCGATCGGATGAAGGTCCACCTGGCCACGAGTCAGGCCGCCTACCGGGCTGGTGATGTTGTCAAAATGACCGTGGCCGCGGTTACATTTTTTGGACCGCCGGCTGCTGGCCGTCTTGTTCAAGCTGATGTCGAGCTCGAAGCGGTGCCATTTGCGCCGGCAAAATGGAAGTCATTTTCTTTTCAAGACGACAAAAAATCGTTTGCCAGTATGAGAACCGATCTTGGTGAAGAAATTCTGGATGACCAGGGTCGCATTGAATATGTCTATCACATCCCCGACGATCTGGAGGCGCCATCTGCGGTGCGGGCAATGCTGTCCGCAACGGTGTTGGAGCCGGGTGGTCGGGGGGTGACTGATTACCGGGGGATCATGATTCATCCGCATCCTGCCTATGTCGGCTTGCGCATGGCGAAAGAGGGCTATGCCGCGCCGCATCAGGCCACGCCCATCGAAATGATCGTCGTGGATACGGCTGGCACACCGCTGGCTAATCGAAAAATAGAGGTCACTCTCAATCATATTTACTGGCAGTCCATCCTAAAAAAAGTGGATCAGCAGGGGCACTATCGCTATGTTTCGGAGGAGGTTGAAAGAGAGGTCGATCGTTTCTCCATTACTTCGGCTGCGGTGAACTCCACTTTCCAGGTTACCCCCGATGATTATGGTCGCTATCGGGTGGTGGCGAAGGATGTGGCGACTGGCGCATCCGCGGCGGTCTCGTTTTATGCCAGTGGCTGGGGCTATGCGCCCTGGGCCATGGATCATCCCGAGCGCATCGAAATGGATCTGGATAAAACCGCTTATCTCCCCGGCGAAAAGGCGCGATTGCAAATCCGTGCCCCCTTCCCGGGAAAACTGCTGTTGACCGTCGAGCGGGAAAAAGTTTTCAATTATAAAATTGTGACACTTCGGGAAAACACGGCTACCATCGAATTGCCGATTTTGAGCGGGTATCAGCCCAATGTCTATGCGGTCGCCCATCTTATTCGTTCCACCGAGTCGCTGGAGCGAGACGCTCCGGTGCGGGCGTTCGGTGTGATCCCCTTGCCGATCAACAATGACCCCAATCGGTTAGGGATCACCCTCGCTGCTCCAGCGGAAATCCGGCCCCAGTCCAAATTGACGGTAAACTTCAAAATTAGCGGCGCCACCAGGGGCCAGCCGATGGTTACCATTGCGGCTGTGGATGAGGGGATTCTGCAGTTGACCGATTTCCCGACGCCGGACGCTCATGCTTATTTTTTTAGCAAAAAGCGCTTGAGCACAGAAACGAATGACATGTATGGTGTGGTCCTGCCGGAAATCGCTATGAAACAATCCTCCGCAGCCGGCGATGTAGAGGCTGCTCGGCGGCGTCATCTCATCCCGGTCAGCATCGCTCGTACCCATCCGGCGGCTTTCTGGTCTGGCCTCATCAAGGGCGCTCAGGGCAAGGTGAGCTTCGATGTACCGCAGTTCAACGGCACCCTGCGATTGATGGTTGTGGCCTGGAATCAGGATCGATTTGGTAGTAGCGAGCAACAGCTCTTTGTGCGTGAGCCCATTGTAATGACGCCAACATTTCCGCGATTTATAGCCACCGGCGACCAATTTACCATACCGGTGAGCGTGTACAATGGGACGGGTAGCGACAACAGTTTTGAAATTAAACTGCAGGTGAAAGGGCCAGCCAGAATTTTGGATCGAGCCACTCAAACGGTGACGATCAAGGCGGCTCGAGAGGAGGCTGTCTATTTTCCAATTCAGGCGGAGCAGAGCATGGGCGTGGTGGAATTTCACCTGATGGCCAGCGGTGCCGGTGAAAAAACATCCATGAACGTGGAGATCCCGCTGCGACCGCCGGTGCCGTTTATTACATTGGCCGGCAGCGGTTCTGTGGCGCCGGGCAAACCTGCCACTTTTGTCTTTCCGGCCAATTGGTTGGAAGGGACGGTTCGTTTTTCACTATCGCTTTCCGCTTTTCCTGCGGTCAAATTTGCCAGCAGTTTGCAATATCTGCTCTCGTATCCGCATGGCTGCATCGAACAAACGACCTCGAAGCTATTTCCACTGCTCTATTTTGATGATCTGGCCAGGATCGCCGAACCAGAATTGTTCAAAAAGAACAGCGCGGATTACTACATCGAGGAGGGCATTACCAAAATCGCCAGTCTCCAACTGCCATCGGGTGCCTTTAGCTATTGGCCAGAGGGGGATTACATCAACAATTGGAGTTCGATTTATGCGGCGCATTTTCTGGTGGAAGCGCGAAAAGCCGGCTACACCGTTCCGGATCGCGTTTATGACCGCATGATCGACGCGCTGCGGTCGCAGTCGCGGGAGTACCGCGGGGATGATGCCTACAGTTTTCAGACGGCCGTTTATGCCTGCTATGTTCTGTCGCTGGCCGGCAAACCCGAAAAGAGCACCATGCTGTATTTCAAGAACAATGCGCTAAGCCGATTGAGTGATTTTTCTATGTATCAACTGGCTGGGGCTCTGGCGCTGTCCGGTGATCAGCCGAGTGCCCGAGCGCTTCTTCCCAAAAGCGTGCTGCCATTGATCGATGGCCCGCGGGAGACCGGCCAAAATTTCAACTCCCCCATTCGCAGTCAGGCCATTATGCTGGATATTCTGGCCGAGATCGATCCCTCGCATCCATCGGTTCCCACGCTGGTGCAAAACCTGACGGCGGCTGCTGGTGACAATGGTCGCTGGTATAGCACCCAGGAGAATGCGTTTGCGTTTCTGGCGTTGGGCAAGATTTCAAAAAAGCAGAGCGCGGGCAATTACAGCGGCCACATCGTCATCGACGGCCAGAAGTATCAAACCTTTGATACTCAGAATCGCACCTTCGCCGCCAGTGATTGGGCGGGAAAGCAAGTTACCATCGATATCAGTGGCACGGGCACCTGCTATTATGCCTGGCGAGCGGATGGCCTTCCCGCCAGCCTTCGGATCGATGAATTCGATCACGATCTGCTGGTCCGCCGTCACTATCTGAATGAACAGGGTATCCCGGTTGCCAATGCCACCTTCAAGCCAGGGGATTTGGTCATTGCCAAAATCACGGTGAAGGCGCTGACCTCGGCCATTGACAATGTGGCAATCATCGATATGCTACCAGCGGGGTTCGAAATCGAAAATCCGCGGCTGCAATCTCGAAAAGGAATCGACTGGATCGGGGAAGAGACTGCCGAACCAATGTATATGGATATCAGGGACGACCGCATCATTTTCTACGGCAATTTTGAATTCAATCGGCAGGAGACATTTTATTATGGCCTGCGAGCAGTGACCGTCGGCAGCTTCATTCTGCCGCCGATTCGAGCCGAGGCCATGTACGCGCCGATGAAGGCCTCGGTCGCTTCCAGTGGCCAGATAACTGTCAAATAGAATCGATCTTGGAAGCAAAGCTCGGGTTTTAAATTGCAGTTCATCGGCGAGGATGCTTGGTCGGATTTTAAGTGGCTTGGCCTGCGGCGCTGCGTTTTTTGATAGTCGGAATTAATTCATCAGGATGTGATGGTCGTTTTTGGCTTTCTCATCGAGCACGTTATCTTCAATGGGGAATCTGAACCATGTTTTTGACCGGGGTTGGTCAACGCAAATTATCCAGGTGGCTAATCGGCCTGTTAACGATGATCGCCATCATTGCGATTATCCGCCTGGCTCCATTTCCCGCGGAAAAATTAGTGCCGGCACCGTCGACGATCGTGGTGGATCGCAATGGTGAACTGCTGCGCGTCTTTTTGTCGGCGCAGGAGATGTGGCAATTGCCGGTCACGACTGATGACATTTCACCGACGCTGAAAGGCGCTGTGATTGGTTATGAGGATCGTTATTTTCGCTGGCATCCCGGTGTCAATCCGGTGTCGCTGGTGCGAGCAGCGGTGGCGAATATTCGGGCCGGCCACGTCGTGCAGGGTGGTTCGACCATCACCATGCAGGTGGCCCGGATGATGGAACCAAAATCTCGGACCATCCCAAACAAGCTCCGGGAAATTTTTCGCGCCTTGCAATTGGAACTGCGTTACTCCAAAGAGGAAATTCTGACGTTTTATTTCAATCTGGCGCCGTATGGCGGTAACATCGTCGGCGTGGGTGCTGCGGCGCATTTGTATTTCAATAAAAAGCCGCAACAGCTCAGCCTGGGGGAATGTGCGCTGCTGGCAGCAATTCCCAACTCGCCCCGGGTCCTTCGTCCCGATTTCAATCTCGAAGCCACGACCATTGCCCGAGAAAAAGTCCTGTTGCTGTTGCAGCAACAGAATAAGGTCTCCCGTCAGCAATTGGCCGAAGCCCTCGATGAACCGCTGCCGCAAAAGCGCTATGCCTGGCCCTTCCTGAGCCCCCATCTTGCAGCGGAGTTGATCAGGAATTATCCCCAGCATTCGCGGCTGGAAACGACCATCGATAGCCGGCTGCAACGACTGGCCCAAAGCCTGCTGCGATCGCATTTGCAACCCTGGCGCCAGCACGGAATTTCTAATGGTGCGGTGGTCATCATCGACAATCAGAGCCGGGAGGTGCTGGCCCTGGTTGGTTCGGCGGATTTTTTCGATGCCGGCCGGCAGGGTCAGGTCAATGGTGCTCTGGCGCCACGTTCGCCGGGATCGGCATTGAAGCCGTTTCTCTACGCCCTGGCGCTGGATCAGGGGCTGGTCAGTCCCCAGACGATGCTGTTCGATATCCCGGTAGAATATGCGGGCTACCGGCCGGAAAATTACGATGGCATCTATCATGGCCTGGTGTCAGTCCAGGCCGCTCTGGCTTTATCGCTGAATGTTCCGGCTGTAAATTTGTCCGCGCAATTGGGTGAAGAGGGGATCTATTCGTTGCTACAGGAGGCGGGGATCAGCACCTTGCCCAAACCCCGCGACTATTATGGCCTGTCGTTGATTCTGGGCGGCTGCGAAGTGAAGCTGATCGAATTGGCCAATTTGTATGCCGGTTTGGCCAGCGGTGGGCACTTTCGACCCTATCGTGTTTTAACCACTCAGGCCATCGGGTCGGCCAAGCAATTGCTGAGCGAAGGCACCTGCTACATCATTTCGGAAATGCTCAGCCATTTGCGCCGTCCCGATCTACCAGCAGTTTGGGAGCATTCGTTACATCTGCCCAAGATCGCCTGGAAAACCGGTACCTCGTATGGCCATCGTGATGCCTGGAGCATTGGCTACAATCCGCAGTATACGATCGGTGTCTGGCTGGGCAATTTTGACGGCCAGGGCGTGCCCGAGCTGGTCGGTGCTGATGTGGCGGCACCGTTGCTATTTTCCCTGTTCACTGCGCTGGAACAGGGCAAAGAGAATAAATGGTTCGTCCAGCCGCGAACCGTCAGCCGACGCCAGGTCTGCTCCATCAGCGGCCTGCCATTATCGGACTACTGTTCGTCGGCCACTACCGAGCTATACTTACCTGGCATTTCCCCTAACCAACCGTGCACCTATCACCTTCCTGTCTGGATCGATCGTGCCAGTGGCCGGCGACTTTGCTCCCACTGTCGCACGGGCAGGAAATATGATGAAAAAATAGTGGTGCAATGGCCAGCAGCCATTGCTACCTGGATGGAGCGCAACGGCTTTCCGGTGGAAAAAATCCCGGAACACTTTCCCCGGTGTCCCAAAATTGCTGCTGGCGAGAAGCCGGTGATCCTGTCACCCCCAGCCAACGCCGAATATCGCATCCGCCCCGGTGTTAAATTGAAGTATCAACAGATCCTGCTGGATGCCTCGGTGTCCAATCACACCCAAAAGATTTACTGGTTTCTGGACGGCAAGCTGATCGCTTCCGGCAGTCCGACTCAAAAAGTATTCATTACCCCCCGCTTGGGGTCCCATCAGGTGCTCTGTCTGGATGACGAGGGGCGATCTTCGGAAGTAAAATTCGCAGTGAAGTAGCCCACCCACCCTGACGCTATTTTCCGGCCACACAAAATTTCAGTTGGGGCGACCCGCCGCTGCTAATTTGACGGGCCATGATTTTGGGGTCTTTCCGCCAGATGCCGAAACATCGCGCATCAGAAAAAATAGGTCTTTGCCGAGCATTTTCCAGGTACCAAAAAGGTGGGTAGTTCGGCGGCGTTCCAGCGCCCATTGGTGTTGTTAATTTGGCAGGTATGACCTGAGGGATGGTCGCTCCCTGGCTGCGTACTGGAGGCCGGCCAGGGCTGATTGATTGTTTGACAATAACACTGCTGTCCAAAATAATTTTAATTGGGAAATTTGCTCCTTCTAAAATATGCTGTTGAAAGCAAATTTATTTGTTCGCCAAAATGGGGTTCTATTTCTACCCGTCCGCCGGTTAGCAGATTATATGTTGCTGTTCCAAATGCTAAATGAAAAATCCTATTTTGGACAAGAGTGCGGCAATAAAAATATTGAGTCACTATAAATAACGGTTTGAAATTTCATGGCTGGCTAACTTTACCAGGTTGATCACGTGATACCTGCTCTCCGGCAGCGCTTGCCCGATTCATGCGTTTCTGATATTGTTCTGGAAATCGCAGATGATGCATCGGAGGCTGCGTTGCCTGCAGCCAGACCAAGGGGAAATTGGCTGCGCCGTGGTTGCCATGCGTCTCATCGCGGCTGGCCGCTGTTAGCTGCATCGTGCTTATCCTGACTGCCCTGGTATGTTTGCGGAAAAGGCAACAGATACTGGTATTGGCGATGCGGCTGGGAACAATTTTCTTGAAATGACATTAATTAGGGTACTATTAGCGATCGATATGATTTTCCCCAGAGGCAAACGAAATTGAAATCATGAAAAAAGTCAGCTTTTATACGCTGGGCTGCAAATTGAATCAGGCTGAGACGGCAATCCTGGCAGAACAGTTCGAGCAGCAGGGCTATCAATTGGTGCCTTTTGATGTTCCCGCCGATGTCTGCGTGATCAATACCTGCACTGTGACGGGCAAAAGCGATTACCGCTGTCGACAGATGGTGCGGCAGGCGCAAAAGGTGTCGCCCAACGCCCGGATCGCCGTGGTGGGTTGCTATGCCCAACTCGATCCCGAGAAAATTCAGGCCATCAACGGTGTGGATTTTATTCTTGGTAGCGATCGTAAGTTCGAACTGGTTAAACTGCTTGATGCCGTGCGCCCAGAACATCAGCCGCTTATGATGCGAGCCAATCATGATTCAGTTGCCAGCCCCTTGCCTGGCAAGTTCTGGGATCATACTCGAGCGTTCCTCAAAATTCAAGATGGCTGCGATAGCTCCTGCTCCTATTGTACCGTGCCGCTGGCCCGCGGCAGAAGCCGCAGCGATTCGCTGGAGCATATCCTGGAGCAGGCCACCATCCTGGCTGCGCGTGGCCATCGGGAAATTGTGCTGACGGGGGTTCACATTGGTCGTTATGGTCACGACTTGAGGCCACCGCAGAATTTGCTCGTGCTGCTCGAAAAGCTGGAAGGCAACGACCAACTGCAACGGATCCGATTGAGCTCATTGGAACCGTTGGAAATCGATGCGGAATTCATCCAATGGGTAGCTCAGTCGACCAAAGTCTGTCACCATTTTCATATCCCGCTTCAAAGTGGTGATGATGAAATCCTCCGGAAAATGAACCGCAGCTACGATGCGGCATACTATGCTCGGCTCATCGATATTTTGATTGCCGCGACTCCCAATTGTGGCCTGGGAACAGATATCATCGTTGGATTCCCTGGTGAGACCGAGGCCCAGTTTCAAAATACCTGCCGGCTGGTGGAACAATTACCGTTCACCTATCTGCATGTTTTCAGTTTCTCCCCGCGTCCCGGTACCAAAGCCTTCCATTTGAAGGATCGAGTTGACCCGGTCGAAGTGAAACGCCGCAGTCAGTGGTTGCGAGAATTGGCTCGGTCGAAAAAGATGCGTTTCCATCAAGGTTTAGTCGGTCAGAAATTAAGGGTCCTTTGGGAAACAAAAGATCATGGCGGCTGGATGGTTGGCCTGGCGGATAATTATGCTCGCGTGCGCGCCCCGATGAATCCCTCGTTGCTAAACTCGCTGGGCACCGTCAAAATCGTGCGTGCGGAGAAGGATTTTGTACAAGGAATCATCGAATAGATAATTAAGGAAAAAAACTACGGTGAGAAAACTAACGAGAACGATCCTGGGAATTATCACTCTGTGCTTTGGTATCTCCCTGCAAGCGGAAGTAATTAACCTGTCTGGAACTGTGAGCGACAAAGCTACCGGTATGCCGCTGGATTCTGCTCTAATTTTGATCAAAATTTCTGACCCGCTGCTGTTGGATTCGGCTATGACCAATGCGGCTGGCTATTGGAGCCACACCATAAACCTGACTGGAATTACCGACCGCCAGCAGCAACCATTCTCTTTTTCCCTGGGCCAGAATTATCCGAACCCATTTAATCCCGCCACTCGAATCCCTTTCTCCATTCACCGCAGCGGCGAGGTGAAGATCGCCGTTTACAATGTTCTGGGTCAGGAGTTGGACTCGAAACGAGCGTTTTTGCCGCCGGGCGATTATGAGATCGACTGGAGTTCTCGAGGCGCGTCGGGAGTAATCTTTTATTCCATCGAAATGGAGAATGAGCGGCAAACCAGAAAGATGCTGCAATTGGATGGAGGTGGGAGCGGAGGTCTGGGCGAGCTACGGCCAGGATCAGACGGTTCGGCGACCATCTCGCTGAGCAAGTTAGCTATCCTCAACGCCTGGGTGACCGCGTCGAAATTGGGCTACGAGCCCGATTCGATGACCGTTGTGCTGGCCCATGAAAGTCGCGTCGATATGCAATTGGAATGGCTGCATACCCGAGCATTGGTCATTGACCTGCACAACGATGTGCTGGAAAAGGTCGTTGGTGATGGCTATCAGTTGGGGCCGCGACACAATTACAACCATTCGGATCTCCCGCGTTTTTTTGAAGGCGGTGTCGATGCGCAAATGTTCGTCGTGTGGGTCGATCCCGATGCCTATTTGAATATCTCCTATCAAAAGGCGCTGCAATTTTGCGATGCCTTCGATCACCAGGTGGCGTTGAATGTCGATCGAATCGCCCAGGCGCACAACGCGGAGGAGATGTTTCAGATCAATGCCCAGCAAAAATTAGCCGGCGTGCTGGTGGTGGAAGGTGGACATGCCATTGAAAATGATCTCGAAAAATTGAAAGAGCTGTATCGTCGGGGAATGCGCTACCTGACCATCACCTGGAATAACAGCACGGACTGGGCCACCTCGGCCGCAGATGCTCGCTCGACCACAAGAGGGCTCTCGGATTTCGGCAGACAGGTGATCCGTACTTTGGATTCGCTGGGCGTGATCATCGATGTCTCCCATGTCGGGATCAAGACGATTCAGGATATCCTGGCCACCACCAAAAATCCCATCATCGCGTCCCATTCGGGCGTCAGAGCGCTGCGCAATCATTACCGCAATCTATATGACGACCAGATCGTAGCGATTGCCAATTCTGGCGGCGTCATTGGCGTGGTGTTTTATCCTTACTTTCTCTCCTCCAGCGGGACGACGAATATCGCCACGGTGATCAAGCATATCAACTATATTGTCAATCTCGTTGGTATCGACCATGTGGCCATCGGCTCGGATTATGACGGCATCGGCTCGACGCCGGTGGGATTGGAGGATGTCTCCAAATTGCCCGCTCTCACCATGGCGCTGTTAAAGGCGGGATACTCCAATGCTGATGTGAAAAAAATTTTGGGCGAAAATTTTTTGAGGGTGTTTCGAGAAGTGTGCCATTGAAAAGATGGGCTGGATTTTGCTCGGCGAGTGAGTTCAGCTTCCACCTGAAATTCAAATGGAGAAATCATCATCAATAATTGCCCCCACGAAACACACGTAAGTGCACTAACAGCATTTTTCATTCTATGAATTTTGTATTTCGTGGGCAAAGCGCTTTAATATACAATCAACCTGGTTCATTTTAGAGCATTTGGTCCTATATTAACTCCAAATTCAGCTCAGTGTGTCATAATTTTGGGGGCGGGCTAAACGGCTTGCGTCGAAGTTCCAATCGGGCAGCCAGCCCAATTGGCAATAAAATTGATTCGGTCTGATGTCTATTCTCTTAAATAAGAGTTTTGGAAGTAGGCGAACAGTTTGATCCCTACCTTCAAGGCCCCCCAGCTTCAGCAACAGAGCCACCAGCATAAAAAGTAATCTAATTGGATAAAAAAAATGTTGCGGCTTATTGTTTTATTCACTATAATAAAGCAAATCCCGTGGTAATTGTTTGCTACGTCAAGTCAATTGCTGGAAGCGCTTCATGAAACACCGATTCAATACATTTGGGGTGATCTGCATTGTTTTGGTTCACCTGTCCTGCTTTTACTCTTCCTCAATCGCTCAAATGCAGACGCCGCAGTTATCTGGTAGTGAAAAATCACAACTGCATAAACCTGACCCACAAATTTTCAACCCATCGAACTGGATCGCCCGTGGTGGCTGCTGGGATTTTTCCCAGAAAATCTTCTTTTCTCAGGGTTATCGCGGCGGCAATGCCGCTTATTATAAAAAGCAGGATTATCGAAATTTCACTTATGAGGTGAAGGTTATTAAACTGGCCGAGGACGGGCCATTGGGCATCACCTTCCGCTATGATGACGCCAAAATTGCAGGCTATGTATTTGCGGTTTACCCTCACGGAGGGTATTTTTTAGCAAAGTTCTTCCGCGGCAAAGATATGTATTTAAATTTGGGAACAACGGCCCATCTTAATGAAGAAATGAATACCTGGAACACGTTGAAGATTGTGGCGAGAGGCGCAAAATTCGATTGCTATATTAATGGCAATTTTCTGGTTTCCGTGATCGATCACAGCTATTCGGTCGGCAAAATCGGACTGGCGAACAGCGGCGATCCACGGCAGCTTGCTAAGTTTGAAGTGATCTCGCTTATTGAACATTGAGCTGTTCGTCGAGCGTAGGGAGTGAAGCGTAGGGCGATAGGTGAGTAATGTGACACAGCACGCCTTGCGCGCCACGCCCTACGCGCTTCGCTCTACGGTTGAAATGGAACCCTGGATAAAAATAATTGAAGATGAAAGTAATATCCTTAAATTTGAAAAAATTTGCCTGTCTGATAGGAATATTGTCGGTGATCGTTCCAGGGCAGCTTTGCGCACAAGCGGATAAAATCGCTTTCGAGCATCTTCAAACCAGAGATACACCCTATTGTTTGTTGCAAGATCACTATGGATTCATCTGGTTCGGATCACAATATGACGGTTTGCATCGTTATGATGGCTATGATTTTCTTGCCTATCGGAACGATGCAGATGATGAACACTCGCTATCAGAAAACTCGGTGCGGGCGCTGGCAGAGGATGAGGATGGCAATCTCTGGATTGGAACGA
Source organism: uncultured Cytophagia bacterium (assembly GCA_964647995.1). Lineage (GTDB taxonomy): Bacteria > Zhuqueibacterota > Zhuqueibacteria > Thermofontimicrobiales > Thermofontimicrobiaceae > Thermofontimicrobium_A. Next base: position 50,134 of record CAZYNP010000005.1, read on the forward strand.
TTGGCGGATTGAATAAATTCGATCGGATCACGGGAAAATTTCAGCGATTTCTGCATGATTCGCTCCGTGCCGATTCACCCAGCCAGAACTATATTACCGCTATTTATATCGACAAAGCTGGCGTTATTTGGTTTGGAACACAGGAAGGCGGATTGAATGAGGCGAAAGCTCTCAAAAGCAAACAAGATGGTAGCGATAGTCTGGTTTGCCGACATTATGTTCACGATCCGAACGATCCCCAGAGCATCAGCCATAACAATGTGAAAGCCATCTGGGAGCATTCCCATCGCTTCGAAAATAGCGTCTGGATCGGCACCGCTTTCGGCTTGAATCGATTGGATAAGAAGACCAAAAAGTTTACTCGCTATATTCACGATCCCACTGATTCGACCAGTTTGCGCCATAATGAAGTCTGGTCGATTCATGAGGAGGAAGCTGGAGCGCTATGGATTGGAACCCACGCGGGTGGATTGAGCCGCCTGTCCACCGAGGATGCTTCCCACATTAAATTTCAAAATTTTGGCCTTGGCGTTAACCAGTCCCTTAGTACGATAAGCAGCGATCGTTCTCGCGATGTATGGATTGGCACTCCCGAGCACGGATTGTTTCGGTTTAATTTGCAGACCAGAAAAATTACCAACTTTATGCATCAGGATGATGATCCAAACAGCCTCTGGACCGATAACATTTCTTCTGTTATGATTGATAAATTCGGGGCGCTGTGGATTGGTAGAAGGGATGGCATCGATAAATATGATCTTCAACAGAAAAAATTCCACAACATTCCCATCAAGCCACCGCCGAAAATCTGGGCCATTGCGATAACCTCCTTCTGTGAAGATCGCTCTGGCTTTACCTGGATTGGAACCGACAAGAGAGGCTTGTTTAAGTGGGATCCATCGAGCGGACAAATGACCAATTATGATCATGTACCAGATGATGCCGGTAGTCTTTGTTGCCAATTTGTATTGACCGTCTATGAAGATAAAACGGGGATCTTGTGGATCGGGACGATCGACGGACTGGATTGGTTTGATCGGAAAACAGAAAAGTTTCATCACCTCAATGACGATCCATTACAACCCGATAGCCCGAATCGGTTGCTCAGCGATTATATTTACACGCTGTATGAAGATAAACACGGCAGATTCTGGATCTCAACGCCACGAGGGCTGAGCAAATTGGATCGAGCCACCGGGCGATTCACTCACTATTTGAACGATGCGGATAATCAAATTGGCAGGGCAGGATATTGCATCGGCGTCATCTACGAAAGCAAAAATGATGGCGATAGCACCTTCTGGATCGGCGCCAATGGATTATTTAAATTCAATCCTCAGACTGGACAACTGGCACGTTACTTTCATGATCCTGATAATCCGAATAGCTGGATTAACCAGTTAGTTTATGGCATTCAGCAAGATAAAACGGGTAACCTCTGGGTCGCTACCACGGGTGGACTATATTGCCTGCGCACCGATAAAACCGTCGCTCATTTCACGGTGAAAGAAGGTCTGCCCCACAATATTACCTGTGGCATTCTGGAAGATGAAGCTGGCTTGCTCTGGATCAGTACCTATCAGGGCTTAATTCGTTATGATCCCCAATCCCGGCAATTGCGACGCTACGAAATGCGGGAGGGATTTCTCAAAAATGAGTTTTGTATGGGCGCGTACTCTAAAGGAAGGAGCGGTTATTTGTATTTCGGACAGCTAAATGGCTTTAAAATGTTTCATCCCCGGCAAATCAAAGATAATCCATACACTCCTCCAGTCTGGATCACCGACTTTCGAGTTTTCGATCAACCGGTCAGCTTCGACCGACCGATACCTGATCTCAAAGAAATCCGTCTCTCATATAAGCAGAATTTCTTCACGCTGGATTTTGTGGCGCTGAATTATACCGAGAGCCAGAAGAATCAGTATGCCTACCAGCTCGAGGGCGTTGACCCGGATTGGGTGCACTGTGGCACGCGTAGGAGCGCCAGCTACACCAACATTCCTCCCGGAAAATATCTCTTCAAAGTCAAAGGCTCGAATAATGACGGCGTTTGGAACGAGCAAGGCACTTCGGTGTGGATCATTATCACGCCACCCTGGTGGCGCAGTCAGCTTGCTTTCGGATGTTACTTTCTAATTTTTCTCGCTATCCTGCTTGGCTTGAGACAATTTGAATTGCGTCGATCCCGGCTCCGGGGCGAGTTGAAAATGCGACGCTTCGAGTCCCAGAAACTCCAGGAGATCGACAGCATGAAATCCCGCTTCTTTGCCAACATCTCCCATGAGTTTCGCACGCCGCTGACCTTGATTTTGGGCCCGCTGAGCAAGATGCTGGCGCAAGCGAAAAGTAAGGAGAAAAAGCAGGAATTCAAATTGATGCAGCGCAACGCCCAGCGCTTACAGCGGCTGATCAATCAATTGCTCGATCTGTCCAAAATAGAAGCAGGCAAAATGACGCTGCAATCGCGACCCGAAAATATCGTGGCACTGCTCAATCGCATCGTGCAGTCCTTCGAATCCCAGGCCAAGTTGAAAGGAATCGAATTGAAATTTCAATCCGAGCAGGATGAAATCATCGCTTATGTTGATCGGGAGAAGATGGAGAATATTTTTTATAATTTGCTGTCCAATGCTATGAAATTTACACCGCAAGGCGGAACTGTTTGTGTCACAGTGAACATCCCCCTAAATCCCCCTTCAAAGGGGGACTTCAGAATTCCCCCCTTTGAAGGGGGGCCAGGGGGGATGTCAGGTTATATTCAAATAACAGTTTCCGATACTGGTATTGGAATTCCATCTGATCGACTAGATAAAGTCTTCGATCGTTTTTATCAGGTCGATGATTCCTACACCCGCGAGCACGAGGGCTCTGGCATCGGGCTGGCGCTAACCAAAGAGCTGGTGGATTTGCATCATGGGAAAATCGAAGTTCGGAGTGAGCTGAACAAAGGCACCACGTTTACAGTCTATCTGCCGCTGGGAAAAGAACATTTCAAGCCGGAAGAAATAGTTGATAAGCTTTCCGAAAGCTCGGAGCTTTCGGAAAGCTTAAAACTTACGCCAGAAGAACAACCTTCCGAAAGCTCCGAGCTTTCGGAAGGTTTTGTAGCATCATCGCCCCGCAAAGCATTGCCGCTGGTTTTGATTGTCGAAGATAACCGTGATATGCGCAGCTACCTGCAGGACTGTCTTGCCAGTAATTATCGGGTCATCGAGGCAGTAGATGGGGCAGATGGATTGCACCGTGCCACTGACAAAATTCCGGACCTGATCATCAGCGATGTGATGATGCCCAGAATGGACGGCTTTCAAATGTGCGAACGAGTTAAATCCGATGAACGCACCAGCCATATTCCCGTCATTCTGCTGACCGCCCGCGCCACAGCCGAAAGCAAAATCAAAGGTCTGGAACTGGGCGCGGATGATTACCTGATCAAGCCATTTGACAGAGCCGAATTGCAGGTGCGCGTCAGAAATCTGATCGAGCAACGCCGCAAATTGAGAGAACGCTTCAGCCGGGATATTTCGCTGCCTCCCAAAGAAATTGCAGTGACGTCTTATGATGAAAAATTTTTGTTGCGAGCCATCGCTATTATCGAACAGCATCTATCCAATCCCGATTTCGATGTGACAATTTTAACCAGAGAAATCGGTATGAGCCGCATGCAATTGCATCGCAAGTTACGCGCCCTGACCAATCAATCGACCAATAAATTTATCCGTTCACTTCGCTTGAAAAAGGCGGCAGATTTATTGAATCAAAAATATGGCAATGTGGCGCAAATCGCCTACGAGGTCGGTTTCAATAATCCTGCCTATTTTGCCGAATGTTTTCGGAAGCAGTTTGGGAAATTGCCGTCGGAATATGTTCGCGAAATTGGCTGAGCATTCTCCAATCTAAATGATTATCAAGAAAAAATAGCTTGAAATTCTCCTGAAAAATATTTATATTTGTTCGGAACATAAGATAGGAGCAAGGCTTTGAAGCTTGCAGATTTCGCTAATGGCATCGAAATCGATCCTCGAAAATTGACACACTATGTTTTAAATCTAAACTCGCCTCGAGGAAAGAATAAAGCAATACTTTTTGAAAAGATTCTTGGCTATACCAAAGAAAATTATGCACAGCTTTTGTTTCAAATTAAAAGCAAGGTGTTACAAGCCGAAGCCGTGTTCCACAGTGAGGATGAGTTTGGAAAGCGTTATGTGGTAGATTTGCTAATTGAAGGAACACAAGGTCAAAAAGCAAGCGTACGCACTGGTTGGTTAGTTTCCTCAATAGATAATAAGGCTCATTTGGTTACACTTTTTATCAAGCGAGGTGAATAGCATGATAGCTATTGGCGATGTAATAGAACTAAGTGTCGATATTCCCGAACAAAATCTTCGCGCCGGAGATCGTGGCACCGTGGTTCACTGTCACAATCAAGAAGCGTATGAAATAGAGTTTACTAATGAAAACGGAGAAACTCTCAATTTTTTATCGCTAAGTCCGGATCAATTTATCGTTGTCTGGAAAGCTGATACGGAACAATGGGTGCCCGTTGTAGAACAAGTTGCTGCCTTAACTACCAATTTGCCCGATGATTCCGCACGTGAGGTTTTAGACTTTGCCCGCTTTCTATCTGTTCACAGGAGAAAAAAATTTGGAGCTGCTGTCCAATCAAATTAAGCCACTTTTTTCACCCCCAAATGTTACATTTGTCGTATCTTTTGTTACATCTCTGGTAGATTTCGCCTCCTGTTTTTTTGTATATTAATCCTCAGGGAGAAATCCCAAAACACAAATACCAAATAACAAACAATTTTCAAATCAGAATATATCAAATTCAAAACGAAATCACTGGCCGGTGTAGTCCCCTGTCTTTGAAATTTGAAATTTTGTTTTTGATTATTATTTGGAATTTGGCAATTTTGAGATTTGGGATTTCAAAAGCTACTTAACTAACCGATTCAAAACTCAAGCTGGACCCCATCCGCCAACTGGCGGATGGAGTCCAGCTTAACAAACACAGGAGGTGTACCATGTCTCGATTCATTTTCACAATCAGTTTAACTCTGGTCCTATTCGGGGGCGCATTGGCTGGCATCATTAAAGTCCCGGAGAAATATGCCACCATTCAGGCGGGCATCGATGCCGCTGCAAAAGGCGACACGGTGCTGGTCGCTGCGGGCACTTACTACGAGAACATCAGCTTCAAAGGCAAAGCCATCACCGTTGCCAGCTATTTTTGTGCAGAGGGCGATACCGATTACATCAACTCGACTATCATCAATGGCAGCCGCCCCAGCGATCCCAACAAAGGTTCGGTGGTCAGTTTTACTTCCGGGGAGGATACGACTTCGGTGATTTGTGGGTTTACAATTACCGGAGGGACGGGATCATTGTATGATAGCGAGACCAGGGTTGGCGGAGGCGTTTACTGTAAAAACTCCGGCGCGCGAATCTCGCATAACAAGATTATTGGTAACGCTGTCACCCATAATAAGGGATGCGATGGCGGCGGAATTGGCTATTGGCCGCAGACAACCTCAATTGCGCGTTATGTTATTATTGAGGACAATATAGTCGAATCCAATTCAATAACTTCATCGAATGGAGGAAGCTATCTGAATGGGGGTGGAATTCATATTGTCAAAGGAAGAGTTACCGGAAACACCATCCGATACAATTCGGTCTCCGGGCAGCCAATTTTTGCCGGAGGCGGCGGAATTTCCGCTGTTTGTGAAAATACTGCTACCAGAACTCTGGTTGTAATTGCCGGAAATACGATCACCCATAATCAAGCCAGAACACCCGGTTATTATGGCGGCTGGGGTGGAGGCATCGATGTTGTTATGTGTAATGTTCAGATATTGGATAATACCATTACTCATAATGAGACAGGGGGAAGCTGGGGGATGGGAGCCGGGATTAGATTATGGGGATCCAAAGCAGTCAGTATTATAAAAAACAATACTATTTCATTTAATTCTGTGACTGCACCAGGAGCTGGCGGCGGAATTGAATTAGACCAAACAGAGGGTGTCCAGGTTGTTGGAAACCGAATTGAAGGCAACAACGTCTCTTGGGGAGGTGGCATAGATGAGAGCCGCTGCACTCTGGCGGGAAACCTGATAAATGGAAATTTCATTAAAAGCAATATTGGCGGACAACAGGGCGGTGGTATCTGGGCTATGAATGCTAAGATCATCAACAATGTAATTGTTGAAAACGAAGCTGGTCGCGGTGGTGGAATTTATTACTATTATCATCCTTCGTTCGGTTCAAAGGTGGCGCAAATCATCAACAATACCCTGGCTAAAAATGTAGCGGATACGGCCGGTAGCATTGCGATCTATAGAGCAAATGCCGTCGTGATGAACACCATCAGTTGGGGCAATAGTGCGCCGCATGGTTCCGAAATCGAACTGTGGGGCGGAACGTTGAATGCAGCCCACTCGGATATCCAATTCGGCGCAAGCGGCATAGTGATAGATTCCACCGCGACCGTAAACTGGCTCGCTGGCAATATTAATACGAATCCGCTGTTTGAATATTCCAGCTATCAACTCTCCAATTCCAGCCCCTGTATTGGCGCCGGCACCGAAGGCATAATGATTGGAGGAACCGGCTACTACTGTCCAGGCGATGATTTTGCCGGCAATCCACGACCGAATCCTATAGAATCAACTACGCCAGACATCGGCGCTTACGAAAATCCGCTGGACAAGCCAATCGGCCCAATTCTGGTGCCGGAACAATATGCCACCATTCAGGCGGGAATCAATGCTGCCAGAGATGGCGATTTGGTGTTGGTCAGGGACAACACCTATTACGAAAACATCAATTTCAAAGGCAAAGCCATCACCGTTGCCAGCTATTTTTTATTGGATGGCGATACCACGCACATCAATAACACCATCATCGACGGCAGCAAGCCAAGTCACACTGACAGCGGCTCGGTGGTTTTCTTTGTTTCGGGAGAAGACACCACTTCTGTTCTCTGCGGATTTACGATTACGGGTGGGACGGGTACAATGGCAACACCACCGGAAGAGGAAAGTCCAGTCAGGGCGGGCGGTGGTATTTTTTGCTATAATTCTGGTGCGCGAATAGTCAATAACAAAATAATAAAGAACACAGTTTATATGCCTAACGGGGACGTACTTGGAGGTGGTTTGGCAGCAGCTCCTATAACAAGCAGAGCCTATGTTATTCTTCGAGATAATCAAATATCCTACAATACATTGACGGTGACGGCGGATTCGAAAGATGCTTTGGGCGGTGGTGTTGAACTTATGGGTAATGGTATAATAGCAAATAATCTGATTTCTTATAACTCCATCGTCCATAATGCGACTGCTAGACAGGCATTTTCTGGTGGTCTGGAGTGTTATTCTCTTCCAACTAACCGCCGTAAAGTAATCGTTGAGTCCAATAAAATTACTCACAATTCCGTCATCAGTAAAAGCAATGCGGGTGTGGCCGCCGGCTCTGGTGGTATGGAGATTTTTGGCAGCTATGGTCGCTTTGCAAAAAATGAAGTCAGCTATAACGAAATATGGGTTAATCAAAATAAATCTGCTGTGGGAGCAGGTATGTCAATACATGAGGCCCCGAACTCTCTAATTATAGAGGGCAACATCATCTGTGATAACGCAGTAAAACAAGGGAATGGCTTGGGAGGGGGCATTTTGATTGGCATGAATTCGTCTCCTATTGTTATCAATAATATCATTAAAGGAAATTCTGCAACGACTGGCGGCGGTTTTCTAATCGCAACAAGTACCCCGAAACTTATCAATAACACGGTTATTAGCAACCAGGCGACCACTGGAGGAGGCATTAACGTCCGTATGTCTTCCACAGTTTACTTGATGAACACCATAGTGTGGGGTAATCAGGCCGCTACTTATGCTGGTATTCAACGTGAAGACGCCACCGTCAAAGTCGCCTATTGCGATATTCAGGGCGGCTGGAGCGGCACGGGGAATATCAATGCTGATCCGTTATTTGCCGATACTTTGTTTCATCTTTCAGATGGCAGTCCGTGCATCGGAAAGGGAATCGCTTCATTTAACTTTGGCGGCGGCATGATGTGCTATTGTCCCGAAACGGATATTGCGGGAAACTCTCGTCCTTATCCTGTAGGAAGCAGCCCTGACATTGGTGCTTATGAATCGCAACTGGCAACCGAAGTGATGAATTTATTTCAGACTGAAATACCTCAATCCTATTTCCTGGCGCAAAATTATCCCAATCCCTTCAACCCCAACACCACCATTGAATTTGCGCTGCCCAAATCAGCTTTCGTCACGCTCAAGATTTACAACCTGCTGGGCGAAGCAGTCGCCACACTGGTTGCGGAACAACAAGCGGCTGGAATTCACCGATTCAATTGGGATGCCAGGGGATTGGCAAGCGGGGTGTATTTGTATCGACTGGAGGCGGGGGATTTTGTTCAGGCGAAAAAACTGATTTTGATGCGATGATCTGAATTGAAAAGTGACAATCGAAAAGTGACCGTCACCTCGGAGGTGACGGTCACTTTTTTAATACCCAGCTCTTAATATTTCGCTTGACAATTAACAAAGTTTTATTAGATTTACAACGGTAATCTTTCCATGATGAAGAGGTATTCTTAAAAAAATATTTCTTTAATTGGTATCAATCATCACAAAAAATGGAGGGACGTTTCTACTTTGAAAGGCGACAAAATGTCTCGTAATCCGTATGACTATACAACTCGTAAAGGTATTCACCCAATATCGTGGGAAGACTTCCACGGTATCTGTAAGGCTCTGGCCTTAGCAATATCAAGTTTTGGACCAGAAATCATCTTGCCGATTGGTCGTGGTGGCTACTATCCCGGCACACTTCTATCGCATTTACTTCAGACTGAGATCTACCCCGTTCGAGTTTCTCGACGAGTCGACGATGTTGTGAAATACAAGAGACCGAAGTGGCTAATCGAGCCTCTTCCCGAAATTGCAGATCGGAAGGTGCTTATCGTTGATGAAATCTGCAGCTCCGGCGAAACAATCCTGATGGTGAAAGAGAAAGTTGCCAAACTGGAGGCATCAACGATAAGAAGTGCCGTTCTCTATGCCCATAGCTGGAGTAGCGATGTTCCCGACTATATCGGCTTGATTACTGATGAACTCGTGCTAAACCCATGGGATAGAGAAATCTTGCGCGATGGAGTGTTTCACTTTCATCCCGAGTATGTAGAGGCACTGGCACATCAGGGACTGGAAGCCAAACCGCATCTGCTCATTCCAGCTAAGGAAATCAGATTAGCTAAAGGCTAACAATGTCCAACAATGGTGTGTAACCCAATTCGACTTTCAGCTCCCCAAATCCGCTTTCGTCACGCTCAAGGTCTATAACCTGCTGGGCGAACAAGTCGCCACGCTGGTTGCGGAACAACGGGAGGCGGGAATTCACAAGTTGAATTGGGATGCCAGGGGATTGGCAAGTGGGGTGTATTTGTATCGGCTGGAAGCGGGGGAATTTGTGGCTGTGAAAAAATTGATTTTGATGCGATAGTTCTTATAGCTGGACTGCATCCGCCGGCTGGCGGATGCAGTCCAGCTATTATTATATTCAGTAGCCGATTCCAACCAAAGGACCCCACAGAACTCCATTACCATCCATCCCTTTTATCAACAATTTTAAATTCAGGCTGGCTTTTTATCAAATTTTTAAGTAAATTCTATTTGGCTGAATGACTTTAGGGTCAATCTCAATTATGGCATAGAAATAATTCATCTCGGGCAAGTATGATCAATGTATCTTCTGGCAATTCTACCAGGTTGGGATTATTTATTGTGCTCCTTCTTTTCTATTCCATCGACCTGCAGTCACAAACCTATCCATTCAAACATTATTCGACCGCAGATGGGCTGGCACATTCAGTGGTACGAAAAGTATTTCAGGACGTTCGTGGTTTTCTCTGGTTCGGCACTCAGGGTGGAATCAATCGCTACGATGGGAATGAATTCGTCACTTACCTGGCCCAGGATTCTTTGAAATCAGAAATTTATGACATCTGGGAAGATGAGCAGGGAACGATCTGGTTCGCCACTTACGGCAATGGATTGGCAAAGAAAATGGCAGATGATACAGCATTTGTCTGGATAAAGGCATCTGACGGTATTCTACCCGGAGATTATGTCACTTGCATTTTTAGAGATGATGATCAAAATATCTGGATTGGCAATGGCGATGGGCTCACATTGATGAAGCCAGATGGAACGATTAAAATTTACGATCAGGAATTGGGAAAAGGACATGGCGAGGTTTACGCCTTTACCCGTGAGAAAGATGGGACGTTATGGATTGGTGCGAATGGCGGTCTATTATCTGGAAAGTTAGGATTTGATGATCAGTTGGAATTGAAAAGAATTTTAGACAAACCCATCCGTTCCTTGTTGTTATTAGCAGATGGTGATGTACTGGCTGGAACATCAGGCGGCGGTAATGAGCGATATGGTGTGGTCTGTCGTTTTCATACCAGCGTGGCTGACACGCTCATTTCATACCAGACCAGCCATAGCCTGATCAAAGCGCAGACGCTATTCGAGGATAGTAAAGGTAGAATCTGGATCGGGACGGAATATGGAATCTACCTGATCGAGGATGGAAAAGTCACTCATCTTCGCCGGGAGAATGGCTTATCCAATGAGAATATCTATGACATCATGGAGGATCGGGAAGGTACGATATGGTTCGGGACCGAAAGCGGGGTGATGAAGCTGGCTCCTCCGGTCTTTTTGAGTTATGGCATGAAGGAAGGTTTGAGCAGCTATGATATCTTATGTATGCTCCAGGACCGTCAGCATAATCTCTGGCTGGGGATGTGGAATGGATTGAATTGGATGCAGCCAGATGGACCGATCCGATATTGGGATGAGACCCATGGTTTGTGGCACCACACGGTTAATTCCCTGGCTGAGGATGAAGACGGAAATATCTGGGTGGGAACCGAATTGGGAATCAATCTGTTCTCATCTGAAACCATAGTGAAAAAAAATATTAATGGATTCCCACCGTCGAGCCAGATCTGGAGCAGTTGCCATGATCCCGAGGGGGGCATGTGGCTGGGCACAAAAGGCAGGATTGCTAAATTGATTCACGGGCGTACTGAGCTCATACTGGGGCAGCAGGACGGTGTCCCGATTGATGTCATTACCAGATTATTTATCGATCATCAGAAAAGACTATGGTTCGGTACTGATCTTCATGGTGCCGGCATTTATCAAAATAATCAGATTACTTTTCTTAATCGTGAGAATGGCATGCCTGATAATCGGGTTCATTGCTTTTTTCAGCATGGGCCTGGAGAAATCTGGATTGGAACCAACCGTGGTGTGGCCTGCTGGCAGGATGGTCGATGGAAGCATCTGCCTTTTTTAGCAACAGCGCTGGAGAACAAAGCCGTCTATTTTATCCTGCAAGACAGCCTGCGGCATTTATGGTTTGGCACGGAGCATGGTTTGTATGAATGGACTGGTAGCGCTATGTACCATTTTAGCAGTCGCGATGGATTGGCATCGGATATTGTGACCAGTGGAATTGTTGAAGCGGACGGTTCGTTGTGGTTTGGCACCAAAGATGGTGTCGCCCGCATGACGCCATCGAATCGTTTGCTTCACGTTCCGACACCGTCGGTGTATCTGGATGGGGTCCTGTCCGGAGATAGTGAGCAGTCCGTGGAAAATCATTCAGTGATCAGCTATAACGATCGCTCGATAGTGTTCCAATTCAATGCCCTCAGCTTTATTGATGAACGAGTCATCGAATTTCAATGGCAGTTAGCCGGATTGGATCGTGGCTGGCTTGGTCCTTTTCCGCAACGTCAGGTGCGCTATGCCAGCCTGGCTCCCGGGAAATACGTGTTTCTTGTTCGGGCCGCTAATCGCAATGGCCACTGGTCTGTTCCAGCCCAATTTGATTTCAGGATTCAGCCCCCCTATTGGAGAACCTGGTGGTTCATCACGCTGGTTTTGTTATTCGTTTCCGCATTGCTTGGGTCGATATATCGTTACCGAATGAATCAATTACGAAAAATTGAAACGATGCGCACCCGTATTGCTGCCGATTTGCATGATGATATTGCTTCATCGTTGGCCAGTGTGTCGTTATACTCAGTGGTGATTCAGCGTCAGTTGCGGGATGAATCAGAAGCCGCCCGCTCCCTGTTGACTCGCATTTGTGATATTTCCCATGAAGTCATGGAAAATATCAGTACCATTGTTTGGACGGTTGATCCCAGCCATGATGAGCTTTCAGATTTAATACAATATTTCCAGCGTTATGCCCGACCGCTTTGTACCGCAGCCGGAGTCACTTTCGTCATCCAGTTACCCGATCAACTGAAGACCATCGTCCTTACGCCAGAACAACGCCGCACCATCTATCTCATTCTTAAAGAAGCTCTAACCAATGTGTTGCGCCATGCCGCTTGCTCCCGGGTAGAATTCTCCTGTACATTTCAGGATCGTGTCATTGACTTGAGTCTCCGGGATGACGGACATGGCTTCAACCTTGAAACTGTCAATGACGGGCATGGGCTGGCAAATATGGCATTGCGTGCCCAGACAATTAAGGCCAATTTGCAAATTACTTCCCAGCCAGGCAAAGGAACAACTATTCGCTTGCGGTTAAGAATGACATAAATGTGCCATAGCGGAATTGGAAAATATTTACTACTTTTAAAGGTCATTAAAGAGATTCGAAGATATGAATTCAATCACGATTGCGATTGTTGAAGACCATGTCGATTTGCGGAATAGCCTGAAACTGATATTCAGTACCTCGCCAGGTTTCAGCGTGGTCGGCTGCTATGACCGTTGCGAAACGCTCTTAGAAAATCTGGAAGATACGGCGCCGCAAGTGATTCTCATGGACATTCGCTTGCCAGGGATGTCTGGAATTGAGGGTGTCATAGAGATTAAAACTGTATTGCCCGAAACACGCATTTTAATGCTGACCATCTATGAAGATGATGCCCAGGTTTTTCAGGCGGTCTGTGCTGGCGCCGATGGCTATCTGCTCAAAAAGTCTTCGCCCATTGAAATTCTACAGGCGATTGCGGATGTTGTTGAAGGTGGCGTCCCGATGACGCCGAGCATTGCCCAGAAAGTGATCAAAATGTTCCGCAATTTTGCTCCGAAACCAGAGCAGTGCGAAGGTCTGACACCGAGAGAATATGATGTCCTGAAAGCCCTGGTCGATGGTCTGGATTATAAACAAATTGCCCAGCGCCATTTCATCAGCCTGGATACGGTGCGGAATCACATTCGCCATATTTATGAAAAACTTCACGTCCACTCCAAATCCGAAGCCGTGGCAAAAGCCCTGCGACAGCATCTGGTTTGATTCTTCGAAATTTCTCATGATGAAAATTTTGCATTGACAATTTAAAAATAAATTTCTATATTTATAACATGAAGTTGATTTGATCATTGAGATTATTTCTCCGGCAACCTGCAAAGGTATCTCAATATCAATCGAAAAACTTGCACTTTGCTTGACATCAAAGAATATTGGGTATCCCGATCAAGGGCAGATTCAGATACTACTATTTGAAGTGTGGGACTTCAAGCAAATTACCAAGTTGACAGTTGAAGTAATATTAACATTATCGAAAGAAGTTTGAGGTGCATTATGAATGTAGCAACTTTTGAAGGTGTAGTAAAACAAGGCAAGATACATTTAAAATCAAGAATCCATTTGCCAGATAAAATAAAGGTCTATGTAGTTGTTCCTGATTTTCGAATAGAGCAATCTGTTCACATTTTCACCCCACGCCTGACACATCCTGAGCAAGCAGCGGACTTTAAAATGGAGATTATCGAGGAGACCAATAATGTCCGCTTATGATACTCAGCTATTTGATCCTCCTGCGCCATTAGCACGAGTGACTTTGCGCAATCCTGAAAATGGAGCTGTTTTGTCTAATGTGTTAATGTTGCTTGATACCGGCGCTGATGTCACCTTGATTCCTCAATCATGCCTTGGACCTTTAGGTGCTATTGTCATTCCCAACAAATATTATGAATTGGAAGGTTTTGAGGGTAGCACGATCTTGTCAGCAGTGGTTAGATTAGAATTGATGTTCTTAGGGCGTATTTATAAAGGACAATTCTTATTAGGTGATCAAGAGTGGGGTGTGATGGGGCGAAATATCATGAATACTGTTTCATTATTACTGGATGGCCCACATCTGATTTGGACTGAACAATGAGCCATTAATTGAGGAATAAAACGCTGCATCGACTTTAATTGAATCAGATTGATTAGCCGATTTCCTTGCTCCATATCTTTCCAATATCATTTCAAAAATATTCATTGAGAAACAATATAACTCCCCGATATAACAATCAAATTCCCAATGGATTCGTCATAGGCAGTTCACAACTAACCATTCAAAGACAATCAACTTCATCTAAAAACAAATGATTATTGAATGAAATCATGGGCATTTTTGTAGGACAGGATGGCATCTTATTCTACAGTGCCGATAAAATGACATCCCTGTGTCATTGTTTTTTTAATGTAAAAAATTATATTCCTGCATAACCTATATTTAAAAATATATGGAGATGCAGAATGAATATGCAATGCAAAACAATTTTAGGCTCGATATTCTATTTGTTCGTCACTTTCGTCCCGCTTCCCATCAAGGCACAGACTGATCGTCCGATACTATTTTTTTCTGACATCACCAGTGGTCCGAATAACGGCAACTCTGATAATTCTTTAGGACAAACTCCCGGACAGAATGGTGCCATCGTGACGGTATGGGGCAGACATTTAGAAAATGCCAAAGTTTTTTGTAATGATGCTGAAGCCGCTTGTTATTACCTCAGAGGAAATGCCACTCAGCCAGCAGACCTCACTACTTATCATCAAATGCAGATGATCTCGTTTCAAATCAGCCATCTGGCACAAGATGGAGCGGGTGAAATTTATACCGTAGTGAATAGTAATCGATCAAATTCATTGCCATTCACGTTGCGCTCCGGAAATATTTACTTTGTGAAAACCAATGGCAACGATGATACTGGCGATGGCAGTTGGAACCAGCCCTGGCAGACGATCCCCAAAGCGGTGAATGCGATTGCGCCGGGGGATATTGCCTATATTTGTGATGGCGTCAATCAAACGACGGAGACTGACTTTAATTCCTGTGTTAATCTCAACTCCGATGGCACCGTGACTCATCCGAAAGCATTGGTCGTGTACCCAGCAGCAACTTCGAAAGTTGGGAATCCGAACATCGAACGCGCATTCCATAATTTCAATACCGAAACGGGGGATTATTCCAGGCATTGGGTTCTCTCGAGGTTTAAAATTACAACCGGACAGGTCGGGGCTCCGGCAAATACGGGATGCCGCATTATTGGAAATTATTTGACAGCACCCGAAGGCAATGGTTGGGATGGCGCTATTAATGCAGAGGGGAATGACGTTGTTGTTCTCGGCAACGAATTGGCTCATGTCGGTGCTGCCAGTTGTTATAAATTTTATCATGCCATTTATTTTAAAGGTTATCGCAACGATGATCCGCCACGGGCTCCCACAGAATCAAACCGGGAGATTGCCTGGAATTACATCCACGATTGTAACAGCAATCGCGCCATCAATATCTATAGTGAACAGGCAAATTCCGCATTTATCAAGCGTCATTTCGTTCATGATAATGTGATTGTGAATCAGCGCGGCGATGGCATCATGCTGGGGTATTACGTTACTGGCGAGAACTGGATTTATAATAACCTGCTGGTAAAAGCCGGACTCGGACCGGAATTCGAGGAGCCAACTTACCACACAGGCATTCGTATCAATACTGGCCACGAAAATGTGTCCCCTATTGAAACCATCATCTACTGCTATAATAATACGCTCTATGATTGTGGATTTTCCAATGCGATTTATGTCGAAGAGAACGGCTCGGTGCTGATCAGCTCCGAGGCGCTCTCGATGAGTACCGTCAACTTTAGAAATAATATTATCTATTCCTCCAGCAATCCGTATGTAGCAACCGAGAGTGGATCGATTCCCGTGGGGGATTTTCGGAATTGCTGGTTTGGCAATGGGGCAGCCCCGGCGTGGGACACGGGCGCGATCGCAACGGATCCCAAATTTATTAACACCAGCGCCGACGAGTTTTCCTTACAACCAAGCAGTCCTTGCATTAACGCTGGAATCGATGTCGCCACGATTATCAAACATGATCTGTTAGGAACGCCAAGGCCACAAGGCTCAGCCTTTGATCTTGGTGCCTATGAGTTTATTGAGACCGGAGTTGGTATTGAAAAGGAGGATCATTCTGCTGCAATTCATCAATTCGAGCTGCTGCAAAACTATCCGAATCCATTCAATTCTGAAACTTCGATTGCTTTTTCCTTGCCTGGCTCAGATTATATCAGTTTGAAGATTTACAATATAATCGGTGAGCAAATTTGTACTCTGGCTGAAGGAAGGAAACCGGCTGGCGATTATTCTGTCAGGTGGGATGGCAGAAACGATAGCGGGGAAACGGTGGCGAGCGGCATTTATTTAGTTCGATTACAAACAAGTACCGAAATTTCAATCAGGAAAATGCTTTTATCAAGATAAGGAATACAAAATTACAGGAGGTCACTATGCGACGAAATCTTTGTTTCTCTATGCTGCTATTGCTTTTGTGCAGTAGCTTATCACAGGCGCAGATTCCGCAAACCATGAGCTATCAGGGAGTATTAACCGATGCCAATGGCAACGCGGTGCCGGACGGCAATTACAACATTTTCTTTCGGCTATATGATGATGACTCTGGCAATCAACGCTGGACCGAAGGTCATAACGTTGAGGTGAGGGATGGAATATTCAGCGTCATACTGGGAACGATTACCCCGCTAAATCTTGCTTTTGATCGGCAGTACTGGTTGGGAATTGCCATTGGCGGAGGTGCAGAGCTTTCTCCGCGCATCCAGCTTACGTCTTCGCCTTACAGCCTGAACGCTAAATCTGTTGCTGATGGCGCAGTGACTGCCAGCAAAATTCCCAACGGACAGGTAGTGAAGAGTATCAATTCTTTGAGAGATGACGTGATACTTACGGCAGGTGACAACGTGACGATCACACCGAGTGGGAACACGCTGACGATAGCTGCAACCGGTGGAGGAAGTGGTGGTGATATTACGGCGGTCAATGCTGGGACAGGATTAGCTGGAGGAGGAGTTTCCGGAGATGTGACGCTTTCCATCGCTGATGGCGGAGTGAGCGCCACCAAACTTGCTGACGGTGCGGTATCTGGCGCCAAGCTTGCCGATCGGGCAGTGACCACACAAAAGATTGTTCCGTCCAACACCGAGGGCCATGTTCTCACCACCAGCGGCGGTAGTGTCGTGTGGCAATCAGCAGCAAACGGTGACATCACGGCGGTGAATACGCCGGCTGGTTCGGGATTGACTGGCGGAAGCCAATCAGGCGATGCTAATCTATCAGTTGCAACCGGCGGTATTATGGCCCCAATGATCGCCGACAATGCCGTGACGGTAGCGAAAATTCATCCCAATGTGATCAGCAGCGTGGACGGAGTGGTCAACGACGGCGGCAATATTGACCTCGTCGCTGGAACCAATATCACCATCACGCCGGACGATGCGGCGAATACCATCACCATTTCGGCGACTGGTGGCGGCGGAACTGGTGACATCACAGCCGTCAATGCTGCGGGAGGCTTGGCTGGCGGCGGTGCTTCTGGCGACGTAACGCTTTCCATTGCCGATGGAGGTGTAACCAGCACTAAAATTGCTGACGGCACAATCACTGGAGGTGATATTAATTCATCAACTACAATCACTGCCGGGAAACTGCAGGGCGGGGGTACCACAAATTCAAGTGCTGGGGTGTATGGCTACGGTTTCAACGGTGTGTACGGCAACGGCCAATATGGCGTCTTTGGCGAAACCCACAGCGACTATGGCGTGTATGGGGTAAACAGAAACAATGGCAACTACGGTTACCTCGGCTCTGGCGCCTATGGCGTTTATGGCAAACACAACAGCAGTGGCTGCTACGGTTACCTCGGTTCCACGGATTATGGCGTGTATGGCGCCAATGGCAATATTGTCGGATTACTTGCCTCAGTTTATGCTGGCGTTTATGGCTACAACACCAGCGGCGGCCGTGGTGTGCATGGCTTCAGCTCCAATGATGTTGGCGTATTTGGCGAAACCACCAGTGGTACCGGCGTATATGGTAGCCACACGAACAATGGGAATTACGGCTACCTTGGCACCAGTAACTATGGCGTGTATGGCGAGAGCAGCAGCAACTATGGCGTTCGTGGCAT
The DNA here is from genome assembly GCA_964647995.1 of uncultured Cytophagia bacterium. GTDB lineage: Bacteria > Zhuqueibacterota > Zhuqueibacteria > Thermofontimicrobiales > Thermofontimicrobiaceae > Thermofontimicrobium_A. The sequence continues at coordinate 68,465 of CAZYNP010000005.1, forward strand.
TAGCTCCAACAACTATGGCGTCTATGCTACCAGCACCAGCAGCACGGCTGTACGGGCCATTCGAACTGGCGGAGGTGACTATGCCGGTCGTTTCAGCGGCAATGTGGAGGTCACGGGCACGCTCTCCAAAGGCGGCGGGTCGTTCAAGATCGACCATCCCCTGGACCCAGAAAATAAATACCTCTACCATTCCTTCGTCGAATCCCCCGACATGCTGAACATCTATAATGGCAACATCACTCTGGATAGAAACGGTGAGGCGTGGGTTGAATTGCCGGCATGGTTCGAAGCATTGAATCAAGATTTTCGTTATCAACTTACAGCCATTGGAGCGCCGGGACCCAATCTTTTCATTGCTCAAAAAATTGCCAGTAACCGCTTCAAGATTGCTGGTGGCTCAGCCGGTCTGCAGGTTTCCTGGCAGGTCACCGGTATTCGCCATGATCCCTTTGCCGAAGCCCATCGAATTATTGTTGAGGTGGACAAAACTGGTCAGGAGCGGGGGAAATATCTCTACGCCCGGGAATACGGCATGTCAGAAACGATGGGAGTTGAATATGATGAGTTCTTAAAGATGGAGCAGGAGATAAAAACAATGAATGAGCGACGTCGCTCGGAACAAGAAAAAGTGAAAACTGAACACGAGCAGATGATGCAAATACAAGAGCAGCAACGGCTTCAAAAAACTGAGATACATCGGTAAGGAGATCACCAATGAAAACGATGAAATTTGTTGTTATATTTCCATTCCTGATTTTTTTCCTTGCCGTTCACGACTATGTTGTGGCACAATACCAGGTGTTGCATAGTGTGTTCGGCAATGGTGGAGCTGCTATTACCAATGACAGCCATCGCCTCAGCGGTACAGCAGGTCAGCCGGGGATAGGAGTAATCAGCAATCTTTCTCACATTAACGAAGCAGGGTTCTGGTATCAAGCCCAGGATTTTATTACCACTATTGAGCAGATATCCAATGATCTGCCGAAGGAATTCCGACTCGGACAAAATTATCCCAACCCCTTCAATCCCAGCACCGTCATCAATTATCAGTTGCCAATCAACAGTTTTGTGGAGTTGAGCATTTACAACCTGCTGGGGCAAAAGATTGTGACGCTGGTTTCGGAGCAACAGCCGGCAGGAATTCACCGATTGAATTGGGACGCCAGGGGATTGGCAAGTGGGGTGTATTTATACCGACTCGAGGTTCGGAATCTTTCGGAAAGCTTGCCCCGAGCTAAGTTTCGGAATGCAGGCCAGGCTTTTGTAGAGACCAGGAAGCTGATTTTGCTACCATAGCAGCATTGGCGGTTAGCGGGAACTGCTGCCGGATAACGTGGGACAGGATTTTCGCCTGTCCTTGCTTATCGATCCATAAATTAGATTGCAAGGTCGGTGTGCTGGGATGCTATGGCCAGACCGACTCTTTGATCCGCTCGATAATGGCCGTTGGCTAAGGCTCTATCTGGTTCGCAACCGCTATTTGTGCCTGCGATAAGCGACGGTAGTCGCCTGCCGCATGCAGTTGCAACAGCATTATCGGTGAGAAAGTTTTGCCGGCACGCGACAGAAATCGTCGAACGATCAGTAGCAACCATCGGGCGACTGGTAAAAATGGCGGGATGAAGAACAAGAGCGATGCGCCGACTGGCAGGAAGGACCGAATAATAAAAACCTAAGCCCGGCGTCAGGTGGTCGCACCAATCGGGCGGCTGCGCAAAACTGACATAGCGTCGGGGAACTGGTGTATTGGCCGCTACCGATGATTTTATGCAATAAAAAAAATCACGGATCAGTGTAGGAAAAATCCGATTTGCCGGTTGCCGGCAGATAAGTTGTACAGTGCTGTTTTGGTATTGCCTCGAACCGCGGCTGTGTCATGTGACCGGCAGGTGGCTCGCTAACAGTGCTTGCATCGCGGCAGCCCACTGCACGAGCAAGTTCACTGTTCCTGTTCCAGATGGTGCATACTCACCTTCGATTTTCAAAAGCATCAAAATAATCATCAATTCCATCCGATTCTAATCCAACAATTATCAGATAATAATCGGCCGTCCTATCCAACCGATGAGATGCGACCGGCACTGGCATGGCAATTGTAGAGCATCGTCGCAATGAATGGTCTGGTAAATCTGCCGGCGGAAATCCAATCAGTGATACCGGTCGATTCGACATTGTCTTTGATATTCAAAAAAAGATAGGCGTTTGTTTCTAATTCATAATGATAAAATTCAATGCGCCCAACTTGAGCGAGTTAGAACTCCAAAAAACCGTGGTCGGCCAATTTCGCGAGGCATTCGTTGTCGAGCCAAAGGTGTCAATTTCAACATGTTTGAGACGCAAGGTCGGTAAGGCAAACGTCCGAGTCGTAACGCTGCTTAACTGTTGCTTGATTTGCATTCTTAACCTATTCAAAGTCTGTCCTGCGTTTCAACTGGTTACCGATAATTTCGTGCAGTGATTTGCACGTCGATTTATTTGGTTGTCCGATTGAACAAACTCATTGATGAGGGGATATACTGAGTCGCAACGGACATAATTCATGCCGCCTGGAACTTGCGCGAAATTGACCCCAAAACTGCTTTTGTTCGTTGGGCGAGATGATCGTTTTTAGAATTATTAAACTATGGAGCTGGTCAAATGAACCATTCAAAATTGCTGCTGTTAGCGACGCTATTGTTGGCAGCGGCGTTGACGCCATCAAGCATCAAGTCGCAAACACCGCCACCAGTTTATGTCGTACTTTTTACTCACATTGAGGACAACTGTCCACCAGAACCGCTTAGATCACCCCAGTCACTGCAAAACTATTTTTTCTGGCGCAGCAAGACCATCGCTATCGCTGATCTGTTCCTCAAGCACCAGGTGAAGTGGGTGTTTGAACCGGATTGGACGTTCCTGGAGGCCGCGCTGGCGTATGAGGTCGATTCGGTAACGGTAACAACCAACCATAAGAATTTATTGCGCTATCTGAAAGAAGACCTGCAAGTGAGCATTGATCCCCACTCGCATGAGCACCGCGGGTATAACTATACCGACGTGGCCCACTTGCTCGATTCGCTGGGAGTTGGAGGTAGCACTGTCGTTGGCGGACATGTTTGGGATCCAGATCTGCCGCAATTTCAAAACTGGGATCGCTTTCGGGGGCCGGTGTCGGGATCGAAATATCCCTGGGCGTTGTGGCGGGGCGATATTCTGATGGGTAGCGCCACCCCCAATCACACCAACGATCCCCAGGTCTCGGGCGTCTGGCGACCAAAAGATCGATATCATTTTTTCGAGGACGATCCCACTGGCAACATTGTCAATGTCGGACAATATAAGGAATCTGGACCAGGCAATTATGCGAACTTCATTCAACATACGAACGAGCTAATCGGTTTGTACCCATCGGGAATCGTGCCGCAGCAATATATGTTGACGATTTCGATGCATCTCTCGCCGACAGCGATCAACGCTCCTCATGGCCTGCAAATCATTGAGGATTCCTTGCTGGTGCCGCTGGTGGATTTGCAAACGCAAGGAAAGGTGAAAATAACGGATTTTACCGCATTGGTGGAGGATTGGAAAACCATTTTCGGTGCGCACGCGTTCATTTATGATCCCTATGGAAGTGTGGGCGTAGCTGACCATGACGCTTCCGGGCCGGAAAAGTTCATGCTTCTTCAAAATTACCCTAACCCATTCAATTCGACCACAAAGATTCGTTTTGCTCTGGCCGAACGCCAGCACGTGACTTTGAAGCTATTCGATGCCCGAGGACGGGAACTGGCGAAGCTGATGGATGGTTTACAGGATGCAGGTGAGAACCAATTGACTTTCAATTCCACCTACCTGCCCAGCGGCATCTATTTTTTCCAGATCACCACCGGTTCATTTTCACAACTCAGAAAAGCGTTATTGATCAAATAACATCTGGTGTTATCATGAGCCGCTAAAGAGCCAAAAAGATCTCTCTGGAAGAATCGCCTGCCCACCAACTGATGAGCAGGCGTCCGGCTTTCACCCAGGAGCGTTACCCCAAGCATCCTTTGACTGCGCCGATCGGCCGCTAACTGGGGAGTTCAAAGTTAATTCATGCTAAATTGTGTTTCCTGTCTTCACAACGAACTGTGCTTCTGGATTGACGATGATAGTTTCGGTTTCATCGATTGCATTTCAGATAGGGTGATCAGGTCGGCGTTAATAGCGTTATGATGGAATGACCTGGCGTAGCAAAGATAGCTGAGGTTAACTTCTGAGCCCATTCATTTTTAAGCATAATATGCCTGTCTCCGATTTCCGCAAGCACTCGTTGCTAATGAACGAAGGAGGAAAATATGAAGATGCTCAACCGCGTTATTGGATTGCTATTTTTATCCACTCTTCCCATCGCTACTGTCAGCAGTCAGACTGCCATTATCATCGATCACCATTGTACCGATCTCTCCAAAATTCCCGCTTCCTGGATCACTGAGGCCAAAAAGAAGCTGCGCATCGGTTATAGCCACACCTCGCATGGGAGTCAATTGGTGACCGGCATCGAGGCGTTTCGGGGTCAGCCGGGCTCGTTGTATGATTTTGAATATTCGGGCTGGGGTTTGCAGCCGGGAGTGTTTCTCAACGATTATTGGGCCAATGATTATGCGGCGGATCTGGGACACAATGGCGATTTGAGCTGGCGCGATGCCACCGTGATCATGCTCCAGCGACCCGATAACGATCGCAACGTGGTGATCTGGTCCTGGTGCGGCGGCGTTAGTGATAATGATGAGGCTGGCATCAACGCCTACTTGAATGCAATGAATCAACTGGAAGCCAGTTACCCCCAAATCAAATTTGTCTACATGACCGGCCATCTCGATGGTTCTGGTGCCGCGGGAAATCTCCATTTGCGCAACGAACAAATTCGCGCCTATTGCCGGACGCATCATAAAACCCTATTTGACTTTGCGGATATTGAAAGCTATGCTCCGGATGGTTCGCTCAATTACATGGAGCGCTACGCGACCGACGGCTGTGAATATGATCGAAACGGCGATGGTAATCCCTGGGGCGATGGCAACTGGGCCAACGAATGGCTGGCGGCTCATCCCAATAGTGAGCTGGCCCAGATAGCTGCCGGTTGTGGGGAGTGTGCCCACTCGGAACGGCTGAATTGCGTGCTCAAAGGCCGGGCTTTCTGGTGGCTGCTGGCTCGGCTGGCGGGCTGGGACGGCCAGAGCCAAACCGCAGTCGCGGCCACTTCCGGTAGCCAATCCCCGCGCGCGATGGGTCTGCTGCAAAATTATCCCAATCCATTCAATCTGTCCACAGTAATCAGTTTTCAGTTGCCAAATCCGGATCGGGTCTCGCTAAGAGTATTCGATCAGTTGGGCAGCGAGGTGGCGAATCTGATCGATGAACAATTACCCGCCGGCCGGTATTCCCTGATTTTTGAAGCCAGGAATTTGCCGACAGGGTTGTATCTTTATCGTCTGCAGCATGGTAGTTCGGTACAAACGCAAAAAATGGTGCTGGTAAAATGAAACGAATTCGCTTCGCGTCGGCCATGGTGCTATTCCTTTGGGGAACGCTGGGTATTGCTGTTGCTCAACTATTAACCTGGGAAAGAGAATACGGCGCGCCAAACCGCGCTGAACTTGCCTGGGATATTGTGGAGAGCCCCGATCATAACTTCGTGATTTGCGGCATTACCATAGGAAGCCTGGCCTGGGATCTGGACGGTTGGATCATCTGCATCAATTCCCGCGGTGATGTGCTCTGGACAAAACAAATCGGTAGCCAGGGGTTGGGAGCCGGGCAGGATTTCCTTACCTGTGTTATTTTGAATGATCGCAACGAACTTGTGCTAACCGGAAACCGGTATCAATTTCCGCAGGGCAAACAGGTTTGGTGGCTAAAGTTCAACCTCGATGGCGAGCTATTGACCGAGAAACGGTATGGTGGCAGCGGCGAGGACAATGGCCATAAGATCATTCAAAACCAGGATGGGAGCTACCTGCTAATTGGCGATACTGAATCCTTTGGCACTCAGCAAGGAGGAAAAGATATCTGGGTGTTGAAGTTGAATGCCGAGGGCGACACGCTCTGGACCAGAACTTATGACCTGGGTGCTGTCGATAGGGCCACCGGCATTATTCATTTCAAAAATAATCAATATCTCCTCACCGCAGTGAGTATTACTGCCGATGGGGGCGGAATTTTTCAACAGGGCTTTGCCACCTATCTGGTGATCGACTCGGCGGGCACTGTTCTGAAAACCCGCACCTTTGCTGAAAGCCCAAAGAATAAATTTCTGGACGTCAGCCCGACCGACAATGGAGGTGCAATTATTACCGGTGGCACCAGCAGCCGCGATCATTTTCCGAGTGAAGATATCTGGCTGGTAAAATTGGACGGTCAGGCCGATACGGTCTGGACGAAAACCCTTGGCAGTTACGGTCGCTACGACGGCGGACATAGCATCTTTCAAAGCGTCGATGGCGGCTACTATTTGGCGGCCTATTCTCAGACCTATCAATCCCCACAGATGGATTTCGACAATTGGTGGTTGTTGAAATTGAACGCTGCCGGTGATACCTTATGGACACGCTGGTGGGGTGGTCCGTTGAATGACGATCCCTATTCCATCATTCCCACTTCGGATAGTGGAATCGTAATGGCGGGCTGGCGGGATGCCAATTCCAATCCATTTTATAGCATATCCATTGGCGATGCGGATTTTTATATTATCAAAACTGACCCCCAGGGAGTGGTGAGCGCTGTAAACAGCGTTTCATCTTTATCGCCGGTTTCGTTCGATCTGCGCCAGAACTATCCCAATCCTTTTAATTCAAAAACAACAATCGGCTTTCAGTCGTCAGCGAGCAGTCATGTGACGTTGAAGATTTTTGATCTATTGGGGCGCGAGGTGACAACGTTGGTGGATGGCGTCCGAGGCGCGGGTTGGCATCAGATAGCTTTTGATGCTGCAGGTTTACCCAGCGGTTCCTATCTCTGTCGTCTGACAACGCCGGTTATATCGCTGACAAAAACCATGGAACTTGTAAAATGAAAAAAAGATTGGCACTCGTCGTGATCCTGCTTTTTATCCTCGATTTGAAAACAATCGGGGCGCAATGGATAACGCATCACGAGCCTGTTTTCCAGCCGAACCTGAATAAGCCGATCTTAGGAATTCCCGTAACGGACCCTGGATTCGGAACGACACTAATTCGGATCAGTGATGCTCGGGCATCGGGTTACGCTGGCGTTGTCCCTCAATATTCGAAACGACAGGCCTGGAATGCCGACGCTTCCCGGCTGCTGCTGTTCACCGGGGATGGCAAAGCGCTCCTTTACGATGGCAATACCTATCAATTTATGCAAGCGCTGGATGCGGTGGGAGGTGAAGATGTGTTCTGGCATCCAAGCGATCCGGCAACGATCCTGTTCGCTCAAGACAATGCGCTGTTGGTTTATCAATTGAAAACAGGGAATGCCACGCCGCTTCGCTCCTTTCCCGAATATACCTTTATCAACACCCGTGGCGAAGGAAATTTGTCCCGCGATGGCCGCTATTATGCGTTTGTCGGTCAGGTCTATGATGAGAACGCCCAGATAGCTTATTTTCGGGATCTCGTTGTCTATGATCTGGTAACTGATCAGGTGATCGCAAAACTTGCGCTGCCACTGACCCGGAGCGATTTCGATTGGGTCTCGATTTCTCCGTTGGGTAATTATGTGGTGGTGGACTATGCGACAAGTAATCCGGGTCGGTTCGAAGGGGTGGAGGTTTACGATCGAAATCTTAATTTCATCTGGCAAAAACCACTTGGGGCTGGACATAGTGACCTGGGCTGCGATGCTAATGGCGACGAAGTGCTGGTGATGGGCTATTATGATGGCGAAACCAATAGCAACTTTGTCAAGAAATATCGGCTGGCTAATGGGGATGAAACTTCATTGCTCGAGTTTTCCTGGCAGTTCGATTCGCATATCTCCTGCCAGAACCAGGTTCGCTCCGAATGGTGTTTTGTTAGCACATTCGACGGCGAAGCCCGATTGACCGATGATAGCCTCTCGTGGTTGCCGTTCGAGGATGAGGTCTTTGCCCTGAAGATGGACGGCAGCGGTGACGTGCAGCGTATCGCGCACCACCATAGCCGCCGTTTTTCGCCGGCCACGCCGGATCGGGACAACAGCGTTTATTGGGCGGAACCTCATGCCTCGGTAAGCCGCGATGGCGGACGCGTTCTCTTCGGTAGCAATTGGCGCGAAGATATTCAAAATGATTTCAGCGTGGATAGCTACATCGTGGATTTTCGTACCTGGGTGGGGGTTGGCGACTGGACGGACGTATTGCCCACTGAGGTTTATCTGGCGCCGAACTACCCCAATCCTTTTAATACCAGTACGGTCATCAAATATCAGTTGCCAGCCGTTGCCTATGTGGAACTGAGCATTCACAACCTGCTCGGTCAACGGCTTGTGACGCTGGTTTCGGAGCGCCAATCGGCTGGAACGTACCAATTGCTGTGGGACGCGCGGGGATGGGCAAGCGGTGTGTATTTGTGTCGGTTGGAGGCAGGGGATCCTTCGACGGGTTTTCCACGAATGGGGTCGCGGGGATCAGGCCAGGGATGGGCACTGACTAAGAAGCTCATTCTAATGCGTTAGTTGCAGCAAAGTTTGCCATTAATTAAGCAGGACGCCAGGCGGATACCGAGGTCCTGCTTTTTTATTTTTCGTTCGGATAAATCACACTCCGCTCAGCGAGTTCCCCAACGATCGATGCCGACGCCTCGATTCCAGCGCTAATTTGAAGACGAAAAATTTTGAGCAATAAAAAAATATACTTGACAATATGTCTTCTATTGTGTATATTTAGTACATAAAAAATGACATCAATGCTTCTGTTTTGCCAGGGAACGCTATGGAAAATAAAGTGAGATATTATCGCTTTATGAATAACGAGATGACGCAACAGGAGCTGGCCGATCGAGCGGGCGTGGCGCGTCAGACGATCATTGCCATCGAAAAAGGTGCGTTCAATCCATCGGTGAAATTGGCCCTGAAATTGGCCAGAATTTTCGGCGTTGCGGTGGAGGAACTCTTTTCGTTGGATGAAAAGGACTAATGGCCTATCAGGAGAGATTATGAAAAAGGCGATGCCGGTGCTGAAGGCGTTATGGCTTTTGATTACTATTTTACTGATCATGGTTGGCCGGGCTCTCCCCATGGCCTTGCTGATTTTTTTAGCCGGCTTAACAATTGCTGCACCCCTGGTGCGCGAATTCATCTGCCGATCGCAGTTGGATGAGCGGCAGCGCTATATCAGCCACCTTTCCAGTCATGTGGCTTATTTCACATATACGATGATCCTTGTTTTTATAATGATCACAGAATTCTTCGCCGCTGGTCAAACGGCTCGGCCGATTTTGGTGCTGCTGTTGTTAGTCCCACTGCTGGTTAAAATCGCAATCGTACTCTGGCAGCGTTATGGCGCACCCAAAAAACGACTGTCCGATTATGTGCAAATATTTTTCCGCGGAATTGTGCCTTCCTCTGCTGCCGATGAACGCCAGCACGTGATTGGCAATTTCTCCAGCCATATTGCGTTTTACGTTTTTTTAGTGCTGATCATTTCGGCCATGCTGTGGCTTTACATCCGCAATGGTCAGAATCCACCCAATCTTTGGTATCTGCTGTTGATTGTGCCATTGCTATCAAAATTGTACGCGAGCTTATTCATGAGCTATGGCGCTGTTCGAGGTGCCCAATTCATCGGTGCTACCATTGTGTTGCTGTTTTTCATTTTCATCCTGTTATCGCATGGTTTCAGCGCCGGATCGTTGATCGAAGCTCTGCCGTTTATCGTTATCTTGGGCTTGATTGGGTGGGCGATCAAGCAGCCACGACTGGCAGGGGCGATGCTAATAATTTTAGCATTAGGGCTCGTCATCTTCTTCAAAGGCTGGTTGCGCATGGATCTCTATGGTTTGATATTGATGTTTTCGCTGATTCCAATTCCTTTACTGATAAGCGGTGTGGCGCTGATGTTAGCGCATCCGTCTGATACCTGATTTATCCGACCGTGCGGCTAATTGCTTTCAACCGACGATTTACAACTTTTGGGGATTAATTCCTGGCGACGCGTTAGTTTACCGAACGCAGCAAAGGCGCGACCTTTTTGATAATCCAATTAGCAATTATTAACAGCGAGAATTACGCAGCAGAGTTGTCTTTCGACATCGGTCCTTGAGCCAATCAAATGAAAGGGGCGATATCATGATGAAAATTTTCGGATTCTGCTTCCTGGCCATTCTAATGCTTCTGCTTTGGGGAAATCCCTTTGTGGCAGCGGCAGAACCGGCGCATCAAGTCCAATTTTCAGTGACCCTCAGTGGGCATTTGATATTGGGGCTTGGCTATACATACTATTGGAATATACATCAGGGCTGGCAGGCTAATTTGTATCTGATTCCGGAGAAGGGGTTGCCTTTCGGCATCGCCACCGGATACAATTATATTTGGGGGGAAACGAAATGGCGACCCAATCTGACCGCTGATTTCATGGTCCTGGCCAGCCCGCCGGACCCGGTGCAAAGAAAGTATCTGCCGATGATCAAACTGGTTCCCGGAATTCAATACGACTTCGGCAGCGACCAAAATCTGAATTCTCGGCTCTGGATCGCGTATTTTCTCGGCCAGAAGCGGGTGAAAATAGCTCCGATTGGATTGGAGGTCATGTATGGCTATAATTAGCAGACGCCTATCGATCGGTCGCTCGGAGCTACAGGGCAGATAGCGTCCAATCGGCGGTTTTGGGAAGGGGCTCATTAAGATGAAAAAAACCTCTTGTCCAAAACAGGATTTCTCATTGAGTATTTGGGACGGCAAAATATAATCCGCCCACTGGTGGACCGGTGGCAATAAAACCTCATTGTGAAGAACGACTAAATTTGCTTTCAACGCCAATTTTACAAGTAACCAATTTACCATTTTAAAAAATCCTGGACAGCAGTGAAAAAAATCTGAAAAATACTTCCAAAAGTTTGGCTGCTCGAAAGGGGATCACCCCGATTCATTGCGTTTGCTGGCAAATGATCCGGGTGCTTATTCGTTGATTTTAGCCACCGGTTGAGGGAAAATAAATTAAACTGCACTCTGGCTCGCTGCCACCGGGGATGATTTGGGTTTTTCAAACCAGGTGATACCCCCTGTCATACTGCTCGAAACAATCATTTACCACTGCCACAAAAAAATGCTTGACAAATCAAGAATGATTTTGTATATTAGGCTCTGATTGCAAAAAAGCAATAGTTTGACCATCACTGATTGGCTGGTCGAGCGGCAATAGTAATATTTCGTTCTTCATTATATTTGGAAGTTTCATGGTTCTGGTGGGCGAGCAAGCCCGAACAATGTGAACCAACATCAAAGTAGATATCAATGATCTGGCACAGATCGAGTGGTCTCTATTATTTTTCTCTAAAAGCGAAGCAGCATATCCTTGAATTAGCAGGAGAAAAGGATATTCTGTTTCGCTTTTTTATTTTTATGGGATACGGCTGATACTAATGATTCACCGCTTGCGAGCACGACACCAGCGGAATAGAGCAATTTCAGACTCACCCAGATCTAAATGAATAAAAAGATGTGAGTGAACGACCTTGGTCATGCTGCCTTGTAGTGTCATGGGCTTATTGAGCGGTGTCCAATAAACATGCTTAGCAACCAGGCGCGGAGGGAGGTGAGATAAAAGCTATTGGATGTTTTTTCGAGGTAGTTTTTAAACGGTTGAAATCATTTTCAGCAAGTTTAAGGAGGAATGGATCATGTGTAAACTATGGGGTAGAATCCCGGCGCTAATCATCACCATTTTCTTATTGATGGGGGGCTTGGGCTCGTTCCTGAATGCCGGCGTCACCGGAAAGATTTCGGGTGTCGTCAAGGACGCGGGAACTGGTGAAGCTCTGGCCGGCGCCAATGTGGTGATTGCAGGAACCACCATGGGCGCCAGCACCGATCTCAGCGGACGCTATTTCATTCTCAACGTCCCGGTCGGTGTCTATGCAGTAAAAGTGACGATGATGGGCTATACTTCGGTGACCAAAACCGATGTGAAGGTGTCTGTAGACCTCACGACCGAAGTGAATTTCAGCCTGTCCACAACCGTCATTGAAGGCGAAGCCGTTACGGTAGTTGCCGAGCGGCCGCTGGTTGAGAAAACGCTAACCCAGTCGAAGACCACCATCGATGTTCATGAATTGAATCATAATCTGCCGGTTGCCAACATCAATGATATTATTGAGACTGCAGCCAGCACCTACAAAGGCTACGTTCGTGGTGGACGTAAGTATGAGACCAAGACATTGATTGATGGTGTGGATGTTTCGGATACCTATTTTTCAGGTGGCACGGGCGCCTTTGGTGGCGGCGATGTTGGCCATACCTATCAGGGCTTTCGTCGTTCCGAATTGGATCAGACCACTATGAGCGATGTGCCTACGGGTGCCATTCAGGAATTGAACGTTTATGCTGGTACTTTCACCGCAGAATATCCCACGGCATCGGCTGGCATTATCAACATCGTAACCAAGACTGGTGGCAAGGATTTTCACGGCAAGATTTTCGCCCGGATGACGCCCTTGAATACCTGGGAACATTTTGGCGATAATGTCTACTGGATGAGAAACGATCAGACTGCATTGAATCCTACTACCGGCAAACTGGATACGCTGAATATCGGCTATTTCACCGAAAAGGCCAAATGGCTCAAGGCCGGCACCACCTACGGCAAGCGAGCGGCAGAATTGTACACCTGGAATGAAGATCTGGCTCGCGATCAATACTATTATGATCCCACGGATTCGGTGGGTTTAGGTCGGTCGTATGACATCGAAGGCAATTTGAGCGGTCCCATTCCCTTCCTGGGCGACAAGGCGGGTTTCTTCCTGTCGGCACATTTTTTGAATACCCGAACCTCGGCGTTGCCATTCGACACCGACAAACGTTTCACCAGCAGCTTGAAGCTGCATTACGATCTTGATCCCAGCATGCGCATTTCCCTCTACGGGCAATTGGAAGATGGCGGCAAGCTGTTCAATTTTGTGAACTGGAAGTTCAATCCCAAATGGGCCTACTACATGGAAGGTGCCCCGCGCTACAAAGACCTCTCCTATGTCGGCTATGCCAAGTGGACCCATACTCTATCTTCAAAGACCTTTTATGAAGTCCAGATCAGCCACAATGCCAAGAACGATTGGATTGGCTATCCTGATGATAACAAAGACGGGTACTGCGACATCAATGAAAAGGGTGATTTCATCCAATTTAAGGACCTGGATGAATATCTGCGCTATGTCGGTGGCGTCACGAAAACCGACACCATCCGCGATGCGCAGGGCAATATCCTTAGCATCGAGACCTATGCCGATCTAAAATCGCTGACGGGTTATATGGGCAATTGGTACGCGCAGAACAAAGACGCCGTGTTGCCGGCAAGAGATCCCAACCGAGCGTTTTTCTATCAAACGGTAGATCCGGCCTCGGGCGTTAATGAAGCCAAGCCTAACTTCTGGAAGGTCGATGGCTGGTATCGCACGCACTATCCGCCGCCACTGTACAGCAAGACCCTGCGGAATGTGACCACTTTTAAAGCCGATTTCACCAGTCAGCTCAATTTCAACCATCAGCTCAAGAGTGGTCTCCAGTTCCGTTATCACAATGTCGATGTCGATCATAAACAATCGGAATTGGGTGGCAATGGTCGGCAATATCCGTATGCGTTGATGCATGTTGATATTCACAAATTCAATCCCAAAGAATTCGCCTTCTACTTGCAGGATCGAATTGAATACAGCGGTTTGATTGTGAATGTCGGTGCCCGTATTGATGGGTATGATACGGATACGCGACTGTTTGTCAATGACTTTCATCCCTGGAATGTGATCTATTATCCATCGAAGACCTTGAAAGAGTTGGAACCGGTGCGTGGCGACAAAGTCGGCTGGAAGTGGTATTTCAGCCCTCGCATTGGTATCTCGCATCCAATTGCTCAAAATATGGCCATGCATTACTCCTTTGGTAAATTCATCCAGTATCCCAACTTTGCTTCATTATATCAAGACTACAATTTTACCGATTATGCGGCGTCGCCGTCGATCTATACCAAATGGGTCGATCAGGAACCGATGCGGGCGACCTCGTATGAAATGGGTCTGCAATATTCGCCATTCGCGGACATCGCGGTGGACGGAACCGTCTACTATCGCGATGTTGAAAACTACGCCAGTGCTCTAATGACGCTGACGCCTTATGCTGGTCAAGGCCTCTATATCGAGACCAGTTGGGGCCATGCCGATTCCCGCGGTATCGAAGTAAGCATCGAAAAACGGCCGAGCAAATGGTGGGCCGGGCGGGTAACGTATGCTTATTCGTATATCAAGGTCGCCAGCCGGATGGCTGGTACTGAAGAAAGCCAGCGACTCAGTTTCTCGGCGAAAGTGGATAGTGCCCGGTTTGCGGGACTACCGCTCGAGCGGTTGAATTCGTTGAACTATCGCGAAGAGAACGTGACGGTACGAGGTTCTGGAACGTCCAACCGCAATGCCTTGGCCGGTGGCTATGACCGAACCCATCGGTTTGCCGGCACGCTGATGTTCTATTTGCCTTATGGCGTGGAATTGAGTGCAGTGAGCGAATTGACCAGTGGCTTTAAATATTGGCCGACCGAAAATATCGACAACGACCCGTTCTTCAATGTCAGTCCCAAGCTGCGTGAAGGTCCATGGAATTTCTGGGTCAATACCCGGATCACCCTCAATCCGCTGAATCTGCTGCAGGATGCGGGTGCGCTGTCCAAAAATGCTCTGGGCGGCATGAACGTCCGGCTGTTTGCGGAAGTACGCAACCTGACCAACCATAAGAATATCCTGGCTTACAACAACACGCCGTTTATGGAAGCCACCGACCAGCGCATCTTCGAAATTGGTCGCGACTTCAAAGCCAATACCGGTGATGAAGGGGATCCTCAAGGTTACCGCAAGATTCCGCATGACACCATGGGTCGTCTGCTGTATGGTCCTGCCCGTCAAATCTGGGCTGGCCTTGAGTTCTCGTTCTAAGTTCTATTAGCAAGAACCTTTCCAGGTTTTAATTGTGGCAGGAAAAAACGAAGGAGATTTTCAATATGCATATTAACAATAAAATGATCACCATCAGCTTGATGCTGTTGCTGGTCTTCGGTTTCACGCTGAACCTGTGGGCAGAAGACCCGAACAACAACATCGTGATAGCGGCTGGAGAAACCTGGGGCACCTACACCCCGGCGAATTACGACTACGCCTGGCCCAGGTATCCCTACAAAGACGACATCTCTCAGCGCGGCAATGCCTCTGGCGGTGGCAGCACTGTGTCCGCCTCTATTTTCGTCAGCAATCGCTGCGTCACCAGCGGCTACTTTGGCAATCCGCCGTGGAGCTGGATGAGCGGCCTGTATGGCATCGACTTTGGCGACTACATGTACGCGGTCGAATTCAATCCCACGCAGGAGTTTGCTAATCTCAATAAGGCGGTTCATGGCGAAGCCAATGCCAATTATGCCTTTTTGCATTACAATCACAAAATTCCCGGCTACAACGACCCCAAGCGGAATTTCCATGATCCCGTTGGCGGAGGCGCCTATCTCTCCAAAGATCGAACCCATGCCTGGTCCTCGGCTGGCTGGCCCACACAATTGGGCGTGGATGTGAAACTGACCGTCCATGCCTGGACCATGCCCTGGGGCCATCTCGATGACTTCCACCTCGTCGAAATTGAATTGTACAATACCGGCCAGGCTGATGTCAACGGCGATGGAACAGTAGATATCACCAATAATGAAATCTATTCACTGGCCTTCTGGTACGGCGGCGCACCCTTCGGCTTTTATTTCAGCAGTGATGGTGGCCGTGGTTATTTCCAACCCAATAGCCGTTTCCGTGGCTTCGGGCTCGATTTGACTCCAGACAACACGGGCGCCCCCTGGAATATACCGTTCCAGGGCTATGGCTCTGATCTGGGCGAGGAAGATTTCCCTGGCCTGGGCGATTTCGGTTTCTATTACGATGCCTATCATGGTTACAACTTCCTGGGTGCCAAGAAGTGGGATGAAGCCACCGGCACCTGGGTGGAAAAGAAACTGGCCTTCAAAGATGCTGCGGGCAACGAAGTGGTTCCTGCGGTTGGGGAAGGTGCCCGGCGTGGCTGGTTCCAGACATGGCAGCCCGGTTATAATAGTGTCAATGATTTCACCCCCAAAGGTGTACACACCTCGGCCATTGGCTCGTTCTACAAAGACGGCGGCAAGTCCAATGCCAAAACCAATTTCGATCTCAGCCCCAATCCGAATCTGTTCGACGCCGGAATCACAGGCGATCCCACCACTTTTGTGGTGAAAGATCCGGCGAACTGGGCTTATCCGGATGGTGCGTACGAAATGACTACCCCCAAGATGGCGGTGGATCCACAATCTGGCGCGCAACTGGGCCTGAGCCCGATGGATCCGCAACGTGGCCGGCCACTGGAACCCGGCATCATCACCGAAGGCTTGATCACCGAATATCGCTTCGACGGGGATCCGGTAACTGGTTTTGGGCCGATTGCACTGAAGGTCGGGGAGCGGGTTCGCGTGTATTTCTTCCGGGGTTCGGGTTTCCGAATGGCTGGACTGCGCAAGACCGTTCAGATGGCGCGTGCAGTATTCAACTCAATCAAACCCGATGGCTCCATCGAAGTCCCGCAATCGCCCCCTGTTCCTGAAATTAAAATTTCCGGTTCCACTGCGGTGCGACCGGTGATCAAATGGCAGGATCCCAGCAACCTGGGCAGTTGCGATGGCATCAAAATTTACAAATCCAAAGCCTGGCCGCGCTTCGACCCGTTGACCAAAGGTTTCCCCGAACATAATACCTGGTGGAAGACTATGGATCCAACCAAAATTCCGGCTGCGGAACCCTACAATCCGCTATTCAAAGACCTGTTCCGGGTGAAGCAGCAACAGGGAGCTTTCTGGGGACCTTACGAACTGGTGAAGGTGATCCCGAAGGCCGATTTTGCCAATTACAAGAACAAGGCCTCTGATGCGGCGCAATATCCCTATGCCTGGGAAGATGATACCTACACCTCCCCTGGCCAGAGCTATTGGTACTATGTGGCTTCGTATAAAGAGGGTGCCGCGAGCTCCGTTCCCGCCAATTATGTGGGATTGGAGTCGTCCGATGTGACCTGGTTGGAGAGCGGCAAGGTGAACATCAATGGCCGAACCGGTCTCTGGGAAGGCGCCTGGCCACAGTCAGAACTCATGTCGTTCTTCCCGCCGGAAACCGACATTCAGGGACGCAAGGATATTGGGGCACGATTCGTGCTGGTTTCGCCACCGGCGTCGATTTCCGATCTGGAACTTGATCGCGCCAGTGTTGGTGTTCGTCCCAATCCCTATAAACGAGCAGCGTTCCATGATGTTGGCACCCATCAGGTCATGTTCTATAATCTGCCGTCCGTGTGCGATATATCGATCTTTGATGTTTCGGGAATGCTGATTGATAAGATCCATTTCATCGCACCCACGCCTGAAAAGGGTGTTTATTTCTGGGATATGTTTTCCAAAAATGGCAACGAAGTGGCAAGCGGTCTCTACATCTGGGTGGTGGAGTACGAAGGTGGCAAACAGATGGGCAATCTGGCCATCATCCGTTAACTTCCCTGGACGTAGGCGATGTTTTGCTTGACAAAAGAAATTTATAAAGTAAGGAGAACGATTATGAAGTTCACGAAGATAACTGTCGTTTGCCTGATTCTTGTCCTGCTTGCTGCTTCGTACAGCTTAGCGGAACTAAGAAAACCAGGAGTTAACGGCGCAGCATTTTTGAAAATTGGAACCGGCGCGCGCATGGTCGCCCTGGGCTCTGCTGCGACCACGCTGCACGGCGATCCCAATATGATTTTCTGGAACCCGGCGGGCATTCAGATGGATGCCGGCAAAACCCAGTTCGGGTTCAATTACAATCAATGGATCGCGGGACTGGATCATATTTCTGGTGCCGTCACCCATAGCTTTGGCAATCTGGGAACATTTGGCGTGGGTTTCATTTACATGGGCTTATCCGATATTACGGCGGACCGCGATATCGCGCCGCCAGGATTCGAATCGGCTCAATACGAACCCCTGGGCACCAATCGCTATGATACATTTAATTATTATGACCTGGCGGTTAGCCTCGCTTATAGCAAGCAGTTCACCGATCATTTTCGGATGGGGCTGGCGTTCAAATACATCCGCGAGACGATCGACAGTGAAGTGGCCGACGCGATTGCGTTTGACTTTGGTGCGATTTATAACACCGGCTTTCGCGATCTGACCCTGGGCGCCCGGCTGAACAATGTGGGCAGCGACATGCAATTCTATGCCGTGGGTGCCCCCCTGCCGCTGAATTTCTCCATCGGCGCTTCCGCCAGTCTGGCCAAAGAAGAAAACATGGCGCTAAAAGGCTATGTGGATTTCACCAAACCACAGGACAGCCCCCAACTGTTCTTTACCGGTCTGGAATGGAATGTCAGGAATCTCTTAGCGCTGCGCGGCGGCTACAAGTTCGGTTACTCCGGCTCGCAAGATGAGTCCAGCCGTCTCAGCCAGACCGATGAAGGTCTGTCCTTTGGTGGCGGATTGAATCTGCCGATCGTCGGCTATAAGCTATGGCTCGACTATGCGTTTACCAGCTTTAATGTGTTCAAGGATACGCATCGTTTTTCGCTGCGATTCGAGTTCTAAATTATAGCCCAGCAATGGCTGAAAAAAAGCTCCCCGGAAGCAATTTCTGCGGGAGCTTTTTTCTTGATAGGCCGAAGTCGGGAGTCAACGATCGCGAACTAACTAAAAACGCAGTGAACCGTTCAACGGCAGAGCATTTCGTTCACTTTGCCACTCCCCGCTCTGAAGAATGATTGAGATAATTTCGGATTTGATCGCCGGAAATAGTTACTGATGCCAACCGAATCGTGCTCGGGGATGATTTTGCTGGCATTGCTGCCGGCGGATAAATCCGAATCGCATTGCGGGGAACATTTGGCCGAGCGAAGTGTTTGATACAATGCCTCAGTTGTATTTGCGCCAGCGGCATGATTCGATCTGAAAATTATAAATCAGACATTGGAGGGAATAGACAATGAAAGTGAGTTTCAAAATTGGTTTGGCCCGGGCAAGAACGCGAATCTCCTTGGCCCATCGCTTAATGACGGTGCTCGTCATTTTGATGGCATGGCCACTGGTTGCTACCGGCCAGGATCGGCAGATGCAACTGGCCATAGATTATGCCCAATTTCGACTGCAACAGGATTTTGTCTATCTGGAGATTTACTACTCCATCCCGCGCAAAAATCTCACTTTCCATCAGGGTCAGACCGGCCTCCAGGCTCAGGCGCTCATCAAAACCTATATTCAATCCGGGAATCGGACTATGCAGGTAGACAGCCTGTTCATTCAGGATGAGATCCAAACCCGATCGGAAATTACGCCCACTCAAAAATTCATCGAAATGTCGGCCATCCAAATTAAGCCGGATAACTATTTGCTACGGGTGACCGTGACCGACCTGAACGCGCAAAGAACCGTCGATTGGAGCGATTCGCTGAAGATTCGACCGTTCCCCAGCGATTCCCTGGCATTTAGCCACATCGAACTGGCCACTTCCATTCAACCGCAGCCGTCTGCTGGCGACCGTTATGTGAAAAACGGGCTAAGGGTCACCCCCAATCCTTCGGCCATCTATGGCACGGGCCTGCCCCAGCTCTACTTCTATGCCGAAGCCTATAATTTGATGATCGCCCATCAGGCGGCTGGATCCACTTACCATCTGGAATATACCATTCTCGATGCTCGTGATAGTCTGGTGCAGCGGATTATCGGAACACCAAAAGCCAAACCTGGCACTTCGACCGTGGTTCATGGCAGCCTGAATATCAATGACCTGACCAGCGGCATTTATCGACTGCAGCTCAAGATCATTGACGACTACAATCAGCACTGCGCACTGGCGGAAAAGACATTCCTGGTGTACCGGGCGGAAGACCTTCTCAAAACCCAATTGGTGAAGGCAGACGCGGAAGTTGTGACCGGTGAGAACGAATTTATGCTCATGGATGAAGCGGCATTGAACGACTATTTCCAGATGCTGCGGTACATTGCCTCCGAAGAAGAAAAATCGCTGTTCAAAAAATTAGATATCAACGGCAAGCGCAATCTATTGGTAAATTTCTGGCAGCAGCGAGATCCGGATGCGCACACCGCGGTCAATGAAGCCAAGAAGATCTACCTGGAATTGTTGGACCTGGCCAATCGGGAATATACCATTCGCAATAAACCCGGTTGGAAAAGCGACCGGGGCCGGGTGTTGCTTAGCTACGGCAAACCCGATTTCGTGGAACGGGTGCCAGCCACCTCCGATGCCCGAGCCTATCAAGTTTGGTACTATTATCAACTGGAGGGCGGGGTGGAATTTATTTTCGTGGAACGACGGGCGGATTCGGATTATCAATTGGTGCATTCCACCAAGCGCAACGAAATTCATGACTATGAGTGGAAGACACATTATGTGTTGCAATAAAAAAAATGACCGGTCGCCTGGAGCGACCGGTCTGTGAGCATGGTAATTGGCGGGAATGCGTGGGAATCGAACCCACCTATCCCGACTGTTGTCAGGACACTACGGATTTGAAGTCCGCGGGGCCCACCAGGTACCCTTCCATTCCCAATCGCGAAATCAATTTTCCCTTCGCCCATTCCCTGCGGGACTGCCGGGAGTTCTGCTTCGATCTCCAATTTTTGTCAGTGAAAATAACATTTTTTTAGCTCATTGTCAAGCTAATTTTTGTCCCGGAAGATCAGAGTCACCAACCAACGCCGACACGCCTGACCGATCTCTGCTCCAATTTTAACCTCAAGCAATGATTTTTGGCCCGAAGATGCCGGGTAGTTGCCTGGCCATGCCCTTTTCCGCGGTCAGTTCCAGAGAAAATTGCTCGCCCTCATCTTTCAACTTGACTTTTAAAATAAAATTATCTATTTTAACGCAACGCAAACGCCGCAGCGATTCGCGGCTCGCTCAGTATGGACGCAAATAATTGTTCGATGATGCGATAGGGGAGATTGACTCCCCGATTTTTTTCCTAACAACCGCTGATGCCAATTGTTTGATATTGCGGCTGGCGGTAGCTGTTTTAGCAATCCTGGAGTGATGCAAGATGAAAGGCATTCCCAATCGGCAGAAGAAAGTCGTGACGCCGAAGCGAGTTTTTAAGAACGACCCAACCCGCTTTCCCAAGAATCAGCGCCGTTCCCCTCAGCCAGGGCCTAAAAAGGGGTGAAACATGGCGGTGATTTATTCGATCAATCCGGATAATCCCCAACCGCGCTTGATCAGCAAGGTGGTCGATGTATTGCGGGGTGATGGAGTGATTGCCTATCCCACGGATACCGTTTATGGGATCGGGTGCGACATTTTTGCCAAAAAAGCAATCGATCGCATCTTTGCCATCAAAGGCAAATCGCACAAAAATCCACTCAGCTTCATTTGTCCCGATCTTAAAGATATTAGCAAATATGCCTATGTCTCCAATCGCGCTTACAAAGTCATGCGTCATCTCCTGCCCGGACCCTATACCTTTGTGCTCAAGGCAACGCCGCTCGTGCCGAAATTGATGGTGACCAAAATCAAGACCGTTGGCATCCGCATTCCGGAAAACAATATCTGCATGGCCTTGTTGCGGGAATTGGGGCATCCCATCGTCAGCACCAGCGCCAGTTTTGGTGAGTTCGATATTTTTACGGATCCTGAGGAGATCGACATTCGGCTGGGGCATCAACTGGATGTAATCATTGATGGTGGCATTCTGGGAACCACCGCCTCCAGTGTGGTTAGCCTCGTGGATGATAATGATTTTCGCGTGTTACGCGTGGGGAAAGGCGACATCTCGATGTTCGAATAGCCGCAGATGCTCAGCATCCTGCTCATTTTGGGGTCAACATAGCAGTGGGTTTCAAAATAAACGCTCAGCCATTGATTCAGGATAGAACCCTTAGTTGGTTCGATTTTTGATGCTCCATTCCTGAATTGCTAAAATGAACCGTAGCGATTACTTTTTGCCTACGAAATACACGCAATGACACGAAATTCAAAAATACAAAGATTGCGATTGGTGTGTTTCCATGTATTTCGTGGGGCGAATAATTGCCATTTTAGAATTTCAGGCTATTTTCTATTAAATTATCCTGTCAGAGCGTGGTTTAAAATGGCCGTTTGAACCGGATATTTCGTGGCGCGCTGAATATGTGGCCAATAAAATTTTCGGTTGACGCTGATGGCAATCAGGCAGACGGTTCGTAATAACTGTTGCCAGCCGAATCTAACGATTCCCGATCATTTTAGCGCAGGCTCATTTGTTCAGAGAATCAACCGTTGCTGGTTTCAGCGGTCCATTAGGCAATTATATTTTTATCTTTATCCCGGTTGAGATAGACGCAGCCAAAGGATGACCCCCCGTCAATCGCCAGTTTGCCGCTGGTGCGGTTTAGCCAGGGCGAGCCACCGGGATGCTTCAGCCCGAATTTCAAACAGAACAATAAATCTAATCAACAGCACTCCAATTCATCTATCCAAGGAGGAAACAGCGAATGATAACACATGAAGAGATCAGTCGGATTAAGGTCGAAAATCTGAAGACGCTAAAACAAAAGCTCAATGTCAATGGCGTCGGCATTGGACATAAAATCGTCTCCGGACAGGACACCGGTCAGCTCTGCCTTACGGTTCTGGTTCGTAAAAAAGTGCCCAAATCGGAACTGCTGAGCCGTGATCTGGTCCCGACAATGATCGACAATATTCCGGTGGACGTGAAAGCGATCGGCCAAGTAGTGGCGCTGAAAGCCCGCACCGATCGCTGGCGTCCCGCGCCGGGCGGTGTCAGTCTGGGACACTATTTGATCACCGCTGGCACTCTGGGCGCATTTGTAAAAGATAATGCCACGGGTCAAACCCTGATTTTATCCAATAATCACGTGATGGCCAACAGCAATGATGCCAGTGTCGGTGATGCCATTTTGCAGCCCGGCCCGGCGGATGGCGGCAAAAATCCCCAGGATCGCATTGCCGATCTGGAACGATTTATCACCATTCAATTTCAGGGTGGCGGCAATGGCAACGGCGGCATCTGTCAGATCGCCAAATGCTCCGCCAGCATTCTGAATATGGTGGCCAGGTTGCTGGGTTCACAACATCGGCTGGTAGCCACTAAAATCACCGCCGCGGCCAATGAAGTGGATGCCGCCCTGGCCAAACCAGCCTGGAACGATGTGATCACGGGCGATATTATCGATATCGGCGTTATTACCGGGACCAAGGCGGCTGAAATCGGCATGGCCGTTCGGAAGAGCGGGCGAACCACAGCGACCACCACCGGCACCGTGGAGATGCTGAATGTCAACGTCGATGTCGGCTATGGCGGCGGCAAAGTGGCAACCTTCGAAAACCAGATCGTGACCGGCGCTATGTCCAGCCCCGGCGATTCCGGCTCACTGGTCGTCGATGGCAGCCAGCCGCTGGCCGTGGGATTGCTGTTTGCTGGCTCGGATACCTCCACCGTTATCAATCCCATCGATCGGGTCCTGGCGCTGCTGGACGTTCATTTTTAGTCGTCGCAGCGAGGAGATCAGATCAGTTGGAAGACATCAAACCCGCGCGGCTTTCGGAAATAGCCCGCGGGTTTTTTATTGCCTGCTGTGGAAATTAGGGCCAGTTGCGGCTTTGCTGCCCCGGCTGGGTGTGGCGTTTAGGTCAATTTGCAGCCCTGTTGTTTAAATGCCAGCAGCTTCTCATAGATTTCCTGGTTATCGAGGGCCAGAATTTCCGCCGCCAGTACTGCCGCATTGATCGCTCCGGCTTTGCCAATAGCCACGGTTGCCACTGGAACTCCTGCCGGCATTTGCACGATCGAATACAGCGCATCGACGCCATGAAGCTCGGAGCCTGCCAATGGCACGCCGATAACTGGTAACGTGGTGTGTGCGGCAATAACCCCGGGCAGGTGAGCGGCCATTCCGGCTGCCGCGATAATTATCTTTACGCCAGCTTGACGTACGTTTTTAGCAAATTCAGCCGTTTGGTCGGGTGTGCGATGCGCGGATAGAATGTGCGCATGAAACTGAATTCCAAAATAATCCAGATAGCGGCTGCATTCGGCCATGATGGGTTGGTCCGATTGGCTACCCATGACAATGGCCACCAAAGCCGCCGGGGCTGGTTGGGGCATGTTTCGATATCCCTCCTCTAATGGTGGTTAACATTGGGTCGGTTCTATTGCGATTCCGTTCCTCTCTGGCGGAATCATCCTATTGGCTCAGTAAAATAGAATATTTCTCGTTCAAATGCAAGCATTTTGTAGTGCCTCCCGCTCCGTTGTCATGAACCAACGGTCAGTAGCAATCGCGGCTCAGCGAAATTCGCCAAGAAAATGCTTGACTTATTAATCAAAATTTGTTACGTTTGGTTCAATTAAAACCTACTGCCAGCCAGAGGTGATCTGCAGTGAAAAAAGAATTTCCGATTTTAGAATTCGATCCCAAAACAAACGCGATACTCAATCCTCAAACCAAAATCAACGCCATCGCTGTTCCGAAGCGCTGGGTGATCTGCTTTTTCCAGCACGCGATCAATAAACTCAATCAGCAACAAAGACTGACCCGTCTTGCGGTGCGAAAATCAGTAGTTGGAAAACATCCGATTTGTACACTGGAATTGAAGGGGCAAAAGATTGCATTGCACCATGCTGGCGTTGGTGCGCCGCTGTGGGCTGGCGTGTTAGATGAAGTGATCACCCGGACTGCCGGAAGTTCAACATCTGTGGCTGTGCTGGGGTGCTGACGAACAAGGAGTTAATCCGACAAGGAGTTAATCCGTCAGGATTTTATTTTTTTCCAACGGATAGAAACAACCCAACGGATGCAAGGTGAGAGATTGGTAGCTGGATGCGATCCCGGGAGTTCATCCGGGAATTAATCCGTCAGGATTTTATTTTTCCCAAAATAGTTGGGAAACCAAAAATGATCATTCGTTTTGATTAAGATGAGTCGAGTGGCCCCCTTCCGGCTAAAAAATGACAAATCTAAATTCAGTGATGCGCTTTCTCGATGGGAGCGTTTATTTTAAAAGCAAGGAGATCTGAATGATGATTCATAACGAAGGAACGTTCGTTTCTAAAGATGATGTAAAACTCTTTGAACAATATTGGCAACCGGCCAATGAACTGAAAGCTAACATCATCATCATCCACGGCCTCGCCGAACACAGCGGCAGATACGTTCACGTGGCAGATTATTTAGTCAATCATGGCTATGCGGTAGCGACGTTCGATCTTCGCAGTCATGGCCAATCCGATGGCAAGAAGACTTTCATCCGCTCGTTCGATGATTTTCTTTCGGATGTGGATCTATTTTTGAAGCGAGTCCGGGAGCGGCATCCGAACCAAAAACTATTCTTATTGGGACACAGCATGGGCGGGACGATTACCACACTATTCGCCCTCACCCGAACGCCTGACGTCAAAGGCCTCATCCTCAGCAGCGCCACGTTGAAATTGAGCGATACGATCTCGCCGTTTTTGGTTCGCATTTCCGCGGTTCTGGGTATGCTTGCTCCTAAACTGACCACGATCACAATCGATAGCAGCGCCATTTCTCGTGATCCTGACGTTGTAAAAAAGTATGATACCGATCCGCTGGTGTATCGCGGGGGAATTCCCGCTCGTACCGGCGCGGAGTTCAATCGGGCGATCAAATTGATCCAGGGACAAATGGAGCTGGTTACCCTGCCCTTGCTCATCCTGGCTGGCACGGCTGATCGATTATCCGATCCTGCCGGCAGCCAACAGCTTTATGAACGGGCGCAAGCAAAAGACAAGACGTTGAAGCTTTATGAGGGGTTTTACCATGAAATTTTGAATGAGCCGGAGAAGGAGATGGTGCTTTCCGATATTGTCAGGTGGCTGGAGGCACACTGGCAGTAGGCAGTCTTCAGTCGGCAGTTGGCAGTCGGCAGTCTCCAGTTGGCAGTCTCCAGTCGGCAGTCAACAGTTTACAATTAGGAATGCGACTGCCGACTGAGTACTGTTGACTGTTGACTGTTGACTGTTGACTGTTGACTGGTGACTGGTGACTGGTGACTGGTGACTGGTGACTGTTGACTGGTGACTGATGACTGGTGGCTGGTGACTGATGACTGACATGAACTCAGAAAATCAAAGGAACAAGAATATGTACATTTTGGCAATCGACCAGGGAACAACGGGCACACGATCGATTCTCTACAATGAGCTGGGGCAAATTGTCGATAAGGCGGATCGGGGGCTGCGGCAGATATATCCGCAGCCCAGCTGGGTGGAGCACGATCCGATTGAAATCTGGCGGACGGTGGTGGAGACGGTGCAAGAATTGTGCTCCCGAAACAACGAAAAAATTGTGGCGATTGGAATCACCAATCAGCGGGAGACGACGGTTATCTGGGATAAGAACACGGGACAGCCGATTCATAATGCCATTGTGTGGCAGTGCCGGCGGACGACTGAGATTTGTGAGCAACTGAAGGCAGAAGAAGAATTGTTTCGACGCAAAACCGGTCTGCCCGTGGACGCCTATTTCAGCGGGACCAAGATCAAATGGCTGCTGGAACGTATGAAAGGGTATGATTCAAAAAACTTGTTGTTTGGGAATGTCGACACCTGGCTGATCTGGAAATTGACCAACGGAAAAGTTCATGCGACCGATTACACCAATGCTTCTCGAACATTAATTTTTAATATTGTTGAAAAAAAATGGGATGAGCAATTGTGCCAGTTGCTGAATGTTCCGTCTTACATCCTGCCTCAAGTGAAAAAGTCAGTGGATGACTACGGTGTGGTCGAATCGATTCCGGAAATTGCTGGCGTTCCGATTTTCGGCGATGCGGGTGATCAACAGGCAGCGCTATTTGGGCAGGCATGTTTTGAAGCGGGTCAGATCAAAAATACCTATGGCACTGGCTGTTTTTTGCTGATGAATACCGGCCAGCAGGCCATCTTTTCTAATAAAGGATTGTTAACGACGCTGGCCGTTGCTGGACGTGGCGAGCCCTGTTTTGCGCTGGAGGGATCGGTGTTTATCGCCGGGGCAGCCATCCAATGGTTGCGGGATGAATTGAAGATCCTTCCCAAATCCGGTGACAGTGAAGCTGCGGCGCTGGCGGTTCCCGACAACGGTGGCGTTTATATGGTTCCTGCGTTTGTCGGTCTCGGTGCGCCGCACTGGAATATGCAGGCGCGTGGCGTGATTGTCGGACTGACTCGCGGCTCGAATCGCAATCACATCATCCGCGCGGCGCTGGAAGCCATGGCCTACCAGACCTACGATGTGCTGGCGACCATGGAGGAGGAGACGGGAATTCGGGTGGACAAGTTGGCGGTGGATGGCGGCGCCGTGGGGAATAATTTTTTGCTGCAATTTCAGGCGGATATTTTGAACAAGCCCGTGGTTCGACCTTCGATCATCGAGTCGACTTCATTGGGCGTGGCCTATATGGCAGGTTTGAAGGCAGGCATCTGGAAAAATAGTGAGGAATTGGCTCGCTTGAAGTCTATCGAGAGAGAGTTCATCCCAGCGATGGAGAATTTGAAAAGGAATGAATTGTTGAAGGGCTGGAGCAGGGCGCTGCGGCAGGCAATGTCGTAGCGTCATTTGCCAAATTGCCTGGCAGAGGCGAAATTCAAATAATTAGCGGAATCCGCGGTTCAAAAATTCGAGGCACTCATGGAGACCATTCTATCTCTCGACTGTGGCACGCAAAGCATCCGTGCCATGCTGTTTGACTTTAGGGGAAATCTGCTCTATAAATCCAAAATCGAAATCGAGCCGTATAAATCCCCACAACCGGGTTGGGCGGAGCAGGACGCGGACTATTACTGGGATAAGCTCTGCGCCGCCTGTCAGCAATTGTGGCAAATTTGCGGCAGCTCCCGGCCAGAAATCAAAGGCGCAAGTCTCACCACCCAGCGGAGCACGCTGATCAATGTGGATAAAAACGGCCGGCCGTTGCGGCCGGCGATTCATTGGCTGGATCAGCGCCGCATTGCCCGCCAGCAGGTGGTTGGCCCTCTGGCAAACTTTGTTTATCAATTGGTGAAAATGGATTATGCCGTTCAATTTGCCTACGCCGAGTGCGAAGCCAACTGGATCATGAAAAATCAGCCGGAAATCTGGGAGCAGACCCATAAATATCTATTCCTCTCAGGCTATTTGACCTATAAGTTGATAGGCGATTACGTCGATTCGGTGGGCTGCCAGGTGGGTTATGTGCCGTTCGATTATAAAAAAATGAAATGGGCCGACCGCTCGCACCTGAACCGCCGGCTTTTTCCCATCGAGCCGGAAAAGCTGCCGCAATTGGTGGCGCCGGCTCGAGAACTGGGCCGAATCTCCCGATCGGCAGCCGAGGCAACGGGCATTCCAGCAGGGACGCCGCTGATCGCTGCGGCTGCGGACAAGGCCTGCGAAATTCTCGGTATCGGCGGAACCAGACCTCAGATTGCCTGCCTCAGTTACGGCACCACCTGCACGACGTCGATCATGACCCCAAAATACATCGAGGTGATCCCCTTCATTCCGCCCTATCCCAGTGCGATCCCCAATACATACAATACCGAAATTCAAATTTTCCGGGGCTTCTGGATGGTGAGCTGGTTCAAAGAGGAGTTCGGGCATCCGGAAAAAGCGCTGGCTTCTCAGAATAATATTTCGCCGGAATCGCTATTCGATGACCTGATCAAGGATATTCCGCCGACTTCCATGGGATTGTTGTTGCAACCTTACTGGGCACCTGGCGTAAAGATACCCGGCCCGGAAGCCAAAGGCGCGATCATCGGATTCGGCGATGTGCATGGTCGGGCGCATCTGTATCGTTCCATTCTCGAAGGACTGGCTTATGCCCTGCGCGAAGGAACAGAACGAACCGAGCAGCGATCGAAAGTGAAAATTACCGAGGTGCGCGTTTCCGGTGGGGGCTCGCAGAGCGATCAGGCCATGCAGATCACGGCCGATATTTTTAACCGACCGGCTATGCGGTCGAGAATTTATGAGACCTCCGGCCTGGGCGCTGCTATCGATGCTGCGGTGGGACTGAAAATCCATCCCGATTTTCCAACAGCAGTGCGAGAAATGACTTTGATTGGAGAAATCTTCGAGCCCAAACCCGAACACGTGGAGCTTTATGATGCCCTGTACCGACGGGTTTATAAAAAAATGTACCAGCATTTGAAGCCGTTGTATGAAGCGATCAAGGAGATAACCGGCTATCCGGAACGATAAGCAATTTGAGTGGAGTGATGGAGTCATAGCTGCTGATCATTGTTGGATTCGTGGAGCAATGGAATTTTGGAGTAATGGATTATTGGATTAGAAGTTCACGTTACTCCAACACTCCATTTCTTTGTTCAAGACATTTTATTTTCTGCAAAAAAATCTAATTAAATTAAACCAACCGGAGGGAGACCAACCATGGATATGAAAGGCCATCTGAATATCGTTGCGGCGCTAAGGGTGCGTTGGGCGTTTTTATTGCGTTAATCGCTTTTATGGCAATCGTTGGTGGCGGCGTGCTTTCCGGTGATCCGGAAGCGATGTCGATCACTGCAATTGTGGGGACATCCATCGCCGGCTTCATCGCCCTAATTTCGGTACCCGATATTATTGCGGGCATCGGGTTGTTGAAACGAAAATCCTGGGCGCGAATTCTGGCGCTGATCCTGGCCTGTATTGATCTCATTTTCATCCCGATTGGAACCATCATTGGCATCTACTGCGTCTGGGTGTTGGTACACGACGAGACGGTAAAGTTGTTTGAGGGGGCAACGAGCACGGTGCCTGGCGCATAGGGGATCGAGCGATGCGCAGGCGAATTGTTGCGGCTCCAAAATGGATCGCACAGCTATAAACGAGTCTACCCGCGAACGGTTCAAAACCATGAACAATAAATGAAAAAAAGCATTGCTTCGCTGTTTGCAAGTTGTGCGGACCTTGTGTTCTTGGCATTAAAAGCAACTCTGGTTGACTGCGGTGCCCAATGAGCGGAAGGATCGCTCAATCTTCGGCTGAAAATTTATTATTAGAGGCACTGCATGACTTTCAAATTTAACAAGGAGAGACCGAAATGAAAAAATCAGGCTATGCTGCTCTGGTTCTATTTATCGTGGTGTTCACAATCCCGCTGATCGTGGTCGGAGAGGTGGATATTAACGATACCCAATTCCTCAGTCAGCCAGCGATCAGTCAAAATCACATTGCCTTCGTTTACGCTGGTGATCTCTGGGTGGCGGATAGTGATGGCAAAAATGTGCGGCGACTGACCTCGGATGACGGGATCGAATCCAATCCGGTTTTTTCACCCAATGGCAAGCTGATCGCATTCAGCGCCGAATACGACGGCAATACCGATGTCTTCATCGTGCCAGTGGAAGGTGGCATTCCCAAACGGCTCACCTGGCACCCTGGCTTCGATATTGTTCGGGGCTTCACGCCCGATGGCTCGGCCGTGCTGTTCATCTCGGGCCGATATGTATTTACCAATCGCTATACCCAACTGTTCACGGTCCCGATTACCGGTGGTTTTCCAGAGGCATTGAAGATCCCCAATGCCTACAAAGCCGCTTATTCCCCTGACGGCAAACGATTGGTTTATAATCCGCTGGGCGAGCGGTTCCGGCAATGGAAAAATTATCGCGGGGGCACAGTTTCCACCTTATGGCTTTATCAATTGAGCGATCATTCGGTCGTCAAAATTCCACAACCGGAGGGCCGCTGCAATGACATCGATCCGATGTGGATCGGGGATAAAATCTATTTTCTCTCGGATCGCAATGGCGAATTCAATTTATTTTATTATGATACCAGTTCCAAAGAGATCCAACAGCTCACCCGCTTCACTGATTTCCCGATCATCGATGCCTCGGCCGGGAATAATCAGATCATTTTCGAGCAAGCAGGTCAGCTTCATGTTTTCGATCTGGCAACCAATCGAAGCAAAAAATTAACCATCGGCGTGGCCACCGATCTGTTAGAGCTGCGACCCCGTTATGTGAAAGGGGCTCGCTACGTTCGCAGCGCCTCGATTTCACCCTCTGGCGCCCGGGCCGTGTTTGATTTTCGTGGGGAAATCATCACCGTGCCCGAAGAAAAGGGTGATCCTCGAAATTTGACCAATTCGCCCGGCGTTCATGAACGATTCCCCTCCTGGGCGCCCGATGGCAAAACCATTGCCTATTTTTCCGACGAATCCGGTGAATATCAGCTCCATCTGCAGCCGCAGGACGGCAAAGGAGAGATCAAAAAAATCAAACTCAATGGATCTGGCTTTTATAGCAACCTGGATTGGTCGCCGGATAGCAAAAAATTGACCTTCGCTGATAACGCGAGAAATTTGTATTGGGTCGATATTGAGAAGAACTCCATCAAAAAAATTGCTGCCGAAGATCTCTATTTGCCCGGGGCATTTGGTGCCATCCGGGGGAACTGGTCGCCAGATTCGAGATGGATCACGTATTCCATCAATACCGCTTCCTACATCGAACGAGTCTATCTTTATGCCATCGACCAGGACAAATCGTTCCCGATCACCGATGGCCTGAGCGACGTCAGCGAACCGACCTTTGACAAGAGCGGGAAGTATCTTTACTTTTTTGCTTCTACCGATGCCGGGCCGGTGAAACACTGGTTTGCCATGTCCAACGCAGATATGCGCCGGACCAGAGCAATTTATCTGGTAACCTTGCAGAAGGCTGTGCCGTCGCCGCTGGCCAAAGAGAGCGATGAGGAGAAGGGTGTCGCTAAAAAGGAGGAAGATAAAAAAGACGAGAAATCCAAAAAGGAAGAATCGAAAAAAGGCGAATCCCCAAATGCGCCTGACAAAGCTGACCAGCCGTTGACTGTCGATTTCCAAGGATTGGAAAGCCGCATCATTTGTCTGCCAGTAGAGGAGGGGAATTATTATAATTTACAGGTCGGCGAGGAAGGCAAGGTATATTATCTGGAGGCTCCGGCGATCGCCGGAGGTCCGTATGCCAAAGGCACCAGGCTGCATTGCTACGATCTGGAGAAGCGAAAAGATGAAGTGATCATTGCGGAAGTGAACCAGTACCAGATTTCGCATGACAAAAAGAAGATCCTCTATCAGGAGGGCGAATCCTGGAAGATCGTTCCCATCTCGGGAAAAAGTGAAGCCGGCAAAGGGAATCTGGCGATCAATGCCATTCAGGTTCGCATCGATCCGCGTGCCGAATGGAACCAGATTTTCGATGAAGCCTGGCGCATCAACCGCGATTATTTCTATGCCACGAATATGCATGGTGTGGACTGGAAGGCGATGCGGAAAAAATATGAACCGTTTTTGCCCCATCTGTCCTGCCGCGATGATTTGAACCGATTGATCCAGTGGATGTGCAGTGAGTTAGCCGTGGGGCATCATCGCGTGGGTGGGGGCGATTTTTATCATGATCCGGAAAAAGTGCCCGGCGGATTACTTGGCGCTGATTATGCGATCGAAAACGGCCGGTATCGGTTCAAAAAAGTGTATGGCGGTTTGAATTGGAATCCGGAGCTT
Organism: uncultured Cytophagia bacterium; assembly: GCA_964647995.1. Lineage (GTDB taxonomy): Bacteria > Zhuqueibacterota > Zhuqueibacteria > Thermofontimicrobiales > Thermofontimicrobiaceae > Thermofontimicrobium_A. The sequence continues at coordinate 101,134 of CAZYNP010000005.1, forward strand.
CGTTCGCCATTGACTGAACCCGGCGTCAATGTGCAGGCGGGAGAATATCTGCTGGCCGTAAATGGCAAAGAACTGACTTCCGCGATAAATCTCTATAGCCTGTTTGAAAATACTTCCGGGAAGATAGTCGAGATCACCGTCGGGCCAAATCCCAATTTTACTGGTAGTCGGACGGTGAATGTTGTTCCCATAGCGGATGAAAGCGGATTGCGCAACCGGGATTGGGTAGAGGGTAATCTAAAAAAGGTCGATGCGGCAACCAATGGCCGGGTGGCGTACGTTTATGTTCCAAACACCACCAGGCTGGGCCATACCTATTTCAAACGCTATTTCTTCCCGCAGGTGCACAAAGAGGCGATCATCGTGGATGAGCGCTTCAATGGTGGCGGTCAGGTGGCCGACTATTACATCGATCATCTCCGGCGCCCCTGGCTCTGCAACTGGAACATGCGCTACGGCGCTGACATCAAAACCCCCAGTGCTTCTATCCAGGGTCCCAAAGTGATGCTGATCGATGAAACCGCCGGTTCCGGTGGTGACCTGCTGCCGTGGATGTTTCGCAAGCTCAACCTGGGCAAGCTGATCGGAAAACGAACCTGGGGCGGACTGGTCGGAACGCTGGGATTCCCGGTGCTGATGGATGGTGGTTATGTGACTGCGCCCAATTTAGCCATCTGGACCGAAGAGGGCTGGATCGTGGAGAATGAGGGCGTGCCGCCGGACATCGAAGTGGAGCAATGGCCTGCTGAAGTCATTGCCGGCAAAGATCCCCAATTGGACAAAGCGATTGAGGTCATCATGGAGGAATTAAAAAAGGATCCGCCGAAAAAATTAAAACGACCGGAGTATCCCGTAAGGGTAAAAAAGCAATAACGGCTCGTGGAAAATGCTCTATAAAAATGCCGGGCACAAATCAGCCAGGCAGTGATGGATTGGTTCCTGGGTCTGGTCATTTACCTGTTACGTGGGGCATGGTTTTGCTTGCCCACGAAATACACGGAATGATGCGAAGCTGAAAAAATAAAAAGCGCTTTTGGTGTATTGGGCGGGGCATTTATTGATATTTATTTCCATTTTAGTACTACTTAGTCAGATTAAAAATAACCACAAAATTTTTGGTACTCAACATCTTAACATCCCCCTAAATCCCCCCGCCAATTGGCAGGGGGACTTGTTATCGTTCCCCCCTTTGAAGGGGGGCCGGGGGGATGCAATTTAGTCCAAAAAAGAATGATTATATTAATCTGACTAAGTAGAGTTAGAATTTCCGGTTAAAAAAACCAGAGGATGAGAATGAAAGCAAAAATTACGCGTCGCGATTTCATTAAAACCACCGTCATTGGGGCGACCGGAGTGTTGGTCGGTTGCTCGATACGAAACCGATTTGATCTGGTAATCCGCCGGGGATTGATCGTGGATGGCACCGGAGCTGCGGGCGTGGTTCGGGACATTGGTATTCGCGGCGACCGCATTGTTGCCATCGATGATCTGGTCGCGGCCAGCGCCGACCAGGTGCTCGATGCGCAGGGTCTGGTTGTGGCGCCGGGTTTTATTGATATTCATACCCACACCGATGCCGGCCTGCTGGTGCATCCGGGGGCAGAGAGCAAAATCCACCAGGGTGTGACCACCGAAGTGGGCGGCAACTGTGGCGACTCGCCATTTCCATTGAATGATCGCGACTGGGCGGAACTGGATCGGGAGTTTTTCGAGACTTATGGTTGGCATGTGGATTGGCGCGATATTGGCGATTTTTTGTCGCGGTTAGAGCAACGAAAGATCTCGATCAATTATGCCGCATTGACCGGCCATGGAACGCTGCGCGGTTGCGTGGTCGGGCGCAATGATGTTGCCGCAACGGCCGAGCAGATGGCGGCGATGAAACAGCGCCTCGCTCACACCATGGAGCTGGGAAGCTATGGTCTATCCACCGGTCTCGAATATGCGCCGGGCAGCTATGCCGGAACTGAGGAACTCATCGAGCTTTGCAAAATCGTGGCCCAGCACCGTGGAATCTATGCCACTCACATCCGAAATGAAGATGATCAGGTTGAAGCAGCGGTGGCCGAAGCGCTACGGATCTGCCGGGAAGCGCAAGTGTCCTTGCAAATTTCCCATCTGAAGGCGTGCAACCAGAGCAATTGGCACAAGGTAAATTCCCTGCTGGAGATGATACATGGCGCCGCGGCAGCAGGTATGCCGGTGCATGCCGACCGCTACCCATATATTGCCTATGCGACAGGACTAACCATCTTTTTGCCGTTATGGTCGCGACAGGGATCGACCGACGAGATTCTACAGCGTTTGGGTGATCCACGGCAGTTTTCAAAGATTGCAGACCATATCGAAAGTCGCGGTCAGCAAATTGGCGGCTGGGACCGTGTGGTCATCAGCTCGTGCTTTTCGGCGAAAAATAAAATCTGGGAAGGAAAGTCCATTCAAGAGTGCGCTGCCACGGTTGGCAAATCCGCGGTGGAATTCATTCGAAGGTTATTAATCGATGAGCGCAATCGAGTGGGAATAGTAGGCTTTGCCATGAGTGAAGATAATCTCAAGAAGGTATTGGCGTCGCCATTGGTGATGATCGGTTCGGATGGGAGTGCCATTGCTCCCACGGGCAAAGCAGCGGAGGGCAAGCCGCATCCTCGCTATTACGGCACGTTTCCGAGGGTCCTGGGCAAATACTGCCGCCAAGAAAAGGTGTTCGATCTGCCGACCGCCGTCAAGAAGATGACCTCCCTGCCCGCAGAAAAGATGGGGTTCAGAAATCGGGGCAAGATCGCGCCCGGGTATTTTGCTGATATCACCATTTTTGATCCAGAAACGGTCATCGACCGAGCGAGCTTTGTCGATCCCCATCAATTTCCCACTGGAATCGAATATGTTATCGTGAACGGCCAGATCACTATCAAAAATGGTCAGCATACGGGCGCACGCGCGGGCGTGGTGTTGCGGCATGTGGGCTGAGTCGTGGTTGTGATAGCGGATAGGTGGCTGATGCTATTTGCGGCGGAATTTGCAGAATTTGTTCTGCCAGAGAAACTTATCCGGTCGGAATAAGTTAACTCTAATGCATTGGGTGGTGTATTTTGATGACGGAAAAGTTGCTATGTTCATCATGACCGATGAACCAACTGATATTCAATGCCCGGCAAGGGAAAGTTTAAGAAATTCATACCACTCGCCTTCTGGCCATGAAGGCACTTTGCCTTCTGGGTGGATTGGTTTGGGCCTGGAAATGCTAACAGAAAAATCATTATCAGCCATTGGCCCACGAAACGCACGAAATTACACGAAAACCCTTTGTTGTCATTTCCATTTTGTGTCATCCCGGGCATTTTGTGGTCAGACGCGAATGATTATTGGTTGCCATGATCCATTTTAAAAATTTAGTTAGTTGCTGAATCGCTCCTGTCCACAAAATGATTTCTCATTGGCATTTGGGACCGCAAAATCGAACCATTTTTTAATGAGGAAGCAATTTATCCAGGTCGGTTATCCTGGATCGCAGGGCGGTAGAATGGAACTTCACTCAATCAAATTGATGCAGGAAAGGTCGATGAAAATAGTGCATTTTACGGAAATCGAGGCACAAGCCATCCCGGGGCCGGAAGTGAGTGGCGTAACGAAACGGGTGCTGCTTTCGGCGGGTGATGGCGCGCCGCACTTCACCATGCGGCTCTTTCATGTTGAACCTGGTGGCTATACCTTTTTTCATGCGCACGATTTTGAGCATGAGATATTTGTGATGGAAGGCCGCGGGGAAGTGGTCACTGCCAATGGGCCACAACCGATTCAGACCGGTTATGCGATTCTGGTGCTGCCCGGCGAAGTTCATCAATTCAAAAACACTGGCGCTGAGCGGATGAGTTTCTTGTGCCTGGTGCCCAATCGCGCCGAGTCATAGGGCAGTGCGGATTTGTTTATGGCGTGGTCAACGCGACCAGCAAGGCGTTCGCTTTCCTGGCGATTATTGATTTCCAGAGCAGAGTGAGTGGTGCGATCAAATCGCGGTATTGGCGTCGATAATCCGAGTGCTGCCGTCGGCTTTTAGAGAAGTTCCGAGCATCGGCGCCAGTCAAGGCTCGGAACGCTAAAAAGAAATGCCGTGACACGGATAATTCCTGATAACAAAGAATCCGGGCTGGAACATGAATCCGCCAAATTGAGACGAGGGGGTCATGCAAATCAACAAGATATGGCTGGTAGGTCTGGCGCTTTTGGGCTGGCTGGTGGTCAATGGACTGGCCCAGCATCGCGAACCTGGATCAGCGGATTTTCTTTCCGAACTGGAAAAAGAGGTGGTTCAAGAATTGAATTTGGTGCGGAAAAATCCGCGCAAGTATGCGACTTATCTTGAGAGAATGAAAGTTTATTATGATGGAAAAGTGATCAAGCGACCCAATCGACCGTACGTTCAAACCCAGGAGGGCTTGAAGGCAGTGGAGGAGGCCATTCATTTCCTGCGCGCGGCTAAACCCATGGCACCGTTTCGGGTGTCGGCGGGAATGTCACGGGCGGCGCGGGATCATGTCCAAAGCCAGGGACCGCAGGGAGCGATCGGCCACAAGGGGGCGGACGGCAGTGAGCCGGCCGATCGGGTCAATCGCTACGGCAAATGGATTCGTACCGTTGGCGAAAATATCGCCTATGGCTCGGAAGATGCCCGGGATATCGTGGTGGGCCTCATCGTGGATGATGGTGTGACCGACCGGGGGCATCGGAAAAATATTTTCAATCCCTCTTTTCAGGTGATCGGCGTTGCCTGTGGTTCGCACAAAGTTTATCAGACCATGTGCGTCATCACCTTTGCCGGTGGCTTTTCCGAAAAACGACGGCGGTAGCCAGCCAGGAAATTGGCGCCGGCGCACCGGTTCACCGTCCGGATTGCCACTCGGGTAGCGGCAGCGATGAATTACCTCAACAGCACGGTTGCGAGCTGCCAAAATTATCAATCCCAACAGCGGGAAGGAGGTAATCTCATGCATCTCAAAAATTGGATGCTCACCATGGCACTGCTGGTGATGGTAGGTTGCTCATCCCAGAAGTCTGTGGTGACGTTGCAGCGCGCGGATGCCTGGCGATGGTTGACCGATCTCAGTGATGACGTCAGCACCGCCAGTCGTGAATTGGATGAACAAGCGCTCATGACTATGGCTGCGAAACTGGATAGTCTGTGCGATCGCGAAATTGTGGTCCCCGAAATTCATGACTTCGAAGCCCTCCCAGGAGAGATTGAAAAATTGTCCCAACTGGATCGCCAATTGCTGCATCGAGCCGAAGAACAGCAGGTCCAGCGGTTGCCCATCGCCTGGCGGGAGTTCAAATTTCGGCTCTTGACGAGAATGCAGAAGCGGATGGAGGAGAGCTTTGAAAATGACGAAGCCTACACCAGGCTGGAGGCAGAGCGGACGAGCGCTTCGAAAATGGATGGTGGCAGTTATCGAGATTTCGAAACGCATGGCCGTTGGGTTTTCAAACAACGAGTCTCACAGATGTTGCCTTATATTCAGGCCAACCAGCAATTGAGCGCCACGAAATCCAATTTATTGAACGAATTGGTAAGCTCTCTGTCAACGATCACGACGCCCTCCGAGCGGAAACGGGCCTGGCTGGCCATCGACCGGATGCTCGATGAAATCGACCTGCGGAAATCGCAATCGGATTATGAGCCGTTCCAGCGCAGCGCCCAGGGCATCTATCCGGTCGGGGTCGATTTGATCGGACAGTTGCGAGCGCAGCGAGAGCGGGAGTCTCAGCCCGAAGTCACTGAGCTGGCAAGCAAAGTGATTCAAAAAGCGGACGCGCGGCAGCAGATGCCATTGGACGAAGATTTTCTGCAGCAACTGGCCTGGTCCGAGGCCGTGCACCGCGTATTGCAGGCGGATAGCGTGAAAACCATCGACGGTCTGACCGCAGCGGAGTGGATCGAAAAGGGTAATGCAGCCCAAAATGATCAATTGAAGATCAAATACTTTTCCCATGCCATCCAGCTCAATCCGCGCTATGCGCCAGCCTACAACCACCGTGGCAATGCCTACCAATCTACGGGACAGGATGCCCTGGCTTTGCAAGATTACAGCCAGGCGATCAAGCTGGATGCCAGGTTCGAGCCCGCCTACTTCAATCGAGGGAATATTCTGGAAAAGCTCAACCAGTTTGAAGCGGCCATTGCCGATTTCAGCCGGACCCTGGATTTTCAGCCGCGCAACGCGCTGGCCTATTTTCATCGCGGTCGCTGCTATAAAGGATTGGGCAAATTTCAGGAAGCACTGAGTGATTTCAACCAGGCCATTCAGATTGATCCCACTTCAGCGGCTGCCTACAACAATCGCGCGGATGTCCATCGGAAACTGAAGGATGATGCGGCCGCGATCCGTGACTATACCCGGGCGATCGAATTGGATCCGGCCAACAAAATTGCCTACAACAATCGCGGCTTAACCTATGCCAATCAGGGCAAGTATCAGGAAGCGGTTCGGGACTACGAGCAGGCCATCAAAATTGCCCCGGATTATGCAGCGGCTTACTATAATTTGGGAACGGTGCATTGGTCACTCAAAAATTGGCCGCAAGTGATCGTGGCCTGGGAAAAATATCTTGAATTGGAGCCGAACAATAAACAGGTTCGGGAGTGGCTGGCATTTGTAAAACGGCAATTCAGCCCCAAATAATTTTTGCATAATTCCGGAAGTTGTCAAATGCACCGTGACAATTGAAAATGATCACCCTCTGCCCACGAAATGAATGACTCGAAATTGAAAAAATAACCAGCGATTATGGTGTATATTCGTGTATTCGGTGAGGCGATTATCGATAATCATTTCCGCTCAAGAATTTCAAGTAAATTTGAAATCTCATGTAACCTTTTTCGATACAAACGTATTGATAAAAGGTTTTTTTAATATTTAACAGGGGCTCAGAGACTGAGCTATCTATCAACTATTTTGAGAGGTGAAACATGTACCAAAAGAAGCGGTTGTTTCTCAAATGGAGCTTGTCCATTTTCCTGATGTCTGTTTTGATGATGACTGGCAATGTGCTGGCCGACGAAGGTATGTGGACGTTCGATAATCCTCCGGTGAAGCAGTTGCAGGAGCGCTATGGCTTCACGCCGACCCCGGATTGGCTGGATCATATTCGATTGGCCAGTGTGCGGTTCAACGATGGCGGGTCCGGATCGTTCATCAGTCCCAATGGCCTGACGCTAACCAATCATCATGTGGCTATGGGTCAATTGCAGAAAATGTCAACTGCGGAAAAGAACTATGTCGCCACTGGCTTTTATGCGGCGACTCCAGCGGAAGAGGTCAAATGTCCCGATCTGGAGCTGAATGTACTGGTGGCCATGGAAGATGTCACTGCTCGTGTCATGAGCGTCGTGCAAAAGGGGATGAGCGAGCAAGATGCGCTCAAAGCGCGCGAAGCGGAAATCGCTAAAATCGAGAAAGAATACCTGGATCGAACCGGTTTGACCTGCAATGTGGTGAGTTTGTACCGCGGGGGTGAATATTGGGCTTATCAATACAAACGATACACCGATGTCCGGCTGGTGATGGCACCCGAGCGGCAAATTGCCTACTGGGGCGGTGATGACGACAATTTTACCTATCCCCGTTATGATCTGGATATGGCGTTCTTTCGGGTTTATGAAAATGATCAGCCAATCAATAGCGAACATTATTTGAAATGGAATGCCAGTGGCGCCAGCGATGGCGAACTGGTGTTTGTTTCCGGCCATCCCGGCTCGACTAACCGGCTCAATACCTATGATCAACTGGTATTGCAGCGAGACCTTCAATATCCAATGGTTTTGAACTTGATCAACAAGCGCCTGGAGATTCTCTATAATTACTCCAAGCAAGGTCCAGAGCAGGAGCGTCGTGCGTTGGGACAGATTTTTGGGCTGGAAAATGCCAAGAAAGCGCAGCGGGGAGAATACCAGGGCTTGCTCGATCCCAAATTGATGGAAAAAGCTCGCAATGATGAAGAGGCTTTTCGAGCCAAAATCAATGCCCATCCCGAATGGAAAAAAGAATACGCGGATGCCTGGAATGTGATTAAAAAGATCGTGCAAAAACAGTCCCGGTTGGGAAAACAACGCTTTTATCAGGGTCAGGCGCTCAGCTCTCGCTATTTTGGCATTGCCTGGCAGATCGTGTTATACACAGCCGAGATAAAAAAACCGGATAGCGAGCGGCTGGACGGTTATCATGATAGCCAACTGGAGCAGCTTCGCTACCGACTGTTCTCGCCGGCACCGATCTACAATGACCTGGAGGAGGCAACCCTGACCGGCATGCTGGAATTGGCGCTGTCAGAGTTGGGTCCCAATGATCCCTTTTTGAAAATCGTGCTGGAAGGGAAACAACCGGCCAATGTGGCCAAAGAATTGCTGGCAGGTACCAAATTGAATGATGTCAGTTTTCGCAAGTCGCTGATCGAAGGTGGTCAGGCGGCGGTTGCGCAAAGCACGGATCCGTTTATTATCCTGGCGCGCAAATTGGAGCCCCTCCGTCGCAAACAGATCGAAGATGATAAGAAAGAATTTCAAAGCGTGATGATGCCCGCCAGCGAAAAAATCGCTAAAGCCCGTTTTGCAGTCTACGGCAAGACCATGGCGCCTGATGCGACTTTCACGCTGCGACTTTCCTATGGTCAGGTAAAAGGTTATCCCATGAACGGTACTCGGGCGCCGTACAAAACCACACTTTATGGTCTTTATGATCGCTGCCTCGGTTTTGATCAGCAAGGCGCGTTCGCATTGCCGCAGCGCTTCTGGGATCGAAAGGATCAGCTCGACCTGGCCACGCCTGTCAATTTCGTCAGCACCTGTGACATTATCGGCGGCAATTCTGGCTCGCCTGTGATCAACAAAAACGGCGAACTGGTAGGATTGATCTTTGATGGCAATATCGAAAGCCTGGTCGGGCGCTTTGTGTATGATGAAACCGCGAATCGGGCAGTGTCGGTTCATAGCGCTTATATCATCGAAGCCCTGCGCAAGCTGTACGATGCCAATAAATTGGCCGATGAAATCGAAGGGAAATAGATGTTCTCAGCGCAATGCCGAAATTGTGGCCTGCTGCGCATTGTGCTCTGCAATTACTTGATGATCCTGAGCGCGACATCAGAACGCGTTCACCGCTGATTTCGGAAATTGAAGCGGCTGGAATGGTCATTTGCAAACCGGTCAATCGACAGGCTGCGGAATCGGCGCTGATCAAACCGGTGGCATAACTCAAAAAACCTCAAAGGTCTGCCCGGCCTTTGAGGTTTTTTTGGGCGCAATCCGGATTGGTAATAATTTCACATTCCGAGATGAATCGGGAGCAGATTCGGCGGTTGCTTCCCGAGATAAAAACGAAAGCGGATGACCTTGGGCTTGCCCACGGCGTTGTTCATTCGGACGTCGCCATCGCCATATTTACCAATGCTGGAAGAGAGGGGGTTGGGCTGAGTTGCCCGGCAATGGACAATTGGCTCAAGGTTTGTGGGCCGAAAGAAAGCAAGGTCCTGGAGAAATTCAAGCAGCAAATTTTGATGCGGCTAAAATTCTCCCTTGCTTTTTCCGATTTTTTTATTATTTTTCCTGTTGCAAAACAACGGGTTTCCGGTACAAAAGAATTCGGCATCAGGTCGGAGACTTGCTCGTTGACAGGATGGCTATCATGGGATTGGTTTTGCTCGTAAATGAAACCTCTCAGAATTGGATTTTTTTCTGTGACCTTTCATTTATGAAACCCAAAAAAATTTTCTGTGGTGGTTCTATTTCCGTGGTCTCTGCCCAAGCGCGCGGGATGGACGCAAAAAAGAAACCCGTCAGAACTGGATTTTTTTCTGTGACCTTTCATTCCTGATGCCCAAAAGAATTTTCTGCGGCGGTTCCATTTCCGTGATCTCTGCCCGAGCGTGTGGGATGGACGGAGAAGTGAAACCCCTCAGAATTGGATCTTATTTCTGTGATCTTTCGATTCGGTGCTGATAACCGATAATTTAGGAAATAGGTTGACAGACTGCGGTTGTTAATTTCAGGAAGGGATGACGACGATGCGTGCTCCATTATGGGTAAGGGTTATTCTGTTTTCATTGTGGGCGCTGGTTCAATCTGCATTGGCAGCCACTAATGCGCCAAGCGAACGTCCTAAAATTGGCCTGGTGCTTTCGGGGGGCGGTGCCAAAGGGTTTGCTCATGTCGGCGTGTTGAAATTGCTGGATTCGCTGCAAATTCCCATCGACTATATTGCCGGCACCAGCATGGGCGGGATTGCTGGCGCATTATATGCCATTGGCTATAGCGGCTACGATCTGGAAAAACTCGCTCACCGCGATGATTGGCAGACAATTTTCAGCGACCGGCCGCCACGTCCGGAGTTGCCCTTTTTCCAGAAGGAGCAGATCGGTCGCTATCAGCTTGAATTCGGCATCAAAGGAGTGAAACCAGTGCCGCCCAGCGGCTTGATTTTTGGCCAGAAAGTTTCACTGCTATTTTTGAGCCTAACATTTCCCTATGAAAAAGTCACTGACTTCGACCATCTGCCAATTCCGTTTCGCTGCGTTGCTGTCGACCTGGTGACCGGGAATCAGGTGGTGTTGAAAAGCGGTTCGTTAGCCAAAGCCCTGCGCGCCACTATGGCGATTCCTACCGTCTTCAGTCCCGTGGAATGGGGCGACTCGCTGCTGGTGGACGGTGGATTGATCAATAATTTGCCGGTAGATGTCGTCAAAGAGATGGGGGCCGACATCGTCATTGCTGTGGATGTCCAAAGTCCGCTGCTGGAACGAAAAAAGCTCACCTCGGCGCTGGCGGTCCTGGAGCAGACCGTGTCACTGGTGGGGATCGATCGAGTGAAGGAGAATTTGAAGAAAGTCGACATTTTAATTCGGCCGCAAATCGATGAATTTTCCGCCGCCGATTTTGACGCCGACAAGATTAACGCCATTTTGCAGCGGGGTGATGAGGCAGCACGACGCAGCGTTGGTGAACTGGTGGCACTCAAAGAAAAATATCTGCTTGAGCGCATGGATAATGCCAATTATCTCCGCTCGTTGCTTCGCTCCCCGCGCATTTATAGCATCCAGATTCTGGGCCAGACCACCGTGCCCTTCGAATCGCTGCGAACGCAGATCGGTTTAAAAGTCAATGACATCTTCGATCCGACGGTATTGAACCGACACCTGGCAGAGCTTCGTGCCAGCGGCCGCTTCGAGAGTATCGACTATGAGGTAGTTCCATTATCCGAAGACTATATCAGCCTTTACCTGCGCGTCAAAGAAAAGCAGGTGCCAATCATCAATCGCATTGCCATTCTGGATAATCGAAATTTGCCTTTCTCGTTTCTGTATCGTTTGCTGGGATTCAAGCCCGGTGACAGGCTGGACTTGAACCGATTGAACCGTCGCATCCTGGACATGTATGGGCTGGGTTACTTCGAGTTGATCACCTACGAGATCGAGCCGGTGGCGGATGACCGAGTCAATTTGACGGTGCGTGTGACCGAGCTGCCGTTTCGTCGTTTGCGGGTTGGATTGCGCTACGACGATCGCCATCGCTTGGTGGCAGCAGTGAGCTTGCAGGCAACCAATTTCTTGATTAACGGTATGCGGCTGGAAGATGAACTACAATTCGCCGGTCTCTTTCGGTTTCGGTTCAAGGCCTTCTATCCTTCGCGAGCATTAAACCTGCCGATTTATCCTTTTGCGCGCTTCGATGCGAAAGACATTCCAACGGATATTTTTGACGAAGCGGGCCACCGAGTTGCCGAGTACCAAGATCGGTCGATGGGGTTCAGCATCGGCGCAGGTTTGGTACTGGCCAAATCGCTGAATACCGAAATTGAATATAACTATGAGGCCATGAATGTCAAGCCCAATATTGCCGTGCCTGATCCGTTCATGTTTCCAAGCTGGAGGCAGCAATTGCGAAAACTTCGGGCAACCATGAATATCGACCTGCTGGATGATTTGCTGCTGCCACGTACGGGCTATCAACTGCGCATCGGGTATGAGGCGGGTTTACCCGAGCTTAAATCGCAGGTCCATTACAATTTATTTCAGGCATCGCTTGATCTGTACGCCACCTTTCTGCGCCGACATACCACTCGTATCTTTGCCTTTTCCGGCATGAGCTGGAATGATCTGCCTCTGTACAAATTTATGAACCTGGGGCGACCGGAGACGTTTGTCGGTATGGAGTACGACCAGCTCTTTGCCAGCCGGTTGTCTATTCTGCGATTCGATTATCGCTATGAATTCAAAAAGGACATTTTTCTTAAGTTCATCGGCAATGGTGCATTCTATCCGCAATACAAGCGGGAAGGGGTGATATATAAATTGCATCATTTGTACGGCGTCGGCGCAGGAATTATGCTGATTTCACCTGTTGGGCCAATCGAAATTATTGTGAGTCGCGGGGATAAGAATTACCTTGGTCCGCATAAGTTTCAGCATGTCATGTACGTCACTTTAGGCTATAAATTTTGAGATGATTTCGATAGATGATTGCTGGCACCGGTTGCTGGTTGAATTGCGCCAGGAGCCGGTCAGAAAGATTGTCTATGTAATAGGGGCCAATGATAGCGGCAAAAGCACCTTTTGCCGCTATTTGCTGGAGATGCTTGCCACCCAATTTTCAACGGCTTATATTGATGGTGATCCTGGCCAGTCCCAGATTGGCCCGCCGAGCACATTGGGCCTACAACTCACCTGGCCGCAGGCCAGCCAGCACCCGCGTTGCTATCTTCGCTTCGTCGGTGCCACAACCCCGCGCGGTCATCTGTTGCCCACATTGAGCGGCCTTCGTAAACTCACGGCACAGGCCATTCGACTTGGCGCTCAGCGCATTGTTCTCGACTCCTGTGGCTTTGTGCTGGAGCCGCCAGCGCGGGAACTGCATTTCTATTTGATCGACATGATTCGCCCCGATTACCTGATAGTGTTCGATTCGTCCAACGAGGTGATGAAGTGGGCGCATCATTTTCAGCGGAATCGACAGCTCAAGCTCTGTCATTTGCCCGTGGGGCCGAACGTTATCATGCGCACGTCAGATGAGCGGCGAGCCTATCGCGAGGAGAAGTTCAAGAACTATTTTGCTCTGGCTCGGATTCAAAATTTGCGGCTGCGGGGATACGGCTTTCAGGGCCGGGTGCCCGATCTCCATCATCCCGAATCATATCGTCATCGTTTGATTGCCTTTTGCGATGCCGAAAATTGGGTGTTGGGGCTGGGGCTGATCCAGATTATTGATTGGGAGCAGAAACTAATGCAAGTTCTGGCACCGCCATTTGATGCCTCTCGTCTGGCGTTTCTGATTTTCGGCTCGATCCATTTGAATCAAAATGGCCAGCAGATTTTCCCTGATGCCGCCGGCAGAAACACCGAGCCTCATTCGTAATTATCATCGATAGCACCCGGAACGAAAGGCACAACGCCAATTTAGCGTTGTGGGTTTGAGCAAATACATGACGGACGAATGGGAAATTCATGGATCAGGTTTGATTTTGACTTTCGCTAAACCGCCCATTGGTCCGCGTTTCGAAGTGAGGAATGGGGCGCATTGCCCCTGGGGGTAGTGGACCAGGTTAGATTTTTGCGAGCTCCAGATAAACGATTTTGGTAATCTGCTGCGGCACGAGGATCGGCACGGATTCATCTTTTCCCGTCGCGAACTGGTGCCTGGGCGCAGATCTTTCAATTATATCCATGGTCAACATAGGGATAACCAATGAGCAAAGAGATTCTATTTTCGGCCTTGAAAGGCCAAAAAACTGAGCGTCCGGCGTGGTTGCCGTTTGTGGGGTGTCATGGCGCCGCGTTGATCGGCACAGACGCAGCAACCTATCTCCAATCCGGCAATCTAATGGTGCAAGGCGCCAAAGAAGCGATCAAACTCTATCGCCCCGACGGCATTCCGGTCACGTTCGATCTCCAAATTGAGGCCGAAGCGCTGGGCTGCAATCTGCAATGGGCGGCGGAAAATCCGCCTGCGGTGATCAGCCATGTGCTGGCCCAGCAGCCCCTGGCCAACCTTTCCCTGCCGGATGAGACGGCCGGAAGAATTCCCGAAATCTTGCGCGCGGTGCGACAACTCAAAGCCGAGACCAACGATGTGGCACTCTATGGTCTGGTCACCGGTCCCTTCACCCTGGCATTGCATTTGAAGGGAACGGACATTTTTATGGAGATGTTTGACCATCCCGAAGCCGTGAGTGAAATCATGGAATTTTGCAGCCAGGTAGCCAGGCGCATGGCGAGCATGTATATTCGGGCCGGCTGCGATGTGATTGCTCTGGTCGATCCGATGACCAGCCAGATTTCGCCGGCAGCCTTCCGAGAATTTGTGACCCCCTTTGCCACCGATTTTTTTAGCCATGTGCGGCAGCAAGGCGTCTTCTCGTCATTTTTTGTCTGTGGGCATGCGCAGAAAAATATCGAAGCCATGTGTGAAACCAAACCGGATAATATTTGCATTGATGAAAATATCCCGCTGGCGTATGTGAAGAACATCTGTCAGCAGCATCATATTTCGTTTGGCGGCAATTTGCAACTCACGGTGGTGCTGTTGCTGGGCAATGAAGACGACGCCCGGCGCAATGCCATCGACTGTCTGGAGGTCGGCGGCGACACCGGCTTTATTTTGGCCCCTGGTTGCGATCTGCCCTACGCAGTGCCGCCGAAAAATCTGCAAGCGGTGGCGGAATTGGTGCATGACTCGTATCAGCGTCAGGTTGCGCGCGAGCTGATGGACAAAGCCCGAGAGGTGACGACTCGTATCAATTTAGCAGATTATGGCCAGGCGGAGAAAGTAATCGTCGACGTGATCACGCTGGATTCGGAAGGCTGCGCCCCGTGCCAGTACATGGTGGAAGCGGTCAAAGCAGTGGTGCCCATGTTCAACGATCTGGTCATCTGGCGTGAGCATAAGATCAAAGAGAAGGAATCGGTGGAATTTATGATGGGCTTGATGGTGAAAAATATTCCCACCATTTGTATCGATGGCATCATCAAATTTGTGAGCACCATTCCCTCGCGCGAAGAGTTGATGCGGGCCATTCAGGAGCGGATTAATGAAAAATTTTTTATGAAACTGCGCCAGCGCCGACATCAACTGCTGGTTTTGGGCGAGGAGAGTGATCCACAATTCACTGCGCTCTGGCAACGGGTGCAACAGGCGGTGAAAGAATTGGGCAGCACTGCCGAAGTGGTTCAGGTCACCCGCAAGGAAGACATTCAGAACTACGGTGTAGCAGCCACGCCGGCAATTATCGCCGTTAGAGAGCAGGTAAAATCCGTTGGCAAAATCCCCACCGTGGAGGTTATCAAAGAATGGCTGAAAGATCTGGCGTAATTCGTACCATTTTACTGACCGGTTTTCTGGGCAGCGGCAAGACTACTCTGCTCAATCGGTTGATCCGACATTATCATCGCCAGAAGACCGTGGTGCTGGTAAATGAATTCGGACAGGTTAGTATCGATGGTCAGCTTCTGGTGGCCGGCAATTACCAGAAAATTGAGTTGAACAAGGGAAGCCTTTTGTGTATTTGCGTTCGTACCGACTTCATCGCTGCAATTGAAAAAATTGCGCATCACCTGAAGCCGGAATTGCTGCTTATCGAAGCAACCGGGCTGGCGGATACCTCCGAGCTGGAGGCCATGCTGCAACTGCCAAAAATCCGCGCGGCGATCTATTTGCAAGCCTGTATCTGTCTGGTGGATTGCCAAAATTTCTTGAAAATAAAAGATATTCTTCGGGCACCTGTGGCGCAGATCCGCAGCGCCGATCTGGTACTGCTGAACAAAGTGGATCTGATAGGCGAAGACCAATTGCAGCAGTTGACCGCTGCGATCCGAGAAATCTCACCTCTGGTGCCCATCGTTGCCACTCAATTTGCTGAGTTTCCGCTATGGCAAGTGGACCAGGTCCGCCGGCCACTACCGGTTACTACCGAAGCGCCCGGCGAAGGTCGACCAGACCCGGTCACGTCCATCACCCTGGCCGCCAATGGCAGTTTCTCCCGCGACAGTTGGGAAGAATTTCTGCGGCTGGTTCGTCCCCAACTGATGCGGCTCAAGGGATTTATTTTTCTGGATCGGAAACCATACCAGGTGGATGCTACCATGGATCAGTTAAAGCTGATTGCACTGGACAGCCGGCCTGCGGATGTGGACGACAACCAGTTGGTCTTGATCGGCAGAAAAATATCCCCGGATGCAGTGGAGGAAAGCTTCCACCGCAGTCTCGTTCTGCCGACCGAGTGACTTTTGGGGGCTGGTCCGATGCGAGTCATGACGTTGCGGTCTCGACTATTTGGCCGGTCCAGCCACCCAAAAGCGAATCGCAGCCTATGCGGCTTCGGTCGGCCACGGAAGCAGGTCAACCCCTCTTTTGGCCCAGGACCACCATGCGATTGGTCATGCAACCGAAATCCCCTTTGCCATCCCGGCACATAAAATCCAACTGACAGGAAATATCGGCAAAACCCACGTCGGTCATGATGCGGGTTATTTTTTCCGGGCTGTACAATCGGGTGCAATAGGCATTATCCCGAATGCAGCCATGCTGCCGGGAAATCACCAGTTCGCGACTGTAGATGATATCGTCGCCCAATTCACGCACTCGTTTGACGGAGATGTCTTCGTCGACCTGATGGGTGGATTCTGGCGTGAATTTTTTGAGAATGTACTCGCGATTTGGCAGGTCCAGCAAAAGCGTTCCTCGGGGTTTGAGCAGACGAAAGCTTTCATGCAGAATCTTAATGTTTTCGGCTTCGTCCTTAAAGTAACCAAAGGAACTGGCCATAATCAGAATGTATTGGAAGCTCTGATTCGGCAGGCCCGTGGCTCGGGCGTCGCCCTGGATAAAAGTGGTATTGAGCCGCTCCTGTTGGGCGCGCTCTTGCCCCAGTTTGATCAAATAGGGCGAATAGTCCAAGACGGTGACATTGGTAAAACCACGGCGCGCAAGGGCCAGGGCATGGCGTCCCTGACCCCCGCACAAATCGAGAATCGGATCGGATTTGCTCCAATCCAGTGTTTGGTCGAGAAAATCCACCTCCTGCCTGGTGAGTTGATCATCACAGACGGAGCGGGCATCGGTCAAAAGGTAGATTTCATCGAACAGATTTTTCCACCAATCATCACTGACAACAATGTTCATGTGATATGTGCTCCAAAGCTAAAGAGTCCATCGGATGCCAGGATCGCTGGCGAACCGCGCCAGGGCTGGGAGTTGATGATCTCCAGCTCTTCCGGTTCAATCGACATTTTCACATCCAGCTCTCCGGCCATCCACATCTGTTCCAGCGTCAGGCAATCCGTCCAGATGCCTGCGCAGTAATTTTGTAATGCGCGGATCTGATCCATGGTGATCAATCGTGGGCGCAATGCAATTTTGATAGGACCTAAAAGATAGGTGAAATGCTGGGCCATCGCCATCTGCTGCTGCAAAGCCACCGCCGCGGCTACCTCAGCGACATTCATTTTGAGTATGGTCTCGTTGATCTTTTTCGTGGCCTCGCCGACACTCAAATTGGACCGCAGAATTGCCAGCGGATGAACGCCGCCGCCACTGCCGACATTGGTAGGAACCTGCCCATAGCGCCCCACAAAGCCAAACAGCACCTGATCTCCAAATAGACACCGAAAATCGGTTTGATAGCGAGTCGCCGTAACCGTCTGGCTTGATGCATCGATCTCCGGGATGACTTCGGACCAGAGGTAGAGCGGAATTTTTTCCTGAACAATATAATCGCCGCTTTTTAGGGCAATATCGATTTTCTCGTCCACGTCATGATGGACACCGCCCACGCTGACGCCTTTGCCCGAGTAGCCGCGGTCGGGTTTAAGCACCAGGCGCTCCCAATTGGTACGGGTCCATTCCACCAGGTCGGCGATGGCTTCGCCTTTCGGACCATCGGTTCGCCGCGGATAGAACTGCCGGGTCCAGGGAGTCCTGGCAATTGTCTCCGGCTGAAAGCGCTGCCGATATTGCGGCAGGGTGATGGGTTCAAACATGCTTTTGGAATTGATGGGCTCAGTGCCGCGTGGATTGACGACCCGGCCTTCCCGCACGGCTTGCAACAGCGGGGTCAGGTTATGTCGCCGATGCAAGTCCAGCAGCACGTTGGTATTGAAATCCATGAAAATGATGGATACCGGCTGCCCCTGCCAGCAGACCTGACCATTTTTCAACTCCAGTTCCTGTGGTGCCATCAGCGCTGCGGATAGGCCATCGCTATGATTGAGCTGGGCCACCAGATTTTTATTTTCGATCACAACCTCCAGCGTCTCCTCTTCGGCAACAATGGCAATCAAGCCCGCCTGGCGTCCATTCCGCGCTCGATGCACTTGCTGCAACATCTCAGCGAAGCTGTATACCGGGTTGAGCAATGGATGGTCAAAATCAAGCTCAATATCCGGCAAATATTTTTGGAAATACCGGTCCCAAACCGCGTGACAAATTTCCTGGGTGATGCGCTGATAATCCCAGCCACCAGGACTGCCCAGGTTCCATTCCGAATGATAACCCCAAAATTGATCCATAGCTGCTCTCCTTGTGCTTGTGGGTTCATTTATGATCAATTCATGGGCGGACAACTAAAGTAGTTTGTCGGCCCTATGTAATAGCTTCTACCTGTTGATAGCATTCGCGTATTGGTTGAATCTTTTGTGGCTTCGAGCCACGAAGTCACCAGCCCTCGAAGGAAAAATAGCATTCATTGCCACCAAAGCCAGCGGTGAATTCATGCTCGATCACCACCTTCGCGTGGCGGTGCACCCTGGCAACTCGGTGGCAAAGCATCGTGCAGCAGTTGTTCGAGATCGAGAAAATTGATTTCGCCGTTCTCCAACACTGTCTGGACAAAGCGATTCAAATTCCGTTGGCCGAAAGTTTCAAATAAATCGATGAAGCGCCGCAGACCAATGGTGTAGCAAAGCTGATAAGCCGGTTGCAGCGGGTATTTTTGAACCACCGCCACTGCGTGCTGTTGAGGAATACCGGTTGCTTGTAAATATTGCGCAGCAGCGGACAGATTCAAAGCCCCGGTCTGCAATCCCAGGTCGATCTTGCCTCGAATCGCGCGCCAGAGCCGTCGCTTTGCCAATAGCAAGCGCTCGGCAGGTGTGGCAAAATAACTTGTGTGCCACATTAATTCCTCCGCAAAACAGGCCCAGCCTTCATAGAAAATCGGCTGTTCGATGCTGCGGCGAAAACGGTTGGTCATGCGCCAGCGATAGGTATCCAGCAGGTGATGCCCGGGATACGTTTCGTGTGCCGACAGCATGGGCAATTCGCGCTGATTTTCTGGCGAAATCTCGTGGGCGCCATTGCCGCCGAGGATATAAAATGTCCCACCAATCGGCGGATGCTGCGCCACCACGCTGTAACTGGATGCGGTACGGATGGCCGAGAGGAATTGGGGAACAGGAATCACGCGCACCGGACATGCGGCCACCATCTGTTCCGACAGCCAGTCCTGCTGCACGCAGTGCTGCGCCAGGTGATCGACCTGCTGGCGATAGAGTCCAATCCAGCCATCTGGCCCGACCCTGGGCAGTGGCATGAGAGCGATCGCCTCCCGCCAATCTGGTCGCTGCGGGCGTGGGGCAGCGGCTGGCGATGGGAGCAATTTTGTAGCTTCTGCTTCGAGTATTTGGTTCATCTCAGCGATTTCCCGATCCAGCAGATCATCGGCCTCAGCGAGGCTCATCCCGCAATTCAGATGCAAACGGACAATGCGCTCCAGCAACTGCGGGTCCAGGCGGAAATTGTTTGCAACCGTTAGATTCCGCAGCGTGGTTTCGAAATGATCCAGTGCCGATATCGACCGGCCAATTTCGGGTATGGCGGGTGTCAAAGATTCCAGGTAGGCTCGAGTGTCGGCCACCATGGCCAGGCCGAGATCACGAAAGAGCCCGGGCACGTGTTTTAGATTGTGGCAGGCTTGATCCAGAAAGTCGGGCAAGCCTTTAGCCCGCTGGTGCGCGGCAGCGATATCGTTGGCAGCCATGGCTTCGGCGAGGCCGATTCCCACCAGCGTCAGGTAGAAGGTGGGTTGTCGTTCCCAGGCACGCACTTCGGTCAATTGCTCCCGCAGCGTCTGCGCCACTTTTTGAAACAGTGCCAGGTCCATTGATAGTTGCCCTGTGGCTTGTGCGGCGAATGGTGGCGCTAACTCCCTTTCCCAGGTTGCCAATTGCTGATCAAGCTGATTGATTGTCGTCGCGGAGAAACAGTCCCATTGTTGCCAGGGTGATTTTTCCAACCGGATTTGGGGAAAGTAATAGAACTCATCACTGGCACAGGCAATCGGGAAATCTGTGGCCAGTCGTTCTAAAAATTGAAAAAAAATAGCTTCTGCTTTTGATGAAGTTGGTGTCATTAATCCAGGCCCTCATCCAACATGTGTTAAAACTTTTGGGACTGTTCGCAAGCTGAAAAATGATCGTTAGGCCTGCCCAAAATGTAGTTGTGGTTACCATTTGAATCGCAGCAATCATTCGCCGCTGCGACCCGTTGATCTGAAATGCTGGGGGTTAGGTATTCAGGTGAGGGAAAATATAGAAAATTAATTTCAATATGTCAAGGAAAAAGTTGGCAGGAGTCAATTAAATTGCTGTGACATCCATGCGGTGCGCCGCAGAATCAAAAAAATATCGCCTGGTACCGGGAAGTACCAGGCGATGTTTCATGCTGGAGCGTTACTTTTATCCGGGAACTCGATTAGGGGAAAACCTGCAGCAGCGGGCCGGTGCTGAAGCACGAGATGCCAGTGTCCGGGCAGGTGACCACCGTGGTAATCAAAAAGGTCCCGGTGACTGAGGCAGTAAATTCAAAATCAGGATCATTTTTTCGATTCCATTGCTTGTCGGTGGGCGTGTCTCGCGGGGGTTTTAGATCCCTATCCAGCTCTTTGGTGTAAGCGGGTTGTACCGAGCCTTGGCTCAGGTCCATGGCATAAATGCCGATTCTGATGCCTGCGCCACCGCCAATAGCACCCATGATCGGGGTAAACTGGACTTTGAGCAGGTAGTCGAATTCCTCGCCTACTTTAACAATGAACCCAGGCAAGGTTCCTACCAATTGCCGGATTTAAAATTCCTTGATTTTGATCCATTCGCCGGAGTCTTCCTGCCAATGAACGGGATAGCCGGAGTCGGTTAAGTCTGACGGCATAATATACCTCCTTGTTTTAAAAATGTGATAAAACTGATGGCTCCTCCAGAACGAAGCCGCGCTCCCATTTATACTGATGCCCCCTCGGACGAATCTCCCGCCATTGAGATTTTTTCCAACTCATCCTGCTCAGGACATTGTTGGACGTATAAACCTCAAGTTGCGGGCAGGTTCATTGTCCTCCGCTAATTAAGGGCAAATAATCTCCATCAGATTCCCGAAGTTATTCATTTATCGGTCAAATTCAATGGGACCGGGGCAGCCTTCGTTACAAAACTGGGGTTGGTTGCTGGGCCAGGCGCTTTTGTAGCTGAAGGTTGCTTCGATTTTCAGATAGCGCGCAAAAATTTTTCCTTGACTTTGCCCTCTTTTTTTATCATATTTAAAGCGCATAAATTACGACAAGTAAACATTCCATTCCAGGTGAGATGAAACCGAATCCGCCGGTGCCGGTGAAACTATTTTGCGGCGTGCTATTTTCTGACCGCCAACTTCTGGAGATTGCCAGATCGAAGCTGCAGGAACAATTTGGTGAGATTGATTTTGAAAGTCAGGCCATTCCTTTCACTATCTCTGAATACTATCGGCCGGAAATGGGTTGGCCGATTGAAAGGATTTTCTGGTCGTTCAAGCGGCTCATTGGCCCGCAGGAGATTGCTCAGATAAAAATAGATTGCAACAACCTGGAGGATCGGTTGGCCAGCGGCGGTAACCGCAAGGTCAATCTCGACCCGGGCTATCTGGATTACGATAAGATCGTCCTGGCATCGGCAAAATACAATGGTCAAAAAATCTACCTGAATTATGGCATCTATGCCGATCTAACCCTGCATTATGAAAAAGGCAAATATTATCCCTATCCCTGGAGTTTCCCGGATTTCAAAAGCGGGCAGTACAATAAAATATTTCTTCGGATCAGGGAACTATACAAAGCGCAACTGAAGAAAAATTGAACCGACGCAAAGCCTATCAACTCATCGCGACGCTGGGACCCGCTGTTCGCCATCGAATCGGCGAACTCATTCAAGCGGGTGCCACTGGTTTTCGACTGAATTGCTCCCATCTCACGCTGGAAGAGCTGACGCGCTGGCTCATCGAGCTGGAGCGCGTATTCCAGCAACTGGGCGATGCCATGCCTGTCTGGCTGGATCTGCAGGGATCGAAATTGCGCATCGGGCGCATGGCTCAGGTTCGCGTGCTGAATCGAGGCGATCGTATCATTTTTAAAAGCGGCTATAGCCAGATCGGCGATGAGATTCCTTTGCCGCATGAATCCATTTTCAAACAGATCCGGCCGGGGGACACCGTGTTGCTGGATGATGGCAAAATCGAGCTGAAGGTACAGCAGGTTTCCAATAGCTATTTCCAGGCGGAGGTGATCAATTTCGGCGAGCTCAGTTCATTCAAGGGATTTCTGCTGCGCAATAATGAAGCCGAACTGACGCATGTGTCGGCTCGTGACCAACTGTTCATTCAGCAAACCCAGCATTGGAAATTCATTGGATATGCCATTTCCTATCTGCAATCGGAGCGAGAATTGGCGCTGTTTTGCGATCTGGTCGGTTCCCGCCCCGTAGTGGCCAAAATCGAACGGCAGCAGGCATTCTCCCGCCTGCGAGAAATTGCGGAACTGGCGGATGTGACCTGGTTATGTCGCGGCGATCTGGTCGCGGATGGCAGCTTGTATCGGCTGTTTGAATATGAAAAGAAATTCATGGAATCGATGGTGCTCATCCGCAAACCCTCGTTGATTGCCGGTCAGGTGCTGGAAAATATGGTGCGGCAACCAAAACCATCGCGCTCCGAGATCGCCCATCTCGGCTATCTGATCGAAAATGGATTTGCCGGTATCGTGTTGTCCGATGAAACCGCAATTGGCAATTACCCCATTGAAGCGGTTGAATTTTGCAGTAGCTATTTCGAGTACATTGGCAAGTAATTGCATAAAAAAAGGAGATCATGGCAGCCATGATCTCCTTTGAGTCGACTACTGGATAAAAATCATTTTTCGAACTTCAGTATACTCCTTGGTTTCCAACTTGTAGAGATAGACGCCGCTGGTGACCTTGCTGCCGGTCATGTCCATCGCATTCCAGATTTTGGTATGAGTGCCTGCGGTAACCTCGCCGTCAACCAAAACCGCAATGAGCTGGCCGCGATTATTAAATACGGAGAGACGGACATGACAGGATCTCGGAATCTGGAACGAGATCCTGGTTTCGGGATTGAACGGATTGGGGTAATTGGCCAACAGCGCGTATTCGCCCGGTTTGGGTGGTGCGTCAGCATTCACCGCCGAAGTTCCAACCGTAAAAACCCCCACATTGCTGCTATGGCTATAGCGGCCGGTTTGATCGAATGCGGCTACTCGCCAATAATAGATGCCACTTTTTAACTTCGAGCGGTAGACGAAGACCGAGTCTTTGACACTATTGTACTGATCCATGATATGTTCAAATAGAACATCCTGGCTCAGACTCCACTGATAGGTAATCTTATCGCCTGGATCAGGATCATACGCCTTGCGCCAGAAAAATTTGATCGAATCCTGTGCCTCCGGGAAGGGAATACCGATGGGAAACAGGAGCGAAATAGGTCCAGGCGGGTCAGGTACCGCTCGAACCGTTAGATTCAATCCTTCGGTATCAATCCCCCCTTTGTCGTCCAATACCTGGAAAATCACTCGTTCGGTACCAAACCAGTTGGGATCAGCATAAATTAGCATATTGCCGCCTGCGTCCAGGAAGTAGTGGGTCTTAACCGTATTGACCAGTTGGAACTGCAACACCTCGAATGGGCTATCGATATCCTGCACCAGGCTGCGGAGTTCAGTGCGTCGGATGCGCAATGTCTCGTCTTCGGCAAAATATAAATCGGACAGTGGCTGCAATAGCGGCGGATCGTTGACAGCAATGACCTTGAAAATGGTGATGCAGCTATCTTTTTTGCCGCCGGGATCAGTAGCGACAAAGGTCACGATCTCAGTCCCGGCCCATTCAGAATCAGGCACGCTCACCGTGAGCACGCGCAATTGCTCCTTGATGATCAGGTCCTTATTGCCGTGCCAGAACCATTTGATCTGGGAATCATTGTTATCCGGATCGTTCACATACAAATCCAGGTTAATAGCAGTGAATTTTCCGTTTTCCGTGATCGTTTGATCCGGAATTTGGGCAACCTTAGGAGGATCATTGAAATCGCCCACCGTAAATGTGGCCGAGCTCTGGCCGGTCAAACTGCCGGGATCACGAGCGGTGAACGTAATGGTCTCGCTGCCCGACCAATTGCTGTTGGGCACGCTAATGGTGGTCACGCGAGTGGAATTGTTGATATTGACGACCAATTGTGTGGCATTGTGCGACCAGGTCAATTCGTTGGGCAGATTATCCACATCGGTCACGTAGTTGTCCAGATCGAACGAGGCAAATGTCTGGCTCTGATCTATGGTCTGATCGGGAATTTGTGAGACCACAGGAGGATCATTCACTGGATTCACTGTGAACCGCACTGTTTTGCTGTCGGAAAGGCCGCCGGGATCGGTGACTTTGAAGGTGACATTTTCGGCACCAAACCAATCGGCATTCGGCGTCTGGATTCCGGCCACCCGCTGGTTGATGGTGACAATGAGCTTATTCTGTCCTGTGGCGGTCCAGGTCAGTTGCGCGTCGGCATTGTCCGGATCGCTCACATAATCATCCAGATTGACGTTGGCAAATGTTTCGCCCTCGTTAATGGTCTGATTGGGGATTTGCGTCATCACCGGAGCGTCATTCACCGGCGTTACCGTGAACGAGGTGCTGGTGCTAGAGGAAAGACCACCCGGATCAGTGGCTTTGAACGTAATGGTCTCACTTCCCGACCATTCGGGATCTTTGGCGCTAATCGTGGCCACCCGATTGGCAATGGTAACATTCAATTGGGTCATGCCACTGGCGGTCCAGGTAATTTGATCATCGCTGTTATCCGGATCGGTGACATAATTGTCCAGTTGAATCGGCGTAAAGCTACCGCCTTCGGCAATCGTTTGGGCGGGGATCGGCGATACCACGGGAGGCTTATTGGAAATGGTCACCTGCGCGTCATCTGTGCCTACACCGCCGTCATCATCGGTCACTTTGAGCTTGACGATATGCGTACCGCCGGTGGTAAACGTCACTTTGGGCGATTGGCCATTTGTTTCGTAAATATTATCGTTATCGAGGTCCCATTGATAAGTCAATACGTCATTGCCAGGGTCGGTGGCGCTGCCATTGAGCTGAATGGGAGTGTTCATTTCACCGCTATAAGGGCCACCCGCTTCGGCTTTGGGCAGCACGTTGGCAATGGTCACATTTTTGGAATTGGTTGCGGTGGCATTCTCATTATCGGTTACCCGCAGCTTGACCTGACCGCTGTAATTATCGGGGTAGGTATAACTGATGGTGGGAGTGGCCACTGTTTGATCGTAGGTGCCATCGTTATTAAAGTCCCACTCATATTTGACGATGGTACCATCAGGATCAGACGAAGCGGAGGCATCAAAAGTCACCGGTGAGCCTTCGTTTCCTTGATAAGGTCCGCCCGCGTTGGCCACCGGCGGCTGGTTGACCGTCAGCTTTTTGTAGCGTAGCTTAATGCCATTGGGTGTGGGATAGATGATATAGAAATTGCTTTTATAGGCACGAATCGTATGTCGATTGCGCCCCAGATCGCCAACGCTTTCCTCGGCAATTTTAAAGCGATCGCCCCAGGTGACACCTTGATCATCGGATTGGCGAACAAACAGCCGTTTGCCAAAATCCTCGGAGTAGGCAACCATCACAATTTTGCCATCGGCACTGGCAGCGACCGAACCGATGCCTTGCGGCGTATCAAAACGTTCTAAAATTTCGCCCGCTACCGTCACCGCAACATCGCGCACATTGGAGCCTGCACTACTGAAGCGAGAGTAGCGCACCGAAGGTGAGCCGCCAATGGTGTTATCAATTTCAGAGCCGTAAATAATATGGACATTACCGGCCGCATCGACAAACAGATCAGGCGCACCATTGGAACCATGAGCCTGCGGATGATGAATTTCCATGCCAGTCCAGTGGGCGCCGCTATCAAAGGAGCGCCAGTACCATAATGGTCCGCCTTCAGGCGGATAGTTGGGACAACCCAAAATCATGTGCACATGATTTCGATATGAGGCATCAATTTCAATACGATCATCACAGCGATAGCGTTCAAAACCATCCTTATCGCTCACCAGATTGCCGTTCAGAAATTTAAAATACTTCACCGGCCCTTCCATGGGCGCGGGATCTTCGTTGGTGGCTGATCCGCGAGCAATATGGGCGTAACCCATCGAATCGACGTCGATGCGAACCACCCAGCCGCGATACAAATCGATGTTCAACGGAATGGGAGAACTCCAGCCCATATCTGTGCGGTAAGTATAATAGGATGAGTAATAATTTCCTCCTTCGGGGATACGAAAAGTCACATGCGGTCGGCCCTGTCGATCTACAGCAATGGAAGGCCCATAAGTGATGCCACCTTGTTCCCGCTCCGTTTTGGGAATCACTTCCTGGCGAATGATTTTGCCAGCATTATCCATTTCCACATAGTAGGCACCGGTGCCATTTTGAACGCAAATGATATGCAAATGTCCAGTAATTGGATCAATATCAAAATCGGCGGACAAGCCGCTGCACACGGCAATTTCGTCGGACCAAGTCTGGGCCTGAGTCACTTGACTGAATAACCCAACCAGCAGCCCGAGCGAAATAAGCCATCGAAAACTTCGTTTCATCAGGGGGTTCCTTTCGCTTAGTACGTCTTCACCTTAGAAAAGCAATATCAATATTACTTACAAAATTACATATTTGCAGAATTCCAATCCCTAACATCGTCACCAGAGCGAACCAGTCTTTCGCTGAGTCTGTTATTGAATGAAACAATGGCTGACCATTTTACAGTAATCCTGTCGCCTGATATTTCTAACTTATTGAACTTAATTGCTGAGCGCAATGTCCTGTTGGTCATTATCAATTAACTATGCAACTTGAGAGCCAAAATCCGGGGTGAAAATAATTTTGAATAAAAAATAATATTTTTTGAGGCAAGATTTCGATGGTCAGCTTCCTGGATTTAGCATCGGCGATACGGAGCTTGAGGAATGTTGCCCACTGGCGAAAATTATGGTAACAGAAAATTTTTCTTGACAGTGACCGGCAAATTTGATATAATATGATGGACGGATTAACGTAACTTCATCAGGAAAAAATGGAAGCGATTGGATACAAGCGACGAGAGTTTCTCAAAACCAGTGTTCAGGCAGGCAGCGCCCTTTGTTTGGGATTTACTGGCCTGCCCACCGGATTCCGGCCACCGAAATTCAGTTTGAACCAGAATGCAATTGTGGTAGCCGAGGATCATCTGGTTCGTGATTCGAACGATAAACTACTTGGCGATCAAGTGGGGCGGCTGCTCCAGCGAGCGATGGAAAATTTAATGCAGGTATCCAAACCCGAGTTGGCCTGGCGGAAGTTGTTTGGGGAAGATGATGTGGTAGGCATCAAAGTAAACTGTCTGGCGGGCAAAGGTATCTCCACGCATTTCGAACTGGTAGAAGCCATCATCGATGGATTACGCTCGGCCGGCGTCATGGAAAAGAATATTATCATCTGGGATCGTTCCAGTCACGATCTGGAAAAAGCCGGTTATCGTATCCAGACCGATCGCAACCGGGTGCAATGTTATGGCACCGAGCGGGTGGGCTATACCTATCGAGTCTATGAATTCGGCGAAATAGGAAGTTGCCTATCCAAAATTTTGGCCGAAAAATGCACCGTCATCATCAACGTGCCGATTTTGAAAGATCACGGGATTGTGGGGATGACCAATGCGCTGAAGAATTTTTTTGGTGCCATTCACAATCCGAATAAATATCACGATCAGCGCGGTGATCCCTATATTGCCGATGTCAATGCGCTGTCGGAAATTCGTTCCAAAGTGAGGCTCATCGTTAGCGATGCGTTGACCGCCCAATGCGAGGGCGGGCCGCCATTTATGCCCCAATGGTGCTGGTTCCCGAACCGCTTGCTGGTCGGTTTCGATCCGGTGGCCATCGATGCCCTGGGCTGGCAGATGATTGAGACCAAACGCCGCGAAAAAGGGCTGCCAACCTTGAAAGCGGCCGGTCGTGAACCCTCCTACATTGCCACGGCCGCGGATGAGCGGCATCGATTGGGGTGTAATGAAGTGAGCAAAATTAGAATTGTTCGAGTGTGATCCATGGCCATACATCTTTTTCAATCAAGACGCCAATTTCTGCAGAGCAGCCTGGGATTGGGGGCTGCCAGTTTGGCGCTGTGGCTTGCGAATGGGCGATGGACGGCGGGAACCGCTTCTGGCGCTTCTTCGGCGGAGCATCTGACCGAAGCGCGCTATTATGAGAAGCTGCCCCAACGAAAGATCAAATGTGTGCTGTGCCCGCGTGAGTGTGTGATCGATGATCAGGAGACCGGTTATTGCGGCGTCCGCGAGAATCGGGGCGGGACCTATTACACGCTGGTATATGGGCGCCCCTGCAGCGCCCACATCGATCCCATTGAAAAAAAACCGCTGTTCCATTTTTTGCCGGGATCGGTCGCATTTTCCATTGCCACCGTTGGCTGCAACGTGCTGTGTAAATTTTGCCAGAATTGGGAGATTTCGCAGGCCCGTCCGGACCAGATAGAAAGCGCGGACATGCCACCAGCAATGATTGCGGCTCAGGCGAAGCGAAATAATTGCCAATCGATTTCGTATACCTACACCGAGCCAGTCATTTTCACTGAATATATGTACGATTGTGCCGTTGCTGGCCGCAACGTCAATGTCAAAAGCGTGATGATCAGCAACGGCTATATCCAGAAAAAACCGATGCAGGACCTGTGCGCTGTGCTCGATGCGGTCAAGATCGATCTCAAGGCGTTTACGGAAAAATTCTATACCGAAATGGTGTCCGGTCATCTGCAGCCGGTGCTGGATACGCTGGTGTTGCTGAAAAATGAAGGCATGTGGACCGAGATTGTCTATCTGGTCATCCCAACATTGAATGATGATCCCAGAGATTTGCAGCAGATGTGCCGTTGGTTGATGAAAGAGCTCGGCCCGGACGTGCCGCTTCATTTTTCGCGGTTCTATCCCCAATATCGCTTGAAAAATCTGTCACCCACGCCGGTCAGTACCCTGGAGACCGCTCGCAAAATTGCGCTTGACTCTGGCCTGCATTTTGTTTATATTGGCAATGTGCCCGGGCATGAGGCGGAAAATACCTATTGCCCTGGCTGCCACAAATTGGTGATCCGGCGATTGGGTTATCAAATTTTGGAGAACCATTTGCAAAAGAATGGTACGTGCCAATTTTGTCAGGGGAAAATACCCGGAATCTGGAATTAAAAGGATGGTATCATGTCGTTTCGAAGCACAATCCAGCTCTTATTAATCACGTTGTTACTTTTTACTCATTGCAAGGCTCAACCAGCAAAGGAGGATCCAAAGAAAGCCATGGCTGAAAAACAGGAGATTCGCAAAGCAGTGGTCGCGGGAAGCTGGTATCCCGGTGAACCGAATATGCTGCGGCAGCAGATCAATCAATATTTTGAAAATGCGAAAATCGCTCACATCGATGGCGAAATTCTGGCCCTTATCTCCCCCCATGCGGGTTATGTTTACTCTGGCTTTACCGCGGCGCACGCTTACAAACAGGTGCTGGGCAAACGCTATGATGCCGTGATTGTGTTGGCACCCAGTCACCATTACGAGGATCAATTTGAGGGGGCATCGGTTTTCAATAAAGAAGGCTACGAAACGCCATTGGGCATTGTGCCGGTGGAAAAATCGTTGGCCAATGCCATCATCGAGCAGGATGCGGCCATGCATTTCACCTGGCTGGGGCATCGCGCGGAACACTCGCTGGAAATTCAACTGCCGTTTTTACAGGTGGCTATTCCCGATCTGAAAATCGTGCCGATAGTTTTGAGTGATTTCTCGCTGGAAAATTGCACACGGGTGGCCAACGCCATCACCAGGGCTGTTAAAGATAAAAAGGTCCTCATCGTCGCCAGCAGCGATTTGTATCATGGATATTCTTATAACGATTGCAAACGGACCGACAATTTGACCATGAAGCAGGTAACGGCTTTGAAACCAGAGGAACTTGCTCATGATTTTCAGGCGCATAAAATTATGGCTTGCGGTGCGGGTGGCATTGTGGTGGCGGAGATGGTGGCCATGAATCTCGGCGCTGACGCCGCTAAGGTGATCTATCAAACCAATTCCGGTGATGTGACGGGTAACAAAAACGATTACGTTGTGGGCTATGCCGCAGTGGCCATTTATAAAAAATCAGCCGCCCAGAAAGAGACCAAAGTGGGAGTTGATAGTGGCTTGAATGACCAGGAGAAACAGGAACTATTAAAACTGGCACGAAAGTCCATCGAAAGCGCACTGGCGAAAGCCGAGCCACCGAAGCTGGAGCATGAATCGCCGCTGTTAAAGGAAAAGAGAGGGGCCTTCGTCACCCTCACCAAACACGGTCGGCTGCGTGGTTGCATCGGCATGATCTTCCCGGTCGCCCCCCTGGATGAGACCATCATCGAGATGGCGCAGGCCGCCGCGTTCCGCGATCCCCGTTTTTCGCCCGTTACCGCTGACGAGGTACCCGAGTTAAAAGTGGAGATTTCTGTGCTGACGCCAATTCGGGAAATTACGGATATCAACGAGATTGAAGTGGGCAAGCATGGTATCATCATTGAGCGCGGGAGCTACAGCGGTTTGCTATTGCCTCAGGTCGCCACTGAGTACGGCTGGGATCGGGAGAAATTTTTAGAGCATACCTGCAATAAGGCCGGCCTGCCAATGGATGCCTGGAAGAAAGAGGGCACTAAGATCAAGATTTTTTCGGCGGATGTATTTCATGAAGAGGAGTAGAATATATAACTGACCGGCCGCGCACGGCGACCGGTCAGCACGTTAATCCAGGACCTGATCGGTCAGTGGTGAGCGGTCAGCAAAAGTCAACCCCTGATACAATCCAACCTCGCTCGCAAATAAAACCAATCGGAGCAGCATCCGCCAGCAAATATAAAGCTGTTGCCAGATGAATAGCCCCACAATGACGACAGCAGCGGGTGCGCTCAATTGAGTGGCCACCAGTCGATAGCCCGCCAGCGCAGCCAGGCCGACAAGATACAGGCATAATGCTAAACCCAGCGCACGCCAGAAATTCCGCATGACAAATTGTACCCCTCTCCAGAGCGCCACGCGCATTCGTCGTTCATCGGTGGCCACGACATAAATGCGGGCGTAGTCGAACACCATGACGTAAAGGATAAAGCCGATGTGTCGCAATCCCATTTGTAGCCAGTTGCCATAATAGGTGATGTATTGATAGGGATCGCTACCAAACACCAGCCGCTGGATGGCGGACGCCAGCAATGGGAGGCAAAGCAGAAAGCCGCCAATCAAACTGCTCCACAGCAGCAGTCGAACGAAGCGCCAGAAGTAGCGGCTGGCGTCACTCCAGAATAGGGGGGAGGCCGCCGTAACGCCTTTTATAAACACGGTCAGTGCGCCTCCGGATAGAAATAATTGGATCGCGGCATAGGCCACTCCTGCCAATGCCACCAGAACCATCGCTGCGGTTAGCGAGGCCTGAGAACCCTTAATAAATTCAAACAAAAAATCCAGATCCAATCGGCTTGCCAGTTCCTCCGCCATGAAACTCCGACCCACAAAATTCTGAAGCTGGGTGCGGAACGGCAGCACCAACAGCAGGGCGACCAGAAAATTAACCAGATAATAGATAAGCACCAATCGCTTGTTCCGCCACGCTTGTTGCAGGCCGGCGGAGATGCTGGATAGAATCATATTTTCCTCTGTTTTTTGAACTTCTGGACAAGAGTTCCCGGGATTCGCGCTGGTTCGATTTTATTACATTCGCATTGCCAAACCGGTAACGATATTCAACAGCTCCGGCTGGTCGAGTAACATCTGGACCCAGAACAGAACTCGGATCGCCAATTTATTGATTCCCCTGGATCGAGAAGTCACGGTTCGGCTGTTATTGGTGAAATTGATGTCCAGGGGAATTTTGCGGTCGGGATCCACGGTGGCTGATACCAATCGAGTTGGTTTTAGATAACGGAATTTTTTCCATAGCTCCTGGCCTGACCATTGTTCCAGAATGGTTTCACCGTTCTCGAATCGTACCAGGATTTCAACTGGAAATTGAAAATCGCCCAGTCGTCGCACCGTCACCTGGCTGAGGTACATGGGTTGCGCCGCAGCGGAATCCTGCCGGGCTGTGTCCGAGCGGGTGAAGGATGAATCGGTTGCCAGCGTTACAACTGAACTATCTCGGAGGGGCAGTGCCAGCGTGCTATCGATCTTTTCGCTATCGGAAGGCGACAGCGTAAAATCATAGCCCGCAGCTTTTTTTATCTCCCGGCTAAATACATCGGTTACACTGTAATCGAGAATGGCGGTGGTGAACAGTGCCTGGTCGAAATACCAGCGGAGATCCTGGCCCGATACTTCGTTGGCTACGGCGATAAAATCCTGCGTGGTCGGATGCTTGAATTTCCAGCGCTCAAAATAGGTCCGCATGATCCGCTGCATGGTTTCTCGACCGAGATAATTTTGCAGCGTGGTCAATACCAGCGATGGTTTTTGATAGGAATTGACGCCGTAGCTGTTGAAAGAATAATAATTCCATGACTTCTGGATGATGGGATCGAGGTCGGGCGCGAAAAGATAGGCGGCACGCTGGAGCTGGAGATCATTGATGCGCAGCCCCCAAAAATCGATCATGTCACCGGTCGGTCCATAATGAGCGGCAACAATTTGATTCTCGCTATAGGAATTGATGCCCTCATCCAACCAGGCCTCCTCGAATTCATTGTTGGCCACCAGATGATACCAATAGTTATGGCCGAATTCATGGATGATCACCATTTCCACCATGCGGATGCCCTGTGGCAGCCCATAGGCCGTACCGGCAGTGATCAGGGTTGGATACTCCATGCCACCAGTGCCGCCGGCGCCTCGTCGGGGATCCACAATCGTCAAATTCGGATAGGGATAGTCGCCGTACCAGTCTTGAAAATATTCGATTGCCACCCTGGCCGCGTCCAGATGTCGCTGCGCCTGGTTCACATGATCTGGTTGGAGCAGCAATCGAACCGCCACGTCCTGCACCGTATCCGTCACCACGACAAATTCAGGGCTGGTGGTCCAGGCGAAATCATGCACATCTTCGGCATGGTAGACATGCGTGGCAGTGCCATCGCCATTGTCCCGGCGCTCCACCTGGATGCCGGTGGCGCCGACGATATTCTCTTTGGGCACCGTGATGCGCACGTCGTAAACTCCAAAATCGGCATAGAATTCGGAATTCCGATGATACTGATGGCAGTTCCAGCCCCCATTTTGGTAAACGCCAATTTTCGGAAACCACTGGCCTGCGAAAAAGTATTCTTTTTTAGCCCCACTTCTGGCCACCGGCGGCTCTGGTAGTTTTGCGGTAAAGTCGATGTTCACGCTAATGGACTTGCCAGGCAATACGGGTCGACTGAGGGGCAAGCGAACAACGGTTTTGTCATCCACATCATTGTTATCGGGGTGGATAAATTCTATCTGCTCGGTTAATCGTTCGCCAGAGGGCAGGGTGATCTTATTGATTTCGATGTAGCCCCAGCCATCTTCGTGCATTTTGTAGCCCCGATGAATACCACCCGATTCGATCATGAAAGTAGAACGATTGTTGCGAAAGGCGTTCAAATATAGATGAAACTGGAGCTCGGTTACTCGATCGGTCGATGTGTTGACCCAGGTAAGTTTTTCCTGTCCCCGGAGCAGCCGCTGTTTCGTATCCAGCATCACCTGAATGTCGTAATTAGCGATGCGTGGGCTAAGTGGCTCTGGAAAAAGAATTGGCTGGGCCTGACCGACAGCAGTGATTCCCAAAATCACTACGGCCTGAAACAACATGATGAATTTTTTAACCATCATCTTCGAACTCCGCACATTAGGGTCAGTAACCAAATGCTAAGGCTTCTGCGTGGAAATGGTTTTCGAAAGTTTTACTGCAACATCGCATTAGAACAGATTTCATCCAGATGCAGGTCGCGCAGCTTCTCGGCGGTGGGAATGCCGTTCTCATCCCAGCCCATCAACTGATAATATTCCGACCGCATTTCATCCAGTTCGACAATCTGGCCTTTGGCCGGGCCAGAGGGCAGCGGCTCGGTGAGACACCGTGCCGGCAGGGTGTCATCCTTTTTCGAGAAGCCCTCCCGCACATTGAACAGCCGCGCCAGCGTGGTAGCCCGCTCGCCCACTTTTTCCAGCTCGCGGGGATTGCGATAATTGAAGCCAGTGCAGGGATTGATCATTTGCCAGACTTCTTTCAGGGTAAAACCAAATTTGGTAAAGTAGCAGAGGATGGCCGAATCGATCACTGCGATGTCGAGCTGGTTCATTTTAAATAATGCGGCTTTGCCGGAAACGGCCAGAGGATCTGCACCGCCCATCAGTTCGCTCAACGGCGAACCATGCAGATGGCAGGCGCCCCGCTCGGAAATAGCGTAGCTCAAGCCCACGCCTTTGGCGCCCCGCGGCAGATAACCCGGCAGTTCCAGCCCCTTGACGTGCATGGCAAACGCCTCGCTGCCGGGATAATTTTTGCTGAATTCCCGCAATCCATGCTGCAATTTTTGGCCAATGCCCTCCCCGGTGCAGATTTTTTTGGTCAATGCCACCAAAGCCTCGCCGCTGCCGAACTTCGCTTCAATGCCCTCCAGTTCCGCTGCGGTGACCATGCCCCGCTGATAGAGCTCCATCACAAAGCTGATAATTACGCCCACGCTGATGGTGTCGATACCGTAGTCATCGCAGAGATAATTCACTTCGATAATGGC
Organism: uncultured Cytophagia bacterium; assembly: GCA_964647995.1. Classification (GTDB taxonomy): domain Bacteria; phylum Zhuqueibacterota; class Zhuqueibacteria; order Thermofontimicrobiales; family Thermofontimicrobiaceae; genus Thermofontimicrobium_A. Next base: position 136,240 of record CAZYNP010000005.1, read on the forward strand.
TTCCCGATCGGTTACCCCACAGTTGCTGCCCACGGCGAAGATGGTTTCGTATTCCGGCCCATCGATGCGATAACCGTATTTTTTATGTTGGGCGATCTTAGTGCAGCCAATGCCACAGCCGAAACAGGCGGCCGATTCCTTCCAGTATTCTTCAGTCCAGGTTTCTCCCCACAATTCTTTATGTCCCTCGAATTGTCCCGATTGAAAATTTCGCGTTGGCAGTCCACCAGCGGCGTTGATCAGTTCCACGATATTGGCAGTGCCATGATCCCGCATCCGTTTGATCTGCGAACTCATCCGGAGCATGCGATTGGCCACCCAAACCATTTCCTGAAACATGGCGGGATCATGAACCGCCACGCTTCCAGTGCCTCGAACGGCCACGCCTTTCAGGTTTTTAGAACCCATCACGGCTCCAGCGCCGCCACGCCCTGCAGTTCGCAAATCACAAAAGATGCCAGCAATGGGCGCCAGGCGCTCCCCAGCCGGGCCAATAACTGCAGTTCGAAATTCTGAACCATATTTCGCGCGCAGTTTATCCGTCGCTGCCATGGTGCCCAATCCCCAAATTCCATCCGCATCGTCCAGCCGCACCCGATCGTTATCGATCACCAGAATCCTGGGGCGATCGGCTTGGCCAGTCATAACAATGGCATCGTAGCCAGCCCATTTCATGGTTTGACCGAAGAAACCGCCGGCATAGGAATCGAGAATGGTGCCAGTGGCCGGGCTTTTGGTGAATACGCCCAATCGGCCAGCAGTCGGAGCCGTCGTTCCAGTCAACGGTCCAACGGCGAAGATCAAGGGCACTTCGGGCGCCAGCGGGTCCGTATGGGGCGCCAGCTCATTATAGAGCATCAGGCTGGCCAGTCCCTTGCCGCCGAGGATTAAAGGCATTATCTTTTCGTCTAATTTTTCGGTGGTAAACTTGCCGGTAGACAAATCGACTCTCAAAATATTGTTCATGTAGCCGCAATCACGAAGAGGCATTTTCGTACTCCTTGAGTCTGAATAAAATTTTGAGGAATGATGGAATGCTGGAATTATGGAATCGACAAAGCTCGTTTGGTATCTCATTCAGAGCTGATAAAACTATCCTCCCACTCTCCCTCTGCTTGCTTTTTCTGCAATGACTTTATTAATTGTAGCAGCTCGTTTTCTACTTTATAATGCAACACATCTAATTTGTCATAGTCTTCGTGACTAATTTGATTGGCAGCGAGAAAGCTACAATAACATGAATGAAATTCCCCGCACGATCCCAACGAAATATTGAGGTGATTGAGATATTATTTTATGCTGCGACGACAATATCCTTCAGCGATATTCCGACAGATACTATGGGCAGCATCAATTGCATTTGAAGAGACTTTTTTTAGATCGAATGGGAATTTCTTAAATATCTCACAAGCCAAAACATAAAGAGTTATGGCATCCTGCCAAACCCTCAATTGTTTAAAGCCACGATTGATATTTCTCCGTTCCATTAAAGCTAACCTTCCATTATTCCACAATTCCACCATTCCATCATTCACGCGCAATGATCGCATCGTACTTGCACCAGCGCGCACATTGCGGATTGCCATTGCACAGATCACAGATCACGGGGTATTTTTGCTCATCGAACCAGATCACTTTTGAGGGACAGACTTCAGCACAAATGCCGCAAAAGTTGCAGAGCTCTTTGTTCAGGCGGATAATGCCTTTTTCATCGAGAGCCAGCGCCTTTGGTTCACAATGCTTGACACAGGCTTCGCACAGCGTGCAAATATGTACCTTATTCAACGGCCCACTTTGCTCGATGGGTCTGGATTCGATCCAGAGCCGGGCGCCGGCAGTGCCAAACGACCCCTGGTGCCACTGGCTGCAGACCGTTTCACAGATCAAACAACCGACACAATTTTGGGATATGCCGCGCAGTTTCAGTTTTTTATCGCGCTGGGGCTCGAAAATTTCATCGAGGGTCTTGAGGCCATGCACCAGGGCAACTAAATCTTCGACCATTTTTTTCGGATCTTTGGCTTTGGTGACGTTGCGGCCGAACACCGTGCCGCTCGCTCCCGCGCGCAGGGCTTCGTCCACCAGTTCCAGCGCATCACGCGGCACATCGGATTTGGCGCCGCCCAAAACCAGCACCGGCACTTTGGCCTGATCCACCAACTGTTTGAAGGTCATCACATCGCCAGTGTACGGAATCTTGAGCGCATCGGCACCGATCTCCACGGCAATGCGGGCCGAGGCGATCAAAATTTCGGCGATATTAACGCCGGTCACCATGCCGCCGACCGCCATCGGCTCAATGATCAGCGGCAGGCCAATTTTGCGGCACTCCTGCGCAAACACCGCCGCCTGCTCGATATTGATGGCCTCGAATTCATCGCTGTAGCCGATGAAGTAATAGATGGTGATCGCCGAAGCGCCCATCTGCAAGGCATCCCTGGCGCGAGAGGTGGCCATTTTTCGAAATTTGATGACTGGCAGAACGTTGCTCACATTGGCGCCGCCCAATCGCGGCAGGTTCATCCAATCGGCGCGGATGATAACCGCAGGTTTATCTTTGCCCTGAAACATTTCTCCCAAACGCAGCGCTGTGCCATAGGACATCAGCACCCCATCAGCGCCGCCAGCGACAACCTGCTCCAATATGCGCTTGAGCTGCACCACATTCTCCGTGGGATCGGACATCCAGCCATGATCGGCAGCAACGCAAACAGCTTTGCCATCGCGAGGATTGAACAATCGATTCAGTCGAGCAGTTTTGCCAGGACTCGAGTGCATGTACCAGATTCCTTCTGTTTGATTTGAATAGTGGGTTTAAAATGTATTAGCAATTCTGGAATAATGCGATGCCAGAATGGTCAAGATAACTGGAGCGCACTTTTATTCCATTATTCTAACATTCCATCAGCCCGTCAGCCATCATTGCCGCATGCCAGTTTTCAATGCGTCCACCTGCTGAAGATAATCCTGCGTCTCCAGGATTTTCTCGCTAAATAAGATGCCCGCCATTTTCGATTTAAAAAACCCCTGGCAAACCGCGCGACTGATCAATGCATCGCTGCGAACGATGACCGGGACCGTGGACCAATTGCCGATAAGGTTCAACGTTTCAGCGCTGCAAACCGGAACGATCAGCGCATCGGCGCCAGCCTCCATCATAAATGAGACGCCCAATTTGATCGCGTCCTCAAAATTGATTTCGCTCACGGCCGGGCCGATGGGACGGATATCGACAAAAACCGGCAGCGAAAGCTGGTACGCCGAACGCAGCAGGTGCGAAATCGACCGAATGTTTTCCGCCTCAAATTCATCGCCAAAGCCCATGAGCAGCGTGGCAACAGCCGCCGAACCACCCAGATTCATCACATCTTCGGCCGTAGAAATTTCGACTCGTTTCACCGTTTGCACCGGCAAACAGAAATCCCGGTCACGATAGGCATTGGTCCAATCGACCCGGACCAGCGGTGCTGCGCGGTTCTTGCCAGCCAGTTCTGATGGCAAGTGTTCCAATTGCCCCGGATTCACAATGATGCCATCGAACCGACGATTGGCGTGTTGTAGCACCCCGGCCAGATTTTCTAAAGCAGGGCTCGCTCCGGTGCTGGAAGCGAGGGTCGTATCCAATAACAATGATTCGCCAGCGAGAATATCACTCAGCCGGATGGCTTTGCCAATAGGTTTTTGCATCAACAGCTCTCCCACATTACTTGAGATTTAGCAGTTTTTTAGCCATGCTAACATGGTCAGTTTCCAGTTGATAAAAATAGATGCCACTGGGCAGGTCTTGAACTTGAACGGCTATATTATGCGCTCCTGCCGCAAATTCGCCTCGAGCCAGGACCGCTACCTGCCGACCGCGCACGTCAAACAGCACCAGCCGGATGTTCGATCGCTCCGGCAAATCAAAGCGAATGGCAGTAGTGGCATTGAACGGATTGGGGTAATTTTGAAACAGTTGAAATTGACGCGGCTTTTCGATGGCAATGGAGATGGTTTGAGAATAATGATACCGGCCATCGAAGTCGATTTGTTTTAGCCGATATTGATAATCGCCCACGCTCAAATTTTTGTCAGCAAAGGCATAGCATTGCGGCGAGGTGGTCGTGCCGGCGCCAGGAACAAAGCCGATTTGCCGCCAGGTACTTTCCAGTGAACGCCTCTCGATTCCAAAACCGTAGTTGTTGGTTTCCGTGGTGGTTTCCCAGGATAGCAGCACCTCCCGACCGATTACCCGCGCGCTAAATGAAGACAGCTCAACCGGGATTACGAAGTTCACTGTGAACAGGCCATCATATGCCACGACTGCTGGATCGCCCTCGTTCAACATCATTTCTGTGAAGGTCAACCCGGACTGCATGCCCGGTCGGCCGACCACTCGAAAAGTAAATTCTGCCAATAAACCCTGCCCGGTCAGCTCCGTCGCCCCAAAAGCGCCTAATGCGATGGAATCACCTTGCACATTGACCAGGCTGAACCAGCCGGCAAGTATTGAATTGGTCAAATTAGAGCTAATGTATTGCAGCACCTGCGGCTGAAAATGCAAATGCATCGAAACACTGCCGATTCCTTTATTGGATACATCGGAAATATAAACTGGTACGGTAATGGTGGCGGACGTATCGGCGGAGATGTCGGGAATAAAAACTGAGACGGGCGGACTGATCCCACCGGCAATGGTCAGGGTGCTGTTGCGACCATGAGCGATCAATGTGTCCGGATAGAATTGAACCCCCTGAAAATGAAGCCGGGTCGCCATTCCGGGCAAGCCGATGGCCTGAAATTGAATAAAGCATAGAGTTCCAGAATCACTGATCGCCGACTGGCCTTTCAACAGAAAAGAAATCTTGCCCGGCAGCAGGGATTCGATGGAGTCGCTCCAGCTCTGCGTCAGAGTGTTCAGCCGAACCAGCCCCAGGGCTTTGGCCACATATTTATTGAACGTCAGAGTGACGCGCAGCGAGTCCACGGCCTGCTGGAGCGGATTGGTCAGCCGAAGGGGCAATTGAATGATCGAGCTGGCGCCAGTCGAGGAATCTGGCATGGTCAGCAGGAGTCGCGAGGTCAACGCGGTCGGCAGGACCTGGAATTTGCCGGGGATCGATGCTGCCGAAATCGCGCCTCCATTCAATTGAATATTGTTCAGCCGAATCGTTGTGGTATCTCCATCGTTGCCGGTGACGTCGAAAAAGAGATAGGTCACCACGCCTTCGCCGGTCAGTGGCGTACTGCCACTCAATTGCAGATCGATTTTGCCCGGGGCATCGGTGGTGAGGGGATTGCCCCAGGTTTCTGATATCGTCCCCAGAGAATTGGCACCAAGGGCATCCAGGACTTTTTCGTCGAAAGTAATGGTAAAACCAATGGACACGATGCCCAGGCCGGTCACATCAGTAGTTCGAATAGGAATTTTCAGCAAGGAATTGGATGACACCGTGGTATCCGGGATACTCAAAGTTAATGCTTGGGGCAGCACGGGCGAAGCGATCCAGATGAGCAGCAGGCATGCCAGGCCTACGAGCGGTAGACGAGCCTGATTTTTTGAGCCATTCATGATAATTCCCTCCTATTTTGTTATCATATATTTTGGCAGATCGCTGAAGATATCCCGACCAAAATGATCTGACCTTTTGATTGCATCAGCCATTCTGGTGCTTGGGCAGCCCTTTCTGCAGGAGTTGGATTAGTTTTTCTTTCCAATTTTCTTCCACTTCGACCATCAAAGCGCACCCCGACCCCTGTTTGATTCCCAGTTGACTTCGCAAGTGGTTCACCGCCGTTTGATCCGAAGGATCGATGCCTTCGGCTTGCAATACCGCTTGAAATTGCTGATTGAATTCGGTTTCCCAAAACACCTGATACATATTCTGTCTGCGAGCCTATAATTGACTAAAATTTGCCTGAGTTTGGTTCTTCTAAAATAAAAATATTTATATAAAAAGCAATATGAAAATTAAATTATCTAAAAAAGCTTTCACACCCGGGTTTGGCGTCTGATCCCCAAAATGAAAAATTACCAGGCAAAAACGCAGCAATCCGGTAGTCCCAGGAACCACCCAGTTTAGGCCTCCCGGCGCAGGCCAGCCTCCAGCGCCTGGTAGTTCCGGGGAAATCGAAAGAGCAGGACCAATCCCAGACCCGGCAGTGAAAAACAACTGACAATTGCCAATGTCCACCGCAATCCCAGCGCATCGGCCATGGCGCCGATGGGAGTCATCAAGATGCCGGCAACGCCCCAGCCGAGCCCCATCATGATCGACGACATGAAACTGGCACGCGTCGGCATCATTTCCTGCGCCAGCAGGATATTTACGGAGGTCGAGGATGATAGAAAAAATCCCAGCAGCGCCAAAAATGGCAAGCCAGCCTGGCCCAGCAAAAAAATAAAACCCACCCCCAAGGGCGCGATAAAAATAAAGGACAGCGCCAGGATATTTTTGGCTCCCAAACGATCGTACCAGTGGCCCCCCATCAGCATGCCGGCCGTAGCAAACAACTGAAAGACCGCCAGCGCCGTACCACCAAACAGTGCGCTCTGTCCCTGCGAGGTAACGAAAAGCGGTATAAATCCCGAAAAAGCCGAGACCGTGGTCGCCCGAATTACCACCATCAAATAGAGATTCGTAATCAGCCAGCCGCCGGTTCGTAGCGGCATCCGTGAGGACGGTGGGCTAGCAGTTTGTTGGCCGCGACCGGGCGGCGTCGGCAACAGGTGAAACGCCGCGAAGAAAAAAATGAGCGCCGGCACGATGGTGATGGCAGTTGCCTGCAGCCCAAAGCGATTGGTCAGCGGCACAATGATCAGCGAGCCAAGTGCGATACCCAAAGCTCCGGCGGTATTGAATATCGACATTGCCAGGCCCTTGCGCTGGTTTTGCGACACCCCAACCACGGCCGCTCCGGGCGGATGAAACATAGCGGTTCCAATTCCGCTCATGACCAGAATGGTCACCAGGGTCCCATAAGTTCGAGCATAGCCCAGCAAACCCATGAATAGCGCCGTGATCAACGGACCGAACAGTAGAAAGAAATTCCGATTCATGCGATCGGCCAGCAATCCCATGGGGGTCTGGAGCAATGAATTCGATATGGAAGACGCTGACAGCAGCAATCCCACCGAAGTCAGCGAAAGATTCAAGCGCGTCACGATGAGCGGCAGCAGCGGCGCTAAGAATCCGTTGTAGAAATCCGTGGCAAAATGAGCGCCGGCGGATAGCCAGAGGTAGTTGCGATGGTGGCGGTGTTCGTTTGTTGCCATATTATTGCAAGAGTTCCACAGCGATCAGACAGGTGATTTTGGCAAAATCCAGCAACTGCTGGATTTCGATGGATTCATTGGCCGTATGCGCGGTATCACCGCCTGGCCCCCAGCCGACGGTCAAAACCTGATGTTCGATCAGATTTTTGGCATAGGTGCCGCCGCTCATTCCCATGGGCTGGGCCACAAATCCCAATTCCTGCTGCGCATATTTTTGAATCAGCCGCACCAGTTCATTGTCCGGGTCGATGCTAAAAGGCGCGCTTTGGGAAATGATCTCCATGGTGAAATTGCCGCCTTCGATGCGATCGAAAAGCATCTGAAGTTGCTCCAGTACCCTGGCGACCGTCATGCCCGGCACCATCCGAATATCAACATAGATAGAACACGAAGCAGGCACCACATTGGCCGCAGCTCCACCATGGATCTCACCGAGATTCAATGATGGCGAGCCCAGCACAGGATGAATCTCATGCGGCAATACCATCTGTTCGAGGTAATTCAAGAACTTATTCATCATGAAAATGGCATTGATCCCTTTTTCGGGCGTGGATCCATGCGCCTGTTTGCCGTGGGCCGTTAGTTTGATGACCAGCCTTCCTTTTTCGGCGATGTCGATCTGGCGCATTTCATAGCCGATATCCGGCACAATGGCATGAGTTGGTTGAATGAGCTTTTCTTCTAATAAAAAACCGATGCCATAATCGATGCCATCGGGATCAGAAATCTCCTCATCGGCCAGAGCAGCAAGGAGCAGTTCTCCGAAAAGGATGTCCTGCAGGTGCAACTGCTGCATTATTTCAGCGGCAACGATGATGGCTGCCAGTGGTCCCTTATTGTCCACAACGCCCCGGCCATAGAGCTTGCCGTCGTTGATAACCAAATCGAAAGGATCATGATCCCAGCCATCGCCGGCAGGCACCACGTCCATGTGCGCGGGCAGCAGCAGTCGCTTTCCGCTGGAATTTCTGCCCAATCTGCCGATAACATTGGGCCTGCCATCGGTCCGTGAAAATTCATCGTAGACAATGCCAGATCGATCGAACTCTCGTTTGACGATTTCGGCCACGCGATATTCCTCACCCCGAAATTTGAGATAGGGATGTTCCGGCAGCTTTTCGGAAATGACATTGACAGTTTTTTGTCGCACCATTTCGCGGACCAGGTCGATAATGCGCTGCTCGATGACTGGATGATTATTCTGAAAATATTTTTGAATTGTGGAAGTTACGTCCATAGCAGCTCCTTTTATCTTATTCGACATCAAAAGAATTCCAACGGATAAAAACAACCCAACGGCTTTTATTTTTCCGATGGCGTGGATGAAGCAGGTCTAACCTTTTCTAAAGCCTGGCGATGCTCAAGGCATCGTTCGATTCGCTGCGATGATATCCTTTTATGGTGGGATCGCGTTCCAAACCAGTCCTACTTAATTTAACCTGGTAAATTTGTTGCTTGCCCAATAGACCGTTGAATTCAAGTTTATTTGTGTTACAAACCGAGATTTTATCTTTACCTGATGGCGTAGCATTTATCTCCCAAAATGCGAAACGAGCAATCCTCTTCTGGACACGAGTGTTTTTCGATATGCAAATAAAGCTTCTGCTATCCAGGATTGGTGGAGGTTGCTAAGGTTTTCAGCAGGCTGCCAAACAAGACCATTTCAGAAAACCATATTGACTTTAGCAACCAACCGAATCCCTTGGCGATTTAAGCTTATTCGCTTAAGGTTGCATTTCCCCCATCCAACGCGTTAGATGAGAACCGCTCTCCAGGACAGGAGCCAGCGCGATCGGTTATCTGGCATCAGTTCGTTGGAGACCGATGAATCGTTCGTCTTTGGGCTCTGGCAATGGAAAAATCGTTAGATCCATTTCAAAATCGCACCAAACAGAACCAGACAAACCACATCGAAACCGAAGATGATACTGACCGTGATCGCCTGTCGTTTGCGGCTGGTCATGTCATAAACCCAGAACGCACCGATGAAGAAATAAAAATAACCCAGCAGAAAAATGAGCCAGGGCGCTCGAGCACTCCACCAGGAATAGTCCCAGGTGAGCGCGCCGACGGCATTCAACAGCACTTCGACAAATACGCAGAAGATGGAGCCGGCAATGGCCAGGAACAGCCGATTGGGCAGGCCAAGAATTCTCAACTTCTTATCGACCGGCAGCAGCTTGCTGAAAACAATGCCCGCAATGGCAAACATGAAGCAAATTTCGATATTCAAACCGATCAAAATGACAAAAGCGGATTTTCCCGGCGTGCCCCAGACCGGCGCATATTGGGTGAAATGAAATACCAACCCGTTCCAGATTTCGTTGAACCAATCGAGCCCCCAAAAGGTAAGACCGGCAAACACCAGGCTCCAATTTTTTTTCTCGATTTCGCAAGCGTAGACATAAACGACAAAGGCAAACAACGGAATCACGTACCATTGAAACAGGCTGCCATCTCTGAGGATGCTAAGGGCTTGAGCAGCGGATTCAGTGGGCATTTTTTCTCCTCCCGATTGGTGAATGTTTTAGGTTAGCAACATGGTTTGAACTGCCTCGGTAAAACCGTTCTCGTTATGGCTGCGGGTCGTTTTGAACTTGCTTTTTAGGTCTTCCGGAGCATTGGCAACGACAAAACTATGAGCCGTCCAATGCAACAGATCGAGGTCATTGTAGTCATTACCGATGGCCATCACTGCTTCCGGGCGGCAGCCCAAGCTGGAGCAGAGCCAGGCTGCGGCATTGCCTTTAGAAACCTGCCTGGCAAAAATTTCGATCCAGAGCGATTGGCCGTCCAGCGGCGAAGTGGCGCGAATCACTTTGTAATCAGAAAGCTCCCGTTCGATCATGGTGTAAATAGCAAGGTCGGGGTTGATAATGGAGAGCACTTCGCAGGCCGGAGCAAACTTTGCTGGCGGAAAAGTGATCGGCCGGGCGAATTCACGATAATGTTCCAGCCGTCGCTGGAAATCCGGATGGCTATGGTTCTCTTGATAATAAACGAATCGGTGACTCTCTGGTACCGGATCCAGAATCTGGAAATCAATTTGCCGCTGGTGCAAAAAATGGGCAATGCAGGAGACATCGTCAGGCGAGAGTGAAATAGCCAGCAGCAATTCTTTTGTTTGCCAATTGACGATTCCAGCCCCACAGGAGAAAATGAGGTAGTCGATGGGCGATCGGTCCGAAAGTACCTTTTGCGCTGAATAGAGAGAGCGGCCGGTGGCCGCCACACGGCAGACACGTTGTTCGCCCAACCAGCGCAGGGTAGCCTCGTCGGTGGCACTGATGCGGCGCTCAGTATCGAGCAAAGTTCCATCCAGATCGGTGACGACCATGCGGATTTCCAATGATGGCATTCTTGATCCCCAGCCGTGAATTATTATTTTTTGCTGAAAGAGAAGTCATCTGTTTTCATTTATTCAATGTAATATTTTTGTCGGAAATAATCAAGGTATTATTTTCTGAATTTTATGCTTAATTCACCTGCCAGGTTCGTTTCGGAAAATAAAAAACGCCAGAGTGTTCAACCCATCTCTGGCGTTTTGCCAATGGCTGCAGGCGTTAAAATATCGTGTTTGATGGTCGCCTGTCTGGTTTAATTAGCATCCATTCGAAAAAAGTCGGCAATTTCGTAACACAAGCATCTCGCTTGCGACAGAGAACTGAAAATTAGATTTAGCTAACAAGCTGGAAACTTATGTTGCGTTTTCGGATGCCAGCTAATTCGCCTGTCTCCCATTCCGTCCTCGAAGGTAATTAATCATCTTCGGCACCACCAATGGCACCACATCCGGCAGCATCTTGGGCATCAGATTGTCCATCACCTGTGGCATTAGATCCGGCATCTGTTCTGCCATGTAATCTGGCATCGGAATTTTAGCAGCCACACGGGATAGCATGGTGGGCATCACTTTGGGCATCATGCCCGGCAGCAATTTCGGAAATAGAATCGGGAACATGGGTTTCATCAGGGCGAACATTCCATCGCCGATAAAACCAAGCTTGCCGATGAATTTCATCATGCCACCCATTCCCAGGGGCATGGCTTTCAGCATTTCGGGCCACATCGTGTCCATCAAATTGGCGAATCCGTTCGGCGTCATCAGCGCGATCATGCTTTCGAAAACTGCCCATTGTTTCGTCACTTCAGGATTGGGATCTTTGAACGTTTTGCCCAATCCTTTACAAGCAAATGCCGCCAGATCATGAATTTCCAACGGCAGAGCCTTTTTCTGCTGGCTGACCCGCAATTGAAATTCACAACAGGGGCAGAGCGCCAACACCGCTTCGGATTTATTTTCGATCGCATCTTCCAAGCGCATTTCGCCAACATCATGCGCGACCAATGGTTCTTTGATCAATGTCAGCACGCTGCCACAGCAATGGCCTTCCTGACGATTGTGACGCATCTCCACGAATTCCACACCGGGAATGGCTTTGATCAGTTCGCGCGGTTCTTCATAGACCCCCGAAACGCGGCCGATATGGCAGGAGTCGTGCCAGGTCACCCGTTGCTTCACTTCATGGGTAAATTTAAAATCACCGGCTTTGATTTTTTCCGCCACCAGCTCGCTGTAATGCTTGGTGGTGATGTTGTATTCGATGCCCAATTTTTCGGCCCATTCTTTATAAGTATGTCGCCACATCATATCGCAGGCCGGGCAGGAGGTCACCACCGTATCGCCACCAGCAGCTTTAACCGCCGCGATGTTCTTTTTCATAATTTCGGCAAACAGCTCCCATTTGCCAGCGACCAGCATGGGCGTGCCGCAGCAATTTTCCGCCTTGCCAAGATAGGTGAAATCGATGCCAGCGGCGTCCAGCAGCGTCACTGAAGCGGCGCCAATGTCATTTTCCACGTACGAAGCCGTGCAGCCAGCGAAATAGACCACCTTGCTCTTTTTATCTAGACCGTGCTTCTGCCATAGTTCTTGCGGGAACCACTGGGTGCGATCCTTGCGATAGCCAGCCCAGATATTGCCTTCCGCCCGAAGCGCTGCCGCCATCATCTCGAACGGCGGGAAGGTCATCTCATGCTTTTCATGAACCAGCTTGCCGCGCAGTTGCATCCAGGATTGTTCAATGGGCAAGGAGGCGGAACAGCGTAAGTTACACAATTCGCAGGTCGTGCAAACCAGAATGGTATCCACCATTTTCTGATCCCATTTGGCCCTGCCCTCCAGATATTCGCGCAGCCAGTACCATTTGCCTCTTGGCGATTGGCTTTCCCAGCCACGACCGTAAAACTGGTCGCATTCATCCACGCAATAACCGCATTGGGAACAGGCGTAGGCGTACCAGGCTACATCGCCAGGAATATCTTTGATCGGTTTGAGATCGGGATTCTCACCTACTTTTGAAATTAGCAAATTGCCGAACGGCCGGGCTAACGGCTCCAGCAGATTGGCCATGCCCAGAATTCGGCCGATCAGCTTGCCGCCCATGACTTTATCGGGATTGAGAATACCTCTGGGATCGATTTTTTTCTTGAATTGTTTGATGCGTTCAACTCGATCCTTGCCCAGAATTTGATTTCTCCGACTCGGAAAATAAAGCCCGGTGGAGTAGGCTCTTCCGCCATTGCGCTCGGCAATTTTGAGGATGGTGAGCACCAGGCCAAAAACCAGATTGTAGGAAAATTTCCGTTGATCGCTGGGGATAAAACCCAGAATGACGACCTCTGGTTTGCCAGTCTTGCCCCTCTTGACGATCACGCCCTCTTTCACCACCGGCTGATCCACTTTCTGCTCGATTTCGTTCATAACCCGAGCAAAATTTTCTAATGGAACCACGACCTCGGCTGGAACGAGGGAGGGTCCCAACCGTTTCACCACCATCAATTTGAACCGCTCTTCCCACTCGTGATCGGCAATTTCCTGGCTCAACATATCGCCGTCATGATGCTTTACGATATCGGGCAATTTGGCCATGACCGTCGTTCTATCGGTCTGGCGAAACGCAATCGTCACCACGTAGGCTGCTGGCAACAACGGCTTGTGGCCAATGGGATGGCCGTGATGCAGCATCTGCGGGGCACGATTTTTCATCTCCGCCATCCTCGGATTGATGAACATGACCGACCAGATGGGCAGATCACTGGCCACGATTTCATTCATGGCCGCGGTGAATTTTGCGGGGTCAGCAAATGCTACGGCCACCACATCAATTGGAGTCAATGGTTGCACTTTCAGCGTCGCCTGGCTGATGATGCCGGTTATGCCTTCGGCATCGGCGATTAGATCCAATTCATCGCCAGAAAATTCCTTCACTTCGCCATTTGGCAAAACCACACGCGCCGAAACCACATTTTCCGAATACCAGCCATACTCGTACGAGCCGAAACCAGCGCCACCCTGCGCCAGCCAACCACCAGCCGAGGAGGATGGATAACTGGAGGGATAGAGCCGCAACATCAGCCCTTTGGTATCGATCTTTTTGTCCAACTGTTCCCAGGTAATCCCCGGTTGAACCGTGACGGTCAAATCCTTTTGGTTCACTGCGATCACTTCTTTCATGCGATAGAAATCGATTACGATGCCCTTGCGAGTTGGCAACACACCCCCATAGCCTGACGAAGCTTTGGCGCGAGGCGTTAACGGAATTTTCCGCTCCGCTGCCCATTTCACCAGCGCCACCAGTTCCGCCTCGTTTTGCGGCTGAACCACGGCGTCTGGTGTGGTATTGCCGATCAACGGTTTGAACAACCTCGGCATGGCTGCGATGTCATGCCCATAGAGCACGCGTTCGGTTTTATCGAACGTTACGCGCGATCCAAATTTTTCCTGAAGCCAGGAAATGTCCTTCTTGCTCAGTTTTGCCATTTTTCCCTTCCTCATGGATTTATGTTATAAATTAACTTTTGTTTGGTTAAGTTGAGCCTTGCCCGGGATCAGCCTCGATGGCGACCGCGAATTTCGCGCAGGAGGCGAATTGCGCGAAGTTCAATTCGAGTATCTGCCAGTTGGTGGATCACATAATTCGCGGTTGCCGGCCCGACGCACCAACTTTTTTTTGCCATCAGCCCATCGCTGACGCGAGTGATGCAGCCGCAGGTCAGCGTTATCTTTTGCGCTATTTGATTCACCGCAAGCTGGTCTTTATCTGATAAAATGCGGCTACAACGAAATTCGACCGTCGACAGCCCGTATTTCGCCGGGTGACGGGATTCTTTTTCTTTGCAATTGGCAAATAACCTGGCGGTAATTTCGGCGCGCACAACAGAATAAGGACCTGGCAATGATGCTATCATTATCAGTCAGACACGATGCAAAAATATTTGTTATTATCAATTATTTTCAAGATCAAATATAGCACGGCAAAACAAAATAGTCAAGCAAAACTTTTGGTGAACTGTTACCTGGGGTTTCACCCACAAGCCAGTTTTCCTGGTTATCAATTTTTTAGCAATTGAAAATATCATTTGAATTTTTGGTTCGATTTAGCTATATTCAGAACAAAACAATCCACACCAAAAAACTCCATGGGATAAAGCGATGAATTCAATGGTCGTTCCTCTGCTCACCGCATTGGTATGGCTCGGATGTTCCAGCGGATCATACCAGCTTCACCTTGGCGATTCTTTTTCGTCTTCAGTAGGGACTGCTGGTGGTTCGATGATTGCAGGGGCTGCCCTCGATAGCGTCATAGAAACTAATGGTATCTATTGTGATAGCAGCTTCTCTCTTGGTCAGTATTCGGTAATTCGTGTTTATAACAACGGAAAATATTATATTCCGCTGTCGACCAAATTACCCTGTCCCGATGGGATGCTCATCAATGTCAAAGGCAAGGTCGTTCAAATATCGGTGGACTATCCTGCAACCAGAACGACGCTTCATTATCATCACCTGGCGCCAATGAGTTTTGAGATCGTTTTCGATACGAGGCGACTCATCAAACAGGTTACTGAAGAATACCTGCGTATTCGGACAACTCTGCAGCAGAAGATCACCATCGAGGGATCGAAATTGCAATTAGCACCAGATCCTCATTGGGCAATCTGGTTCGATCTCCAGGGAAGACAGTATATTTTTCACTCGCATCAATATGATATGATGTACGCGGCCGATATCGAATTCATTGTGGATGCCAATGCCCAAAAAATTAGCGATGTTTATGCTCGGGAATGGTTCAAAGGGGAAATGTGATATTGATTTTGGATGTTAGATTTCGGAATTCGGAATTATGGAATTTAAGGATAATCATTTTAACAGAAGAGGCGGATCATGAAAAAAACTTCTCTTTTCGTTCTGATTCAGATTTTGATTTTTGTCTGCTCACTTTTTGGCCAGGACTTGACCAGGAAAATCATAAAAATTGATGTAGCATGCAAGCCAGATCAAACCGTAAAAGAATTGCTCAAATCAGGCATCGATGTTACGGCGATGGATCCGTCGACGAGCTCGATTAATGCCCTGGTTACTGAATCGGAACTTCAGCAGATCAAAACTCGTGGCTTCCCTTCCGAGGTTCTTCTTGCTGACGCCGATGCCTTTGCCCGCCAATTGCGACAGTCAGGCTATTTCGATCACTTTCATAATTATCAGCAAATGCTCGATGAGATGCAACAGGTTGTCGCCGATCATCCTGACCTGGCGCTGTTAGAGGATATTGGTGACAGTTATGAAAAAACAGTCGGCAGAGGTGGTTACGATATCTGGGCGTTGAAAATATCCGATAATGTTCAGCTCGAAGAAAATGAGCCTGAGGTGTTCTATATGGCCAATACCCACGCTCGGGAAATTATCACGCCCGAGATTATCCTCTATTTCATGCATTACCTTATCGACAATTATGGCAAAGATGGCTATGTCACTTATTTAGTGAACAATCGACAGATCTGGCTCTGTCCCACCATAAATCCCGATGGGCATGAATATGTCTTTTCTGGTTCTTCGCCTTCTAATTACGGTGATCCGATGTGGTGGCGAAAAAATAAGCGGGATAATAATAGCAATGGAGTGTTCGATCCGAGCGGCGATGGCGTCGATCTGAATCGAAATTTTGGCTATAAATGGGGCTATGACGACTCGGGATCAAGCCCTCTCCCCAGCAGTCAAACCTATCGCGGGACGGCGGCGTTTTCTGAGCCAGAATCCCAGGCTATTCGGGATTTCGTCACCCGCCACAAATTTATTATCAACCTTTCTTTTCATAGTTACAGTCAGCTCTGGCTCTATCCCTGGGGCTATATATCTCAATTGACGCCAGACAACGACGTCTTTGTCGCATTGGCCGAGAGCTGTGTGGCGTATAATCATTATAAACCCGAACCTGGATTTGGGCTGTACACCACCAACGGCAGCACAGATGATTGGTTCTATGGCGAGCAAACAACCAAAAACAAAGTGTTTGGTTTTACGCCTGAAGTGGGAAATCTTGCCGAAAGTGTCAATGGGAATACAGGATTTTTTCCCGACACGTCTTTCATTCAAAAACAAATTCTGGAAAACCAGGGGCCCATGCTGTATTTGACTTATGTTGCTGGCGAACCGCCTATTATCAATCATCAACCATTCAGCGAAACCGAAAGCCCAGGACCCTACTTGATCACGGCGACCATCAAGCCGCCGATTATCCTCACTGCGCCTGTGCCGCTGGATACTTCCAGTTACCGGGTCTATTTCAACACCACTGGAGTGGCTCCCTTTGATTCGGTGCTGATGCAGCCCACCGGAAATCCCGATGAATATGCGGGCAATATACCGGGAATTGCCGCGGCGACCAGAATTTATTATTACATCAGCGCGGCCGATCAAAATGGGCGCAGCGGCCGCATGCCCAGAGGTGCCCCAATGGCGGTCTATTCATTTGGTATCGGTGCCGATTTGGTGCCGCCGGTTATCTCTCATCGACCGATTACATTCCAATCCCTTTATGCCACGGGATTTCTAATCAGCGCCACCGTGACCGATAATATCGGCATTTCACAGGTCATGCTCTTCTTCCGCAAAAATGGTGGACAATTGGACAGCCTGGAGATGTTGCCCGGAGCGGCAGCCAACGAGTTTCAAGCTACCATTACGCCGATTGATTCCCGGGTGGGCGATTATTATGAATATAAAATCATCGCCTTCGACAATTCCCGCCAGCGGAATCAGTCCCAATTGCCCCAGACCGGTTTCTATCGGTTTGAGATTCAAAACAGCCTGCTGTATGATTTTGAGCTGGAAGCCTCTTTTGCTCCAACATTCGAGAGCGATTGGGAATGGGGAACTCCCACCTCCGGGCCGAAAGCAGCGTATTCGGGCTCAAAACTCTGGGCGACGAACCTGAAGGGCAATTATCGAGATCTAACGGAATCGATCTTAGAATCGCCTGCTATTTCCCTGGCGCAGAAGGACTCGGCCAAACTCACTTTCTGGCATTGGTATCAAAACGAATACAGTGACAATGCCTTCTGGGATGGCGGCAACGTGAAGATATCCGTAGACGGCGGTCCCTTTCAACTGCTGTATCCGCAGGGCGGCTATGACGGCATCGTGGATCCGTACAATGGATTCCTGGGTAATGAACCCTGCTTCGGTGGCCCGGCCACCAATGGCAATTTTTGGCAGCAGGAGACCTTCGATCTATCGGAATTCAAAGACCATACGATTGTCATTCGGTTTCATTTTGGGTCTGATGGCGCCGTCAACGACTATGGCTGGTACATCGATGATGTCGAAATTGCTTTTAGCCAGCCAACGGCAGTAGCGGAAAAGCTATCGGCGCCAGAGCCGCTGAGCTTCGAACTAAATCAAAATTATCCCAATCCATTCAATCCCAGCACCGAAATCAGCTATTCGCTGGAGCAATCCTGTCATGTGCAACTGGCAATTTTCAACCTGGCCGGCCAGCAGATCAAGAGTCTGATCAATGCCAAGCAGCCACGCGGCCAGTATTCGGTCACCTGGCAGGGCACTGATGAGCAGAAAAATCCGGTGGCCAGTGGCATCTATTTCTGCCGGCTTACCCTCAAGGGGGAAAAGATCAATCAGACCCTGGTGAAAAAAATGCTGAAACTCATGTAAGCCAGCCGCTGCCTCGGTTTTTGGACATGACCGTCACCTGAGATGGCTGATCATTACCCATAGTTGTAAGGGGAAAAATTGAAATTGAAATAGAACGCGGATGACGCGGATTTAACGGATTTACAGGGATTTTTGTATTTTAAAAAATGTGAAAAGCGATCACTCTAATTTTTAGATTGGTTGTTATCGCATTATTAAGAGAAGTAATGCATTAAGATCCGTGTCATCAGCGTCAGCCGCGTTCTAATAAAAGTTGTGGCTAATGATCAGCCTGAGATGGGGACGGTCATTTCTTCTTTTGGCCCATCCGTTGCGCTCAGCGCCTCCATTAATTTTTAGTAATGAATGTTCCATTTTGGTCGTTCAACTTGACAATGAGGGATTAATTTTGTAAATTGGCGTACCCTAAAATTGACTTGAAATGGAACGCTCTGCCAATTTATGAGAACAATAAACCGCATCAAAATCATCCACCTATTGCCATGGCTATGCTTGCTTTTTCTGGTGGATATTGCTATGGTTGGCCAATTGCTCGGCCAGCCCGCAAAGAGTCGGGTGGATATTGTCGAAACCGAGCAAGAAATCACCGTTCGTGGCAGGAGATATGTCCTGCTACTGGATAAAATCACTGCGCTGGTGACACTTTCGAATCGTCAGGGAGTGCTCTATTCCAGCTTTCCGCTGGCAGTGCATTTCAATGGCAGCGGCACTGAAGCTGTGGCCGGGGGGCAATACGAATGGAAAGTCAAGCAGAAGACTATCTATTTGGCCATGAGTCACCAAGGCCGGCTCCTGGTGCAGGCGAATTTATCCTGTCAGGATGATGCTGTGACAATTCAATTGGACAGCAAAATTCCCTCGTTGGCGAGCCAAGGCGCTTTTCTCTTGCGTCGCGGTCAGCAGGGGTTCGATACCGCGCAATGGGAGCAATACTTCTCTCCGGAACCTGATGATTATTTCTCTGCCAACCCCGCGGTGGATGTTCGCATCGACCGGGACCAGCAATGGGCCTTTGCCCCGGCGCCGCTGAATCTGTCATTCAAGACGCCGGCAGGCTGGTTCAGCATCGGGCTGGCCGAGTTGCCAGATGCCTCCATCTTTGCTTTCAAAGAGAATGCGCTGTGGCTCGATGTTCCCTGGCGAAAATTGCCTTTGTCGCCTGATCAATTTTATTCATTTCCGGCACTGATTTTTACTTTCAATGAGTCTCCCTGGCAGGCCGTGGCCGATTTCGCTGGATGCCTGCATCAAAGCCGCAAGAGCAGCGAACGTCAAAACCGTCGCTCTTCGACACCGGCCTGGTGGCGACAACCGCTCGTCTCAACCTGGGGCGAGCAAACCATTCAAGAACTTGAATATAACCATGCCCGGTTCAACACCGAGTGGGTGCGCGATTATGTCCAGCAACAGATGGCAGCCTTGCAATGCTCCACCTTCACCCTGATCATCGCTGACAATTGGTCGCGTGCTTATGGCGACCCGCATCCTGCTGAACGCTTCCGAAACTTGCGCGCCCTCATCGACGGGTATCATGACCAGGGATTAAAGGTGATTCTCTTCTGGAAAGCCTGGAAAGTGGAGGCAAATTCCATTGCCACCAACTTCAACGTTCTGGATGGCGAATATGTGGATGCCACCCATTCCCGGTTCGAAAGCTACGTGGATTCCTGCTGTCAGATCTTGTTTGGGAAAGGGCCTGATGCATTGAATGCCGACGGGCTGAAAATGGACTATCTCTTTCTGGTACGCGATCCGGCCACTGCAAAATATGCTGATCCAACCAGAGGTGTCGGCTTTCGGGAAGTGTATCGGTATTTAGAGACCTTCTATCGACTGGCCAAAAAATACCAGCCCGAGGCGCTCATTATCGGTTCGGCGATCGATCCTCACTTTCGGGAAATTCAGGATATGGTACGCGTGCATGATGATTGGGATCACAAAACCACTCGCGAAAAGCGGGCTCGCATTATCACGCAGGCGCTACCCGGAATGTTGATCGATGGGGATGCCGCGGATATGTCCGCCACAATTATCGGATACCATTACATCACCAGTGCTATCTATGGCGTGCCATGCATTCAATACCTCAGCCGTCTGGTAAACGGCGAAATCGATCCAGCCACCCGACTGATGCTGGTTCAACTATTGCGACTTTATCAGCAAGCGCCAGCCAGCGGCCAGCTCAATTTTGTGGACTACGGGCAATGGCAAATCCGCAGCAAAAACAATGAGCTGCTCATGCAGTCACTGCCCGGGGGCAGGGGCATTCTACAATTTCAAGATCGAGAGCATGCTACGTTATTGTGTTCCGACAGCAACCAATTGCTGGTGGCAGTGGAGGGACTTCGTCTGAGGAGTGTCGCCGATGCCGGTGGCTCGGCCATCCTTTTCAAAGACCTGGGGCAGGGAATTTATGAATTGAATAACCTGCAGCCTGGGGCCAGCTATCAACTTCGATTCAAAAAAGAATTTCTGAAATCACGCTAACATCCAAATTTCCAAACTTTATTAGCCACATTCTGATTTCACCTACCAAATATTAAATTCCAAATTCCAAATCCCAAATCCCAAATCCCACATCCCCAATCCCGTATCCCAAATTCAAAATCCCAAATCCCAAATCCCATATCCCCAATCCCCCCCTCATTCATCCGCTCCTTTCACCTCAAAAAATCCCCCTTTCCGTTTCGTTGGCAATTTCAAAAAATCTGCGCCCGGCCTCAGGATATTCTGGCCGAGCTTAGCAAGCATGGCCCCGGGCGGAGCAATGGCCGGATGAATCAAAAAATACGGGATAATCTGATAGTGGCCGCGCTCCAATCGCCCGGCTGGCAGCAGGAGTGCTGCCGTCCACACTTTGGGAACGATGGTGACCGTATCAGCCACCATCGCCGCCGCAGTGGCCCGATCGTTGATCTCCCAGACGAAGGATGAATTGTTCCGATTGTTCTTGACGATAACCACGGCCAATGGCCCCTGCGCTTTTTCAGGATATTGAATGAATACGGTGTCTTCCAGTGCCTGCAATATCAGCTCCAACGAAAGATTGGCATCGCGCTCCTGATACACCTCAGCCGGAGCAATGGTGGTTTGAATGTCGAGGTACTGGCGCAGATAGATGGGTTCTCTGATCGCACCGTTCTCCAGGAAATCACCATGGCGAAAGTCCAGCTCACCATTGCGCAGCACGATGGTAGCTGTGGCGATTCGATAATTGGCGAGAAAGAAAAAAATCTGAAAACTACCGGTCAAACCGTCGCTGGATTGATGACCGGTAACCGGCAGCGTGATGGCAAAATAGCCGTTCGCATCGGTGAATGTCCCCAAATCGAACCCCTCCAACCAGACGAAGACGCCGTCCGGTTGAGTGTGATCGCTCAAGAGGACAGTACCGAAAATTGTTCGTCGGGGAATCGAAATTTCCGTGGTATCGAACGGATTATGGGTGCACGCAAGTAACAGGAACACGATCGCGCACCCAATGTGTGGGCTAAATCGGCAGGCAAATTTCGTCATTGTGACCCCTCCGAACGATGCCTGATCATCGAGCCGGCTATCGCACTCGAAAATCACCACCGTCTCGTTTCATCGGTATGTTAAGAAAATCGGGTTCGGGCCGAAACACATGGACGCCAAGGCTGCGCAACAGCGCCAGCGGAACACCCATCTGGCGAATATAGAAGTACGGAACGATCTTATAGCTCCCTGATGCCAGGTGTCCGACCCGAAGATAATAATAAGTAATAAATAGTTTCTGGTTTGGATAAATGGTTTCGGCAATCAGCTCCGCCTGTTGGGCGGTTCCATCAATGTCCAGTATTTCCAGCGATGACGCATCGGGGTCGCTGCGCTTGATGAATAAAATAGCTACCGGCCCGCGGGAACGATCGGGGTATTCGATGGTTACCGGATCGGTGACCGCCTGCACTGCCAGCTCGATGCGCAGCGTTTGCCCCTCTATGGTAGCAGCGGTATCGGAGAGAAGCTCTGGAAAAACCTGGGGAATGATGGTAGTACGGACATTCAGGATGCGCTTCAGATAGGCGGTTTCTTTGAGCTGCCCATCGCTGGCGATCGCTCCATGGCCGAATTCCACCCGGCCCTGGCGCAACACCACCTCGGCTGAATCGAGGCCGTAGTTGGCCAGATAAAAATAGAGTTTGAACACGCCGGTGAGGCTGGCTTCGGGTCGGGAACTGGCTGGCGGCAGCCTGAGCTCAAATCGTCCGGCACGATCGGTCCAGCCGCCTACTGCCAATCCGTCCAGCCAGACATAAACGCTGTCGGGCACAGCTCCATCAGCCAGTTTGATCATGCCACTGATGGTATTTCTCGAATCAGTGAGCCGATCGCTGTCGAAAGGATTTTTAGTGCAACCCATCAAAAAGCTGCACGCGAATAAAACGATCAACACTGCGCATCGTTGCAGCATGAGCCTGCTCCTTTTCTGATGAAATTTTTAGTGGAGGCCGTCTCAAATTAATTAAGCTCTGGTTGCCACCCATTATTTCCGAACCAACAGCCGTTCTTGCCAGGTCGGCGGCCCCAGGTCGGCCTCAAGTGGCGGAGGCGAAAAAAAACAATGTTGAGAGCCAAACGAGCCGGGCAATGGTGCGACGCCAGCACGGCATGATGCAGCACATTGCGCCTCCTTTGCAAATAATTCGATGCGATTGCCTGCTCTGGTGGCCGAACAATTTGCTGATTGGCCCCTGCCATTAATACTGTGCGCCCATGGTTACATAGTAACGCCGATCGCGCAGGGCAATGCCCTCCAATTCGAACTCGTCGCTGAGCAAATTGCGCAGGCTAATATTGCCAAATAGCTTCAGCCGCCCCAAAGAAAATGTTTTGCCAAGATGAAGATCGATGTTCGAGAACTCGGGCAATATAACCTGGACAAAGCGACCGGAATACTGGCGAATCCAGCCAATCTGCTCCCCCTCCGTGAACCAGTGGAGTTGGAACGAATAACCGGCATGATCGATCTGCCAGTTGACGATCTGTTTGAAGTCGTATTTGAACGGAAACGCGGATTTATCGGAAATCGAATATGATGAGAGCCCCAATTCCAGCGTCATTTTCTTTTTCAGGAAAAATGTCGTGGCTCTGGTTTCAACACCCGAAATACTGGCTATGGGTACATTATCATAATAGGCATAGGGAATACCAACAAAATAGTAGGAGCGAAGCTTGTTGTCGTAATGCATTTTCATATAATTGCCCGATAGTTGCCAGCCGAAAATGAATGGATTGTTGGGGATATCTCGCTTCAGCAACGCTCCTATTTCCATGCTATGGTTTTTCTCTAATTTTAAGGTACCGGTAGCGGCGTTGGCCTGGGCACTGATGATTTGAGATAGTGTTGGCACTTTGAAATTGCTGCCGATATTCATAAAAATATCAAATGCGAAATGCTGGTGGTAACCGGAAAAATAGGAAGCAAATTTAACCATGGTGCGATCCCAGCGATTGCCGGTGGCCATGTGTCCGGACAGTTTGCCCAATTCCAGGTCGGTGTAGTGATCGTGGACCAGATCGCGGCGAATGCTGACATCGAAATCGACTTTTTTCAGAATGTCCGATCCGGTGGGCGCATGCAATTTGAAAATCGAAATCAGGCCCTGCCGGGTGCGCAGCAGCCGGGCACGATCAATCATTGTCGCCGGGTTTTGGACGCGATTGCGACCATCATCAAAGTCCAGTGATGCCTGCTCCAACTGATAGGCTAACAGCAGCTCCATTTTATTCCACCGAAACGATTTTTCGGCGTGCATATTGAGCGCCCGATCGCTTACATCGCGATCCACCATGCCCCAATCGCTGGCTACCAGCAACGACTCCTTCAGCCAGCGCTGGGAAACGGCCAGATGGATATGGTTCAGCCGGAATAACTCGCCAGAAAGCCGCAGCCCAACGAGCCGATTGGAATTGGCCAATGACTCATAATCTTGCCAGGCGTCTTTTTGATAATCCATCGTTGAGTAAAGATACATCAGGCCAACCGTGGTTTTGGGCAAACTGCTGCCCTGGTCCGGTATCTCATATTCGATATTGGCCGTGTGATGGGAAGATCGATTTTGCAAGACCCCAGCGTTATTAGTTTCATCCAGAAATTTCCGCTCGGCTCCGCCCTCACGGATCTGGTATGAGCCATGGAATCGCCGCCAATGCTGGTATAAATGCAGCCCCCAATTTCCGGAATCGTACGTGCCCAGACGTTGCTGGAAGCGAAGCGCATAATCCTGCTGGATCCTCGGCACAATGTTGATAACGCCGGAAAACGCTTCGGCGCCATAGAGCACCGAGTTGCTGCCCTTGATCAGTTCAAAGCGCTCCACGTCTTCCAGATCGATGGCAGACAGATCGAAAAGATTATTGTATTCGCTATTCAGCTTCACGCCGTTGTAAAGCACGACCACATCCTCTGGATTGCCGCCCCGCAAGGAAACGGTTTTGCGACCGCTCAGGTCTTCCTCGACCTGCACGCTTTGATCCGTGCGCAGCAGATCGCCGGCATCGACGTAGCCGCGGATGTCGAACGTATTGGCTTTCAAAATCGAGACCGCCTGGGGCAGATCCTGCTCGATGGCCAACCGCTCGCTTCTGGCTTCAACCCGCACTTCAGGCAGCGGGATCACCCGAGGCTGCAGATAGAATGTGCGCATCGTCCGGGCGTCGTGAAGGCTGATTTCCTGGCGATCGTAATTGATATGTTGCAGGAAAAGGATCATCTGAGGCGAGGGCTGGCCAACCACCAGCGAAAACTTACCGGCAAAGTCACTGATGGTGCCGATCTGAGTATCTTTAAGGTAGATGTTGGCATAAGAAATGGGGCGATGGGTGTTCCGATCCAGAACCTGCCCTTGAATTTTGATCTCCTGGCTGCTGGCCCCACCGACTCCCAGCCAAACGAGGCAAAGATAGAAAGCAAACTTGTTCACGGCCATGACCAGTCTCCCATGATTTTGGCCTTTCAATTAAACCCAAATTGCTAAACTGAACCATGACGATTGAAAATGGTCACCCTTTGCCCACAGAATGCACGGAATGACACGAAATTCAAATCTAAAAAAAACTGCTTTTGGTGTATCTTCACGTCTTTGATGGGGCAGGTATTGATAATCATCGCCATTTTAGAAATTCGGGTCATCTGCAAATGCTGCTTGTGTCGATGGAACCGAGGTGATTTGTTTCAACCAATATGGTTCCAACTGTCAACGCCCATGGATTGCTGCGCAACCAGCTCGCTGGATCAGTCCAGCGATATCAGCGCAATCGGCTATTTTCGGATGCGTGCTACTATTTCGCCATTGGAATCCGCATAGGCATAGGCCATTTTGGTCGTATTGTGGTCAAATCCATAATTCCCCCTGCGGTCGATCAAAATCAGGCCGCCCCAGCCTTGCACCCGGCGCTCTAACAATGCCACAGCCATTTTGGCTGCATCCGTGGCCTGGTGCCGGTCGAGCAGATCGCAAGCGGTCTTGCTCAGCAAAATTTTCATGATCGATTCCCCCCAGCCGGTGGCGGAAACCGCACCGCGCTCATCGTCGGCATACGCCCCAGCGCCAACCAGCGGCGAATCGCCGACCCGTCCCGGCAGCTTTCGTGGCGTGCCTCCCGTGGAGGTGGCGGCTGCCAGATGACCGTAGCGATCCAGAGCTACGGCTCCCACTGTCCCGTCCGGTACTGCCTCGAACGGCCGCCGGGTGGTGAAATTGGCATCGGCTTTGATTTGTTCATAGTAAGCCATTTCTCGGGAGGTCAGTAACTCTCGGGGATCCAATTCCGGCAGCCCCATCTGATTAGCGAATCGTTGAGCGCCGGCACCAACCAGCAGACAGTGTTCGGTCTTTTCCATGACCAGACGGGCCAGAGTGACCGGATGCAGAATATTTTTGACAGCCGCGACCGCGCCAAAATTGAGCGTGCGGCCATCCATGATCATCGCATCCAGCTCGATCTCGCCCAGCGCATTGAGGAACGCGCCTTTGCCCGCATCAAAAGTTGGATCGGCTTCCATAATTTTTACGGCGGCCTCCACCGCGGCCAGGGCGCTGCTACCGTTGCATAGAAGGGGATAAGCAACTGCCACTGCCTGGAAGACTCCCCGAACATGATCGGCTTCGTACTCATCGGGAATGTTCCAGGCGCCGCCGTGCACAATCAATCGTGGTTCCATAACTTTAACTTAATAAATTAATTTGAAATTGGCAAGCGATTTTATTGGAAATTATGCCCGGATCGCCCGTGAGACCAATTTTTGGGCTTACGGTAAAAGAATAGTTATAGGTAGACTGACCGGTCGCTTCGCTTAAAAATAGAATGCTTCCAAAATTTCAAAAGTTAAGCGATCGGTCAATAGCTCTGTCCACTCATAAGTGAGGTTTTATAGCTTAGATCAAAATGCTCTTGCTCACAGAATCGAATGGTTTCAGAGATCCACTGCCAAGTGGAGCGCTGTTCCATGCCGGGCCGCGGCCGGGCAGCGTGATGCTAAATAAATTGCCTGCCGAATCCATTCTTTGCTTGCATTTTATCGACAAAGGTGGTAGATTCTTGACCCAAGCGAATGATTTGATAGGAGGAATCAAGTATGCAATATAAGCAACTGGGCCGGCGAGGCCCGCTGGTGTCCACCATTGGCTTTGGCGCCTGGGCGATCGGCGGAATGAATTGGGGACCCACTGACGACCAGGCGTCGATCGCTGCGCTGCATCGTGCGCTCGATCTTGGGGTTACGTTGATTGATACCGCAGATGTCTATGGGTTTGGCCATTCCGAGGAATTGATCGCCTCGGTCATCAACGCGCGCGGCAAAGGCGATGTGATTATTGCCACGAAAGCCGGCAACGATTTTTATCACTCCTCGGCTGATGATGATCGGGGTTACGGTCCCATCCGCCAGAATGCCGATCGTGATTATATCATCTGGGCTGCGGAGCAGAGCCTGAAACGGCTGCAACTCGATGCGCTGGATATACTGCAATTGCATAGTCCCGACACCGAAAAGTTGGAGCGCGACGATCCCTGGGATGCACTGCGACTGCTCAAAGCCCAGGGCAAGATCAAATACGCGGGCTGGAGCGTGCAATCATTTCGAGAAATTGAGCAGGCCTTTCTCCTGGATCGCTATCATGAAGTGATCGATTGCATTCAGGTGCGCTATAATCTCCTGGAACGAGACGCGGAAAAGGAACTGCTGCCCCGGGCACAAAAGTATGGCCTCGGCGTAATCGTGCGCATTCCTTTGCTATTTGGCCTGTTGACCGGAAAATTTACCCGAGCGAGCCGCTTCGATGACGGCGACCATCGCCGGTTTAACCTATCGCCCGAAAAATTGGACCGCTACCTGACGCAGTTGGAACAATTGCAGCCATTGTTTGATCGCTATCCCGATCAAACCATGACCCAGGTAAGCTTGCGATTTTGTATTTCGCATCCAGCCTGCCATACGGCAATTCCCGGTGCCAAAACAGCCGCCCAGGTGGAGGCGAACTGCTCGGCCTCCGATGCTGGACCAATTCCGGCTGGGGAAGTCCCATTATTGGCTGAATAGCTGCAGCCGTGATCGTGGCGTCGGCCCGCAGGCCTATTTTTAAAAAAGCTCACAAAAAACTTGACTTTCAAAAAAAAATAATTATATTTTAAGTCGCAATTGGTGTTGTAGCAATTTTGCGTTATTCCATCATATTCGTTGGTAGCACCCGTCGCTGGGGCAGGTAACCACGTCGGTGGAAAAACAAAGTATTGCTCACGTAGTCATACGGGTTAATCAAAAGGGATTATTTCATGGAACAAGGAACGGTGAAGTGGTTCAACGCTTCAAAAGGCTACGGCTTCATCAAGCGGGACTCTGGCGATGATGTTTTTGTGCATTACAAATCGATCATCGGAACCGGCTACAAATCGTTAAAGCAGGGCGAACCGGTCGAATTCGAAATCGAACAGACCGAGAAAGGTTTGCAGGCGAAAAATGTAACCGTCAAAGCAAACTAAGAGTCTTCCACAAACGGCTGAGCCTCAACGATCGTCTCTGTTGAGGCTCTTTTATTTTGATCCAGGGGACTATTTTAAAGCGGCCGGCACCATCGGCTCCTGCCAGAGCGAGCGAGCTGCTGTCGTCAACCAAAGCTATTTTGCCCGGCCTGGTGCCTGAGGTGGACGCAATACGTGCAGCATGCCATGATCAGGAATGTTTCCTGGCCGCGCCCAACCTGATCTAGGTGGTCCGGGCGCTGAGATCGATAATCGCAACTTCGGCTGAATCATTTGAATATCACGCAGCTTTGGCCGACGCTAATTTTCCGCCAACTGACCGGTGAATCGTGGTTTGCAGGTTTTCGAGGCGGACTGATGCCTGCCCGAATCCGGATCATTCGCGAGCGGGAATGGGCGCACAAAACAGGGGCAAACCAGGGATCTCAAGCTGCATCCGGTAAATGGCATTGGTTTCTACCTCAGTAATATAGAGCGTTCGCCGGTCTGGGCCGCCGAATTCAACATTGCTGGGCTTTTTGCCTGGCGTTGGCAGTTTGGCTTTGATGGTTCGATTCGGCGCAATCACATAGATCGCCGCGCCACCAAAATGGGCCACGTAGAGGTTGCCCTCGCGATCAAAATTGATGCCATCAGGATCACCGCCGGGCAAGCTGACGAACAACTCTTTATCGATCAAATTGCCATTATCCGCCACTTTGAACCGGAAAATCTGTTGGCGAGCCGACTCGCAGACGTAGAGGTACCGGGCATCTGCTGAAAATGCCAGGCCGTTGGGAAATGCCAGGTTTTTGGCTGCCTGCGTGACCTGTTTCGATTGAGCGTCCACCCGATAAATAACGCCGTCGGGATTGGTGGTGCGATAGGCGTTGGGATCGGTGAAATAGAGATTGCCGTGAGGATCGAATGCCAGATCGTTCGGGCGGTTGAAACGTTTGCCCTGATAGCCATCGACGTAGATGGAGCTATGGCCATTCGGTTGAATCTGAAGAATGGCGCCTCGGCCAAAGTCGCAGGCGAACAGACTACCATCTTTGTAAAAGGCCAGGCCATTGGTTTTATCGAAGGTGAAGGGATTGCTGCTGGCGCGCAAAAAGACGGTGGCGGATTCCGGCAGGATTTTGCTGATCCAGCCGCCATAGCAGTTCGATACAAACAGCGCCTGGTCGCCGTTCCAGGCCGGTCCTTCCGGAAAATTCAGGCCCGCTGTGACGAGTAAAAACTTGGCCTCGGGCGAAGTGCCAGGGCCGCGGGTGGGGGTTTGAACCAGAGCTGATGGCGAGATCAAAAACAACAGCACCAATAGGGTGAGAGCAAACTGGTAGAGCTTTGACATGGAATGGCTCCTTAAGCAAATTTTGTGGGTGAATTGTGGCAAAAGCCAATTCAAGAACTCATGTTAGAATGAAAGAGTTCCCTGGCCGGAGGCGACAAGGTCGCAGCCTTGCGCCAACTGCCGTTGGGAATTCAGGTTAACTATCATCGAAAAAGTATGATGCATATCAGGCTCATGGTGGTCGGCAAGACCCGAGAAAAATTCTTGCAGCAAGGCGAGCGATTCTTTCTGGAGCGCCTGGCGCCGTTCTGTCAGATCGACTGGGTCGTTGTTAAAGAGGAAAAAGGCACTGCCAGCAAAACCGATGAAATGGTGAAGCAGAAGGAGGGAGCGCGGCTGCTGGATCAGTGGCCGCAACGGGGCTGCGTCGTGG
Source organism: uncultured Cytophagia bacterium (assembly GCA_964647995.1). Classification (GTDB taxonomy): domain Bacteria; phylum Zhuqueibacterota; class Zhuqueibacteria; order Thermofontimicrobiales; family Thermofontimicrobiaceae; genus Thermofontimicrobium_A. Next base: position 166,220 of record CAZYNP010000005.1, read on the forward strand.
TGCTCGATTCGGGCGGCACGGAGATGTCGTCGGAAGAATTGGCCCAGTTTCTTCAGGAGCGGATGAACAGCGGCCAGAACGAAGTGACGTTTGTCATCGGCGGTGCGCTGGGCCTGACTGATAAAGTTCGGCTGGCTGCTACCTATCGGCTCAGCCTGTCTCGCCTGACGTTCACCCATGAAATGACTCGCTTGATTTTGCTGGAACAGCTCTATCGCAGCTTTACGATCCTTAAAGGCAGCAAATACCACAAATGATGCTGAATGATCGGGTTGCTTCACTATTTTTTCATGAAAACAATCCACGAGCAATGGTCGAAGGCGCCATGGGCTATTTGTTAAAATTTGTGATGCTCAATTTTAAACCTTGACAATTAACTAAAATTTTCTTATGTTTGATTCCGATTCATGTCGAATTAAAGGATAGGGTAATGGCTGTTTTCCGATGGACGTAACGATTATCATTGTCAACTATAATGTCAAAGAATTTCTCGAGCAAGCCATTGCTTCGATTAAAAAATCCTGTGTCGGCTGGCAATACGAAATTTTCGTGGTTGACAATGCCTCCACCGATGGCAGTGTCCACGCCATCAGACAAAAGTTTCCCGAGGTTCAGTTAATTGTCAATGCGGAAAATAGAGGATTCGCCGCTGCCAACAATCAGGCGTTGCGGCAGGCCCGAGGCGAATACCTATTGTTGATCAATCCTGATACCATCGTTCAAGAAGATACGTTCTCTGTCATCATTGATTTTTTTAAGCAGCATTCCGATTGTGGCATGGTGGGGTGCAAAATACTCAATCCCGACGGCAGCCTGCAACTTGCCTGTCGCCGCAGCTTTCCTACGCCCTGGATTGCGTTCACCAAGATCACCGGTTTGAGTCGCCTGTTTCCGCGAACCCGACTGTTCGGGAGCTACAATCTGACCTATCGCCATCCCGATGCCATCTATGAGGTGGAAGCGATTTCCGGCTCGTTCATGTTTTTTCGACGGCAGGTGCTGAATGAGGTAGGTTATCTGGATGAAGCGTTTTTCATGTACGGCGAGGATCTGGATTGGTGCTTTCGCGTGCGCGAAGCTGGCTGGAAAATCTATTATGTCCCCACGACCAAGATCATCCATTTCAAAGGGGAAAGCTCCAAGAAAAGCCAAATCGATCTCATGATCGAATTCTACCGGGCGATGAAGCTATTTGTGGAAAAGCACTATCACCACCGGTATTTCCACATTCCTCAGTGGTTCCTGGTGGCGGGCATCTGGCTGCGCGCGGGCTTGACTTTCCTGGCGCATGTTCTCAAACGCATGTTGCCGGGACTCCTGGACTATGTGCTCCTGAATGTGGCCATCATGCTGGCAATTTTCATCCGATTCGGGAATTTGGTCCACCTGCGCGCCTATCTAATAGTAATGATCGTGTATTCGGCGATCTGGCTGGTGTGTCTGATCCTGACCAATAGCTATCGCCACCGCAATTTTTCGGCCGTGCGTGCGTTCGCTGGCGTTCTGGCAGGGCTGACGATGAATACGTCGCTGACCTTTTTTTTTAATCAATACGCCTTTTCGCGCGCAGTGGTTCTTATTGCCGGCCTGCTCAATGTATTGCTGCTGGGCGGCTGGCGCCTGGTTCTAAAGGTGCTGGCCCGATTGCGGATCTATCCATTTCAGGATCTGTGGCAGAAAAATCTACTGGGACGCCGCGCAGTGATTATTGCTCCCCTGGCATCGGGACAAGAGATTGCGGCGCGATTGATGGCCAATCTGGAAGCGGGGTATGAGGTTTGCGGCCTGGTAATTCCCGACGGCGATAGCGTCGACAACGATGCAGCCGCCTTGCCGGTGCTCGGGCGAGTTGGACAACTGGATCAAATCATCCGCCAGACCGGTGCTCAGGAAATCATCTTTTCCACCGAACAGATTTCCTATGATCAGATTTTGCAGATCATCGCCCACAGTCCCAAAGGCCGCGTCAATTTTAAGCTCATCCCGCGCAGCATGGATGTGATTATCGGCAAAGCCTCGGTGGAATACATCGGTGATCTGCCACTGATGGATATCGATTATCCGCTGAATCGGCCGATGAACATCTTCATCAAGCGAGCGTTTGATCTATTTATTGCAGTCTTGATTTCGCTGCTCACGCTGCCAGTGGCGCTGGATGTATGGCTTCGGAAAAAGGCTCATTTGCAGCGGCGCATTTTGACCGACGGCAATTCAAAGCCGGTCACCATTTTGGAGTTTGTCGGTAACAATTTATCCGTCTGGCAGCAGCGTCTGCCCCGGTTTTGGTCTGTGCTGTTAGGGCAACTTAGCCTGGTTGGCTCAGAAATTGCGTTGCTGGGGGGAAAGGAGAGCGCGCGGGCGAGCGTGAATTTGAAGCCAGGTTTAACCGGGTTAGCCCAGCTCAATCGCGCACAGGCTTTGACGCCAGTTGACCGGGAACGGTACGATTTATATTATCTAAAAAATTATTCTTTGTTATTAGACATTGAAATCATCATCAGATCGCTGTTCAAAATCTGAAGCATTATTGTTTGCAATTGCGAGCTGATATTTGTCAAGAAAAAATTGAGGTTCGTTTCGAATGGAAAAGTTCGCGCTGGACTTTGAGCGTCCCCTGGTGGAATTGGAAGAGAAAATTCAGGAGATGAAAGACTACGCACGCCATCACGACGTCGAACTAACGCAGGAGATCTCGAAGCTGGAAGAGAAAGCCCAAAAGATGGGCAAGGAGATCTATGCGAAATTGACGCGATGGCAACGCGTGCTGCTGGCCCGACATCCCCAACGACCCTACACGCTGGACTATATCCAGCGCATTTGTAACCATTTCATCGAATTTCATGGCGATCGTGCCTTTCGCGACGATCCGGCCATTGTTGCCGGCGTCGGTCGCATCGAGCAGGAACAGGTGGTGATCGTGGGCCATCAAAAAGGACGTTCCACCAAAGAAAAGCTATATCGCAACTTCGGCATGCCGCATCCAGAGGGCTATCGAAAAGCGCTCCGGGTAATGAAATTGGGTGCGAAATTCCGACGCCCGATTATCTCGTTGATCGACACGCCGGGCGCCTACCCGGGCATTGGTGCCGAGGAGCGGGGACAGGCGGAGGCCATTGCCCGCAATCTGTTCGAAATGTCCCATCTGCCGGTACCGATCTTGATCATCGTCATCGGGGAGGGTGCCAGTGGCGGCGCACTGGGCATTGGCGTCGGGGATCGCTTGCTGATGATGGAAAATACCTGGTACTCGGTGATTTCCCCGGAGGGCTGCGCGGCCATTCTCTGGCGTGATCGGGCCAAAGCGGATCTGGCGGCCGAAGCCATGAAAGTGACGGCCAAAGATTTGCTGGAGATGAAGGTCCTGGATGCGATCATCGACGAACCGCCGGGCGGCGCGCACAAGGATTTCGATCTGGCGGCTGAAATTTTGAAACGGACGATTTTGGCCGAACTGGCGGCCATCAAAGATGTTCCGACGGCAGACCTCATTCAACGTCGGATCGAAAAATTTGGGAAAATGGGATTCTGGAACGAGTCGTTGGAATAACCAGAACAAATGGGAGTGTGTGATTATGTTGAGCAAGGAGCTATTGGAAATCCTGGCCTGTCCTCAATGCAAGGGTGAATTGGAATACGATCCGAAACATGATCAATTGATTTGCCACGCGTGTCGGTTGAAATATCATATCAAGGACGATATTCCAATCATGCTGATTGATGAGGCAGAGAAGTTTTAGCGGACTGGCTGCATGGGCAAGGGTCGGGCAGGTGGCTGACGCGCGAATTGCCGCAATGGTAGTGGCATCAAAATTCACCCAACGGCCGCATGAGGCATCGGGGTTTTTATCTCCGAAATATTCCTGCACGCAGCAATTACTTAACTCCATAATTAGAATTCGCTTGACTATTAATAATTTTTATCGTAAATTTGCTGCAAATTTTTAGATGGTGTCTAACCAGTATTAAGCCTTGTGATGTGCCATGTTAGAGTCACACGTATTGGTGCTCAATCAAAATTATGAGCCGATGACGGTCACCAATGCCAAAAAAGCGATCATATTGCTGTACCTCGGCAAGGCGGAGTTGATCGAAAAAAACAATGCAGTGGTGCATTCCGTCCGCAACAGCATGCCGTTGCCGAGCATTGTGCGGTTGACGCGATATATCAACGTACCGCGGAAGCGGATTATTTTGTCCCGTAAAAACATCATCAAACGGGATAACCACCAATGCCAGTATTGCGGTCATCGCAATGGTCCGGTCACCATCGATCATGTGATCCCGCGCGATCGCGGAGGCGAGGATACGTGGGAAAATCTTGTTTGCGCTTGCGTTCGCTGCAACAATAAAAAAGGCAATCGCACGCCCGAAGAAGCAAAGATGAAATTGGCTCGAAAGCCACAGCGGCCCAATTACATTTTCTTTATTCGGTACTTTGTCGGCAATATCGACAGCCGCTGGGCGCCATATCTATATATGCAATAACTACAAATTCTGTCGTACTGGATCAGAGATGGCTATCAACATGTTTCGGGGGAAATTTGGTTTGCTAATCGACAAACGCTCCTGAGGTGGGGTGGCTCTCTGGGTAAGCGGATGAAAGGGAATACATGAAGAAACGAATCTTGAGCGGGATGCGCCCGACGGGCAAACTGCACCTGGGTAACTACGTGGGCGCATTAGAGAATTGGGTCCAATTGCAGGGCGAATATGAAAATTTCCATCTCGTTGCCGATTGGCACCTATTGACAACGAATTTGGATACATCGAATATCGAGGCCAATACCATCGATATGGTGATCGATTGGCTCAGCGCCGGCATCGACCCCAATATCAGCCCGATCTTCGTGCAATCGCAGATCAAGGAGCATGCCGAGCTGTTTCTGCTGCTGTCGATGCTGGTCACTGTTCCGCGGTTGGAGCGCAATCCGACTGTCAAAGAGCAGGCAAAAGACCTGGGGCTGGAGAACAACATGGCGTTTGGACATCTGGGCTATCCGGTGCTGCAGGCCGCGGACATTCTGGTTTACAAGGCGCATCTGGTGCCGGTTGGTGAAGATCAATTGCCGCATATCGAACTGACACGGGAGATTGCCCGGCGGTTCAATAGCACGTACGGCGAAGTGTTCGTGATCCCCAACGGCAAAGTTACCGAATTCAGTCGCCTCCCTGGCCTGGACGGTCGGAAGATGAGCAAATCGCTGGGAAATACGATCTTATTGTCCGATGAGCCCGCCGTGATTCTGGAGAAGGTCAAACGCGCAATAACCGATCCCCAGAAAATCCGTCTGGGCGATCCCGGGCGTCCCGAAATCTGCAATGTATTTACGTATCATCAGAAGTTCAATCCCCACGAAGTGCCCGAAATCGAGCGGGATTGTCGCAGTGGCGCGCTGGGGTGCGTGGCCTGCAAGAAAAATTTGGCCACGAAACTGGCGGCGTACCTGGAACCGTTCCGGGAGAAACGGCGCCATTTCGAAAGCCACGTGGCTGAAATCAGAGATATTATCGCCCAGGGGAATGCAACGGCCAGAAAGGTCGCTGCCCAAACCATGGACGAGGTGCATCGCGTAATGAAACTTGGATAAGCATGGCGTATCGAGTAAAGCTTCAAAATTTTGAAGGACCGCTGGACCTCCTGTTGTTTTTGATCAAGAAAAACGAAGTTGACATCTACGATATACCCATTGCTGAAATCACCCGTCAATATCTGGAATATGTCGAAATTATCAAGCTGCTCGATCTGGAAAGTGCCAGCGAGTTCATTTTATTGGCGGCAACGCTGATTCGCATCAAAGCGAAGATGCTGCTCCCGCGGCCGCAACCTGAAGAAGAGGATGCCCCTGATCCCCGGCTGGAATTGGTCACCCGGTTGTTGGAGTATAAGCGCTTTAAAGAACTGGCGTTCAAATTGTCTGAGTACGAGGAGGAGCAGAGCCTGGTCTTCGCACGCGGCTCGTTTGCAGAGCAGGAACTGGCGACCGACGGCGCGGTCGAATTGACGGAAGAGTTAACGCTGTTTTCATTGATCAGCGCCTTCAAGCAAGTCATCGATCGCCTGCCCCGGGAGAGCTTTCACCATGTCGAGGTGATCCAGATCAGCATCGAGGAGCAGATCGAGTATATTCTGAGCGCCCTGGCGCAAAGTAGGCAGATCTCCTTTTTTGACTTGATCGCTCATCTGCAGGATAAAATTATTATTGTTGTGACCTTTATGGCCTTGCTGGAATTGATACGCCGGGGTGAAATAACCGCTCGCCAATCGAACACGTTTGGAGAGATCTGGATAGCGAGGAAGCGTGATTGAATTAAGTGAAATAAAGCGGATTATCGAAGCCTTGATCTTTGCGGCAGATGCGCCGGTCCCGGAAAGTCGCATCCGGCATGTCATCGAAGAAATTGAACCGGCAGATATTCAGCGAGTGGTGGATGAACTCAATGCCGAGTACGAACAGAACCGGCATGCATTCAAAATTGTGCAGATCGCCGGCGGGTTTCAGTTGGTAACGCGGCCAGAGTTTAGCAATTATGTCAAATTGTATTATAAGGGTCGCACCAAATCGCGGCTGTCCCGTGCAGCATTGGAGGCCCTGGCGATCATTGCCTTCAAACAGCCGATCAGTCGACCCGAAATCGACGCCATCCGAGGGGTCAATTCCGATGGCGTGGTGAAAAATTTGCTGGAGCGAAACCTGATTCACATCTCGGGGCGATCGTCAGCCATTGGCCGGGCGCTGCTGTACAGCACCACGCCGGAATTCCTCCGCTATTTTGGCATCAACGATATTGCCGATCTTCCCAAACCCAGGGAGATCGAGGAACTGCTGGGCAGCACTCAGGCCGAACTGCCCTTTGCCAGCGAGGAGGTGGATGGCAGTATCGTGGAGAAAATTTCAGCGCTGGATGAACCCGAACCCGAAAATGATGCGATTGAATAAATTTTTATCCCGGTGCGGTCTGGGCGCGCGGCGCAAATGCGAACTGCTGATCCGTAGTGGACGGGTGGCGATCAACGATCAGCGGGTCACCTCGCTCGGCCAGCAGGTCGACGAAGCGCATGATGTCGTGACTGTGGATGGACAACAAGTATCCCCCGGGTCAGACCTGGTGTATATCCTGCTGCATAAGCCTGCCGGCTATATCACCACCGTCAGCGATGAGCGGGGGCGCCGAACCGTGATGCGCTTGATTCCGGACACCTATCGGGTGTTTCCGGTTGGTCGCCTGGATAAAGATACAACCGGAGTGTTGCTATTGACCAATGATGGTCAATTGGCGTATCAGTTGATGCATCCAAAATTCAACATTGAAAAAATTTATCGTCTGGAACTGGATGTGCCGATCACCGATGCGCATGTGCAACGGCTGCAGTCGGGCATCATGCTGGAGGAAGGCATGACCAGTCCATGTCGGGTGCAGGTATCGCCACGGGATCGACGCCTGTTGACCATGGCCATTCATGAGGGACGGAAGCGGCAGATTCGGCGGATGCTGGCGACCCTGGGCTATCGTGTCCTGCGGCTGGCGCGGGAGCAGTTTGCTACGCTTACCTTGCGTGGCCTGGCTCCCGGGCAGTGGCGATTGTTAACGCCAGCAGAAATCACCCGCCTCAAGAGGATTGGACGCAAGGTTTATGAAAAATGAGAAGATCGCGGTGATTGCCATCGATGGTCCTGCTGGTTCGGGCAAGAGCACCACGGCGCGGCTGGTAGCCAAAAAATTGCGCTTTATGTATCTGGATACCGGCGCCATGTATCGGGCCGTGACGTTGAAGGCGCTGCGCCGCAAGGTGGACCTGAGTTGTGAGCAACAGGTGGTCGATTTATTGCAGGATACGCGGCTGAAGCTGGTGCTGGCGAACGGCCGGTTTCAGGTGCTGCTGGATGACGAGGATGTCACCCGCAAAATTCGTCGGCTCAGGGTAAGTCAGCAGGTGCCCACGGTCGCTGCCATGCCTGCGGTGCGAAAATGGTTGGTGGCCTTGCAGCGAACGTTCGGTAAGCATGGTCGCATCGTGGCTGATGGTCGCGATATCGGCACTGTGGTTTTTCCCAATGCGCGCTTAAAAATATTCCTTACCGCGTCGTTGGAAGAACGGGCGCGGCGGCGACTGCGGGATTTTGCCCGCAGCGGCGAAAATATCGATCTGGAGCAGGTCATCGCTGAATTGAGAGCGCGCGATGAAATGGATAGCACGCGCGCCGCCAGTCCATTGACCAAAGCCTCCGACGCCATTGAATTGGATACCACTCATCTAACCATTGAACAACAGGTCGACTTTATCGTTCAACAATGGCAGGCCAGAACCCAGAATTGAGGCGATTCATTCCCGCGGATTTGAGGGTGTCGGCCTTTTGAACACGAAAACCAAAACGAGCAAGTTCTTTTATTATCTTAATTCACATTCGTCAGCGCATTCCTGGCACGAAGGCCAATTGGCGAGCGAATGGCAATCGATTTCCATCCTGAAGCGCCTCGTCTGCTGTCGACGCCTGGTCGACGATGCATTCGATTCGAGGTGTTACGCTACGAACTCGAATCTCTCGACCGGGTAGATTCATTGATGGCCAATCGCACCATTCAGCTTCGGCAGCAACCTGGAAGTGCAAGGAAATGCGCCTGACGCCGTTACTATTCACTTAACTTTTTATGATGTTCAATACATCACAGGAGGTAAATTTAAATGGTTGATTTTCAGAACAATCAAGCCCCGGAAAACCAGGGCGAGATTGAGACGTTGCCAAAAACTACTCAAGGAGGTGAGTCGAACCCGTCACAATCACAGCACGAGCAAGAGAAACTCCAGCCAGCACCGACGACCGTTAGCACATCCGGCGTCTCCGAATCCAAAGAGTATTCGCCAGAAGAGTACGATGAGCTGTACAAGCTATACGAAGATACCCTCAGCGATTACATCGAGGGTGAATTAGTTGTCGGGAAAATCCTGGCGATAGGTGATAAAGAGGTGACCATCGACATCGGTTTCAAATCCGAAGGTACGGTGCCCCTGGAAGAATTTGCCCACCCCGAAGACCTCAAAGTTGGTGACGATATCGAGGTTTACATCGAAAACATCGAGGACGTCGAAGGACGATTGTTGCTCTCGCGCAAGAAAGTCGACTTCATTCATAGCTGGGAACGAGTTCTGCAATCATACGAAAAGGGCGACATCTTGCAAGGCAAATGCGTCCGTCGCATCAAAGGCGGCATTGTGGTCGACCTGGATGGCGTGGATGCCTTTCTGCCGGGTTCGCAGATCGATGTGAAACCCATCCGCGATTTCGATGCGCTCATCGGCCAGACCCTGGATTTTAAAGTCGTGAAGGTGAATAGCCTGCGCAAAAACATCGTGGTGTCCCATCGGGCTCTGGTGGAAGAAGCGATGAAAGGGCAGCGCCAAAAAATCCTGGATAATCTCGCCAAGGGCCAGATTCTCGAAGGTACCGTCAAGAACATCACCGACTTTGGCGTGTTCATTGACCTCGGCGGTGTCGATGGGCTATTGCATATTAATGATCTTTCCTGGGGCCGCGTCAGCCATCCCTCCGAGATTGTTTCCTATGACCAGACCATCAAGGTGATGGTGCTCGATTTTAATGAAGAGAAAGATCGAATCTCGCTGGGTTATAAACAACTCCAACCCCATCCATGGGAGAAGGTTACCGAGAAATATCCGGTGGGCAAAATTGTTCAGGGCAAAGTGGTCAATATTTCGGATTATGGTGCCTTTGTCGAATTAGAAAAAGGCGTCGAAGGCTTGATCCACATCTCAGAAATGTCCTGGACCCAACATATCAAACATCCGTCGAAAATACTGTCGGTGGGCGAAATCATTGATGCCAAGATTTTGAGCATCAATGAACAGGAGAAGAAGATCTCCCTGGGCTTAAAACAATTGGAACCCGATCCCTGGGACACCCTGGAACAGAAATATCCCGTCGGCTCGCGGCATGAAGGCAAGGTGCGCAATCTGACCAATTTTGGTGCTTTCGTGGAACTGGAGGAGGGCATCGACGGCCTGATCCACATTTCCGATTTGTCCTGGACGAAGAAGATCCGACATCCGGGCGAAGTCCTGAAAAAAGGCGATAGCATCGAAGTGGTCGTCTTGAATGTCGATCGTGAAAATCGGCGCATCTCGCTGGGCTACAAGCAGATCAAAGATAGCCCGTGGGAAGAGTTTGGTGGCAAATATCGGCCGGGAACGATTACCAAAGGCAAAATTGTCCGCCTCATCGAGAAAGGCGTGATTGCTGAGTTGCCCGATGAAGTGGATGGCTTTGTCCCCATGTCCCATCTGGCTAAGCCCAATCTGACCAAACCCGCTGATGGCTACAAAGTGGGCGATGAACTGGAACTGTGCGTGATCGAGTTCAACAAAGAAGCCAAGAAAATTGTGCTTTCCGAAAAGATCGATCATGCCATGGGGCTGATCCGCCAAAAGGCGCAGGGTGCTCCGGTCGAAATCGAGGTAGCCGAAGACCTGTTCAGCGAGCTTCCGGAGGCAGAGAAAACACCTGCACCGGCCGCACCAGTAGCTGAAGCGACTGGCGAAGCCGCTCCCGCTCCAGCGGAACCGCTGGCCGCCTCGACCGCTGTCGACTCCCAGCCATCTGGCGAGGCTGCGGCAACGGCCAGGGAGCCAGAGCCAAAGGGCAAAAAGCGTCGGCCCAAAGAAGCCGGCGCCAGTCCAGCCGAAGCGCAGGCCGAAACTCAGACGCCAGTCCCCGCTGAAACATCAGAAGCCAACGCTGCAACGGAATCTGAGCAAAAAAAGGCGGCCAAACCGCGCAAGTCGCGCAATAAAAAAGACGCTGCGCCGGAAACTGCCGAGGAAACCCCCAGCAATTAAGCCCTTGGTCAAATTTGAACGCGGCGCATAAATTGCCGACCGTTTGGGGACGCTTATAACGATGCTTCGGCAGAGCAACTGGCCGAAGCATCTTTTTTTCTGAGATCAGGCGCATATATCCTGGCCCTATGGTTCTATGACCTAAGGAAGATCGATCTTGCTGTAAATATGTTGGCAAAGCTGTTTGCGGCAAATATAGGACAGCGAGTCTGACTGTTCTGTGGCTAAGCTCACCCATTACCAGCCCGATCCGGTCGAAACGTGTACCGCCAATGGAACAATCACATGCAATTTCCAAAAAAATCATTCTGGCTTTTGGGGCTAATTCTAATCGCTGCTGTAGCCGCCTCCTGGTGTCAGGCGCAGGTGGATAGCAGTGCGGCGAACCAGGTGCTAGCGCGCGCGGACTCACTTCTGCTGCGCCAGGAATATGCTGCCGCCAGAGCTGCCTATCAAAGCGCGCTAAAAATCGATGCCGGCTCCATGCCCGCGTGGCTGGGACTTGGCAAAATTGACCTGGCGCTGGAAAATTGGGCTGCTGCCGGCGATAGGTTCCAGCAGGTGCTGGAGCGAGATCGCAATCATCTCGAAGCACACTATTTCCGCGGCATCTGCACCCGCGAAACCGGCAAATTCAAAGTCCTCCTGCTGCGAAAATTGGATTGGGACAAATCGCAAAAGCACTTCGAGTTTGTCATCCAGCGGGATTCGCTCTATCGGGACGTGCTCTGGCAATATGCGCAACTGCTACGCTACCGGGAAAATTATCAGGAAGCCATCCAGATGGCTCAAGCCCAGGTGCGGTTGCGACCGGAGCTAATTGAACCCCAGGTGAAACTATTTCGAATGTATCGTTATTACATTACCCACAGCCGGCAAGCCGATACCATCGCCTGGCTCGAACGCCAGCCCTGGGAACCAGCCCGGTGGGCCATCGCCGAAAAATACCGTCGGGATGGCAATCTGGCTGCAGCCGAGTCCCTGCTAACTTTGCTGCTGCCGCGCCAATTGACCATGCCCCGGCAGCCCATTTATCTGTCATTGGCTAAAATCTTCTACCTCAGAAAGCTTCCCCAGCGAGCCGAGCAATTCTATTGGCAGGCGGTTCGCGAAATCGACACCGACGTGGCAGCCGACCTGGTTTTTGAAGATGTCAAATATATCGTCACCGATGAAGAACTGGCCACTTATCGTGGCTTACCGACGATTCCCGATAAGCAACATTTTTTCATTGCCCTTTGGACCCGTCGCGATCCAACGCCCGCTGCTGATGTGAATGTACGTTTGGCCGAGCACTATCGGCGCCTGGTCTACGCCGAAAAAAATTTTGAATACGACGGCTTTCGCACCTGGTTCAACAATCCCGATAACCTGGGCTATCTGGAATTCACCGCCGGTTATCGGCTGAACGATGAATACAATGACAAAGGGCTGATCTACATCCGGCATGGCGAGCGCGACGATTGGGCCGTCACCCTCAATGAAAATTCTCCTGCCAATGAAACCTGGGTCTATTATCGCACGCCTACCGCGCCGGCGATGACCTTTCATTTTGTGCTGGAGAACACGACTCAATATTGGCGTTTTACGCCCATTATAACCGATCCCGCAATGCTGGAAGATCGCTTGCATCTCGGCAGCGTCTACCATCGCTTGCAACGTGCCAATCCACTGGAATTTCAATCGTATGTTGAAGAAATGGCGCAGCAGAGTCGCCAGTCCGTTCAGGCCGGCTTAGCCACGGATCGGCATACCTGGGAACAGCCACTGAAGCCTCTGGAACTGCCGTTTGCGATGACCACTTTCCGCGGCCAGGAAGGCCGAACCGTGCTGGAAATTCATTACGCCTTTCCCCTGTCGGCCATTATGGCCGAAACCAGCGGCGGCAACGATCCCATAACCATCGACCGGGGATTAACGATTCACAATTTGAATTGGATTGAAGTTGCCCACCACCAGGACCAGGTGCAATTGCTGCCTCAGAAAAATGATTCGTTTCTCGATCTGTATCGGTTCGAAGTCCCGCCCGACTCGTACCATGTTGCCCTGTTCGTCCGGCCGCTCGGCACCAACCTATTAGGAGGCTGGAAATTGGACCGGCGAATCCCCAATTACCATCAGCCGGGTTTGGCCCTCAGCGAGGTGGAATTGGCCACCCGTATCGAGCCGGCAACCGCTGAGAATAAATTCACCAAAAATGGACTGCTCATCATCCCCAATCCCATTCGGTTGTTTTCGCTGCGCAAACCGGTTTATGTCTATTTTGAGATCTATCAACTCCAATCCGATGCGGCCGGCAAAACGTCCTTCACGATCGACTACGCGCTGGCGCTGCGAAAGGCAAGTGGAGGAAAACTTCTCGGGTTGTTTCGCGGCGGCCGATCCACCATCGGCACGCGCATCGATCGGGAGGGAATGTCCGAGCGTTCCATTGAATATCTGGCGCTGGATGTCAGCAAACTCAAAGCCGGCGAATACGAACTGACCATTCAGGTAACCGATCGGAATTCCGGGCAAAGTGCCTCCCAGCAGCGCCGGATCGGCCTGGAGTGAGGAGCAGGGGGGAGGGTTTGGTCGGCGCCTAAGAGCCTTATCAAAAAACATCTGAAAAGTCCTGGCGCTAACAGCAGAATCACGCTTTGCGGGATGTGCAAAATCAATACGCTAGAATTCGATGAGTTGAGCTTCACTGGTAAGAAGCCCATGGTATGGGTCGAAAGGATATGAAAATTAAACGATATTTAGATTAGGAAAAAATTATAAAAAGGCAATTTGCATTATGCATTGACAACAAGGGCTATGAAGCTTCACTGATCCCCAGAAAATTTTATGAAGTCATTCCCGATGAACAAGCACGGCAGGACGAATTTGTGCGGGTGATCGACGAGAGCGGCGAAGATTATCTCTATCATAAGAGCCATTTTATATTTATAGATCTGCTAGAGTAGGTAGAACAAGTTTTAGCTGCGGCATAATCTAGAATCATCCGTTAGTTGTCCGAGGGGTTTGATATTTGAAGATTGGGATTTGAAATTTTGAATTTGATTTTTGAACATTGTCCATCAGTTGGTGGACAGGTTTGTCATTTGCTTTTTGTAATTTGGAGATTCACTCATTTTGTTTTTTGGAATTTCAGTCAGTCAGCTTCTCAACTTCCTCTATTAAAACAGGCAGATTGGGACGAAGGAAGCTGATCTCCGCTGCTGTAACTCGATGATGCTTGATGTCTGGCGGAATATGTTTATGATGGGGATGACTGCTTTGCAACTCCTCCACGTCAGGGTGAGGCATTGAATCATACCACCAGAGCGGTTCGCCCTCAAACGTGAGTTCATAAAAATACCTGACGATGCGGTGAGTAACAAAATCAACCTGTTCAAACACTCGTAATACATGCCCCGAACGAAAAATGACTCGTCCCCGTGCAATGCCAATGGTTTGACTTTTCGTATAAACGCCTATGGTGTGGCGCTCTATGGTAACACGATCCGCCAGAAGAAAGAAAATAAATTTCGCATATTCCCCATAACTATGCAGAGCATTTTCCATTGCTATTCCGCTATTTCTAATTGATCAATATGCAAGTCATGCAACGAAGCAGGTGCGGCCAGATTTTTTAAGCGTTGCTCAATAGCTTGCTCATACCGCTGACAGCGATCCTGATAAATCTCGTACCAGCCCGACCATTCCATATATTCCTGAATCTCGCTGGGGTCTTCATCACGCAATTTGCCCTGCTGATAAATTTGATAAAAGGTTTTAGAAAGCAAACCATATTTTTGCTCAAACCAACGCAGCGAAGATTCTGCCTCATAAATGTCTTTTAACAGGCTCTCAGCCGTAATCATTTCTTTGTCCATCGCTTACTCCTCAAAACATGGTGTCGTATTTCAATTTACCCTTGAGAAGGTTCAGCTTTGAAGTTGCCTTCGCAAGGCTGTTGGTTAAAGATAAATAAAATATCCGTAGTTGTCAACATTTATTTTTCAAATCTCCCCTTCGAATTCTGGGATTTGAATTGTGAATATTGTTTGTCATTTGTCTTTTGAAATCTGGAATTTGATTCATTATCTGTGGCTGTTCTATTATCAGTGAGAAGACAGGACTAGCAAGTATTGATTACAAGTAGCTGCTGTAGTTTGGATTTCGAACCATTAGGAATTGGTTGTCTTATCCGACATGTTTTTTCTACCAGCCAAGCGACATTTTTTATCTACCACTT